>JAYPAN010000012.1:18886-48082 GCA_038123715.1 Rhodobiaceae bacterium | reverse complement strand
CGGTTCATTGAATGTGAATAATGACCGTTATGTGGTGGACTCAGCCGGTCAGTTCTTGCTGGTCTATCCGGTGAATGATGACGGCTCCGTGACCGCCAAAGACCTTGACAGCGCCGTGCCATTGCAATTGCCGGTGACTTCCGGTGACCCGCAAGCGACAGCCAATATTTCGCTCGGCGTGAACTTGCCTGCTGACTCTGAAGTGGTCACTGACAAGCCGCAATTTGCCGATGGCTATGCGTTTAATCCGGACAATCCGGACACATTCACCAATTCAACATCCATCACAATCTTTGATGATTTGGGTAATCCGACCATTGCCACGATTTACTTCATCAAAACGCAGACAACCTCGGCCGATGACCCGACCAATAAATATGACACGCGCTTGGTGATTGGTGACAAGATTATCGACCCGGATTTGGTGAAGGCGGTTGATGATGCGGGCAATCGGATATTTATTGACCGTTTCGGCGCTCAAACAACCAGCGTGCCGGATGATAATTACTTCCTCGAAGGGAAGGGTTCCGCGCTTTACAAGCTTGATGACCTGCAACAGAAGGTGGACAGCCAGCCGGCGCGTATCCAGAGTGAGGCAACAGCCTTTGACTTTGGCGATGAGGGTGACCGGCTTGTTGAAATCGTCACTGACCCGATGCAGTTCAAATCGACCCGCGAGGCCGGTTCGGCCAATGATATTTATTGGGGCAAGGATTTCCTGCTGATAAATGTTGATGACGGCGACCGCCCGGTCAGTATTGATATTCGCCCCGGCACATACAATGCGGCCGATTTGGCTGTGGAGGTGCAGCGCGCCATTAATTCGGCTTATGGCGATGACAAGAAGATCCAAGTTGTCCAGAATGTTGACAACGAGATTAACATTAATCTGAGCCGGTTGAATTCGGATGGTACGACTTCAAGCTTGAAAGAATTGGCCGGCACGGCCATTTCGGTTGACTTGCTTGGTCAAAGCTATGTAACAGATATTGAGGGCATTGATTTGTCCGGCGCTTCGCCTGACTTTACCCGCGAACAATTTCTGGCGCATACGCAGGCGCGTATCAACAAGGCGATGAACCAGTTTATTGTCAATACGAATGACACGCTCAACGCTACCAATCAAAGTGCGTTTAACTTCGGCAACACAGGTCAGCTTTTTGCCCGTTCAAGCGGCAGCCAGATTGACAATATTCTCGAGAACACACAGATTTTTAATCTCGAACATCGCACATTAAACAGCTATGTCGATTCAGGTAATCCGGGCTCGGTGACAGAAAATGACAAATTCCTTGTTTATTCCTTCTACGGCGAACGCCCAAGTCTAAAAGTCTATGATGACCAGAAACAGGTGGCAGCTGTCGCTGGCAATACCATCCGTTACGACGCGACGCAAAATACGCTGACCGTAAATCTCGCCAATACAACAGGCTTGACAGCGGGTGAAACCATTCAGATTGCTGGTAACTTCACTGAAGCCAATGCGTCCTTTCTAAACGGCCGTAGTTTCCAGATTTCCAACGTTAACACTGGTTCTATAACTATTAATACAACGGGTCTCGGCCTGCCGGATACTGGTTTTGATATTACCAGCACGACCGCTTATGTACTAAGTGATGAATCCACTACGGTGGAAGCCTTTTTCGAAGGTGCTGATAATGTTTTTGAAGGTGCTTTGGATAATTTCTCCAGCAAGAAAATCATTCTGCGGGAAACCTCGGCTGCAAAGCATAAATATACTAATAAGGAAGTCACTGACATTACTAGCGCCGCCGGTATTCTGGCGGTAGGTGATGAAGTTTTGTCTTTCACCGATGATGGTGGTAATGACATTGACACAAAGGCTAGTCTTGGTCTGTCATCTTTGACGACAACATCGGACTGGGTTGATGAAAAAAACCCACCAATAACAGTTACTTATGATAATCTCGAGCAGCGGCTGCAATTCGAAGTCGATCGGACAACCCTTGGTACTGGAACCGAACCCAATTTCAACTCGTTTGAAATATACGGGTCGGAAGCGGCTGATGTGACAAATAATCTTGGAATTCCAGCGGAAGAAGATTCCTCAACCGTGCTTATTCGTGGCGGGCAGGTTCTCAATGCTGAAACATTGGTTGCCGATGGTGAAGAAATCCAGCTCAACGATAAGCGTTATGGAATTCAGGTTGAATATAATAGTGATACCAAGACATTCAGTTTTCTGAGTGGTAGCACGGGGGAACGAATTGCCGCCGATGGGGCGCTTGGCGTGGATACTGAGCAGCGTGCCTCAAACATTCAGGTTGGTCGCTACAGTATTTCCGATGCTGATGGCAGCGTGGTCAACGACTCATTTGACTTAACTGAGCGCACCATTGGTTCGGGCGACAACCAACTTATGGGGGTCGGCGCAACCAAGACTGATATTATTTTCGTTGATGGTCGTGGGCTAGCTTCTCTGCCGGCCACGGCAACCAGCACACCGGCGCAGGAAGACTTGTCGCAAGTGTTTACCCTTTCGAGCCAGATTGGTGAGAATATCTTTAACGTATCGGTTGATGGCATTAGCGGTATCATCACCGTGCCGGGTGGCTCTTATGTTGGCTCCACATTGGCTTCAGCGCTGGAAGAGCGTATCAACCAGATTGAAGACCCGGTTACCGGCAAAGTGGTCGGCGGTGTGACGGTTGATTATAATTCGGACCTTAATAATTTCGTCTTTACCACTGGCACACGCGGCAATAATTCGACCATTAAGGTAAATGGCAGCGCTAAACTTGGCCTTGATGATGTGCCTTTGGGTGTGGGTTCTATACCGCAAATCTTCAATTTGGTGCAGGCGACGAATAAAGACGGTGTTGCTCTATATGTGAATGCCGAAGGTGAAGTAGTGGAATCGCCGCCGGCCAATTTGGTAGAGGGTTATTTCCCGCTTTATATCGATGAGGGCGAGTTGACTTTCGACAAAACAGGTACATTAGTCAGCCCGCGCAATAAAGTGCATTATGAGAAGCAGGAAGAAGGCGTGTCCATTGCCTTGGATATTGATTTCTCCGCTTCCACCCAGTTTGCCCAGCCTTTCTCGGTTGTCGCGGTTAATCAGGATGGTTTCACATCCGGTCGTCTGGATGGTCTGGAAATTGATGCGTCCGGCACAATTCGCGCCAACTATACAAATGGTCAGAACAACCCGCTTGGGAAAATCGTGATTGCCAACTTTAACAACCAAAACGGTTTGAAACAGATTGGTAATGCGACCTATGTGGAAACGGCTGTTTCCGGCACGCCGCAGGTTGGTGAGGCCGGGTCGGAAGGCTTTGGTAACATTCTGTCGGGTTCGCTGGAACGGTCAAATGTCGATATCACTGAGGAATTGGTGAATCTGATTACCGCGCAAAGGAACTTCCAGGCATCTGCCAAGGCGATTGAGACTACGACAACGCTGACGCAGACCATTATTAACATCCGCATGTAGCTTTATGCACGAGGCCGCTGGGTCGCTGAGGGACGAAGGAACGGATTATGGATAGACTAATATTTACCGCGCTGAATACAATTCAGTACGCGCAGGAAGACAATGTTATTCGCTCCAATAATCTGGCCAATGCGACAGTGCCCGGTTTCCGCCGTGATCTTGAGCCTAAAGAAGTCGGCACAGGGTTTCTGGCGGCGATCGAAGAGTTCGAGACAAGGGCTTTTTCAATTCGTGCGGGCATGAACCGTTTTTCGCGTGAGGCGGGGCATCTCGATTACACAGAGCAGCCGACCGATATTTCTGTTTCCGGCCCGGGATTCTTTGTCATTGAACCAGTCAGCGGCGAGGGGGCAGCTTTGTCCCGACGCGGTGACTTTCGCATAAACACCGATGGTCAACTGATTGATGGTGCAGGCAATATATTGCTCAATGATGGTTTGCAGCCGATTGTCTTGCCACCGCACCGTGAGCTTGTTGTTGGAGAAGATGGGCTTGTCAGCATTGAGCCGTTGGAAGGTGAGCCGGGCGTGCTAGAAGAGATTGCACAAATCGGCACAACATTGGCCACAGATGCTGATTTGAAGAAATTCCCCGACGGCCATATCCGTTTGCGCGATGGCGGTATTCCCGAAATTGATCAGGAAACCCGCATGGTTCAGGGCTATCTCGAGGGCAGTAATGTTAACACGGTGCAGGAATTAATTGAAAACATGCAACGTCAGCGCACATTTGAATTGAATGTGCGGATGATTTCCGTCGCCAGGGAAATTGATGAGGCCGGCACCAGCGTGCTGCGCATGCCCAATTAACCAACATCACGCGCGATTTCACATTTGAAAACAGGTCCAATGTGGCCTGTTTTTTTGTTCTTTTTTCGGGAGATTTATGCGGCTTTGCAGGCTTTGGCATAAGGCTTGCAATCTTAGTGTGAAGATTTTTGACAGGAGACAAAAATGACTGCTAGCGCCATGCATGTAGCCAAATCCGGCCTTAACGCACAACAGACACGAATGCAAATCATTGCCAACAATCTGTCAAATGTTAATACAACCGGCTTCAAAAAAGAACGCGCCAATTTTGAGTCATTATTGTATCAGGTGCGCCGTTTTGCTGGTGAACAGACTTCGGCAGAGACTAACCTAACCTCGGCTTTCTCTATCGGCACAGGCACACGCATTGTAGCAACCGAAAAAATGCACACTCAAGGCAGTCTTGTGATGACGGAAAACGCACTTGATTTGGCGGTTGAAGGAGCGGGCTTTTTTCAAGTTTTGATGCCAGATGGAAGGATTGCCTATACCCGCAGCGGGGCGCTGTCGCGGAATGAAGAGGGTGTTCTGACGACGCCAAGCGGCTATGTCGTGCAGCCGGAAATCCAGATACCGGAAGGCGTCACCAGCATTAATATTTCTGCGGCTGGCAATGTCAGCGTGACGATTGGTGCCAATAATGCGGCAGAAGAAATCGGCCAGTTAACCCTAGCCAATTTCACCAATCTGGCGGGCCTTCAACCAATTGGTGAAAATATGCTTGTTGAAACCGATGCTAGTGGTCCGCCGGTGATTGCCAACCCGCTTGAGCAGGGTTTCGGTAAGTTGGTGCAGGGTGCGCTGGAAAGCTCCAATGTCAATGTTGTGCAGGAATTGGTCGATATGATTGAGACCCAGCGCGCCTATGAGGTGAGTTCAAAAGCGATCATGTCCGTCGATGAGATGCTGCGCTTCATTGCCAATAACCTCTAAACGCCGGGATTATCATGGCTTGCAAGTTTAATTTTGTCATAGTGGTTGCGCTTTCTAGTCTGATGGTCGGCGGGTGCAGCACCTATGTTGAAAACCGCAAAAGTGCGGAGTTTCACCCGATATATGAGGCGATTGTGCCGGCCATGCAAAAGGGCAATCCGACCGGGGCAATTTTCAATGCCCATTCCAAAACCGGCCTGTTCACCACTGACCAGCGCGCGCGCATGGTCGGTGATTTGCTGACAGTCGCTTTCACCGAATCCTTTGCGGCCAGTAAATCGCAAAGCACAGCGACCAGCCGGTCAGATGAGTATGGCTTTACCATCAATAATATCCCGTTTGATAATGACCGCTTCTCGAATTATTCGCTGGGCGGTCAGGCCGAGCAAAGCTTTGCCGGAACCGGTCAGGCATCGCAATCCAATACGTTTACCGGTCGTTTGTCGGTCAGCGTGGTGCGGGTTTTTGCCAATGGCAATCTTGAAATAATGGGTCAGAAAATGCTGACCCTGAATAATGGCAATGAATATGTGCGCGTGCGCGGAATTGTCCGGCCTGAGGATATTTCGGCCGATAATGTTGTGCTGTCGTCGAAGATTGCCGATGCGGAAATCAACTATACCGGCGCAGGTGATATTGCCGATACCGGGCGCATGGGCTGGCTGTCTAAGCTGCTGCGCACTGTGTCACCATTTTAGGGGAGTATTATGACCCGTTTCATTGTCTGCTTTTTGCTGGTTGGGAGTTTTATGACTGCCGCGCCCGTGCGTGCTGACCGGTTAAAAGATTTAGCCTCGCTGGCAGGCGTGCGATCCAACCAGCTTGTCGGCTATGGCATTGTGGTTGGACTGAACGGTACCGGCGATGGCAATACGCGCCTGACTTTGCAGACGATACAATCCATTGTGTCGCAATTTGGTCAATCGACCAGCCTCGCCGGTATTAAGGGTAAAAATGCCGCCGCAGTTATGGTTACGGCGGAATTGCCGCCCTTTATGAAGCCTGGCCAAACAACCGATGTAACGGTCTCGACTTTGGGTGAGGCGAAATCTTTGCGCGGCGGCACGCTACTGATGACGCCTTTGCTGGGCGCTGATGGGGAAACCTATGCAATGGCGCAGGGTAATTTGCTGGTTGGCGGTCTTGGTGTTGAGGGCGGTGACGGCTCCTCACTGGTGGTCAATGTGCCGACTGTCGGGCGTATCCCGCGCGGGGCGTCGGTTGAGCGCATGGTTGAGACGCCGTTTTTGAACAATGACCATATGGTGTTCAATCTGCATCAGGGTGATTTCAGCACGGCGACCCGTGTTGCCGAGGCGATAAATGAGTTTATCGGCGACCCGATTGCCACGCCGCTTGATGCCACTTCTGTGCGCGTCAACGCACCTGAAGACCGCGCCCAGCGCGTTGCCTTTATGGGTATTTTGGAAAATATCGATGTCGATCCGGCGCGGCCTGCTGCCAAAGTGGTTGTTAATTCGCGCACCGGCACTGTGGTGATTGGCGGCGATGTGCGCGTGACACCGGCTGCCGTCACCCATGGCTCGCTGACGGTTAAGGTGAATGAGGATACGGCGGTCACACCGGTTGATGCGATTATCGGCAATGACAATCAAATCGCTGCCGTGCCGGGCGGGGCGGTTGAGACGCCGCGCACTGATATTGAAGTCGAGGAAGAATTGTCACCGGCCTTTATTTTCGACCCCGGCGTCGAGCTGTCCGACATTGTGGATGCGATAAATGCGGTGGGTGCGTCACCGGCGGATTTGGTGGCCATATTGGAGGCCTTGCGGCGTTCCGGAGCCTTGCGGGCGGAACTCGTGGTCATATAGGGACATTATGGATGCAAAACTGCCATTGCCGATAAAAGCAACCGCCCTCGGGGCGGCTTTTGCGCTTTCAGGCAAGCTGTCCGAAGCTGATATCGCACAGGCGAAAAAAGACGCCGAAGCGCGCGAATTGCGTGCAGTGGCCGAACAATTTGAAGCCCTGTTCGTCAAACAAATGCTGGAGCAGGCGCGCAAAACCAAGCTGGCCGATGAATTATTTGGCGGCAGCGGCAATGAAACTTTTCGTTCCATGCTGGATGATGAATATGCCCAGAAAATGGCCGATACCACCAGCCTTGGCATTGCCGAGGCACTGGTGCAGCAATTGGGCGGCAATGGCACGCGCCAGCGTGTCGGCGGCGGGCTTGCTGGCGGTAACGGGCTGATGCCGGTCAAGCAGGCGAAGGAATAGGCCATGGCCAGTCTGTTCGACATAGGTAAAAGCGGTGTTGAAAGCTATCGTCAGGCGCTGGCTGTCACCGGCCAGAATATCGCCAATATCAACAATGACAGCTATAAACGCCGCGCTGCCGATTTGCAGGAAATCACCGCAACGCAAGGTGGCATAACCAGTATCGCCAGCCAGGCCGGACTTGGTGTGCGGGTAGAAAATATCCGTCGTTCATTTGACGCCTATTTGTTGGGTCGCAGCAATATGACATCGGCCGAATTTCAGCGGGTCAATAATTTGCTGACGCTGATGCAGGAAGTGGAAAACACACTGCTGCCGTCTGATGCTGATTTGGGTAGCCAAATTGGTCGTTTTTTCAGCAGTTTGCAGGATATATCGGCAGCACCGGGGGCGATACCGCCGCGCCAACTTGCGGTCGAAGAAGGTCGAGCCTTGGCCGACCGTTTTGTCAGCCTGGCACAACAATTGGGCGCGATAAGGCGCGGCGCGCAGACACAAGCCAATGATGCTATCAGCGCTGTTAATATGCTGGCAACGCAATTGGCCGAAGTTAATGGCCGCCTATTATCTTCCGGCCAAAGCGGCTCCGCGCCCAATTCGCTGCTTGATTTGCGCGACCGGCTGATTTCCGACATTGCCAAGCTGAGCGAAATTACGGTCGATTTTTCCGGTCGCGGCACGGCGCATGTCAAGCTCGGCTCAACCGGTGCCGGGCCGGATTTGGTCAATGCGACCAATGCCAACAGCCTGCAATTGCTTGACCGTGGCGATAATCTGCAAATGTCGGTGATTTCAAACGGCACAGGCACAACCACCAATCAAGTGACCAAAGGCGTGGTGGCCGGGGCGATGGATTCGTTCGGCTTTACCACAGAAATCATGCGCGAGATTGATTATCTGGCAACAGTGCTGGTGCAGGAAATGAACAGCCAACACCGCGCCGGTCTGACAATGGAAGGTCAGGCGGGCGGCGATATGTTCTCGGCAAGCGGTTTCCAGATTATCCCCGGCAATACCAATCGCGGCGAAGCTGTCAGCGAGGTCAGTGTCACCGACCCATCGGCGCTGCCGCGCCAGCCCATTGAGTTGGTATTCCGCGAAAAGGATAATCGCTGGATCTCGCTGACGGAAAATGTAGAGTTCCGCAATCTTGGTGTCGGCCAATATGGCGGTTCCGGTTTTACCCTGTCCCTGTCCGGTGCGCCGCAAAATGGCGACAGTCTGGTACTTGACCCGGTGCGTGGCGCAGCGGCCAATATGAGCTTTTTGCTGACAAGGCCGCAAGATTTTGCCGCGACTGCCGCCCAGTCCGTGATGCAGGATGTCGCCAATGAAAGCGACGCGCAGCTCAGCCTTCGCAAAGTCACTCCGGAAGCGCCGCAAAGCCCGACAAGCATTGACGCGGTTTTACGCAATGGCGACTCGCCGGTCTATGCCACTTCCTTTTTGCGCGACGGGGTGGTAGCGGCCATTCCGGCAGGCGTACAAAATGTCCAGCTCAGTTCTTTCCGCCAGCAGGCGACAGCTGGTTTTGATGTCAGCCTGTCGCAAATCAATGAAGCGCCGAGCCTGCGTTTGGTGCTGTCCGGCACGGGCAATGATGGCACACATGATTTCGACCTCGCTTATGGAACCGTATTTCCCTCCGCCGGTGTTGATGAGGGTTGGGAAGATATCAGCGAGATAAGCGCGGCGCTCAACAGCGGTGCTATTCGCACGGCGGGCGGCCAATCGCTGGTTGATTTGGGCTTGTTTTCAAGCGGGCGTGGCTCCTCGCTCACCGTCAGCGCGTCGATTGGCGACTTTTCGACCGGCACGCAAATCAGCTATGGCGGCGGCAATGAGGCGGGGCGGCTGACGGCTGCCGACACCGCCTCGGATATTCACATTTTCACCCGAGAGGGGCGCCATATTGCCGGTATGCCCTTGACCACAACTGAAATTACCGACTTCGTGACGACGGCAAATGGCTTTTCGGCACAGGCCAGCTATCGGGCCGAAACGCTGAATGGCAATAATGGTGCTTATCGCGGCATGGGGCTGACTCTGTCCAATGCGTCCAGCCAGCACAGAGTTGATATTGGCGGTGACGGCGCTGCGCCGGTTGCGATTGGTAGCACTGGTGCGGTGGCCGACAGCGCGACCGACAGCTATAATGTCGCCGTCAACCTCGCCAATGGGCGCAATGCCTCTTTCGCCGTGCCAGCCGGGTCGTCAGCCGGTTTTGCGGCGGGAAAAATGAACGAAGCACTGGCGCCATTGGGCATTCAGGCCGTCAGCGAAACGCGGGTCTTGCTGTCCGGATTTGCCGGTTCCGGCACATTCAGCCTTAATCTGGAAAGCGCCAATAATGAACCGGTCTTGATACGCGCCGAAATCACGCCGAATAATCTGAACGGGCTGGTCGAGGCTTTTAATACGGCGACATCGAAAACCGGCGTGCGAGCAGAGCTGACCGCCGGTGGTGACCGCATTGTGCTGTTGCAAGAAGACGGCCATGACATGCTGTTTTCCGTTATCACATCCGGCACACCGGCTTTTGATGCGCAATTGCTCAGCCGCCGCGGAGATTTGCTTGGCAATGCCCTGAATTTCAATGATGGGGTCAGCACATTTGACGCGGCGCGCTTTGGCGGCACGGTGACGCTTTTGTCGCGCGACAGCTTTTCCTTTAATGACGGCAATGGTCTGGTGGACAGCGCTGTTGACCCGTTTTCCGGCGGTCTGGTGACGCTGGACAATAATGTCGATGGCACAATTAAAACAGTGGGCTTTAACGTCAATGGTCAAGCCGATGGCGATATTGCCGATAATGAGCAATTGCGCGCCAGTGCGGCTTCGGGTAGCTACAGCCTCAGCCTGACCCGCACGGGCGGTCTGGCCGATGTCACCGCTTCTCTTGCGACCGGCACATTACCAGAATTGACAGCCGCCTCAGTCAGCGCGGCCCTGGCCAATGCCTTGCGCGCGCAGGCGCCTGCCGCCTCCATGACTGGTCAAACCGCGATAGCCGAGGCTAACCGACCTGTTGAGGGCGACAGTGTGCGGGTGGCGCTGGATGGTGAAACCTATCGCCTGACCATGAGCGATGGTGAAATCACAGTCTCCGGCGGCGAGGTAGGGCGTGTGCGGGCGTTTTTCGACAGTGACGGCTATTTGCAAATCACCTCCGGCGGGACATTGAACGCGGCGCATTTCTCCGTGCCGGATAATGTGGCCGTGAATGGCAATGAGGACGCGGCGCAGCGTTTTGGGCTTGATGCTGCAACCAAGCGCTTGACCGGCACAGATATTACCGTTGCGGGCGGCGCGCGCACGTTGACGCTTTCTTTCGGCGGTGTCGCCGGCCAGCTTGATATTGCCGCCGATGGCACATTGGATGCCAGCCAATTGCCCGCCGGCTTGAGTGTTGCCTGGTCGGGCGTCAATGGCGGGCAGGGCAGGCTGAGCTTTACCTATGATGACGATACCGGCCCGCTAACTCTTTCCGCCAGCGCTGACGCCGATGCGCTGGGTTTCAAAACGGCAGGCGTCGGCCTGCTGGTGAAGGGCGATAAAATTGACATTATCGGTCAGGCCAATACGCCGGTTCAGCTCACCGCATCCGCCGATAGTGTTGCCGAGCAACGCATTACGCTGACCGATTTGCCGAATGAGGATTTGATTGTGCTGGTCAATGGTGGCGGTGCGCGCAAATTATCCGCCGCCTATGATATCGCGCCGCCGGTCAATATGCCCGTTGAATTGGATATTCTGGTCAGTGATGCCAGCGGCTCAAAAATTGAGATTATTGATGCGGCGACCGGTCATTCGCTGGCGACCCGCCTGCTCGATGACAATGGTCAGGCGCGCTATGCCGATTTCGAGATACAGCTTGTCGGCCAAGCGGTTGAAAATGATGTGTTCCACATTCTCGACAATGATGGTGCAACCGGCGATGCGACCAATATCAATGCGTTGATTGCCTTGCAACAAGCCAATGTGGACGGCGATTTTTCCGGCGGATTTCAGGATATTTTCAATGCCACCCTGACGCGGGTCGGCGCCTCGGTGCGCGCAAATGATGTGGCGCTGGAAGCGGCAGAAGCCGGACGCGATGCCGCGCTTGAGGCGGAAATGTCTTTCACCGGTGTCAATCTTGATGCCGAGGCGGCGGCATTGCTGGAATATCAGCAAGCCTATCAAGCATCAGCGCGGGTTTTGTCAACCGCCAGAGAATTATTCCAGACTTTGATGGAAGTGATATAGGAGTGAGCCATGCAGGTTAGCACCAAATTTTTCAATGACCGGCAGGTCGAGCAGTTTGCCAAAATAAATAAGGATGTGCAGACGGTTCAGGAGAAAATTGCCTCCGGCCAGAATATCTTGAAAGCCTCAGATGACCCGGTTGCCGCCGTGCAATTATCCGCCGCCAAGGAGCAGCAAAATCTGCTTGGTCGCTATGAGACCAATATCGATGCCGCCAAACGACGCCTGACACTGGCCGATGGCGCGCTGCAAGAGGGCATAAATGTTTTGACCCGCATTACCGAATTATCGGTGCAGGCGGCCAATGGGTCTTACGGGCCGGCTGACCGCCGCGCGCTGCTCGCCGAAGCCGAAGAGTTGCGTAAGGTGATGTTTGAGATAGCCAATACGCGCGACGCGCAAGGTCAAAGCCTGTTTGCTGGTTTTCGCAGCAATGACAGCGCCTTCACTATGAGCGCCGACGGTCAAATCAGCTATGCCGGTGACCGCGGCCTGTCTGCCTTGCAGATTTCGGAAAATATGACAGTTGCCACCAGCCTTGATGGCGGCACTGTGTTTGAGCGCGTGCAGACACCGCAAGGTAAAAAGGGTCTGTTTGCCATGCTTGATGCGGCTATGGCGGCGATTGACCCAGCCAATGCGTTGAGTGTGGAAGGTTCGGCGCGGGCAACGGCGGCGCTAACTTTCAATGTCTCAAAAGACCCGCAAAACTGGTCGTTCCAATTGCAGGGCAGCCGGGGCAGTGAACGCATCAGCGTGTCGATTGCTGATGGCAAATATGATGATTTGGTTGATGCGATAAATCTACAAACCGCTTCAACCGGCATCGCCGCGACATATGACACGGCCAGTGGCCGGGTGATGTTGTCGGATGAAGAAAACGGTGTGATTTTGATGAAAGACATTGAAATCGAAAATGTCGGGCTGATAAATGACACCAGCCCGCCGACAGTTGACTTTGCGACAATTGATGGCAGTGGCGCGGAAATCGGCATTGCCCGCCGCCTGGGTGACAATGATTTGCTGATTGGCGGCCTGTCGGAAGATTTGGATGTGGCGATTGATCATTTAAGCACACAAAAAGCCTTTCTCGGTGCGCAAATCAACAAAGCCGACCGACAAATGGAAGTGATTGCCAAACGGCAAATGGCTGTGTCGGAAGAAGTGGCCGATATTGGTGAGGCTGATTTGGCAGCACTGATAACCGAATTGCAATCAATGTTGGTCAGCCGCGATGCAGCGCAACAGGCATTTTCCAAAATCGGCCAGCAAAGCCTGTTTGATTATCTGCGTTAGAACGCCCCCATACATGACCAGTGAAGCAGTGGCGCCCATGCGGTGCGGCGGTTAATTATTGGCCAAGTCAATAGATAGGGTTAAAGGGAAACCGAACACAATTGAAGCGGCGCCCAGGGGGAGGAGTGAGCGCCGCTTCTCTGGTCGGTTCCGGCAATTACTGTAGGAGAGACAGAACCGATTGAGCTGTCTGGTTGGCTTGCGCCAGCATGGCTTGGGCTGCCTGTTGCAGCACTTGAGCCTTGGTCAGATTGGCCGTCTCCACGGCTATATCGCTATCTTCAATGCGGCTGCGCGCGGCTTTGGTGTTCATGATGATATTGGAGATATTGTTAATCGTATATTGCATACGGTTCATGGTCGCACCCAAATCACCGCGTTCGGCATCAATGCGCCGCAAAGCGCCATCCACAATGCCGAGCATTTTCTTGGCATTATCGACGGTCAGAATGTCCATTGACGACATGGTGTCGAGATTGGCCGCGCCCGGTGCTGCCTGAAACAGGCCGCCGCCAGCTGTGCCGTCGGCTGCTGTATGCACGGAGAAGATTTCCGGCGCATGGAAAGTTACCTGACCGGTAATACGGCTGCTGTCTGCGGCATCGGCGTCATGCGAGCCGTCATGCAGATTGACCGCTGTGCCGGTTTCCGCGCCGTCTTTATCAACAGCAATCATCCGTAGCATGGGATTGACAGCAGTGGTATCAGCATCCACGACAGTGGCAACATCAAAATTCTCAATCACAATGTCATAACCATCTACAGATGTCAGTGTAAGGCTCTCCTTATCATCTGCAATTGAGGCGGTTATGCCTGTCGTGCCAGTTTTCGAATTGATGGCATTACGCAGATTGGTCAAATCAGCACTTGTGCCGCTACCGGCCGTGCCGCCGAATTCAATCGTCGCTGTTACATCAGCGGCGACGCCGTCCATGCCATACAAACTGAAAGACATAGTATCGGTCAACGCATTGGTCGGCTTTACAAAGCTTACTTTGACACGGGTTTCGGCGGTTGCACGCACACCCGTCTGGCTTTCCTTGGCATTAACCAATTCAGCGATTTCCTTGGCGGTATGACCGGCTTTCACGTCAATCACCGTGCTGCCGACATGGCCGTAAATGGTCAAATCTTCGGCGTCAACCACGCGGCTGGTGGCATTTGCAGCAGAAGTTGCGCCTGTTGTCGGGGTTGCGGCTGACGGGTCAGCACCAATGCCGTCGCCATCCGCATCTGCCGAGCCATCATCAATAATTGCGGCCTGGCTTGTTTGCAGCGTATATTCGCCTAGCGCGCCTGGACGCACATCCTCAATGGTCAGCGTATGCACATGGGCGTCCATATGACCGATTTGGAAATTCGTGTCCTGAAAATTACCGTTTAGAAGCTGTGTGTCATTGAAATAGGTGGTTTCGGCAATGCGCTGCAATTCCTTCTGCAATTGCACGACTTCTGCATTCAAGGCCTGCCGGTCGGCGCCGTCATAAGTACCATTGGCCGATTGAACGGACAATTCGCGGATACGTTGCAAGACTGAGCTGACCTCAATCAGCGCACCCTCTGCAGTTTGCGCCAGTGAAATCGCATCGGCGGAATTGCGAATGGCAACTTCCAAACCTTTGATTTGCGAAGTCATGTGATTAACAATCGCTGCACCCGCAGCATCGTCTCCGCCCTTGTTAATCCGCTTGCCCGAAGCAATTCGCTCCATCGCCTGATCCATGCCCTGAATATTGCGATTCAGGTGGTAAAGCGAATTAAGCGCTCTCATATCGGTGTTGATTTTGCTCATCTGTTCCTCACACGGCTTTCAACAAACTCCTACTCGTCGGGAAATTGCAATCGCCGTGCCAAACTGATGAAAAATGGCAAGAAAAGTTTTTTCTGCCCATTGAAAAAAAACTGCGGAAAAACCTAAACATTTTTCCAGCCGGTCGTTTTTGACTGTGCAGGCTTGAGAAGGCTTGTGAAGTCAAACTAGAGGAGTTTTAGATGACCAGCATAAACACCAATATTGCTGCTTTGACGTCCCAAGCCAGCATGGAAAAGCATACGCGCACCATGAGGGACGCTATGGAGCAATTGTCAACCGGCTTCCGTATTAATTCGGCCGCCGATGACGCAGCGGGTTCCGCCATTGCTTCCAAAATGGAAGCCCAGATTCGCAGTCTGGATGTCGCTATCCGCAACAGCAATGACGCTGTTTCGCTGACCCAAACCGCACAAGGTGCTTTGGGTGAGATTGAAAATATTCTGCAACGCATTCGTGAACTGGCTGTTCAGGCCGGTAACAGCACGCTGAACTCGACCGACCGTTTGGCCATTCAGGCCGAGGTTGACTCGCTGTCAGCAGAAATTGACTCGATTGCCAGCAAAACCAATTTCAACAATGTAAACCTGCTTGACGGCTCACGCGGCAGTGTAAGCTTTCAAGTCGGTATTCATGCCAGTGATGTTTTGAGCCTTGCTTTGGAAAACACTGACGTGTCATCGCTTGGCATTGGCAGCTCGGCAACTGCGTCAACAATTACATCTGCACGTGCAGAAATTTTGGCTGACATTGCTGCGACTGATGTAAAAATCAATGGCGAAAACTGGGCATCTGCCGATTTTGACGCTTCTGCCTATACATATCAGGGTGCGACCCATGATGCGACAGGCCTTGTCTCACCGGCAACGGATGGCACAGCCGGTCGTAACGCAGCGGTTATTGCTGACGCGATTAATTCAAACAGCCATGTTCATGGTGCTGTTGCTTCTGCCTATAACGTTGTTCGTGCCGATAGTGCTTCATACTCATCTAACACGGCCACCATTAACGGTGTTTCCTTGGCCGCTCAAGCCACCAAGCAAGACTTTGTGGACGCGGTTAACAATGAAGTTGCCGGTGTGACTGCGGAGATTGATGGTAATGGCATTATCGTTCTGAGCAACAATACGGGTTACAACCTCAACTTGGCTGGTAATATCACCAGCATGGGCTTTACGGCTGATGTTTATGGCGGTTTTGTAACATTGGAAAACGCCAATGGCTCAGATGTTTCTATTGAAGCAGGCACAGATACCAATGGCTATTCCTCTGATACGGGTGAATTGACCGATGTTATTGACCTGGGTTTCAATGAAATCCGCTCTGGCGTGGTTTCCGGCTCTGCCAAAGTTTCCACAACTGCCCTTGCTGCCACGGATAATGTGCGCGTCAATGGTGTGTTGATCGGCGACTCCGATAATGGCTCGGCACAAAGTAAAGCAGCCGCAATTAACGCCCTCAGCGCCCAGCACGGTGTTGTTGCAACTGCCAAAACCGAGGTGAAAGTCACTGTTGACCTTGATGGCGCAACAATGTCCAACCATGATGATGTGTCAATCAACGGCATCACAGTTGACTTGTCGGGTGATGTATCACTGTCCGATATTGTTGCCGGCATCAATTCTGCCGTGGGTTCGCAAACGGACATCAAAGCAACCGCAGATGAGGATGGTTTCCTTATTCTGACTTCGGCAAGCGGTGTGAACATTGTTGTCGATGATGACGTTGATGATGATGATGCAGGTGGTCTGTTTACGGCTGCTACAAGCCTAGATGGTTCAGCAACAACGACTGCATATGCGACTGGTGGTTTCACCCAGACGGGTACGCTGACACTGACTTCTGCCGACGGCACCCCGGTTCAGCTTTATGATGGTCAAGCCGACACCAATAATGGTGCCGATACTGACGGTCTCGTTAAGTTGGGCCTGATGTCGCAAAGTGAAGACGTCCTTAACACCACGACAGGTCTGTCTGTCAGCACAGTGGCCGCGGCCAATGCGTCGCTGGACAAAATTGACAGTGCAATTTCGACGGTTACCAATACGCGCTCCAATTTCGGTGCTATTGAAAACCGTCTGGATGCTGCCGTCAGCAATCTGTCAACACTGAAACTGAACACTGTGGCTTCGAAAGGCCGGATTGAAGATGCGGATTTTGCTTCGCAAACTTCGGCTCTGACCAAGGCGCAAATCATGAATCAGGCTGCGACTTCAATGCTGGCACAAGCCAATGCATCTTCGCAAAACCTGCTGGCCCTGCTCCAGTAGTAAGCTTGGATTTACATTGATTACCGGAGGGGGGCGGCGACGCCCCCCTCTTTCTTTATGCGTAACAATTGTGACAAATTTTATTGAATTGGGCGCAAAAAACACTTAATTGATTAGTCTGATTAGGGTTGGAATTTTATTAGAGAGAAGTTGCGTCAATGCGGTTTTGTCCTGCTTGGTTATATGATTACACCGGTGCGCTGGTGGCGTCCGAGTTTCTTCATGCCGAATTACCACTTGAATCGCATGCCAAGCGTTTGGCTGCTTTTCTTGAGCCGCATTATGAAGTGGTGTCGCCGGAAGACCTTACTGAAGCGGCCACCGGCCTGTTGGAATTTTTGAGTGAAATTGAGGCCGGTGATCAGGCTGACGATTTTTTGACGAATTTCCGTTGGTTTGTTCTCAATTATGAAAACCACAATGGCGTGAAGCGTAAACGCAAATCGCTTCTGTCCACCTGCTTTGACCCGGTGAAGGAGCGCAAATATGATGCGCGCCATGTGCGGGTAGAATTCAGAAAATATCTGTTTGCCGACCGTTCCGACCTGTTGCCGAAAATGCCCTCCGGCTGGCAAATCAGTCAAGAAAATGACGTAGAATTGTTGAAGGAAATGGATGCCTCGCAACCTTCTTTTGGGGATTTGTTGTCCTGACGGGATAGAGTCTAGTCTTGGCCGGCGCGCCAGCTCTCCATAAAACTGTCAATATAAGAGCCGGTTTCTTTCAGGCTTTTCACCGCCTGCTCCATCGCCGCAAACTGTTTGACATAGCGTTCGCGCACATCTTCCATCCGCGCATTCAAATCGCTGATTTCCAGATTGCGGTCATCAATATCGCTGTTCAGCGTGGCGATTTTGCGGTCAATATCATTGCCGCTGCCCAGCACCAAATCGGCAAAATTAGACAAATCATGCACCAGGCTGCGCCCCATATAGACTTGCGCGGTAATATCGCTTGCCGAAGTTGTCAATTTCAGCCCGCTTGTGTCGCCCGTGGTGGACACAAATGAATTTGTGCCGGCGGTCATGGCGTCGCTGCCAACCGTGCCAACGCCTGACACGGCGGCAAAAGCATAGCTGCCGGGCGTGAAGTTATCGCCGCTGATAGAGGCTTTGACGCTGGGATTATTGGTTGTGGCTTGGGTGTTGACAATAGCAGCAAATTGTTCGGGATTGGCCTCAAAGGCGGTTTTGAATTTGGCCGTATCCAATGTCAGCGTGCCATTACGCTCGGTTTTAATACCGAAATTGGTCAAATAGACCGGGTCGGCACCGAATCCTGCAATCGGCGTAGTGGTCAGGGCGCGCAGCCGGTTTTTATAACTTTGCACCAATGAGTCGCCATAGAGCGCGCCGCGTTCCGAGCCACTGTCTAGCCCATTGGCGGTTAAATCATTAAGACTGGTATTCAGCGTGTTTAACTCATTGACCAGCAATTGCATCACCGCCGTCGCCGTTGCCGTGTCATATTTGGCGGTCAGCAAAGTCGGTGCGCTGGTTGTGGCACTCAGATTAAGGCGCATGCCATCCATCACATCGTCGATTTCATTGCTGTTGCGTGAAATTGATACGCCATCAAGAGTGAACAACGCATTTTGTGCGCTTTGCGCTTCTTCATCGGCGTCATAGGTGGAAAAATCAATATCGGCGAGGCCGGAAGCGGCGGGGCTTTCTGTTGCGGTGACACGCATGGCCCGGTCTGCGCCGGTTTGCGATTTCAAAACCAATGAAAACGCCCCCGTGCCGGTTTGGATGATGGAGGCGGTGACGCCCATATTGGCGGCATTTATCTGGTCGCGCACTTCCGACAGCGTATCAGCACCGCTGGCAATGGTCAGCGAGCTGGCGCTGATATCACTATTTGCGGTGAAACTGCCTGACGCCCAAGTGCCGAATTCAAAATTAAGCGACCCCGAGCCAACATTGTCAGTGGCGCTGGTAAAGCCGTCAAAGACCAGTGTTTGCGAACGGGCAAGCTGCGACACTTCAAGGCTGATTTGCTGCTCACTCACCAGTGCTTTATCGGTAATGGTGACGCTGGCAGCCGTTGATGAGCTGGTCGCAATCAGTCCGGTCTCGCCATCCAGCCCGTCAAGCGCCGATGACAGCGTGCTGAAGCCCTGCTTTACTTTGCCGAGGCCGGAAATTGAGACATTGGCCTCTTCTACTTGCGCCTGAATTTTTTCTTCACGCGGCACGCGCTCGGCATCAACCAGCGCATCAACAATTTGCGTGGTGTTCAAGCCCGACCCGGCATTCAGCATACTGATGTAATCAACGGCCATTTATGGCGTCACCTCATCTATCCTTACGACCGGTTTCGTGCAAATTTTATGCCGAACTGTCATATTGCTGCATTGAAGAAAGATTTTGACAATTCATTGTAATTGCTGACAAAGTTTTACTATGCATCATCAGAGGGGTCACATTTCGTGATGGGGCAGACGAAACACATTATGCAAAAGCTTTTGCAGCCGGTTATTTTGGGGCTGGGTGTCGGCCTTATGATGGCGGTGGTGGCGCGCCTGTTCGTCTCCGGTATTCGCTATTTTTCCGATATGCGCCAATCGGCCTTGGAATTGCCGGTATTTCTGGCTGGTGACATACGCAATGTCACGCCGCTTTTTGTTTTAATGGCGACAGCGTTTTTGATTGTCTGGCTCCGGCGGGTCTTGGATATTCAGCGTTTTCACGGGCCTGCCGACAGTATTCATGCCGCCCATCGCACCGATAATGAGCTGGATGTCAAACAGGGCTTGGGGTCAACTCTGGTCGCCTTTCTGGCCGCCTCGGGCGGGGCATCGGTCGGACAATATGGCCCGCTTGTGCATTTTGGCGCGACAATGGGCAGCTATTTCAAAACCATGACGCGCTCGGTCGTGACCACGGATATTTTTATCGGTTGCGGCGTGGCCGGAGCGATTTCTGCCGCTTTTAACGCGCCCTTGGCCGGTATTGTTTTTGCCTTGGAAGCGGTGCTGCGCCATTTCTCATTACGCGCTGTCGCGCCGATTGCCATTAGCAGCATCACGGCGGCGGCGGTCGGGCAGGGGTTTTTCGGCCTTGGGCAAGTGTTTTCCATCTCGCCCCCGGCCATTGACATGTTGGCTTTGCTGCCGCCCGTGCTGGTCAGTGGCATTGCTTTTGGGCTGGTCGCCACAATGTTGATATTTTTGCTGCGCCGATTTTCCGATTTCTCCGCCAATAGTGGCCTGTCTGTGCTGACATTGACATTGGCGGCGGCCTTTATTTGCGGCTGTGTCGGGATTTTTATTCCCGAAATCCTCGGCCTTGGCACACAAAGCGTCAGCGATATGCTGAACGGCGCCATTTCGGCAGAAAAAATGGCACTGCTGCTGGTCGCCAAGCTGCTGATGACGGCCATGTGTCTGGGGCTTGGCCTTTATGGCGGGATTGTCTCGCCCTGCCTGTTTATTGGCGCATCGGCCGGTGGGGCATTGGCGATTGTCTTTGCCGGTTATGGCGGCGGCGCGCTGCCGCAAGTTTTGATGGTGGCCGGCATTGCCGCTATTACCGGGCCGGTGATTGGCGCGCCAATTGCCGTTGTGCTGATAATTCTGGAATTCACCCAATCCTATAATATGGCTGTTTTGGCGATGATTGCCGTGGTGATGGCGGCGCTGGTCTGCCATATATTTTACGGCGCGTCCCTGTTCGACCGGCAATTGCTTGATCGCGGCATTGATATTCATAAAGGGCGCGGCCATTTGGAGCTGATGGAAACACCGATTGCCGGCATTGTGCATGACGACTATGTCGCCTTGCCGGAAAATGCCGACGCACAAAGCGCCATGCGTAAGATGCGCGAAGTCGGGCAAACAGAGGCCTATATTGTCAAGAACGGGCAATATATCGGCAAATTGGGGTTGATTGACCTGCTCGATGCCTCGCCCGACACAGCAGCAAAAACCGCCCTGCAAAGCGATGCGCTGAGCATTAAGGGCGATGCTTCCTTGATGCAGGCGATTGAGGCGGCCAGTGATTTTGTCGGTGAGAGCATTCCGGTGGTTGACCGCGAAACCAATCGGCTGCTTGGTGTTGTTTCAGAAAGCGATTTATTCACCGCCTATCTGAATTTGCAGGACAAAGTGCTGGATATTGAGGGCAAATAGGCAGCCGGTCAGGCCAGCACGGAGACGCTGGCTTCAAAGCGCGGCGCCAGCTTGGTCATATCCGATATATAAGCGCGCCGGATGGCGGCTTCATTATGCATGGGCGCGGGCGCCAAATCATTACGCGCGGCCAGCACATTTTCCGAAACAACAGCAGAGGGCGCGCCATTTGGGTGAAACATGCGCCGTTCAGGGCCGCGCTGCGGTGTCATGGGCGGCAAGGCGGCATGTGCCAAAGGTTCCACAGCTTGTGATATTTGCAGATTGCCCGATGACAGGATTGGCATAGCGATTGCATTATTCGGAGTGCTGGTGGCTCCGGTTGGCGCAATCGCACCACGCAGACTGGCAAAATTATCGGGCGCGCGCGCACTGCGTGCGACCGCCATATTGGCCAGATGCGATGGTTCGTTTACGCCCAGTGGATACGCCATATTGGAAAACTAGTGTTATCTCGCCTGTAAAGCAAGGGTTTGGTGGTTATGAGTTTAAGCTACAGCAAGGTCGGCGCGGCCTATAAAAAAACACAAACGCAATCTGTAGCGGAAGTTGCTGACCCTCACGCGGTTGTTCTGGCTATGCTGGACGAATTGCTCAAGGCAATGCGCGCCTTTGCCAATAATGCCGATTTGAAGGCTGGCGGCGACCGTGAGGTCAAATCCAAGAGCTTTGCGCGCAGCCTGACCATTATTTATGCACTGCAATCCAGTCTGGATTTTGAAAAGGGCGGCGATATCGCCAATAATTTGTTCCAGCTTTATGAATATGCGCGCCAGCAATTATTGAAAGATATGCGCGAAGCCAAAGGCGATAATACGCAGGAGGCTATGCCGCCATTGACCGAAATACGCGATGCGTGGGAGCAAATGCGCGAAGGCGGTTTGCCGGAGCAGGACTGACCCCATGCAGCACGGCTTTATTGAGCAGTTTGAGCAGTTAAACGAGGCGCTGCGCGCCGCGCTGGCGGCGGGTAATTTCGACCGCGCGCGTGCCATTGACGCGCAACGCCAGCAAGCGCTTTTGGCCTCAATGGATAAGGTGGATGACAGCCATGCCGATACGGTGCTGGCCTATGTCGAAAATTGCGCGGCGGAAAATGCCGCGCTTTGCACTGAGCTTGAAAGCGCGCTTGCCAAATTGAGCCATCAGTCCAGCCAATCACGCAAAATGCTGCAAGCCTATGGCCGTCCCAAATAATCCGATGATGAATCAGCCAGCCTGTTAACCGGCTTGGCGGTCGTCGCTGTCTGAGGCGGAAAGCGGGCGCTCAATCATCAGCTTTTTCATTTTCTCAATCAGCGTGGTGCGCCGCAGATTTAACGCTTCCGCCGCACCGCTGATTGTGCCATTGGTTTTTTCCAGCGCCGCCTCAATCAGCACAATTTCAATATCACGCAAATGACGGCGTAAATCTATTGTGTCAAAATAGGCGAACCATTGCTGATAATGCGCCGGATGCGGCACTGGCGCGTCGCTGCCTGTATCGGTATCGCCCTTGACACCGGCCAGATTGCTTGTGCCTTCCCATAAAGCGGCTTGCTCATCTTCTTGTTTCGGCACTTTCAGGCGCAGCAGATTTTCGCGCACTTGTTTGCCATTGACCGTGCTTTCGGGAAACAAGACTTGCGCGCGCTCCAGCACATTGCGTAATTCGCGCACATTGCCCGGCCAGTTATAGCGGCCAAGCTCACTCATGGCCGTGTCGTCAAATTGCGGCAGCGCCCCGCCATTTGCGGTTTGCGCTTGCGCCAGCAAATGCTCGACCAGAATGGGAATATCCACGGCGCGCTCGGCCAGGCTGGCAACCAGAATGGGAAACACATTGATGCGGTAGAACAAGTCGGCGCGGAAACTGCCCTTGTCCACAAAACTCTCAATGTTTTGATGGGTGGCGCAAACCAAACGGAAATCAACCTCAATATCCTCGCTGCCCCCGACGCGCTGGATTTTCCGGCTTTCCAGCGCCCGCAGTAATTTTGATTGCAGCTCAAGCGGCATATCGCCGATTTCATCAAGAAATAATGTGCCATTATCGGCCAGTTCAAAACGCCCCTGACGCGCTTTGTCGGCGCCGGTAAACGCGCCTTTTTCATGGCCGAACAGCTCGGATTCAAGCAATTCGGCGGGGATGGCAGCGCAATTGACGGTGACCAATTTGCCCTTGCGCCCCGACATGGCATGTATCGCCTCGGCGACCATTTCCTTGCCGGTTCCGGTTTCGCCCTGCACCAGAACGGAAGAGGCGGATGGGCCAACCACTTCGATAAGGCGGCGCAATTCGCGCGCCTGCGCTGATTGGCCAAGAATTATCCCTTCAATATCGCTCACAACCAGACCCTCATGCAGGCGTCGGAAAACCGTCACCGCTTTACCGCTTTGCTCTGTGATTATGTGTCAAAAATCGGACTATTTGTAAAAAAATTGCTTCATTAGCAAAAAATTTGGCCTTGGCGGAGGCGCAGTTCCGCCATTTTGCAAAAAATTTTGGATGTTTTTTCATTTTGGCAAGCTTTTTGCCTATTCCAGCACACAGAGCGAAGGAGTTCCTGATGGGAGACATCTGTATTCACAGTCACAAGCTGGGCGCGGCCAAGGCGCTGGCGGAAATTTTGCTGAAGCGTATCGCGCCCCATGCGGTGAGCGATAAAATGGGTCTCGATGGCAAGCCGGTCGGCGGTGCGTTTAACGCATTTGTCTGCTCAACCGCCTTGGAAGCTGAGCTTGGCGGGGAACAGGCGTTACTCGATTTGGGGCGTCAACTCAAGGCAACCAAAATCTTGATTATTGATGAAAGCGGCAAAGATTTGACGCTGACCAGCCATTTATCCGGCCGTCTTGTGCGTATGGGGTTGAAGCCGGAAGGCGCTGACCTGCCGGCGCATGATTTTGCGCTGCAAATGGCCGCCAGCCTTGTCACCCAGCCGCACCATGTTGCGGTCGGCGACGCCGCCAGCCTGTCGCTATTCACCATGGCGGCGCGTGTGGCGCGCACCGATGTCACCGTCTTTATCAATGGCCCAACCGGCACTGGCAAAGAAGTGTTGGCGCGCTTTGTGCATGACCATTCGCCGCGCCGCGACAAGGCTTTTGTCGCCGTCAATTGCGCCGCCATTCCCGAAAATATGCTTGAAGCAATCTTGTTCGGCCATGAAAAAGGCGCTTTCACCGGCGCTTCCTCGGCCAATAAGGGTATTTTCCGTGCTGCCGATGGTGGCACTTTGCTGTTGGATGAGATTTCCGAAATGCCGCTTTCCTTGCAAGCCAAATTGCTGCGCGTCTTACAGGAAAAATCGGTCACGCCGATCGGTGCTTACCAGGATATTCCGGTCGATGTGCGCGTGCTGGCAACCTCCAACCGCAATATGCCGCAAGAAATCAATGAAGGCCGGTTCCGCGAGGACTTGTTCTATCGGCTTAATGTGTTTCCACTCAACACGCTGGCGCTGGGTGCGCGCCGCGACGATATCATCCCCATCAGCACAGTGCTGCTCAAGCGGCACGGCGAACAGGGCGAGACGCTGCCGCGTCTGGCCGATTGCGCGCGCGACCGGCTGCTTGATTATGGCTGGCCGGGCAATGTGCGCGAGTTGGAAAATGTGCTGCAACGCGCGCTTGTGCTTTGCGACAAGGGCGTGATTAAGGCGGAAAATATCATCACCGATATGGCCAATGGTGCCGTGCCGCTTCAGGCCATGCAGGATGACACGCCGCAACGGGCCGGGGCATTGGCCGGTTAGGCGCATGAGACAGCGAGGATTTGACAGATGAGTATTGTAAAGACAGTGAGCATTGATGCCAGCTCGGCCCATTCCAAAGTTCTGGCGCGCGCCGCCGAAGCTTTGGGCGAGCAGCAAAAAGCGGCAGACGGCCCGGATTTCGCCGACCGTATGGGGTCGGCCATTCGTGAAGTGGCTGATGCCCAATCAAACAGCGCCGATTTGACCAAAGCCTTTGAGCTTGGTGAAGAGCATGATTTGGCGAAAGTCATGGTCAGCCAGCAAGTCTCGTCATTGAGTTTTCAAATGGTGCTGAACATACGCAACAAAGTGCTGAGTGCTTACAAGGATATTATGAACATGCCGGTCTGATGGACGGTCATGTTGAGGAATAGACAGGGGACAAATCATGTCGGAAACAGTTGATATGGCAGGTGAAAACACGGCGCTGGTCGCCCGTGATGCGAATGAGACCGGTATCCGCAGGGCGGTGTCAACCGTGCGCCGCGTGCTGGATGAGCCAAGCGTGCAACGCAGCCTGCCGACCATTGCTGCGGTGGTTTTGTCATTTGTCGGCATTATCTCTTATGTCTATTTGCAGCAGCCGGAGCGCACAACGCTGTATGCGTCGCTGCCGGAATCTGAAAAAAGCCGCGTTGTTGACGCGCTGACCAATGCCAATATCGATGCGGCCATTGACCCGACAACCGGCGATATTCTTGTGCCAACCGGTGATTATCACAAATCGCGCATCACGCTGGCTGCCCAAGGCCTGCCGACTTCTGTGCCCGATGGCTATGAGGGTCTGACCGATTTGCCAATGGGGACAAGCCGGTCGGTGGAAAATATGCGCCTGAAGCAGTCGCAGGAAATTGAGCTGTCAAAATCAATTTCCGAGATTGATGCAATTATCGCCACGCGGGTGCATTTGGCGATACCGGAAAAATCGGTTTTCGTGCGTAATAATCCGGAGCCAACGGCTTCGGTCATGGTGCAAATGGCAAATGGTCGTGTTCTTGGCCGTCATCAGGTTGACGCGATTGTCCATCTTGTGTCGGCTTCCGTGCCGGGCATGCCCAAGGGCAATGTCACTATTATCGACCAGAACGGCACTTTGCTGTCGAAAGTGGCAGGTGACCCGGATTCGATTTTGAGCGACAGCGATTTGGAATATCGTATGCGGCTGGAAAACATTTACCGGACGCGGATTATTTCGCTGGTGACGCCGATTGTCGGCGGTGGCAATGTCAACGCACAGGTGAATCTGGATATTGATTTTACCCGCAGCGAGCGCACGGAAGAAAAAGTTGACCCGCAGGGCAATGCGCTGCGTTCCGAGCAATTGACGCGCGATGAAAGCACCCAGCCCAATGCGCGCGGCATACCCGGCGCGGTCGCCAATACACCCCCGCCCGGTGTAAATCTGACACAGCAGCCGAATAATGTGCAAAATGGTGGCAATGAATCGCGCTCGTCTTCGTCCAGCGAAGTGCGTAATTATGAAGTCAGCCGAATTGTGTCCACAACACAAAACCCGTCCACGCAAATCTCGCGTGTCTTTGCCTCTGTGCTGGTGCGCGACCGCGAACAGCTCAATGCGGAGACTGGACTGATGGAAGTTGTGCCGCTGCCGCAGGAAAAACTTGCCGAGATTGAAAAGCTGGTTCGCAATGCGATTGGCATTGACGATGCGCGCGGCGACAGCCTGACGGTTTCAAGCGCGCCTTTTGTTGGAGAAATTCAAGGCACCAAGGTTGAGTGGTTTGAGCAGGAATGGTTTACTGACCTTGTTCAGCAATTTTCGACCATACTTATTTTGGCGATTGTGGCGCTCGGTGTTATTCGCCCGCTGCTGAACCGGATTATGGTTCCGATTGCAACCGATGGCGGCCTGCCTGCCGGTGATGTTGATTTGGAAGGTGAAGAGGCAGACAAGGTGGAAGTCAGCGAAGGCGAATCTCTCGAAGATATCAAGGCCAAGCTCAAGCCCAAAAAACAGGCGATTTCCGCTGAAATGCTGGATACGGCCAATACTTATGACGATAAAGTCGCCATTATCCGCATGATTGTCGGTGAGGAATCGGGTCGCGTGGCCAATGTCTTCAAGTCAATGATTCAAAATGATATGAGTGGTTAGGATCGCCGCAAGGCTGCCTTTGGAGTAAAGCGTTATGTCAGAGCAAGTTGAAAATGCGAATGATGCCAATCAGGAAGAATATGAAAGCCTGAATGGAACCCAAAAATCGGCAATCCTGATGATGTTGCTGGGTGAGGATGAGGCTTCGGAAATCCTGAAAAATCTGTCGCCAAAGGAAGTGCAGCATTTGGGCGCGGCCATGTATTCGGTGCAGGGTCTCGGCCAGGAAACGGTCAATCAGGTATTGGATGAGTTTCTGGTTATTATCAAGGAGCAGACCAGCCTCGGATTGGGAGCCGGTAATTATATCAAAAATGTGCTGACCAAAGCATTGGGTGATGACCGGGCGCAATCTGTGTTGAGCCGAATTACGCCTTCCAGCAGTGACCGGCCGATTGAGATTCTTGACTGGATGGATGCGCGTGCCATTTCTGACATGGTGGCTGATGAGCATCCGCAAATCATCGCCCTGATTATTTCCTATCTGGATTACGCCATGGGCGCTGATGTGCTGAACCAGCTTCCCGAAGACATACAAGCGGATGTGATTAAGCGGATTGCCTCACTGGAAATGGTGCAACCGGAAGCCTTGCGCGAGCTGGAACGGGTCATGCAGAACAAGTTTAAGGACAATACCAATTTGCGCGCTTCGCAAGTTGGTGGCGTCTCCGCTGCGGCGAAAATTATGAACTTTACCCAGCAATCTATGGAGCAGCGGATTATGAAAGTGCTGGGCAAGGAAGATAAAAATCTCATGGTCGCCATTCAGGAGAGCATGTTTGTTTTCGACAATTTGCTGATGTCGGATGACAAATCGCTGCAAACGCTTTTGCGAAGTGTTGAAACGGATGATTTGGTGCTGGCCATGAAGGGCGCGGATGACCAGTTGCGCGACCGCTTGTTTGCCTGCATGTCGAGCCGTGCGGCGGCCAATATTATGGACGAAATGGAAGCGCTGGGGCCGGTGCGCCTGACCGAAGTGCAAGATGCACAAAAGCGTATCATCAACACAGCGCGGCGCATGTCGGATGAGGGGTCAATCGTGCTTGCCGGTCGCGGCGGCGATGATTTTGTCTAGGAAAGTGATGCGTTGATGGCGTCGGTCGAAATGACAGAAATGATGGACGAGATTGCCACACCGGATGTGAAGCCGCTTGACCGCAATGAGGTTGAGGGGGTTTTGCGTGCCATGCGGCAAGTGCGCTATCAAGCCAATACGGAAATGCCTAAAAAGCAGGGTGGCGGTTTCCGAAAGCGTTCGCTGGCCGAACTGGCTATGGCCGCGCAATCTGCGCCTGAAGCAGTGGCCGCGCCTGATGCGAGAATCGCGCCTGACACTGACGCGCAGCCTGATATGGCGGGGCAGGTCGAGGCCAGGACTGGCGATACCCAGCCACACGATGATAAGGCGGCGCAGGCGCTGGATATGTCAGACGCGCCATCTTCCGGCGACAGCGCACCAAAAAGCGAGGCCGATGAATGGGCAGAAAAACTGGCCGAAGCGCGCGAAGCCGGTATTGCCGAAGGCAAGGCATTGGCCGTGACAGAAGCACAGGCCGCAGCAGAGGCCGATGCCTTTCAGAATATCGAGGCACGAGCGCGCGAATTGCAGGAAGCGCAAAAGGATGAATTGGTCGGGCGTTTGGAGCGATTGGCTGAAGCGCTGATGTCGCCCATGGCGCTGAACGCTGATGCGCTGGCCGCCTCGCTGGAAGCGGCGGTGGAAAGGCTGGCCTATGCCCGCATCGGTCAGGCGATTGGCGATATGCCGGAAGTATTTATCAACCGGATTGCCGATTTGGTCGCGCAAGTGCGCCAGCAAAATGAAACCGCCCAAATCAGCCTGAATGAAACCGATTATGACCTGATTGTTCCCTTGCTTGAACAGCGTCCGGCCTTTGCAAAATGCAGTTTTGAACGCAACAGCAATCTCGAACATGGCGATATACGGATTGTATTCGGCGCGATAAGTTTTGAGGATATTTTGGCTGACCGGCTTGGCCTTGGTGAGAGCGAGATGGCTTCTGCTGCTGTGCCGGAAATGGCCGATATGCCGGAAACAATCTCGGAACAAGCCGCCGAAGAGGTTACAGAACAAGCCACGGAAGAAGCGACAGAAGAAATTGCAAAAGACAATGATGCGACGC
>JAYPAN010000012.1:0-18786 GCA_038123715.1 Rhodobiaceae bacterium | reverse complement strand
GAACAAGCCACGGAAGAAGCGACAGAAGAAATTGCAAAAGACAATGATGCGACGCAAATACCGACATCTCCGGCGGATGAGGCAGCCGCCGACAATCCGCCAGACGAGACGCCGCGATGAGCCAGGCCGGACATGATGTCACCGCCGCTTTAACGCAGCGCCTGTCGCGGCTGGCGCCGGTCGGGCCGGTGCGTATGTCGGGGCGCGTGACCAAAAGCGACGGGCATCTTGTCCAATGCCACGGCTTTCCGGCCAATATCGGTGCGGTCTGCACGATTGAAACCGATGATGGTGAGGAGACATTGGCGGAGATTATTGGCTTTGAAAACAGCCAGAATCTTTTGTCCCTTTATGAAACCAATGCCCGTATCCGCGTTGGGGCTTCGGTGCGCCTGCTTGATGACGGCCATGATATTCGTGTCGGCGATGCGCTTCTTGGCCGGGTGATTGACGCGCTGGGCAAGCCGCTTGATGATTTCCCGCAACCGCTTTTGGATGACCGTTGGCCGTTAAAAGGGCGTGAGATTAACCCGCTGGCGCGCCAACCGGTTGACAAGCCGCTGGATGTCGGTGTGCGTATCATTAACAGCCTGCTCAGTGTTGGTCAGGGTCAAAGGCTTGGCATTATTGCCGGCTCCGGTGTTGGCAAGTCGGTGCTGCTGGGCATGATGTCGCGTTTTACCGAGGCCGATGTGGTGGTGGTCGGGCTGATTGGCGAGCGTGGCCGCGAAGTCGGTCATTTTGTGCAAAGCGTGATGACCGGCGAGACGCGCAAGAAAACCGTGATTGTCGCCGTGCCTGCTGACCGGTCGCCGCTTTTGCGGATTCGTGGTGCCGAGCGCGCCACAGCGATTGCCGAGTATTTTCGGGCGCAGGGCAAAAATGTGCTGCTGATTATGGATTCGCTGACCCGTGTTGCCCATGCGCGCCGCGAGATTGGTCTGGCGCTGGGCGAGCAACCCACCTCCAAAGGCTATCCGCCTTCGGTGATTTCGCTTATCCCGCGTCTGATAGAGCGTTCCGGCACCGGCTTGCTGGGGCAGGGCAGCATTACCTCTTTTTATACCGTGCTGGCCGATGGCGATGATGCCAATGACCCGGTGGTGGATTCGGCGCGTGCCATTCTGGACGGGCATATTTTATTGTCGCGCGAACAGGCGCAATTGGGCATTTATCCGGCGGTTGATGTGCCGGCCTCAATAAGCCGCGTAGCCACTGATATTACAAGCGATGAGCTTCAGCTTGCGGCGCGCCGCTTTCGGCGTCTGGTGACATTGTATCAGGAAAACCGCGACCTTATCATGATGGGCGGCTATGTGGCCGGGCAGGATCAGGAACTTGATGTTGCTATTCAAATGTGGCCACAACTAGTCGAGCATATTTCGCAAATGGCGGATGAAAAAGCCGATTTCGAGACAAGCTGTGCGGCGCTTGCCGCGCTCACCGGCAGTTAGGGAGCAACGCCATGAGCAAGGATAGCAGCAAGCGGTTTCATCGTCTGGCCTTAAAGCAAAAAGTTGAATTGCTGCAAAAAACCCGTGGCCTTTCCGTGCTGACCAGCGAGTTGGAAAAAGCGGCGACGCTGAAAGAACAGCTTGATGAAGTGTTGCAATCAACGCTTGTGCAGCCGGGGCAGCAAACGGCGGCCAGTCTGCGCGCGGGCAGCTGGTATCGGGAAAAAGTCATGGAGCAGCGCCAAACCATAGACAGCCGACGGCAATTTTTGGCCGAGGAAGTGGCCGAGGAAAAGGGGCGTCTGGCGAAAATTCGCCGCCGTTATGACAAATCGCTGGAAACCGCCAAACAGCATGAGCAAGTGGAAAAAAACGCCCGCGAAACCCGTCAGGAAGCTGACATACCGAAAAAAAATCCGAAAAACGCCCAATAATCCGGACCTTTAGGGCAGTGATGGTGCATCTGGCATTGATTTTGCAAGTATCTGGCGAATGTTTTTACGACTGCAATGAGTGGCAGGCTGATGACCGATATTGTGCTGAATGGCAAAACATTACCGCTGGCTCCGGCAAATGGTGGGCTTGGTGACGGGCAGGGTGACGCCTTGTTGTCCGGCCTGTTTTCGCTGCTGGTCGCCGCCGAAATCGAGCCGGACGCGAATGGCGTTTTTATTTTGGGCGATGCCGATTTGGCAGGTTTGGAGCAACAGGCGGCCAATGATGGGGAAACCGACCCGGCAATAGCCGCCTTGCTGATGCTGGCGCAGGCCGCGCGTGCCACTGGCAGCGATGGCGGAAAAACCGGCCAGAACTCTGGAAAAGCCGGTAATGCCGCGCTATGGTCGGGATTGACCCAAGGCACTGGCACAAATGATGCAGGCGCGACAAGCGGTTTGGGTCACCCAGGTAAAGCGCGACCCGGCCTTAATTTGCCGCCCAACGCAGTAACGCCAAATGGCAAAGCGGCAACTCAAATGCCAATAACGCAAATGACGGCAGAAGCATCTTCTGAAGAAACAGCCAATGCGCCAATGGTCAAATTATCGGCTGCGGCGCGCCATTTGGCAGAAAAATCCACTGCCCCGACGGCCGAGCAAGCCGGACAAAAGCCTGCCGGCGAGACCCGTCCGGCACTGGCAGAATCGGGCGAGATGGTCAGCAAAAATGAGCTGATGGCGGCGCGGCAAATGCCGGATATGAGCAAAAATAACGCTGCTATGCGCGGTAAGACAGCGGCGGCCAATGCCCTGCCAAGCGCCAATACATTGCAAAGCGTCAATGGTGACTCTTTGCCAATGGCGGAAGATATCAAGCTGCAAATCCCGACAGGAGCGCAAAGCGGTCTGGCGGTCAAATCGGTTTTGCCGGATAATGGGGTATCCTCGACATCCGGCAATGCCGGCACAGCGTCCGCAGCGGCGGTTTCCGGCCTTGCGGATGCCGGTCAAGGCGGTCAGCAACAAAGCGGGCAGCAGAGTTTTGCAGGCAGCAATGGCTTTGCCGGTCAGGGCAATACCAATTCTGCCGCGCGCCTTGGCGACACGCTGGATATGATGTCGCGTGAATGGCAGGAAAAACTTATCGACCGGGTGGAAAAAAGTTTCCGTTCCGGCGAGGCTGAGATAGATTTGACCTTATCGCCGAAAAGTCTTGGGCGGATGCGGGTAAGCCTTGGTATGAGTAATGGGCAGGTTGATGTGGTGATTCGGGCAGATAGCGCCGCCGCCGCCAATTTGCTTGGTGAGTCCGAGGCGCGCCTGTCGCAAATGCTTGAAGCCAGCGGCTTGCGGATTGGTCAATTTGCGACCGGCACGGGCGGTGATTTTGGCCGCGGTGGAGCCGGACAAAACGGGTCACAAGCGGGCAATGCCGCTTCGTCGTCCGCTGCCGAGACGGCAGAAACAGAGTCAGCGTCATCATCGCCCTCCGGCGTGGCGACGGATAATGTGGTTAATGTAACGGCCTAGCGTCGTAAAATTGTGAGTATGAGGTAGCAGTATGGCTGAAGAAGGCGAAGGCGAAAAACGCGGTAATTTGATGATTATCATCATTGCCGTTGTTGGTGGGCTGGTTCTTGTGGGGCTTGGCTTGGGCGTTGGCTATATGCTGTTTGGCGGTTCCGCGCCCGACCCGTCGGCGGAAGTTGAGGAAATTATCGAGCGCGATAATCCGAAACCTGCCGAGCCGGAAGGCGAGGGCGAAGGTGAAGGCGAAGAAGGCGAGGGTGAAGAAGGTGTTGGGCCGAAGAAAACGCCGAAAATCGCGCCTGAAAACGAGACTTTCCTGACCACTTATTACGAGTTTCCCGGCAATTTGACGACCAATTTGCGCGGCTCGCGCAAGTTCTTGCAAATCGGCTTGGGTGTTTCCACGCAATATGATGAGCAGGTCATGATAAATGTTGATACGCATCAATTGGCGCTGCGCTCGGTATTGCTGGCGACAATGAGCGAGTTTTCCGAAGCCGAAGTTGAAGGCGGCTTGGGACGAGCCAAGCTGGCCGAACGGCTGATGGCGGCGCTTAATGCCGAGCTCGAGCGACTTGAAGGATTTGGCGGCATTGAGGGTGTGCATTTCTCCTCATTTGTTGTGCAATAGAAAGAACGGGCAAGGGCGTGACACTTTCAAGAAAACTGTCGAGCGATGAAGTTAATGCGCTGATTGACGGGCTGACCGAGGAAGAACGCCCGGAAGTCTCAGCCGGGGCGGATGTCTCCGACAGTAAAGTCATTCGCAGCTTCACGCTAGGCTCGGACGACCAGTCCGTGCTGGGTGATTATTACGCGCTGCGGATGATAAATGAACGTTTCGCCCGCAAGGCGCGCGGCGTGTTTCTGCCCATGTTGCGCCTGCAACCGCGTATTTCCTCTTTCCCGCCGGAAATCAAAAGCTTCGATGATTATTGCAGCGAGCTTGACCCGTTTATGAGCCTGACGCTGATGCGGATGGAGGAATTGCGCGGCTCGCTGATGATGGTGATGGATCCGAGCTTCATCTCAATCATGACCAATTCCTATTTCGGCGGCGCGGTCAGCCCGCTGAGCAATCGCAAGCCAGAGTTTACCGATACCGAATCCCGCGTCATTGAGCTGGTCACACAAGGCCTTGGCGGCACGCTTGAAGGCGCGTGGAAAGATTTGATGACCATCACGCTGAACGAGATAGGGCGCGAAGTGAACCCGCAATTTGCCTCTTTTGTGGATGGTGCGGATTTGGTGATTGTTTGCTCTTTTGTGGTGATGCTGCCGGATATGGATCCGGCGACTTTTGATGTGATTTATCCGCTTCAGACATTGCGCCCGATTGCCTCGCAATTGCGCTCGCGCACCCAGTCCGACACGGTGGATGATGATATTAGCTGGCGGCACAGGCTGGAGCGCGCGGTGATGGATATTCCATTGTCGGTGGAAGTCAAGCTGGCCAGCCCGACTGTTCCCATGACCAAGCTGATTTTCCTCAAGCCAGGTGATGTGGTGCAGGCGCAATTATTTGACAATGTGCAGTTTAACCTTGAGGGACAACCGTTTTTCGTAGGTGAAATGGGCGATGTGGCCGGACAGGCCGCTGTAAACCTAACCGCGCGCCGCTTTTTTGAAGATGCGTGAAATCAGGCAGGAGAGTGAAAGCCATGTCGGAAGAAAACGAAACTGAAAATCAGGAAGAAACCGCCGCCGCCGCGCCGGAAGCCTCGCAAGCGCCTTTGTCGGAAGGCAATGTCAGCGTTGAAAATCTGCGTGTGCTGGAAAATATCGAAGTCGCGCTTTCGGTGGTTGTCGGCAATGCGGAAATCCGCATCCGCGACTTGTTGCGCCTGAATGAAGGCTCGGTGGTTGAGCTTGATCGGCTGGCCGGTGACCCGCTTGATATTCTCGCCAATGGCACCATGATTGCCCGTGGCGAAGTGGTGATGGTCGGCGAGCGTTTCGGTATCCGCTTTTCGGAAATTGTTGACCCGGAAAAACGGGTGGAAGGGCTTTAGGCATTTTGCGCCCTTCGCCCTTTCCCATTTTGGGCGGCACTTGGCGGCGTCGGGATTTTGACGATTTACCGAGGCCGTCGCAGCAAGACTGTCCAAAAGCCGCTTTGACGGATTAAAAAAACAAGCAATAACAGTATGTTATAAAATATATAAAGCGCCATTGCCGGTCTGGCACGGCGCTTGCTTCTCACCCTGCATGGACGAGTGACCAGTCAAGGGAGTGTCTGATGGCCGGTGAGATGATTTCAATTGTGCAAATTGTGACTGTTGTGGTGTTTCTTGCCGCGCTGATAGGGGCGCTGGTTCTGGTGCGCCGTCATGGGGCGGCTATTTCCGGCCATTTGAACATGCGTAAACGCACGCAAATTGTCAGCGATATGGCACTGAGCAATTCCGAACGCTTGCGTATTGTTGATATTGACGGCACTGAATATGTCGTCGTGTCGGGTCGTTCCGGCACACCGGCTTTTTACCGCCTGCCAACTGCCAAAGCACCCCAGCAAGAAGGCCGTCCGGTGCGGACGCCCGGCTCAATTGCCACGGTCGCCATGTCCCCGACACACAGCAATGGGGGGCGGCTGTAATGCGCTTGTCATCTTTGCGCTTGCTGCCGGCTTTTCTGCTGCCGCTTGCTCTCTTGTCGGTCGGCAGTGCCTCGGCGCAGGAATTGGGCGGTTTTCCGGCGATTAACATGACCACCGGCGCCGATGGCAGCACCACCTATTCGCTGTCCTTGCAAATCCTTGCTTTAATGACCGGCATCAGCCTTTTGCCCTCGCTGGTGCTGGGCATGACTTCATTCACGCGGATAATTATTGTGCTGTCGATTTTGCGGCAGGCTATGGGGACGCAGCAAACGCCGCCCAATCAGGTGCTGATTGCAATTGCGCTGTTTTTGTCGCTGTTCATTATGATGCCGACTTTGACGCGGGTATATGATGATGCGGTCAATCCCTATCTGGCGCAGGAGATTTCTGCCGAGCAGGCGATAAATGATGGCAGCGCCATTATGAAGAATTTCACGGTTCGCAATACGCGCGAAAAAGATTTGGTCATGTTCAGCGAAATGGCCGGTGGCGAGACATTTGAAACGCCTGCCGATGTGCCATTTTCGATTGCGCTTCCCGCCTTTATTACCTCGGAGCTGAAATCGGCTTTCCAAATCGGTTTCCTGCTGTTTTTGCCATTTCTGGTGATTGATATGGTAATTGCTTCCATTCTGATGTCGCTGGGCATGATGATGCTCAGCCCGATGCTGGTCGCCTTGCCGTTTAAATTGCTGCTTTTCGTGCTGGTCGATGGCTGGTCAATGACTGTCGGCTCGCTGGTCGCCACTTATTCGAGTATTTAGCGCGGCCTGGAAATATCAACCGGCCTTAGGCCAGGGAGAGAAAAATGGATTTTGATACGAATGTCGAATTTTTGCGGCAGGCTTTCTGGCAAATTATTATGGCCGCCGGCCCGATACTTGGGGTTGCGCTGGCTGTCGGTCTGGTTATCGGTATTGTTCAGGCGGCGACTTCCATCAATGAAATGACATTGAGTTTTGTGCCAAAGCTGGTTTTGGTGCTTGGCTCTTTTGCCCTGTTGTCGAATTTTATTCTGCTGCAATTAACCGAGTATTTCGCCTTTGTGTTCGACCAGATTGCGCGCATGGGATAGGGCGCGGCGATGGACGGATTGCTGGTAGAAAAGGCGGGCGGCTTTCCCGGTATAGAAGTCAGCTTGCTGATGGAATATCTGGTGCAGCATTTTATGGCCATGCTGCGGATAGGGGCTTTTTGCCTGTCTGCCCCGTTTTTCGGCACGCGCTATTTCACCACACCGATACGCATTATTCTGGCGATGGCACTGGCTTATGCGGTCTATCAGGTGACGCCGATTCCCGGCAGCGAGCTGGTCGGCACACCGCAAGGTGTTCTGGTAATGATTAAAGAGCTGTTTATTGGCCTGTCTGCCGGACTTATCATGACGATATGGTTTTCAGCCGCCTCGCTGGCCGGTGAGAAAATCGCCTCATCGGCAGGGCTTGGCTTTGCCGCCCAAGTTGACCCGGATTCGGGCGGTCAGACACCGGTGGTCAGTCAGCTTTTAACATTGTTTTTGCTGGTGATTTTCCTGTCTATGGATGGGCATTTGCTGGTCATTTCCATCATGCTCAAAAGCTATGAAATATCGCCGGTCGCCTATATGCCGGATATGAGCATTATGATTCAGACAGCGATTGAAGCGGCTGGCATGATGTTTTTTGCCGCCGCGATGATTATGCTGCCGGTGATTACGCTTCTGCTAATGATAAATATCTCCATTGGCATCATCACCCGTTCGGCGCCGCAATTGAATCTGTTTTCCTTCGGTTTTCCGATTTCCATGCTTGGTGTGTTTTTCATTCTTTACATTTCAGCCGATGTGTTCGGCTTTGCCTTTACCGATTTGGTTGAGGCGGCGCTGGACAGTATTGAACGCTCAATAGGGGGGCTGGCCATTGGCTGAGGAAAACGACGCCGAGGAGAAAACCGAACAGCCTTCCGAGCGAAAGCTTGAGAAGGCGCGCGAGGAAGGCCGCATTGTCACTTCCAAGGAAATGTTTGTTTTCACCTCGTTATTTGTCGGGCTGATTATCATGCTGGGCGTGTTGCAAATCAGCGGTTACGGCCTGTCTGTCTGGAGCGAATTATTTACGATAAGGCCGCATGGCGAGCTTGATACGCTGATTGAACATCAATTGGCGCTGGTTTTGAAATTTGTCATTGCGGTGACGGCAATTGTCGGTGCGCCGCTTATGGTGATTACCGTGGCCACGCAATTTGTCGTGGGCGGGCTGATATTTGCGCCCAAGGCAATGCAATTCAAAGGGTCGCGGATAAATCCGGTGGCGGGTTTGAAGCGCATGTTTTCCATGAAATCGCTGGTCGAGTTGGGCAAATCACTGCTGAAAGTGTTTCTTCTGTTCGGTATTGGCGCGGCCATTATTTTCTATTACATGCCGGGCGTTATCTGGTTTCCCGACGGCTCCATGGATCAGGCGCTGTCAATGATGGGCGTCTATATTCCGTTTATGGTTGGCGGCTTGTTGGTCGCGCTTTTGATTATCGCCATTCTCGATTTTGCTTGGCAGCGTTACAGCTTTATGAAAGAAATGCGGATGAGCCGCCAAGATTTGAAAGAAGAGTTTAAGCAGACCGAAGGCTCGCCGGAAGTGAAGGCCAAAATCCGGCGTTTGCAAATGGAAGCTGCCGGACGCGCCGCCCAGCAAAGGGAAGCACTTTCCAATATTGACGAGGCAACCGCGATTATCACCAATCCGACGCATTTTGCCGTGGCTTTGAAATATGAGGTGGGCAGCCCCGGTGCGCCTGTGGTCATTGCGATGGGGCGCGGGGTGATGGCGCAGCAAATTATTTCGCGCGGCGAAGAATGTAAGGTGACGATTTTCCGGTCGCCCTTGCTGGCGCGCGCGCTGTATTTCACCGGCGATATTGGTCAGGAAATCTCCGACCGGCTGTATAATGCGGTTGCGATTGTACTTGGCTATATTTACCGTATTGATCAGGGCGACCAGCTGGACGCCCCGGAAGTTGACCTGCCGCCCGATTTGCGCTTTTCCGAGCATGGTCGGGTGCTGGAGGAGTAGCCGCCATGCCGCGTCGCACGCATGAATCATTGGGCGAACTTATCAGCACAGTCTGTTTTATGGGGCTTGGCCTGCTGGCCTTCCTTATGGGCTTTGGTGCTTTTGATGACAATCAGATATTGCGGGCGCTGGGGCTTTGGCTGGCGGCGCTATTGCTGTTTATGGGCGGGATGCGGTTTCGTATTGCCCGGCTTTATGATGCATGGCGGGGACGGTCATGAGCGATAAAACCGACCCAAGATTGGTCTGCCGGAATTGCCGGTTTTTGTTCGTCACCCATGATGCGGGGCGACCTTGGGGTTGTTCGGCCTTCGGGTTCAAAAGCCCGCAATTGCCCGGATTGGTTGTAAATCTTTCAACTGGCATGAAATGTGCAAAATACGAAGTGAAGCAAACCGGTGACGGCAAAAATGCCAAGCCGGAAAAGGGGATATTGGCATGAGTGCAGGAACTGCGGCTGAAATTCGACTGGAAATGGTGCAGGAAAGCGTCAAGCTGGCCTTGGATGCGGCCGAGGCGGCTGCTGATGTGACGGCAGAATTCAATAAGGTGCGGTTGGACAATGAGAAAATTGTTGGCCGTGTCACCGGTATTTATCGCCGGGTCGGCATTATTGGCGGCAGTATTGGCGGCATTGTCTTGCTGGCGCTGCTGGTGATTGCCGGTCTCCATTCGCGCTCGGCCTCTGAATTGTCCTTGCTCACCCAAACAAACCGCGAAGCGCTGGTTGTGTTTGCAGAAAATGTGAACCAGCTCAATGACTCGACCGAGACTTTGCAGGAAACAGTCAAGACGCAAGATGAGTTGCTGGAACTGAACCGCCAGCTTTTGACGGAAATCGGCAATTTGCGCGAAGAAGGCCCGGCCGCCGTAAAGCAGGCCGAGGCGAATTTGCAAATCGCCTTTGGCGAATTGGTCAAAGCCAATGAAAAACTGTCGGGCGAATTGGCGCAAACGGCAAAAAGCCTTCAGGCGTCGATGAATAAAACCAGCAGCCAGCTTATCAAGGCTGCCAAATCCATGAACAAGACGGGGCAGGGCTCGGCGCGCAGTGAAGCCGCCATGAGTGCCAAATTGTCCAAGAAAATTGAAAATATGCTTGGCAAGCAGGCCGATATTCAACAAGCCTTGCGCGCCATTATCGAGGAAAATAAAGCGCTGCGCCGACAGGTTGAAGAATCAACCCGCGTGGTTAAATATCCCTGATAAGTGAGTCATGCGCGTCCCGTCAGGCGCGCCATAGAGCAGTGCAGGTGATGTAGCAAAATGAGCGAAACGGATTTCGAGACCCGCGACGGCGCCGATATGACACCGCCCCCTGCCGGTGCGGACAGCAATATCAAACCCCTGCTGCAACTCAAGGAATTGGGCAAACGCTCCCGTGCGCGCGGCTTGCGGCTGAAAAATGAAGATATTCTGGTCGCCATTGATGGTGAGATGTTCTTTGGCAATGCCGATGAATTGCATACACGCTTGACACTGACGCCGCCGGCCAATGCCATTGGCGAAGGCGATGAGGGTGAAGATGACGATTATTACGACGAGGAAGAAGAAGAGGAAGAAAAGCGCGCCATTGTCACGCTTTACCGCGATGGCGAATTATTTGATTTGCTGGTGCCGGGGCCGCTGGGCGGCACATGGGCATTTGCCACGCCGGATATGACGGATATTTGCAAAAGCGAGCTGAACGGCCATTTGGTCGAGGCTGCCGACAAATATGCCAATTATGAAATCCTGCGCGACATAAAAGATTTATGCGTCATTTATTCAACCCAGCCTGAAGTATTGCCGCGTATTGTGCCGTTTATTTGGTTGGTGCAAAACCGTCTATGGGAGCCGCTTCTGGCTACGATTGTCATATATACAATGGGGCTGGGCGTTCATTGGGTCGTGTTTGCCCTTGTCTATATTCTGACCTGCGTTTATTTCGGGCGCGGGCAAATATCGATTTTACGCAGCTATGCCATGTTTCAGGACAGGCAAATGTGGATGGTGGTGGCCGCACGTTCCATTAAGGAAGCACAAGAAACAGCGCGCCGTCTGAAGCCCAAATGCAAGTTCAAATTCAGCTATATTCCCCCGCCCAAGCGGCGTGCCTTGCAACCGGCTGAATAGGCTTTCCTTTACTGTTATATATTGATTGGCGTTGAAAGGCGCTGATGCGTGCTTGCGTCCGCGCGGCATGAGGATTATTTCGCCGTGCCGGTGTGACGGCGTGTGCCGGGGCGGGTTTCCGGGCGCGCCTCGTGTGACGCAAATGCCCAATTAGTAATTGATTTCGATTTCGATGCGGCGGTTTTTGCTGCGCCCGTCCGCTGTGTCATTGGGCTGCACGGGGCGCGCATCACCAAAGCTGACCGCTTGCAGACGATCGCTGTTCATGCTGCCACCGGCCTGAATGGCCTGCACCACACTGGCGGCACGCGCGGCGGCCAAATCCCAATTGTCGCGATATTGCGAGCCAAAGATTAGCGGCACATTGTCAGTATGACCGGCCACATTGATGCGGCTATTGCCTTGTTCATTGATTTTGGCGATACGGCTCATAATGGCGCGTGCCTGCGGTGTCAGATTGGCCGAGCCGGAGCCAAAGGCGCCGCCGGAGCCGACTGTGACAATCACCTTGTCCTCGCGGCGTTCAACCGCCACCAGACCTTCACCAATTTCCTGTTTGAGCGCCACTTTCAGTTCATCTTCAGCCAGTTCGGCGCGTTGGTTCTGCTCTTGTTTTGAGCCTTGATCGCCATCCTGTCCGTCACCACCCATAGAGGGCTGGTTGTTGTTTTGCGCCACACGTTCGGCCAAATCGGTCAATTTCTGCTCCAGCCCGCCAAACAAGACATCCTGCTGCGACTGACCGGCTGCGCGCTTAGCATCTTCCAGCGCGTCCATTGTCTGTTTTAACAATTCGGGCAATTGTTTGTCTTGCGTGTTTTCAGCAAAATTGACGACAACTTTTTCGCCCATGGCTTCGATTTCAATATCGCCACTGGCAATCGCATCCTGCACGGCTTTGGCGATTTCCTGTGCCTTGCCTTCGCCCTCGTCAGCGTCTTTGGTTTTGGTTTGTAATTCGATTTCGGGCTTGCGCGTTTCCGTTGTCTGCTGCGTCAACTGGTCAACGACAGACGGGGTCGGTGAGGGGCTGAAAGACAGAGAAATAACGGTTGTGCCTTTGGGTTGCTCGACAACAGGCGTGTCGCGCTGGATACCAAACGCATTATTCAGCGAGCCGGTGATTTGTTTGAATTTCGGGACGTTAAACTCGGCAAAGGAGAGAATGAGAACGAAAAACGCCATGAGCAAAGTTGCCATATCGGCAAAAGTGGCCATCCAAGCGGGCGCACCGACGGGCGGACATTTCGGGCATTCCTCCTCATCATTCTGTTCGATTTCGGCTTCATCAGTCGCAGACATGCTTCACCTGTTTCCCTTGCGTTGCAAGGCCTATGCAGCCTCAAGTTTTTCCTGCATTTTCGGAGGCAGATTGGCCACCATCTGGTCTTGTATATTGCGCGGGCTTTCACCGCGGGCGATGTTACGCAGACCGGTAATCACCATTTCGCGATAGGTGACTTCATAATCTGTGTAGCCTTCAAGCTTGGTCAAAATCGGGCCAAACAAAACATTGGCGACAAATGCGCCATAAAGAGTGGTCAACAGGGCGACCGCCATGGCCGGGCCAATCGCTTTCGGGTCGGCCATATTGCCAAGCATCAAAACCAGACCGACCAACGTGCCAATCATGCCCATGGCCGGGCCAATATCAACCCATGCTTTGACAACATTCTGATTGGCCAAATGGCGTGCTTTCATCGACTTGATTTCCTGCGTCAATTGCGAAACCAGCTTGCTTTCATCAGCGCCATCCACCAGCATTTGCATGCCTTTTGCGAAAAACTTATCCGGCACATCTTGGCCTTCCAGCGCCATCATACCGTCCTTACGGGCAATACCGGCCAATTCGACCATGCGCTCGACAAGCTCGTCGGTTTTTTTGATGGGTGGCATGAACACTTTTGCCATCGCACCGAAACTGCCCAAAAAAGTCGCCATCGGTGCCGTATACATAACGGCAAAAAAAGTACCGCCGAAAACAATGAAAATTGACTGTTGGTCCACAAAAGGTGAGAGGCCGCCGCCGGAAATCATGGCAAAAAGAATCATGCCAACGGCGCCGAGTAGACCTACAAGTGATGCAATATCCATGTTTAAACTCGCTTCGAATAATCTATTTGGCCTAAAACTGCAATTACCATACCAAATCGCAATGAATTCTTATTTACGCTGTAATATATAATTTATGACTTCAAGCCTAATTTATGGCAAAAATGAAAATAATCGAATTCCAGCCATTCTTTTGGCGGCAGACAGGGAGACCGGCTTGGCGCATAAACCCATCCTATCGCAGCTTGCCATTCTGGCTTTGGGTATGGCGGTATTTTGCCTGCCCAAACCGGCGATTGCCGGGACTTATATTGACAAGGGCATGGTCGTCATTGATTTGGAAAATGGCATTGAATGGCTGAAATGCAGCATTGGCCAGCAATGGGATGAGAAAAATTGCATTGGCGATATCTTGCGCCTGCCGCAGGAAGCTATGGGGCAAGTTGTGGCGCAGGCCAATGAAAAATTGGGCGGCAAATGGCGCTTGCCAAGCCGCAAGGAGCTTGAATCGCTGGTCTGTGAAGAATGCGAGGGCGTCAAAATTGCTGCTGAGACATTTCCCAATACGGTCGGTGAGCCTTACTGGACGGGCGAGACAAACAGCTTTCCGCCCAATGCCTATTGGTCGGTCAATTTTTACAATGGCAATAGTTTCGGGCGTTTTCCCGGCTATAAAGAATTGGCCGTGCGCCTGGTGCGCGATCGCTAAGCCTGCTCGGACGGCTGTTTATTCGCGGCAGCCAGTTCGCGCCGGTAGAAATAATATTTGACAGCAAAGCTGATGGAGCCGCCAATCATTATGGCAGCGGCCACACGTTCCGGCGTTATCATGGCCAGCAGCTTGACATCGTCACCGGCGGCGAGGGCAAAAATCACCAACGCCATCAATGTCACCAGAAAATAGCGAATATACAGACACCGCATGCAGGGCGGGTCGGCTTCGCTTATTTCAGGCTTGTGTTGCTTGGTGGGTCGCATCCATCTCTCCGGTCACTGTCTTGGTTAAAATGCCCCAATCGCTCTGTCAGGCGCAAGGAAAACCTTGAAAACACGGCGCGCAATTTTCATACCAGAAAGCCCTATTCTGCACAAAATAGCTGTCCGCTTTTTGACGCAGGCAATTTCATGCTGCGCCATAGCCGCCTGAAAGGCTTACTCAGCCTCAAAAAATTGTCGGAAAGCCGACATTTGCCGTCGTCAAATTGTTTTTTTGGCATTGGTCAAATCACCTCGCAAACTCCCTTCATCCTTTCAAGAGGAGGACGGGATATGAAAATGGGACAAAGCTTCGGGCAGAGCCTTCAACTTAAACAGAAGCAGTCAATGGTGATGACGCCGCGCTTGCAGCAGGCCATTCGCATGCTACAAATGACCAATCTGGATTTGAACAGCTATTTGGAAGATCAGGCGCTGGAAAATCCATTTCTTGAGGTCGAGCGCAAAGGCCCGGACGGGTTTGCCGAAACCGGCAATGGTCACGCCAATGCCGAAGCCCGCGCCGATGCACAGGGCGAAGCCGCCGCCGCCGCCCCTGACGAATCCATGAAAACCGGCAGCACACCATCTGACGACCCCACCGCCCATAATGATTTTGAAAACCGCTATGAATCCGCCGAGCGCGACCCCGCCGCCCTTGGCTATAAATCCATGACCGGGGGCGCTGAGGGCGATTGGGATATGATTTCCTCCTCCATAGCCAATCGCCCGCCTTCGCTTTACGAACATATTGCCGCCCAAATCGATATGCAGATTTCCCAACCCCGCCAGAAAATGATTGCCTATATATTGCTTGATGCGCTGCAACCTTGCGGCTGGCTTGGCCGCGATATTGAAACGCTGGCTGAAGAGCAGAATATAGCCCTTGAGGAGTTGCGCGGCGTGCTGAGCCTGTGCCAGAAATTTGAACCGGCCGGACTTTTCGCCACCGGTCTGGCAAATTGCCTCGCTTTGCAAGCGGCTGACAGCAATTGCCTGACACCGGCCTTGCAAATCATGTTGGATAATCTCGACATGCTGGCGCGCGGCCGCATGGCGCAATTGGCGCGCAAATGCAAATGCAGCGAGGCTGACTTGCAGGATTTGCTGGCGCTTATCCGCAGTTTCAACCCCAAGCCGGGCGAAGCGTTCAGCAGCGAAGCGGAAATGATTGCCGAGCCTGATTTGATTGTCCGCATGGGCGATAAGGGCTGGCAGGTCGAGCTGAACCATTCAACATTGCCTGCTGTTAAAATTGATGAGACTTATGCGCGCGAACTCAGTGCCAAAATCGCCCGCCGTGACGACCAGAAATTCGCCATGCAGGCTTTGTCTTCGGCGCGCTGGCTGAAACGCGCTATGGAGCAGCGCAATTCAACCACTCTGGCTATTGCCGCTGAAATTATTCGCCAGCAGGCAGCGTTTTTGGAAAAAGGCCTCGACCATTTGAGGCCTTTATTATTGCGCGATGTGGCCAAAGCAGTCGGTATGCATGAAAGCACGGTCAGCCGTGTTACGACAGGCCTGATGATTACCACGCCGCGCGGCAGCTTTACCCTGAAATCCTTTTTCAGCGTGTCGCTGGCCGGGGAAGATGACAGCGATGAAGCCAAATCAGCCGCCGCTGTGCGTCATTTGATAAGCAAAATCGTGTCCGAAGAAACACCGGGCAAGCCGCTGAGCGATGACGCCATAGCTGCTATGGTCAGTGACAAGGGCATTAAGCTGGCGCGGCGCACTGTTGCCAAATACCGCACCATGCTGAAAATCCCGTCATCTGCGGAAAGACGCCGTCAGGCCAAGCTTGCCCGGCTTGGATAAGTCGCGTCAAACAAAGCGCGGGATAATTTCAAGAAACTATTCGGCAGCGACGCTGGCCGGATAATCAGCCGGACGCGGCGGCGGGCCGATAAAATCATCGGGCAGTGGAACAGGCATGTCGCCCGGTACAAAATCGGTCAAAGCCTCGACAAACTCGCCTTCCAGCGCGCCTGTTTCATCAAAAAACACAAAATGCACGCCCATGCTCAGCCCGTCATGCGCCTGATTGTCCGCGCTTTGGGTAAAAATATCTTGCTTGTCCATTTATCCGGCTCCGCTTTCAGTTCTGCTGAAAACGTGCAGATATTGTGCCAATCAGCCCGCTTGCGCGGCAATATGGGCGATAAAATCGCGCTGGGCGTCGGGCATATTGTCGATGCGCTCATATAAAACCCGCGCCGGAAAGACTTTCAGGCTGGTCGCCCCATGCGCCACCGCCATAGCCGGCCAGTCGCCATGCGCCAGCACTTCGGGCAGGCCGAACATGTCGCCCGCCCCATATTCGCGAATGGGCTTGCGCCCGGCTCGGTCGAGAACATGCACATTGCCCGATAAAAGCAGGAAAAAATGCCGTGCCGCATGACCGGCATGAAAAACAATCTCGCCGTCAATCAGGTCAAATTGTCGGTTTTCGTCAACAATGAGGTCGGCCAGTTGCATGGGTTACACCGCCGCGTCGCGTTTGACCAAATCACCGGCCAGCCCGCGCGACAGCGGCCATAGCAAGCGGTTCTGGTCGGTGATGAGTTGCCGGAAATGGTCGCGCGTCAGGCATAACAGTTGGCAGGGTTCGGCGGCGACCACATCATTGCGATAGCCGGTCAACGCCAGAAAATCGACCATGGCCAGTGCTTCACCGCCCTGCCAATCGTGCCGCGTTTTGCCAGCACCGCGCAGGCGCGCGCGACCCGACACCAGCAAATAAAGCCTGTCGGTCGCGGCACCTTGCCGGATGATTCTGTCCCCGCGCTTGCAGACCAATTTCGGGGCCTCGGCGAGGTCAGCGGGAGAAAATAAATCGGTCAACATGCGTGGCTCCTACATGATTAGTCTCGACACGCTGACGAAAATGTTAGCCTTTCGGATGATTTTTTTCTTTTTCCTGTTCATAAATCGCCGTCATTATCGCACGAGCATATTCGTCGGACAGGTTGAAGCGGCGCTGCAAATGCTCAATATGCACATGCTCATCATCGGTGATAATGCCGTCTTCCATGGCAATATGAATCTCGTTTTCAAAAATCTTTTTGCGCTGCGCCATTTGACCGGCAAAGGCATTGGCGATGATACCGGTGAGCAGGGCGACAGTGCAGACGCCCATCAACGCGGTGACCGCGCCAATCATTTTGCCCAGCGCCGTGACCGGCGAGACATCGCCATAACCGACCGTGGTCAGGGTAATCAGCGCCCACCACATTGTTTCCGGTATCGAGGCAAACTCTTCCGGCTGGGCGGCATTTTCGGCGATATACATCATGGCGCTGGCGGCAAACAGGGCGATGGTGAACAGATAAAGCGAGGCCAGAAAAGAACGCCGTTCCTGATAAATCGCCGAGCCAAGGTCTTCAAGTGCGGTATTGTAATTGGACAATTTCAGCAGCCGCACCATACGCACCACCCTTATCCAGCGCAAATCGGGGCTGCCGACCAAAAGTGAAATAAAGCTCGGCAATATGGCAATCAGGTCAATCAGCCCGCTAAAGCTGAACACATATTCCATGCGTCGCCCGAAAGCCGTGTCTCTTTTGCTGTCAGTGCGCTCGGCGCTGGCCCATAATCTGGCAATATATTCCACGCTGAAAATGGATACTGAAAACCATTCAAAAACAAGGAATTGTGTTGCGTAAGGCGTGCCGATACTGTCCACCGACTCAAGACAAATAGCGATGACATTGGTAAAAATCAGCGTCGCCAGAAAAAAATCGACATTACGGCTGACGCGGTCGCCTTGGCGGCCACGATTGAGGATTTCGAGCATACGGGCGCGGGTAATCACGCCGGGTCACTTCTCACAATCATGGCATAAAGGTAAAGTGTGTCGGCCTGTTTTGGCAAGTCACAAGCCGGATGCCGGGCGCGCTAAAATTTTGCCATATCCTCGGCAATCTCGGCCGTTTCAATGCATTGGTCGATAAAGGCCATGGTTTCGGCGCGACCTTGCAGGGCGAACAAGCGCATGGCGGCAAAGCGTCCGGCGGCATAGGCCACGGCTTCCGGGTCACGATGCACGGCGGTCATGGTGTTAAGCATGTCCTCTACCGCATCGCGCAGCGTTTCAAGCCGTTTGATATCGGCATCACTCAGCCCATCCGTGTCGAAATCCATCCGGTCAATATCATGGGCAGATGCAAAACATGAATCGTCACGATAGCTGTTCAAAGAAATAATTTCGGCCATGTCGAACTCCTTGCCATGTCACTTCATGCCTTCAAAAATACGACCGAACAGGTAAATTATTTATTAAGGCAGGCATTGTTTTTTGAAGAAATAGCGGCTTGCCAAATAGGGCGGGCTGATATGCTGCAAGACATTGTGTGGCGCGATGTTTTGGTCTATATACGGGCGGTCTTGTCAAAGGCGGAGTAGCTCAGCTGGTTAGAGCAGCGGAATCATAATCCGCGTGTCGGGGGTTCGAGTCCCTCCTCCGCTACCAATTTCTGCGGAATTGTCAGCTCTTTAGCGCAAGGCGCACATAAGGGAGCAAGCTGCCAAGTGCTTTTAGCGTCCGCTACCAATTCCTAGCGTCCGCTACCAAT
>JAYPAN010000011.1:15729-50459 GCA_038123715.1 Rhodobiaceae bacterium | reverse complement strand
TCGTGAAGGCGGACGCACCGTCGGTGCCGGCGTCGTCGCCGCAATTATTGAGTAGGCATTAACAGGCGCGCCCTTTCGGGGGCGCGCTTCTTTTTTGGGAACGGGAACAAGACATGGTTCAAAATCAAAACATTCGGATTCGCCTGAAAGCGTTTGACCATCGTGTGCTGGATAATTCGGCGCGCGAGATTCTGAATACGGCCAAACGGACAGGAGCCAATGTGCGCGGGCCAATTCCGCTACCGACCCATATTGAGAAATTCACGGTTCTGCGCGGGCCGCATATTGACAAGAAAAGCCGCGAGCAATTTGAAATGCGAACCCATAAGCGCATGCTCGACATTGTTGACCCGACACCGCAAACCGTTGATGCCCTGATGAAACTCGACCTGCCTGCCGGCGTCGATGTGCAGATTAAGCTTTAGGGCCAAGTGAGGAGACCTGACCAGATGCGTTCGGGATTGATAGTTCAAAAAGTCGGGATGACCCGCCTGTTTACCGATAGCGGCCAGCACGTTCCGGTAACCGTGCTGAAACTTGACAAATGCCAGGTGGTTGCCCAGCGAACCGAGGAGCGAGACGGCTACACTGCAGTGCAGCTTGGTTCGGGCTTTGCCAAAGTCAACCGCACCAGCAAAGCCATGCGCGGGCATTTCGCCAATGCGCGGGTTGAGCCGAAGCGGCGCTTGGCCGAGTTTCGTGTCAGCCCCGACAATATGATTGATGTCGGTGCCGAGCTTGCGGCCAATCATTTTCTGGAAGGTCAGCATGTTGACGCGACCGGTGTTTCTATCGGGCGTGGTTTTGCCGGTGCTATGAAGCGGCATAATTTCGGTGGCTTGCGTGCTTCGCATGGTGTGTCTATTTCGCACCGTTCGCACGGCTCTACCGGTCAATGCCAAGATCCGGGCAAAGTGTTTAAGGGCAAGAAAATGGCCGGTCATATGGGCGATGTCCGCGTGACGGTGCAAAATCTGACGGTCGTGAAAACCGATACGGAGCGTGGCTTGCTTATGGTCAAGGGTGCGGTGCCGGGTGCCAAGGGCGGCTGGATTTTGCTGCGCGATGCCGTCAAACGGCCTTTGCCGGATGGTCTGCCAATGCCTGCGGCACTGGTTGAACTGGCCGAGGAGGAAGCGCCGGAAGAAGTCGTTGAGGCGACAGCGGAAGCGCCTGCCGAGGAAGCCCCTGCTGAAGAAGTGGCGGAAGCTGCGGTTGAGGAAGCACCGGTTGAGGAAGCGGCAGCAGATGACGCCGCAACGGAAGACTCTGCTGATGAAGCCGCTGATGAAGCTGCCGACACCGAAGATAAAGAGAAGGATGCCGAGTGATGAAAGCCGAGGTAACAACGCTGGATGCCAAGACGGACGGCTCGGTCAATCTGGACGAGGCGATTTTCGGGATTGAGCCGCGCGCCGATATTTTGCAGCGCATGGTCACTTACCAGCTTGCCAAACGTCAGGCCGGAACCCATAAAACCAAGCCGCGTGGTGAGATTGCCGGCACGGGCAAGAAATTCGGTCGCCAGAAAGGCGGCGGTGGCGCGCGTCACGGCAATCGCAAATCGAATATCTTTATTGGCGGCGGTCGCGCGCATGGGCCGGTTGTGCGGTCGCACGCTACCGAGCTGCCCAAAAAAGTTCGGGCTTTGGCGCTGAAAATGGCGCTGTCGTCGAAAAGCGCCGGTGATACGCTGATTGTGTTGGATGAGGCGACGTCGAAAGATGGCAAAACCGCATCGCTTCGCAAGCAGCTTGGCAAGCTTGGGATTGATAATGCGCTGATTATTGACGGCGCGCAGGTCGATGAGAAATTTGCCCGCGCGGCGCGCAATATCGCGCAAATTGATGTGCTGCCAGCTCAGGGCATCAATGTTTATGACATTTTGCGGCGCAATAAGCTGGTTCTGACCAAAGCCGCTTTGTCCAGCCTTGAGGAGCGTTTCAAATGAGCCGCGAGCAGTATTATGACGTTATCCGCATGCCGGTGATTACCGAAAAATCCACCATGGCGTCGGAAAACAATCAGGTGGTGTTCAAAGTCGCGCTGGATGCCGACAAGAAAGTCATCAAGGAAGCTGTGGAAGCGCTGTTTGACGTGAAAGTCAAGGCAGTCAACACATTGCGCCGCAAGGGCAAGGTCAAGCGTTTCCGTGGGATTCGCGGCAAGCAGAATGATATCAAGCAGGCAATTGTCACGCTTGAAGAAGGTCACGCGATTGACGTGACCACAGGGTTGTAGAGGGTGTCAGCATGGCTTTGAAAAAATACAAACCATCTTCGCCGGGTCAACGTGGTCTTATTCAGGTTGACCGTTCGGCGCTGCATAAGGGCAAGCCGGTTAAAGCGTTGACCGAAGGTCTGACCAAATCGGGCGGGCGCAATAATGCCGGTCGCATCACGGCACGGCGTCGCGGTGGTGGGCATAAGCGCAGTTACCGGATTATTGATTTCAAGCGGCGTAAGTTTGATGTCGCCGCTACGGTGGAGCGTCTGGAATATGACCCCAACCGGTCAGCATTTATTGCGCTGGTCAAATATGATGATGGCGAATTGTCCTATATTTTGGCACCGCAGCGTCTTGCGCCGGGCGATAAGGTGATTGCCGGCGCGCAGGTTGATGTGAAGCCGGGCAATGCCATGCCGTTAAGCGCCATTCCGATTGGCACGATTATTCACAATATCGAGCTGAAGCCGGGCAAGGGCGGTCAGCTGGCGCGTTCAGCCGGCACATTTGCCCAGCTTGTTGGCCGTGACCAGAGCTATGCCATTGTCCGCCTGACATCGGGCGAGCAGCGGCTTATTTTGGGCGCTTGCATGGCAACGGTTGGCGCGGTGTCAAACCCCGACCAGTCCAACATCAATCTGGCAAAAGCCGGTCGCAATCGTTGGAAGGGTCGCCGCCCATCCGTTCGCGGCGTGGCTATGAACCCGGTCGATCACCCGCATGGTGGCGGTGAAGGCAAGACGTCAGGCGGTCGCCATCCGGTGACACCTTGGGGCAAGCCAACCAAAGGTCGCCGCACACGGTCGAACAAGACCACAGACAAATATATTCTACGCAGTCGCCATCTGCGGAAGAAACGTTAGGAGCGCGAGATGACACGTTCAGTATGGAAAGGCCCGTTTGTTGACGGCTATTTGCTGAAAAAAGCGGAAGCCGTGCGCGAAAGCGGTAGGACGAATTCAGTGATTAAAATCTGGAGCCGTAGGTCAACCATTTTGCCGCAATTTGTTGGCCTGACTTTCGGTGTCCATAACGGCAAAAAACATGTGCCGGTTCTGGTCAGCGAAGACATGGTGGGTCACAAGTTTGGCGAATTTGCGCCGACGCGCACCTATTACGGCCATGCGGCTGACAAAAAGGCGAAGAGAGGTTAATCCGATGGGGAAATCTGCGCTGCAACGGCAATTGCCGGATAATGAGGCCAAAGCGGTTGGCCGGATGATACGCACCAGCCCGCAAAAGCTGAATCTGGTCGCCCAGCTCATTCGTGGCAAAAAGGCGGAACGGGCGCTGTCCGATTTGACCTTTTCGCGCCGCCGTGTGTCGAATGATGTGAAAAAAGTGCTGGAAAGCGCGATTGCCAATGCTGAAAACAATCACAATCTGGATGTGGACAGCCTGATTGTGGCGGAAGCCTATGTTGGCAAAAATCTGGTGATGAAGCGGTTTCGGGCGCGTGCCAAAGGGCGCGCCGCGCGGATTTTGAAGCCTTTCAGCCAATTGACCATTGTGGTGCGTGAAGTCGAGGAGAAAGCGTAATGGGACAGAAGGTTAATCCGATTGGCATGCGCCTCGGCGTGAACCGCACCTGGGAGTCGCGCTGGTATGCGGGCAAGGGTGAATATGCCGGTCTGCTGCATGAAGATTTGAAAATCCGCACCATGCTGATGAAGGAATTGCGTCAGGCCGGTGTGTCGCGTGTGGTGATTGAGCGTCCGCACAAAAAATGCCGCGTGACCATTCATTCGGCGCGCCCCGGTGTGATTATCGGCAAAAAGGGTGCCGATATTGAAAAGCTGAAATCGCGCATTGGTAAAATGACTGACAGCGAAGTGCATTTGAACATTGTTGAAGTGCGTAAGCCTGAAATTGATGCCCAGCTTGTTGCCGAGAGTGTGGCACAGCAGCTTGAGCGCCGTGTCGGTTTCCGCCGCGCCATGAAGCGCGCCGTGCAATCGGCCATGCGGCTTGGTGCTTTGGGCATTCGTATCAATTGCGGTGGTCGCCTTGGCGGTGCCGAGATTGCCCGCACTGAATGGTATCGTGAGGGGCGCGTGCCGCTTCACACGCTGCGCGCCGATATTGATTATGGCGTTGCCGAAGCATTGACCGCCTATGGCATTTGCGGTGTGAAAATCTGGATTTTCAAAGGCGAAATCATGGAGCATGACCCGATGGCGCGCGACCGGCGCGACGAGCCGGGCGAGGCCGGTCGCCAGCAACGCCAGACGGCAGGGAATTAAGACATGTTACAACCGAAACGGACAAAATTCCGCAAAGCCCATAAGGGGCGTATTCACGGTAATGCCAAGGGCGGCACAACGCTGAATTTCGGCTCTTATGGCTTGAAGGCAACCTCGCCGGAGCGTATCACCGCCCGCCAGATTGAAGCGGCGCGGCGGGTGATTACCCGTCACATGAAACGGGCAGGCCGCGTTTGGATTCGCGTGTTTCCCGATGTGCCGGTCTCGAAAAAACCGACCGAAGTGCGGATGGGTAAAGGTAAAGGGTCGCCTGATTATTGGGCGTGCCGCGTCAAGCCCGGTCGCATCATGTTCGAGGTTGACGGTGTGCCAAGCGACATTGCCCATGAGGCATTGAAACTGGCTGCTGCCAAATTGCCGGTCTCGACACGCATTGTCTCGCGTCTCGGTGAGTAGGGGATTGAGTGATGAAAATGTCTGAAATCAAGGATATGACGCCGGATCAATTGTCCGACGAAATCGTCAAGCTAAAGAAAGAGCAACTGAATCTGCGCTTTCAGCAGGCCTCTGGCCAGCTGGATAATTCGGCACGGATTCGTGAGGTGCGCCGCATTATCGCGCGCCTGAAAACAGCGCAAAGCAGCGTCAAAGTCACGCAAGCGGGTTAGGAAAGTCGATTATGCCAAAACGTATTTTGCAAGGGACAGTGGTCAGCGATAAGGGTGACAAGACGGTTGTTGTCAATGTCGAGCGCCGCTTTACCGACCCGGTGATGAAGAAAACGGTTCGGAAATCCAAGCGTTATCACGCGCATGATGAGAGCAATGCGCGCAAAATAGGCGATGTGGTGACCATTCAGGAATGTCGTCCCATGTCAAAATTGAAAAGCTGGGAAGTTGTTTCCAGCCAAGGTGAATAAGAGGTTCTGTCATGATTCAGATGCAAACCAATCTGGATGTTGCCGATAATTCCGGCGCACGCCGGGTGCAGTGCATCAAGGTTCTTGGCGGCTCGAAGCGCAAAACCGCTTCTGTTGGCGACACAATTGTTGTCAGCGTCAAGGAAGCCATTCCGCGCGGTCGGGTCAAAAAGGGCGATGTAATGAAGGCTGTTATCGTGCGCACGGCGAAAGAAATCCGCCGTCCCGATGGCAGCGCGATACGCTTTGACCGCAATGCCGCCGTGATTGTCAATAATGCCGGTGAGCCGGTCGGCACACGGATTTTTGGGCCGGTCACACGCGAATTGCGCGCCGCCAATCATATGAAAATCGTCTCGCTTGCACCGGAGGTGTTGTGATGGCCGTGAAGTTGAAACTGAAAAAAGGCGATCGCGTCATAGTGACGACCGGTCGCGACAAGGGCAAGTCTGGTGAAATTCTGGCTGTCTTTCCGCAGGAAAACCGCGCTTTGGTGCAGGGTGTGAACATGGTCAAGCGCCATCAACGCCAAACCCAGCAAAATGAAGGCGGCATTATCAACCGCGAAGGAAAAATCCATTTGTCCAATCTGGCAATCATTGACCCGAAAGACGGCAAGCCGACACGGGTCGGGTTCAAATTGAACGATGATGGCAGTAAATCGCGCATTGCCAAGCGTTCAGGGGAGGTTATTGATGGCTGAAACACAATATACGCCGCGTCTGAAAACGCATTATAACGACTCCGTGCGCGCTTCTCTGATTGAGAAGTTTCAATATGCCAATGAAATGCAAGTGCCGCGTTTGGAAAAAGTGGTTCTGAATATGGGCGTTGGTGAAACGACGCAAGACACTAAGAAAATCAATTCGGCATTTGAGGATTTGCAGTCGATTGCCGGTCAAAAACCGGTCATTACGCGCGCGCGCAATTCTATTGCCGGCTTTAAGGTGCGTGAAAACATGCCGTTGGGTGTCAAAGTGACCCTGCGTGGCGCGCGCATGTATGAGTTTATTGACCGTCTGGTGACCATTGCCTTGCCGCGTGTGCGTGACTTTCGCGGCCTCAATGCCAAAAGCTTTGACGGCAATGGCAATTACGCCATGGGATTGAAGGAGCATATTGTGTTTCCCGAAATCAATTATGACAAAGTCGATGAAATATGGGGCATGGACATTGTTGTCTGCACCTCGACAAACAATGACGAGCAAGCGCGCGAATTGCTGCGTGGCTTTAACTTTCCGTTCAATGATTAGGGCGGGGGAGTAGATTATGGCTAAAAAAGGTATGGTGGAACGCAATAATAAGCGCAAGCGCATGGTGGCAAAATATGCCGCCCGTCGCACCGCGCTGATGGCGATCGCCAATGACACATCACTTTCCAATGAAGAGCGTTTCAAGGCGCGTTTGAAACTGGCGGAACTGCCACGCAATTCGGCGCCGACACGGTTGCGGAATCGCTGCGGTGTGTCCGGTCGTCCGCGCGGTTATTACCGCAAATTGAATATGTCCCGTATTGCCCTGCGTGAACTGGCCTCGAAAGGTCTGATTCCGGGCATGGTTAAATCGAGCTGGTAGGAGAGAACAGATGAACGATCCTCTTGGCGATATGCTGACCCGTATCCGTAACGCGCAAATGCGTGGTAAAAATTCGGTTATCAGCCCAAGTTCCAAATTGCGCCGCTGGGTGTTGGATGTGCTGCAAGATGAAGGCTATATTCGCGGTTATTCCGAAACGCAGCACGATAATGGCACGTCCGAGCTTTCCATTGAGCTGAAATATTATGAGGGCGAGCCGGTCATTAAGGAGATTCAGCGCGTCTCCAAACCCGGGCGTCGGGTCTATTCATCGGTTAAAACAATGCCGGTGGTGCGTAATGGTCTGGGCATTTCGATTGTCTCCACGCCGAAAGGTGTGATGTCCGACAATAATGCCCGCGAAAATAATGTTGGTGGCGAGATTTTATGCCGCGTCTTCTGACGCCGCATTGCTGAAGGATTAAGCTATGTCACGGATTGGAAAAAAACCTGTTATGGTGCCGGATGGCGTCGAAGTGAGCCTTGATGGCCGCGCCGTTGCCGTCAAAGGCCCCAAGGGTGAATTGTCAGCCATATTGTCCGACTATGTAAATGTCGCAAATGGCGAGGACGGCATTACAGTGTCACCGGTAGACAAAAGCCAGACGGCGCGCAGCTTTTGGGGTCTCAGCCGGTCGCTGGTTGAAAACCTTGTGGTTGGCGTATCGCAGGGCTTTGACCGCAAGCTGGAATTGCAGGGCGTTGGCTATCGCGCACAAATGCAGGGCAATACGCTGAAATTGTCGCTCGGCTTCAGCCATGATGTCGATTTCGCCTTGCCGGAAGGCATTAAGGTGGAATGCCCGTCGCAAACGGAAATTATTATTTCCGGTATTGATAAGCAAAAAGTTGGTCAGGTGGCGTCGGAAATCCGCAGCCTGCGCCCGCCGGAGCCTTATAAGGGCAAGGGTGTGCGTTATGCTGGCGAATATGTTTTCCGCAAGGAAGGCAAGAAGAAATAGGGGTAAGCAATGGTTAAGAAACTGTCCACAGATGAACGGCGCAAACAGCGTGTTCGCCGCCGCCTGCGTAAGGTGGCCAAGGGCTTGCCGCGCCTGTCCGTGTTTCGCTCGTCGAAGCATATTTACGCGCAAGTCATTGACGACAAGGCCGGACGCACATTGGCCGCGGCCTCAACCAAGGACAAAGACTTTGCCGCTGGCAAAGGGTCAAATGTTGAAGCCGCTTCAATTATCGGCACACAGATTGCCGAGCGCGCCAAAAAGGCCGGTGTTGAAACGGTTGTGTTTGACCGTGGCGGATATATCTATCATGGCCGGGTGAAAGCCCTGGCTGAAGCGGCGCGCGAAGCCGGTCTTACATTTTAGTCGAAATCGAATTTACGGGTTCAAGGAGAGAATTGGTGGCAAGAAACGAAAATCGCGATAACCAGGAAGAGCGCGATAGCGAATTTGTCGATCGCCTGGTTCACATTAACCGCGTCGCCAAAGTGGTCAAGGGCGGTCGCCGGTTCGGTTTCGCCGCGCTTGTGGTCGTTGGTGACCAGCGCGGGCGTGTCGGTTTCGGACATGGCAAGGCGCGCGAAGTGCCGGAAGCCATCCGCAAGGCAACGGAAAGTGCCAAACGGCATATGATACGTGTGCCGCTGCGTGAAGGCCGGACATTGCACCATGACATTGCCGGTCGCCACGGCGCAGGCAAGGTGGAGCTGCGTGCAGCCCCTCCCGGAACCGGAATTATTGCCGGTGGCCCAATGCGTGCGGTCTTTGAAGTGCTGGGCATGCAGGATGTGGTGGCGAAATCCATCGGCTCCTCAAATCCCTATAATATGATACATGCGACTTTCAACGCGCTGCTGAAACAGGGTAGCCCGCGTTCGGTGGCAGCGCGGCGCGGCAAGAAAGTCAGCGATTTGATTTCACGCCGTCGCGGTGAGGAAGAAGCGGCGAGCCAGGAGGCATAATATGGCCAAGAAGGATAAAATTATCGTCGAACAGACCGGTAGCCCGATAGGCCGTCCGCAAGACCAGCGGGAGACGCTGATTGGCCTTGGCCTGAACAAGCGCGGTCGCCGGCGCGAGCTTGAAGACACACCTGCCGTGCGCGGGATGATTAACAAAGTCGCCCATTTGGTGCGCGTCGTCGACAGCAAATAGGACAGCAAGTAGGCCTCTCGGTTTACAGGAGATAATCACATGAAACTCAACGAACTTCGTGATAATCAGGGCGCCCGCAAATCGCGTATGCGCGTTGGTCGCGGCACGTCGTCCGGCAAGGGCAAGACAGCAGGGCGCGGTGTGAAGGGTCAAACATCGCGTTCGGGTGTTGCGATTAAAGGGTTTGAAGGCGGGCAAATGCCATTGCATATGCGCCTGCCCAAGCGCGGCTTTAATGTGCCGAATCCGAAAAAACTCAATGCGGTTAATCTCGGCCGTCTGCAAGCGGCTATTGAGGCTGGCAAGCTGGCCAAAGGCGCAACCGTCAATGCTGCCAGCCTGGTGGAGGCTGGCATTATCCGCCGTGCCAAGGATGGCGTGCGGATACTCGCCAAGGGCGAATTGAAAGAAAAGCTGGATTTTGAAGTGACCGGTGTTTCAAAAGGCGCGCAAGCGGCGATTGAGAAACTGGGTGGAAAAATCTCGTTGGTGGCGGCAGCGCCGATTGCTGCCGAAGCAAATGGTGATGCCGACGCATAAGTCGGCCTGAGGGGTGTTTTATGGCTTCAGCTGCCGAACAGCTTGCCGCCAATTTAAGCCTGTCCGCCTTTCGCACGGCGGATGAGCTGAAAAAGCGTATCTGGTTCACGCTTGGCGCTTTGCTGGTCTATCGCCTTGGCACATACATCCCGCTGCCGGGTATCGACCCGCAAGCGCTGAAATCGGTTTTTGAGCAGCAGCAATCCGGCATTATCGGCATGTTTAATATGTTTGCCGGTGGCGCGGTTGGCCGTATGGCGATTTTCGCGCTCAATATCATGCCCTATATTACGGCCTCAATTGTTATTCAGCTTCTGACTTCGGTTGTGCCGCATTTGGAGCAACTGAAAAAAGAGGGCGAGGCGGGACGCAAGCAAATCAACCAATATACGCGCTATGGCACGGTTTTGCTGGCCACGGTGCAGGGATATGGCATTGCTGTGGGGCTGGAAGGCGCAGAAGGCGTCGTCTCCGACCCCGGCATGTTCTTCCGTATCAGCGCGGTTGTGACGCTGGTCGGTGGCACAGTATTTTTGATGTGGCTTGGTGAACAGGTCACGTCGCGCGGTGTCGGCAATGGTATTTCGCTGATTATTTTTGCCGGTATTGTGGCCGAGCTGCCCAGCGCATTGGCTGGCACGCTTGAGCTTGGTCGGCAGGGCGCTTTGTCTACTTTCATCATTATGGCGCTGATGGTCATGGTGGTGCTGGTGATTGCCTTTATCGTGTTTATGGAGCGCGCGCAGCGGCGTTTGCTGGTGCAATATCCCAAGCGCCAAATGGGCAATAAAATGACCGCCGGTGACAATTCGCATTTGCCACTCAAGCTGAACACAGCGGGCGTTATTCCGCCGATTTTTGCCTCCTCCCTGTTGCTTTTGCCAATCACGCTGGCCAATTTCTCCGGCGGTGACGGCACGGGCGCGCTTGGCACAATTGCCGCGCTTTTGGGGCGTGGACAGCCTGCCTATATGGCACTTTATGCGGGCGGCATTATCTTTTTCTGCTTCTTCTACACATCTATTGTTTTCAATCCGCAAGATACGGCGGATAATCTGAAACGCTATGGCGGGTTTATTCCCGGTATTCGTCCCGGTGCGCGCACGGCTGAATATATTGACCGTGTGTTAACGCGGTTGACCGTGGTTGGCGCGCTTTACCTGACACTGGTCTGCCTGCTGCCGGAGTTTCTGATTAACGCCTATAATGTGCCGTTTTATTTCGGCGGCACATCGCTGCTGATTGTTGTCAATGTGACGATGGACACGGTCGGCCAGGTGCAGGGTCATTTATTTGCCCATCAATATGAGGGGCTTATCAAGAAATCCAAACTTGGGGGACGCAAGCGGTGAAGCTGATTTTCCTTGGCCCCCCCGGTGCCGGTAAAGGCACACAGGCGCAGCGCATTCAAGAAGCGCATCATATCCCGCAATTATCGACCGGTGATATGTTGCGCGCCGCCGTTGCTGCCGAAACACCGATTGGCAAACAGGCCAAGGATATTATGGCGCGCGGCGATTTAGTGCCGGATGGCGTGGTTGTCGGCATTATCGCCGACCGAATTGAGGCCGATGATTGCGCCAATGGCTTTATTCTCGACGGGTTTCCGCGCAATGTGGCGCAGGCCGAAGCGCTCGACACAATGCTGTTGGACAAGAATATCGCGCTTGATGCGGTGATAGAGCTGGCAGTTGATCCGGATGTGCTGGTTCAGCGTATTCTGAAACGGGCGCAGGAAAGTGAAAACGGCCCGCGCGAGGATGACACAGAAGAGGCTTTGCAGCACCGTTTGCGCGTCTATGAGGAACAGACCGCGCCGGTGGCTGATTATTATGCAGGTAAGGGAATCTTGCGGACTTTGGACGGTATGCAGCAAATGGATGAGGTCACGCAGCAGATTGAGGCTGCTTTAAAGGAGTTTTAGTGGATTTGAGCCGTTTGGCAGTTGACTGGCGAGGCGAAATTTCTATAATTCGCGCTTCGGACATAATTGATCAAAACGGCTGAAAACCGCTATTTGAATTGGAACATGCGGCATGTTTTGTCGCGCATTTACAGGCCGCCCTTTGAGGGGCGCATAAATTAAGGCTAACCCTTCGGGGGGCGCAAAGGAGACGCAAGTGGCTCGTATTGCTGGTGTGAATATACCGACCGCCAAAAGGGTGGTTATCGCACTGACCTATATTCACGGGATTGGCCGGAATAAGGCAGTGGAAATCTGCGAAAAAGTCGGTATTCCGGCGGAGCGTCGCGTCAATGAGCTGTCGGATGCCGATGTTATCGCCATTCGTGAGACGATTGATGCCGGTTATCTGGTTGAGGGTGACCTGCGTCGTGAAACCTCAATGAACATTAAACGCCTGATGGATATGGGCATATACCGGGGCTTGCGCCATCGCCGCAATCTGCCGGTGAGGGGCCAGCGCACACATACCAATGCGCGCACCCGTCGCGGCCCGGCCAAGGCAATTGCCGGTAAGAAGAAGTAGATTGAAAGAGACAGGATAAAGTTATGGCCGTAGATAAATCCAGAGTGCGTCGCCGCGAGCGCAAAAACATCACCGCCGGTGTCGCCCATGTCAACTCGACTTTCAACAATACGTTGATTACCATTTCCGACGCGCAAGGCAATGCGATTAGCTGGTCATCAGCCGGTTCCATGGGCTTTAAGGGGTCGCGCAAATCCACCCCCTATGCCGCGCAAGTGGCCGCCGAAGATGCCGGTCGCAAGGCAATGGAACATGGTGTGAAAACACTGGAAGTATTTGTTCGTGGCCCCGGTTCAGGGCGCGAAAGCGCGCTGCGCGCGTTTCAGGCGGCCGGCTTTACCGTCACCGCCATCAAGGATGTAACACCGATTCCGCATAATGGGTGTCGTCCGCCAAAACGCCGTCGCGTCTAGGCTTTGGCCCTATTTTATATATTTTTTGCGAGGTAGCACCGTGATCCAGAAAAACTGGCAAGAGCTGATTAAGCCGACAAAACTTGACATCATTCCGGGCCATGATGAGACCCGCTTTGCCCGTATCGTCGCCGAGCCGCTGGAGCGCGGTTTCGGTCTGACTTTGGGCAATGGCCTGCGCCGTGTTTTGCTGTCATCCATTCAGGGTGCGGCGGTTACCGCGGTTCAGATTGACGGCGTGTTGCACGAGTTTTCGTCAATACCCGGTGTCCGCGAAGATGTGACCGATATTGTCCTGAACATTAAAAAAATGGCGCTGTCGATGGATGCCGAAGGCCCCAAGCGCCTGACGCTGAGCAAGCAAGGCCCCGGTGTTGTCACGGCAGGTGATATTGAGGAAACCGCCAATGTGTCGGTAATGAACCCTGATTTGGTGCTTTGCACATTGGATGAGGGCGCCGAAGTGCGGTTTGAGTTTCATGTTAATACCGGCAATGGCTATGTTCCGGCGGAAAAAAACCGTCCGGAAGATGCGCCGATTGGTCTGATTCCCGTGGACAGCCTTTACAGCCCGGTGCGCCGCGTTTCTTACAATGTTGAGAACACACGCGAAGGGCAGGTTCTGGACTATGACAAGCTGACCATTGAAATCGAAACCAATGGCACGGTCACGCCGGAAGATGCACTGGCTTTGTCGGCGCGTATTTTGCAAGACCAATTGCAAAGCTTCATCAATTTCGAAGAGCCGGAAGTGCAGGTTCCCGAAACTTCGGCGATGGAAGAAACCGGCTTCTCTGCCGCGCTTCTGAAAAAAGTCGATGAGTTGGAATTGTCTGTGCGTTCGGCCAATTGCCTGAAAAACGACAATATCGTCTATATTGGTGACCTGATTCAGAAAACCGAAGGCGAAATGTTGCGGACGCCGAATTTCGGTCGTAAATCCTTGAATGAAATCAAGGAAGTGCTGGCTGAAATGGGTCTGCATCTGGGCATGGAAGTGCCGAATTGGCCGCCGGAAAACATTGAGGACCTTGCCAAAAGGTTCGAGGATAATTACTAAGCGCGAGACGCGCAAAAAGGAGCCTTCGCCATGCGCCACGCAAAAGCAGGTCGCAAGCTGAACCGGACAAGCAGCCATCGCAAGGCGATGCTGGGCAATCTGGCGGCTGCGCTTATCAAACATGAGCAAATCGTCACCACCCTGCCCAAGGCCAAGGAGCTGCGCCCCTTTGTTGAAAAGCTGGTGACATTGGGCAAAAAGAACGATTTGGCGGCGCGCCGTCGTGCCTCCGCGCAATTGCCGGAAGAGCGTTGGGCGGCCAAGCTGTTTGAAACGCTGGGGCCGCGCTATGCCGAGCGTCAGGGCGGCTATACGCGCATTATGAAAGCCGATTTCCGCTATGGCGATAACGCACCTATGGCCGTGATTGAATTTGTTGACCGTGACCCGAATGCCCGTGGTCAGGATTCCGGCCCGGTTCTCGTTGAGGATGAAGAGGAAGTGTAAGGCAGTGTCGCCGTTTTAACCGGCGCACTTTCAAAAACACATACTCAAAAAGCACATATTTGAGAGGCACGGGGGAAACCGCGTGCCTTTTATGCTATCAGGGACAGTATGACCGGCGTTCAGCAAAGGCAAATATCCAAAGACGAGGACGGCTTGCGGCTTGACCGTTGGTTCCGCAAGCATTTTCCCAAGCTGTCGCATGGGCGGCTGGAAAAACTGTTGCGGCAAGGGCTGGTGCGGCTTGACGGCAAGCGGGTGAAGGCCAATGCGCGTCTGGCTGCCGGTGGCACATTACGGATTCCGCCTGAAGCGCATGGCGCGACCGCTGTGGTGGCATCTGGCGCGGCGCGCCCTGCGGGATTACGGCAATCGGAACTGGCGCCTTTGGTCAAAAACTTGCAGCAAGCGATTTTGCACCGCGATGATGATGTCATTGTGCTGAACAAGCCCTCCGGTCTGGCGGTGCAGGGCGGCAGCAAAACCAAAGCCCATATTGACGCTGCTTTGCCCGGTCTGCAATTTGACGCTGAAGAACCGCCGCGCCTTGTCCACCGGCTCGACAGGGACACATCGGGCATTTTACTGCTGGCGCGTAACCGCAAGGCGGCGCAATTTTTGACCCGTCAATTTGCCGGTCGCGATGTGGAGAAAATCTATTGGGCTTTGGTCTATGGTGTGCCGCGCCCGGCGCGCGGTCATATTCTTGTGCCATTAGCCAAACGCGCCGCCCGCGATGGTGGTGAGCGCGTGCGTCCGGTGGAAAAGTCTGACCCTGACGCCATGTCGGCGCATACGGATTATGCCGAAATTGCCCGTATCGGCCAGCGCTTTAGCTGGCTCGCCTTTCGCCCGAAAACCGGTCGCACCCATCAGATACGCGCCCATGCCGCCGCGATAGGCCATCCGCTTGTCGGTGACGGCAAATACAGGCTGGAAGGCGAGGGACGCGAATATGGCGGTATTTTGCCGAAAAAACTTCACTTGCACGCCCGTTCGATTATGATACCTCATCCTTCCGGAGGCATTTTGCGCTGTGACGCACCGCTCCGCGACCATATGGCATCGAGTTGGGATATTCTCGGACTTGACCTGAATGATGCCGACAATCCGTTTGCTGAGGACGAGGCATAATGCGTTTAATAGTGTTTGATTGCGACGGCACGCTGGTGGACAGCCAGCAGACAATTGTGACCGCCACGCAAACCGCCTTGGCGCATTATGAGCTGCCCTGTCCGGAGCGCCGCGATATTCTGCATGCTGTCGGCCTGCCGATAGATGTCGCGCTGCGCCGCCATGCGCCCGATATAGACGATGCCATGCTGGCCGATATGATTACCATTTACCGCGACACTTATGCCACTTTATTGCAGCAACGCGATCGCGGTCAAATAATGTTTGAAGGCATGCGTCAGCTTATTTGCAATTTGGGCGAAATGGGCGACACTTTTCTCGGCATTGTTACTATGAAATCGGGGCGCGGGCTGAACCGCGTGGTCGATGCCTATGAGATAAGGCAGTTTTTTCAGACATTGAAAAGTGCCGATGACGGGCCGGGTAAACCGGCACCGGATTTGCTGCTGGCGGCGATGGGTGAATGCGGTGTGAGGCCGGAGCAGACGATTATGGTGGGCGATACCAGCTTTGACATGCTGATGGCGAAATCCGCCGGAGCCTGCGCGATTGGCGTGAGTTGGGGTTATCAGGATATTGATGAGCTTGAAGAAAGCGGCGCTGACCATATTGTCGAAAGCGCTGAAGCGCTGACCACGCTGCTGCAAGGCCTACCCGAATATGGCTAAACGATTTTATGACGCGGTGCAGCAGGTGGCGCTGGATAATGGCCGCTATGCCATTATGCTCGACCAATATGAGGTAAAAACCCCGGCGCGCGCTGATTTGCACCTGCCGCATCAGGCTTTGGCCGATATGATTGCCGCTGAATGGGCGGCGCAAGACGAACAGGTCAAGCCCGACACCATGCCAATTATGCGGCTAGTTTCCACCGCACTGGACAGGGTGGCCGCCGACCCGTTGGCGACCGCGCACGCCTTTGCCGCCTATGGGGAAACCGATTTGCTTTGCTATCGCGCCGAACATCCCGACCGGCTGGTTGAACGCCAGACAGCAAGCTGGAACCCCATGCTGGATTGGGCGCGGGCGCGTTATGATGTGTCATTTGCCACAGCACAGGGCATTTTGCCGGTCGCCCAGCCGCAAGCGACTTTGGCGCGCCTTGTCGAGATTGCCGGCACCGATGCGCTTTGGCTGACCGGTCTGGCGCATGGCGCGGCTCTGCTCGGCTCGGCAGTGCTGACATTGGCCTTGGCGGATGGCGAAATTGACGCCAAACAGGCTTATGAACTGGCTTTTCTGGATGATTTATTCCAGATTGATGAATGGGGCGAAGATGCTGAAGCGATGGCGCGGCTGGACAAGATAAGTCTGGAAATCAATGTGCTGGCAGGCTATTTTTCAGCGCAGGCTGGGGAGAATGGGGCGTCTGACCGGATGACCCAATAAAGCGGGGGGAGCCGTGAGAGATATTGTAGCTGAACTTGAGGAGCGACGGCGCATTGCCCGTCTGGGCGGCGGTGAGCGCCGGATTGAGGCGCAACACGGGCGCGGCAAGCTGACCGCACGCGAACGCATTGACCTGCTGGTTGACCCTGACAGTTTTGAAGAAATCGACATGTTTGTTGAGCATAATTGCCAGGAATTTGGCATGGCTGACAATAAAATCCCCGGCGATGGCGTGGTGACCGGCTGGGGAACGGTGAATGGTCGTCCGATTTATCTTTATGCCAAGGATTTTACAGTTTTCGGCGGCTCGCTGTCGCTGGCGCATTCGCGCAAAATCAATAAAGTGCAGGATATGGCGCTTCGCAATGGCGTGCCGATTATCGGTATTCTTGACGCGGGCGGGGCGCGGATTCAGGAAGGTGTTGACGCGCTGGGCGGTTATGCCGAAGTGTTTCAGCGCAATACGCTGGCATCGGGCGTGATACCGCAAATCACCATGATTATGGGGCCATGCGCCGGCGGTGATGTATATTCACCGGCGATTACCGATTTTGTGTTCATGGTGCGTAATACTTCTTACATGTTCGTCACCGGCCCGGATGTGGTGAAAACCGTCACCAATGAGGAAGTGACGGCGGAAGAATTGGGCGGGGCGAAAGTGCATACAACCAAATCATCGGTTGCCGACGGCGCTTATGACAATGATGTCGAGGCGCTGGCCGAATTGCGCCGCCTGATTGATTTCCTGCCTTTGTCCAATCGGACGGGCGTGCCGGAAAGGCCGCATTTTGACATGCGCGACCGCGTTGAAAGCTCGCTGGATACGCTGGTGCCGGATAATCCCAACATGCCCTATGACATGATGGAACTGGTCGCCAAAGTGGTGGATGAGGGTGATTTCTTTGAAATTCAAAAGGATTTTGCCAAAAATATCATAACCGGTTTTGGCCGCATGGAGGGGCGCAGTGTCGGTTTTGTGGCCAATCAGCCAATGACGCTGGCCGGTGTGCTGGACAGTGATGCCAGCCGCAAGGCGGCGCGTTTTGTGCGGTTTTGCGACTGCTTTGATATTCCGCTTGTTACTTTTGTGGATGTGCCGGGCTTTTTGCCGGGAACGGCGCAGGAATATGGCGGGCTTATCAAGCATGGTGCGAAATTATTGTTTGCCTATGCCGAAGCGACCGTGCCAAAAATTACCGTGATTACCCGCAAAGCCTATGGTGGCGCTTATGATGTGATGGCGTCGAAACATTTGCGCGGTGATGTGAATTACGCTTGGCCGACGGCGGAAATTGCGGTTATGGGCGCGAAAGGGGCGGTGGAGATTATTTTCCGCGCCTCCATTGGCAATGATGAGGAAATCGCCCAGCACACGCAGGATTATGAAGAGCGTTTTCTGAACCCGTTTGTGGCTGCGGAGCGCGGCTATATTGACGAGGTTATCCAGCCGCATAATACGCGGCGGCGAGTGGCGCGCGCGCTGGCCTTGCTGCAAAATAAGAAGCTCGATAACCCGTGGAAAAAACACGATAATATCCCGCTATAGGTGGCTGCCATGTTTGATAAAATACTGATTGCAAACCGTGGCGAGATTGCCTGTCGCGTGATTAAAACCGCCCGAAAAATGGGCATTAAAACAGTTGCCGTCTATTCCGATGCCGACGCTATGGCTATGCATGTGCGCGAGGCCGATGAGGCGGTGCATATTGGTGGCGCACCGGCGGCGGAAAGCTATCTGGTGATTGATAAAATCCTTGATGCGATTAAGCAGACCGGCGCGCAGGCGGTTCATCCGGGCTATGGATTTTTAAGCGAAAACAAGGCGTTTGCCGAGGCGCTCGACAAGGCTGGTATTGCCTTTATCGGCCCGCCTGCCGGGGCGATTGAGGCGATGGGCGATAAAATCACCTCGAAAAAGCTGGCCGCCAAAGCCGGTGTATCGACAGTGCCGGGGCATATGGGGCTGATAGAGGATGCCGAGGAAGCGGTCAAAATCGCGACTGAAATCGGCTATCCGGTGATGATTAAAGCCTCTGCCGGGGGCGGCGGCAAAGGCATGCGGATTGCCTGGAATGATGATGATGCGCGCGAAGGCTTTCAATCCTCGAAAAATGAGGCCGCCGCCAGCTTTGGTGATGACCGGATTTTCATTGAAAAATTCGTCACCCAGCCGCGCCATATTGAAATACAAGTGCTTGGCGATAAGGCAGGCAATGTGATTTATCTCGGCGAGCGCGAATGTTCGATTCAGCGCCGCAATCAGAAAGTGATTGAAGAAGCACCCAGCCCATTCCTTGATGCGGCGACGCGCGCGGCAATGGGCGCGCAGGCCGTTGCCCTGTCCAAGGCGGTGGATTATTGCTCGGCCGGCACGGTTGAGTTTATCGTTGATGGCGACCGCAATTTCTATTTCCTCGAAATGAACACAAGACTGCAAGTCGAGCATCCGGTGACTGAACTGATTACCGGCATTGATTTGGTCGAGCAAATGATACGCATTGCGGCGGGTGAAAACCTGACCCTGACGCAAGATGATGTCACTTTGACCGGCTGGGCGATGGAGTCGCGGATTTATGCCGAAGACCCGTATCGCGGCTTTTTGCCCTCAACCGGCCGGTTAGTGCGCTATCGCCCGCCGGTTGAGCAAGTCGCCAATGGCGTGACCATCCGCAATGATACGGGCGTTTATGAAGGCGGCGAGATTTCGCTGTTTTACGACCCGATGATTGCCAAACTTGTCACCCATGCGGATGACCGACTTGGCGCGATTGATGCAATGGCTGATGCGCTGGACAATTTCCGAATTGACGGCATTCGTCACAATATCGATTTCCTTGGCGCGATTATGCAGCATGACCGGTTCCGTGACGGGGCGCTGACAACCGCCTTTATTGCCGAGGAATATCCCGACGGCTTTGACGGCGCGCCACTGGCTGATGCGCGTTTGCGCGTGTTGGCGGCGATTGGCTATATGCTGGCGCAAACACAGGCTGCCCGCGCTGCGGAAACGTCTCAAGTGCTGCCCGGTCATAAGCAAGTGCCGGAAACCATGCGGCATGTGCAAATTGGTGATGCGGTGCTTGTCGCTGACAGGGTTGATGGCGTTTTGCAGATTGACGGCCAAGCGGTCGAAGTGACACATAGCTGGACGCCGGGAGATTTGTTTTTCATCGGCACGGTGAACGGGGCGGCTGTCAGCCTTGCCGTTGACCGGATTGCCGAAGGCTATCGTTTGACCGGTCGGGGCAGGGCGGTTGATGTTTCCATTCGCAGCACTGCCGCACAGGCGGCAATGGCCTATATGCCGGAAAAAACCGATGGCGCCAGCGACAAGGCGTTAATCTGTCCGATGCCCGGCGTGGTTGTTTCCGTAGCGGTGGAAGAAGGCCAGAGTGTCAAGGCAGGCGAGGCTTTGGCGGTGGTCGAAGCGATGAAAATGGAAAATATCTTGCGCGCTGAAAAAGATGTCACCATCAGCAAGTTGCTTTGCGCGGCAGGCGACAAGTTGGCGGTTGACGATATTATGATTGAGTTTGAATAGGCTTATGCGTCTTTTCCGGCGGCTGCATTAAAGCAGTTTTCGAAATTATCCATCAGCGCCTTGTCAAGCTCGCTCATGCTGACCGGATAGCCCAAATCGACCATGCTAGTGACGCCCTGATCGCTGATACCGCATGGCACAATGCCGGTAAAATGCTCCAATTCCGGTTCGACATTTATCGATACACCATGAAAGCTGACCCATTTACGCACACGCAGGCCAATGGCGGCGATTTTATCTTCGCTGGCCGCACCCTTATCGGGGCGTTTCACCCAGACGCCGACACGGTCGGGTGTGATATGCGCCTCAATGTTGAAGTCACCCAGCGTGGTCAGCACCCAATTCTCAACCTGCTGCACAAAACGGCGTATATCGCGCCCGCGCTGGCGTAAATCAAGCATCAGATAGACGACACGCTGGCCTGGGCCGTGATAGGTATATTGCCCGCCGCGTCCGGCCTGATAGACCGGAAAACGTTCCGGTGCGAGTAAATCAGCCTGATTGGCGCTTGTGCCTGCCGTGTAAAGCGGCGGGTGTTCAAGGAACCAGAGACATTCACCGGCAGTGCCATCTGCGATTTGGCCGACCCGTTTTTGCATGAAATCCAGCGCCTGCTCATAAGGCACAGCTTTTTCGCTTATCAGGATTTCCGGTTGCTTATTCATGCCCTTTTGTATCATCTGGCCTTTTGGACATAAATACAAAATAAAATTGTAGAATAAATTAAAATACAAAATTATATTGATAAATACGCGCCGCTGCCCCATATAGGGGGAAAGGAGAACATCATGTTGCCGGTAATACTGGATACAACAGATATGATTGTGGCGATTATAGGCAGCGGCCCGCAAGCGCGGCGTCGCTTGCAAATGGTTGATGAGGCCGGTGTCGGCTTTGTGCGCGTCTATGCTGAACAGGCGCAAGAAGAAATGCGCGCGCTGGCTGGTGACCGGCTGATTGAGGCTTGGCCGAGCGAAGCGGATATCGCGGCGTGTCATGTGGTTTATATTGCCAATGTGGATGATGCGCTGGCCGAACGCCTGACCGGTGAGGCGCGCGCCCATAAAACGCTGGTCAATGTCGAAGATGTCAAACCGCTTTGCGATTTTCATGTGCCGGCCATTGTGCGGCGAGGCGACATGTTGCTGACCGCTTCAACCGGCGGCAAATCGCCCGGTCTGGCGCGGCGGTTAAAGGCTGACTTGCAGGCGCGCTACCCGTCGGACTGGCAGCACCGCCTCGATACGCTTGCCGATGCCCGCGAAACTTGGCGCGCCGAAGGGGCGGATTTTGCCGAGCTGATAAAACGCACCAATGAGATGATTGATGCGGAAGGGTGGTTGTCATGACGGCGGCTTTGCAAACCGAGAACCCATCATTGAACCCGCCATTTGACAGGGCCGCTTTGGCCGCGCTCAATGCCGGCTTTGAAGGCCAGGACGCCAGCGCGGTTTTGCGTGCCTGCATTGATACGCATTTTGCCGGTCGCATTGGTATTGTATCAAGTTTTGGCGCGGAATCGGTCGTGCTCTTGCATTTGGTGGCGCAAATCGACCCTACTGTGCCGGTGATATTTCTCAATACCGGCAAATTATTCGGCGAGACATTGCGCTATCGAGACCGGCTGCAACAATCGCTGGGGCTGACCGATATTCGCTCTGTCGCCCCGCATCCGGATGATTTGCTGCAAAAAGACCCGAAAGGCGCGCTGTGGTCGCGCGATACGGATGGCTGCTGCCATATTCGCAAAGTGCTGCCGCAGGCACGCGCCATTGCCGGTTTTGAGGCGCTGATTACCGGTCGAAAGCGGTTTCAGACCGGTGCGCGGCAGATGATGGATATTGTCGAGATTGACACGGATGGCCGCTATAAGGTCAATCCGCTGGCCAATTGGCAATTGGATGATTTGAAAGCCTATATTGAGACCCATCAATTGCCGCGTAACCCATTGGTCAAGGACGGCTATTTGTCGATTGGCTGTATGCCCTGCACACAAAAGGTGGAAGAGGGCGGCGATTATCGCTCCGGTCGCTGGGCGGGCAGCGATAAGGATGAGTGCGGTATTCACTTGAATGTTGACGGCGACGGCATCTAATTGACCCGCTTTGATGCTTGTTAATCCGGTGGTTTTTTGCTAGCTAAAGCTCCTGCCTGACATGCGGTCGTGGCGGAATTGGTAGACGCGCAGCGTTGAGGTCGCTGTGGGGTAACACCCGTGGAAGTTCGAGTCTTCTCGACCGCACCAACAGCGCCAGATATTGCGCCAGCCCTGCCTTCTTGCGATTGCCTTTGGCGCGCCAAAGCTGACTTGACCCTGCCCACCAATCCCCGTAATTTCGCGTCGCTGCTCGTTTATGCTAGCAGCAGGCAGCCCCACTTGGCATTTCGAGCAGGCAAGGTTTAGGCAAGGTTTAGGCGGGGGCAGGCATTGGGGGAGAGTTATGAAAAAATCCGACGGCCAAGCGCCGAAGGCGCAACGGGCGGAACTGCTTGATTTTGCCAGCCTCGATTATCTTGACTCGCTGGAAGGCGTGCCAAGCCTTGACGACAAGGCGGCTTCCGGATTTTCCCTCGACAGGTTGAAACAGCTATTTCCCGGCATGATAACCGCCATGCTGATTGCGCTGGCGGCGATGTTTCTGGCGCAGCATTATCTCGCACCGGCTGTGTTTTTTGCCCTGCTTCTTGGCATGTCGGTGAATTTTCTCGGCACAATGGACACGACCCGACCGGGGCTTGATGTCACGGCCAAACAAGTCTTGCGCCTTGGTATTGCCATATCGGGCGCGCAATTGACCTTTCAGGAAATCGCCGCGCTGGGCTTTGATATTGTTATTGCGATTATTCTTGTTGTGGCGATTATTTTTTCTAGCGGTGTGGTGCTGGCGCGCCTGTTCAAATTGCCGCGTGAGCTGGGCGTGCTGGCCGGAGGTGCGGTGGCTATTTGCGGCGCATCGGCGGCGCTGGCTATTTCAACTGTGCTGCCCGCATCACAAACCCGCGAGCGCCACACGATATTTGTCATTGTCTGTGTTGCCTGCCTGTCAACCATTGCCATGATTGCCTATCCCATCATGGCGCAGAATCTCGGCCTGTCAGATGCCGAAGCCGGTTTATTGCTCGGCGGCTCCATCCATGATGTCGCGCAAGTGCTGGGAGCCGGTTATGCGATAAGCACTGAGGCCGGGGAAGTAGCCACAGTCAGCAAATTATTGCGTGTCGCCTTGTTGTTTCCGGTGGTCATGCTGATTGCCTTTTGGGTCGGTGCGCGCAAGCTGGGCGCGGCGCGTTCAGTTCCGAAATTGCCGGGATTTCTGGTCGCCTTTATAATTGTTGTCGGCCTCAATTCCGCCGGGCTGATTGCGCCCTTTACTGCGGCTTTTCTGGCCGATGCTGCGCGGTTTTTTCTGGTGCTGGCCGTGGCGGCATTGGGGGTTAAAACCAGTTTTGGCGGTTTGCGCGATATTGGCAAAGCGCCCCTATTGCTTATCACCGCGCAATCGGCACTGATGGTCGGGCTGATGTTGCTGTTTATTGTGGTCTTTCAACCCGTCTAGGGTGCGCGACATAGCCAGCCAAAAGGCTTGATTTCCGGCGCAATAGAGACAAATCTGTTGTTAGGGAACAGACAGATTTGGGAGACGTGCCGGTGAGTTTTGCAGGCAAACAGCTTGATTTGAATGCGGTCAGGGAAAAATACCGCGCCGAGCGCGACAAGCGTGTGCGCCAAGACGGCAATGAGCAATATCAGGAAGTGGTGGGTGATTTCGCCTATTTTGTCGATGACCCTTATGTCGAGGGCATGGCCGAACGCGCCCCGCAAAAGCGCGAGGTCGAAGTGGTCATTATTGGTGGTGGCTTTGGCGGCATGTTATCGGCGGTGCGGCTGTTGCAGGCCGGTATCTCTGATATTGCCATAATTGAAAAGGGCGGTGGTTTTGGCGGCACATGGTATTGGAACCGCTATCCCGGCGCGTCCTGCGATATTGAATCCTATATTTATTTTCCGCTGCTGGAGGAAACCGGTTTTGTGCCGGCGCGCAAATATACCAATGCCGCCGAGACGCTGGAATACTGCAAAGTGATTGCCGAGCAATTCGGGCTGGCAGAAAAGGCGTTGCTGCAAACCGAGGTTACGCAAACAAGCTGGCATGAAGACACTTGCCGGTGGCAGGTCAGCACCGATCGCGGCGATGAATTATCAGCGCGCTATGTCGTCCACAGCAATGGCCCGCTTAACCGCCCAAAACTGCCTGCCATTACCGGCATAACCGATTTCAAAGGCCATACTTTCCACACAAGCCGGTGGGATTATGCCTATACGGGCGGCACTTCTGATGGCGATTTGTCGGGGCTAAAAGACAAAAATGTGGCGATAATCGGCACGGGCGCGACGGCCATTCAGTGCGTGCCGCATTTGGCTGCGTCGGCCAAGCAGCTTTATGTGTTCCAGCGCACGCCTTCTTCGGTGGAAGTGCGGAATAATCAGGACACGGATGCTGAATGGCTGACCACGCAAAGCCCCGGCTGGCATGAGGCGCGGCGGCGCAATTTTGAGAAATTGCTGTTCGGTCATCCGGTCAAGGAAGATTTGGTCGCCGATGGCTGGACGGATGCGTTCCGTAATCTGTTTGGCGATTTGCGAGACAAACGCCCCTCGCGCTTGCGTCTTGCGCTTTGGGCGGCGTCCGGTCTCTTGCAACCGGCGCTTTACCGGAAAGAGTTGAAAAAATATCTGACCGATAAGGCAATGGATTATATGAATGTGCAAGAAGCATTGGAAATTGCCGATTTTCACAAAATGGAGCGTATCCGCAATCGAGTGGACATGATTGTCGGCGATGATGAAACGGCAGAAAGCCTGAAGCCCTATTACCGGCTATTTTGCAAGCGCCCGTGTTTTCATGATGATTATTTGCAAAGTTTCAACCGCCCCAATGTGGCGCTGATAGACACAAATGGGCAGGGCGTGGAGCGCATAACGCAAAATGGCGTCATGCTCGACAATACGGAATATCCGGTGGATTGCATTATTTTTGCGACCGGTTTCGAGGTTGGCACGGATTACGCTCGCCGCGCCGGATATCAGATTTTTGGCACGGACGGCCTGACGATTTCCGATAAATGGAAAGACGGGATGCAGAGCTTTCATGGCATGCATGTTAACGGCTTTCCCAATGCGTTTTTCTATGGCCCGACACAGGGCGGTTTCAGCGCCAATTTCACCTATGCGCTGGATCAGCAAAGTCAGCACATGGCCTATATTGTCGCCAATGCCCAACAGCGCGATGTGACCCGCACCGAAGCGAGCCGCAAAGCCGAGGCAAGCTGGGTTGGTGAAATTATTGAAAAGGCGCGTGATACAGAGGCTTTTCAGGCCGCTTGCACGCCCGGCTATTACAATAATGAAGGCCATGGCAATCAGCACAGGGGCAATATGCCCTATGGTGAGGGGCCAGTGGCGTTTTTTGATATTCTGGCACAATGGCGGCGGCAGGGTCGGTTGGACGGCCTTGACCAGAGCTGAAATATAAGGAGTGCGTTATGGCAAATGAACAGCAATCGGAGTTTTGGTCAGGGTCTGGCGGTGACTATTGGGTCGCCAATCAGCAGCAAATGGATGCCATGTTGCAGCCATTGGGCGATGAAGCATTGAAAGGCTTGAATTTGGCGGCATGTCAGCATGTTTTGGATATTGGTTGTGGCACTGGCTCAACGACATTGCAAATTGCCGCACAATTGCCCGATGGCGCGCGCATTACCGGCGCGGATATTTCCGTGCCAATGACCGAATATGCGCGCCAACGCTTGCGGGCGGAAGGATTGGCAAATGCTGATTTTGTCACTTGCGACTTGCAAACGCATGAGCTGGCAGCAGACAGTTATGATGCCGCTTTTTCGCGTTTTGGGGTGATGTTTTTTGACGCGCCAGTAACCGGTTTCACCAATATCCATGCCGGGCTGAAAGCCGCTGCGCGCCTCGCCTTTGTTTGTTGGCAGATGCCGGCCGAAAATCTTTGGCACAGTGTGGCCTTACAGGCAGCGCAGGAGTTTATCGACATGCCGCCGCCACCCGACCCGCGCGCGCCAGGCCCGTTTGCCTTTGCCGAGCCGGATTATGTCACATCCATTCTGGAAGAAGCCGGATTTTCCGACATTGCGCTGGTGCCGCATAAGCAGGATTTACAGCTTTTTTCCGGCCAGCAAGTGCGCGAGGCGGCGGAAAACTTTGCCCGTATCAATCCGATTATTTCGGCCTTTGTCAAAGAGGCGGGCGAAGACGGTGCTGCGCCGCTCATCGACAAGCTGGCCGAAGCGCTGACGCCTTATCACAGGCAGGACGCCTTGCATTTTCCCAGTGCGACTTGGATGGTCTCGGCACGCGCTTGAACGTTTGACCTCGCTTGACTTGACGGGACGCGCCAGCGACCCCATTTTCAGTCTATGGATGACAGGAAAGATAAATCACCGGAAGAGCTGTCGGAACTGACGGTTGGCAGTGGCGCGGATTTGCGCGCGCGTCGGTTTGACGAACCGGATGCCGAAAATGTTGTGCGGCTGGGCGCGCGTCATATGTCCGGAAAGGGCAAGGCAGACAAAAACGCCAGCCTTGACCTTGACTGGTTCTATGAGGATGAGGCGTTTTTCACCGAATGGATGGACGCATTTGACTGGTAGCGCAAGTGCGCCCATGCCTCTGCGCCAAATCAAATGCCGCAAATCGACGCTTATATCGGCGCCAGCTTATACGAGCGCAAGCGCCATCATTATCAGGCAGACAATTGAGCCGAGCCAAACAAGCGTTCTTATATGGGCGACCCCCATAATATAAATGGGTGTATAGACCAGCCGCAAGGCCAGCCAAATGGCCGCCGCTTCACCGGCCTGCTTGCCCATAACAATCGCCAGAATGGCCAGCGCCAGAAATATCGGCAAGCTCTCGCCAAGATTGGCCGTTGCCCGCTTGGCACGCTGAACCGCCACAGATAATTCTGGTGTCACATCGCGCGGGCCGGCCAAAAAGTCGAAATTAACCTGACCGCTTAATAACGCCATTGTGCTGGGCAACCCCAAATGAATGCCATAAACAATGAGCGCTGCAAAAATAAGATCCAACATGTTCCCTCCCATGTCTTTCTTTTGCCGAAACGACATTTTGCCGAATCGAAACCTCTGATATCCTAGGGCGATTGCGGGGGTTTTTCCAAGCAAAACCTTGCAGGTCTCACACCCGCCCATTCACAAATATGGATATTCCGCCAGTAAAGAGATTGATGTGAGCGAGACGGAGCAGCATTTGGACGACGAAATCGAATTGGGTGTCGCGCCTGATGTTGATGCGGCCTTGCTGGCCGAATTGCGCGCGGAGATCAGTTCGGAAGACCGCCTCGCCCTGATTGACCGCTTCAATACGCTGCATGTGGCTGATACGGCCGATATTATCGTCAAGCTCGACAGTGACAGCCGCCACGCATTGATGGCATTGATTGGCAATGATTTACCGGCGCAAGTCTTTGCCGAGCTGGATGAAAACACGCGCGATGAAGTGCTGGAACAAATTGATATTGAAACGCTGGTCGCCACTGTGCAGGAACTCGACAGCGATGATGCGGTTTTCGTGCTGGAGGATTTGGCGACCGAGGCGCGCGAGGAAGTGCTGGAGCAGATACCGGTCTCCGAGCGTCTGCCCTTGCAGCGCGCCTTTGAGTTTCCCGAAGACAGTGCCGGTCGCCTGATGCAGGCGGCTTTTGTGGCTGTGCCGCCTTTCTGGTCGGTTGGTCAAACCATTGACTATCTGCGCGACACAGAAGATTTGCCGACACAATTTCTTGAGATTTTCATCACCAATGAAACTCATCAGCCGGTTGGTGTGGTGCAATTATCGGAAGTGTTGCGGGCGCAAAGACCGCGCAATATGTCGGAATTGGCCAAGGAAGATTTTCACCTGATACCGGCGGAATTGGACAGGGAAGAAGTCGCCCGTCTGTTTGAGCGCTATAATTTGGTCAGCGCCGCCGTGACGGATGAAGACCGGCGGCTGATTGGCGTGATTACGGCTGATGATGTTTATGAAGTCATGTCGGAAGAGGCGGGCGAGGATATTCTGCTGCTCGGTGGGGTTGGCGATGAGGCCGTATCGGACAGTGTGCTGGAAGCGGCACGCGGGCGGTTGTCTTGGCTGTTCCTCAATTTGCTCACCGCCATTGCGGCCTCGATTGTTATCGGCTTTTTTGACGGCTCGATTGAGCAAATGGTGGCGCTGGCTGTATTGATGCCGATTGTTGCCTCAATGGGCGGCAATGCCGGCACGCAGACATTGACGATTACCGTGCGTAGCCTGGCGACGCAGGAATTATCGGCGGTTAATATGATGCGCTCAATTTACCGCGAATTGGGGATTGGTTTTGTCAATGGGCTGTTTTTTGCCATTGTCACCGGCATTGTCGGCGCGCTCTGGTTTGATGATATATGGCTTGGCGTGGTTTTGGCGGCGGCGATGATTGTCAATCTGGTGGTGGCGGCACTGGCCGGTATTTTAATCCCGCTTGGGCTGCAACGCGCCGATATTGACCCGGCGGTCAGCTCCACAGTCTTTGTTACCACAGTGACCGATATAATCGGATTTCTCGCATTTCTCGGTTTTGCCACAATTTTTTTGCTATAAGGGCGCATGACATTGCGATTGCCTTTTTCCTGCACAGCGCCCTTCAGTCGCGCGCTTATTTTGCTTTGCGCCCTCTTGCTGGCATCGACACTGGCATTGACACTGACACCGACACTGGCACGGGCTGACTGGCGCGAGGGTGCGCCTTTGCCATCTGCTGTGCCAGCAGCGGTTGGCGCGCAAATGGATGGCGGATTTTATGTCATGTCGGGCGCGGTTGGTGCGGGTATGCGAAGCTTTTTTGAACTCTATGATTTACGCGCCGATGGCTGGCGACCCTTGACGCCCTTGCCGGTTGCGCTGTCGCGCTTTTCCATTGCGGCAGGCGGCGGTCGGGTTTTTGTGACCGGTGGGCGCGACGCACAGCGCGGTGCGTTGTCGCGTCAATTATGGCTTTATATGCCGCAAACCGCTTTGTGGCTGCAATTGCGCCCCATGCCGGTCGCCCGTGCGGGTCATGCCAGCTTCATTGTTAATGGTCGGCTCTTTGTGATTGGCGGCATTGGCAAAAATGCGCGACAAGGGCTGGTTTACGATATTGCCAAGGCCGAATGGCGCACTGGCATGGCGGCTATGCCTTTGGCACTTGCCAATATGGCAGCGACGCATAGTGGCGATGAGATTATTCTGGCCGGTGGGGTAGATGCGCGTGGCCGCGACAGCCGTGTCGTGCTGGCTTATAACACCAAAACCGATAAATGGCGGCGTCTTGCTGCTTTACCGCAAGCCGCCAGTGGCGGTGCGCTGGTTGAGCTTGATGACGCACTGCATTATGCTGGCGGCTACAGCCAGGGCGGGCAGCAAGTATTGGATGGTCATTTGCGGCTGGTCAAAGGGCGTTGGGTCGCGCAACCCGCGATGAAACAGGGCTTGCACCAAATGGCTTATGCCGCTTTCCGCAATCGCATGGTGATTATTGGCGGCGCGCTGGGCGGCGGCTTTTATGCCAATTTCACCGCCTCCGACCGGGTTGCGATTTATACCCGCCCGACCGCGCAATAAGATAATCAACGGGCTTTTCGCCCTGTTGGCTGGAAATATGCGGCCAATGTATTAGAGTCAGGCGCATGACCATCCATTTGGTGAAATTATGCGTCGGCGCGGACTCGATTGACGATTTGGTGCAATGGCAAAACCATTTGCAAACCACCTATCAGCGCGTGTTTCATACAACCCGCATGGTGCCGAAGCGACAGGCCGATTTACTTGAGGGCGGGTCAATTTACTGGGTTATCAAGCGGCAGATTCGGGTGCGCCAGCGCATTGAGGATATTGAGCCTTTTGTCGATGGGGCGGGCATATCGCGCTGCCATTTGCACCTTGACCCGCAAATTGTGCCGACACGATTGCAGGCGCGCCGACCGTTTCAGGGCTGGCGTTATTTGCAACCGGCAGACGCGCCGCCCGATGCGCCGAGCAATATTGAAATAGATGAAGACATGCCGGAAGGCTTGCGCGAGGAATTGACCGAGCTGGGTCTGTTATGAGCGCGCCGCCATATTGTCGAGCAGGCGAATATCACCAATCCGCGCGGCAATCAGGGCGCGGCGCGCAACTGTGTCACCGGTCTGTATCGCGGCCAGCGTATCAGCATGGCGCAGACAGGCATAATCAACAGCGCTGAAACCGGCCTCCATAAGGGCGGCATGGGCTTGGGCGGAAGCGGCTTCGGGCGTGTCCTTGCTATTGGCCAATTGCGCCAGAATGAGATTAAGCTGTCCGGCGATAAGCCGCTGGGCGGGAGACAAATAAGCATTGCGCGACGACATGGCCAACCCGTCCGCCTCGCGGATGATGGCTCCGGACAAAATCTCTATCGGCATATCAAGGTCGCGCACCATTTGCCGGATGACCAATAATTGCTGATAGTCTTTTTCGCCGAAAATCGCGATATCGGCTTGCGATTGAGCAAACAGCTTGTGAACCACCAAGGCGACCCCGCCGAAAAAATGCGGGCGTTCGGCGCTTTCCAAACCATCGGCCACGCCGCCGACATTTATCGAAGTGGCAAAACCGGTCGGGTATATTTCCGCAACACTGGGCATATAGACGGCGAGTCTGGCCTCTTGCGCCGCGCCGGTTTGCGCCAATGCGGCAATATCCGCCGCCTCCTGACGCGGATAAGTGTCGAGGTCTTCATGCGCGGCAAATTGTGTTGGGTTCACAAATATCGACACAATCAGCCGGTCGGCATGACGCGCCATTTTATTGACCAGCGACAAATGCCCGTCATGCAGCGACCCCATTGTCGGCACCAAACCCACTTTCAGCCCTTGCGCTTTCCAAGCCGCGACGGCTTCGCGCATATCGGAAACAGTGCGAAAAATATCCGGTGCGCTCATCTGCATCATCTCCGGCTCAGACATTATGTTTAATATGAAAACTCATCGGGCGGGTGAGTTGCTCAAAGCCGATTTGTGACAGGGTTGCGCCGCGTCCGCTATCGCCAATGCCCGTCCAGGCAAGGCCGGGGTCAAGATAATCGCAGCGATTGACAAATACTGTGCCGGTCTCAATTTGCGGAGCCAGCCTGCGACCGACCTCCATATCGCTTGTCCAGATTGAGGCGGTCAGCCCAAAGGCGCTGTCATTGACCAGTGCCAACGCCGCTTCGTCACTGTCGGTTTTCATCACGCCGACAATAGGCCCGAAACTTTCCTCGCGCATAATCGCCATATCATGCGAAACATTGACCAGTATTTGCGGCGCGCAATAGGCATTGCCGTCTTGGTCGGCGGCAAAATCTTTGCGGTCTATCAGCCCGCTTGCGCCCATCGCTTGCGCCGCTTTAATTTGCGCGCGCAGCCCATTGGCGGCATCGGCGCTGACCATTGGCCCCAGTGTCGTGTCAGCATTTAGCGGGTCGCCCAAAATATAGGCTTCGGTTTCGGCGCGCATCAGGTCAAGCAGCGCATCATAAATGCGCGCATCGGCATAAATCCGTTCAATGCCGCAACAGGACTGGCCGGAATTGAAAAAACTGCCATCGACCAAAGCAGCGGCGGTGGCCGGTAAATCAGCATCGGCGCGCACATAGGCGGGGTCTTTGCCGCCGAGTTCAAGACCGACACCGATAAAGCGTCCGCGCGCGGCGGCCTGAATGGCGCGCCCGCCTGCGACCGAGCCGGTGAAATTGACATGGGCAATGCGGTTGTCGGCAATTATGTCGGCGGTTTGGGCATGGCTGACCACAAGATGCGTTAACAAACCTTCCGGCAATCCGGCCTGCTGAAATGCGCGCACCATGCGTGTCGCGGCGGGCAGGGTTTGCGCAGCATGTTTCAAAATCACCGCATTACCGGCCAGAAGAGCAGGGGCAATCGAATTCACGGCAATCAGATAGGGGTAATTCCACGCCGCAATAACCAGCACAACGCCCAGCGGGCGGCGGCTGATATGGCGGTCAAATCCGGCCTTTTCCGGCAGCACAATATCGGCCAAAGCGGTTTCGGCACACTCGGCCATATGGCTTGCGCGCTCGCAATAGCCATTTATTTCACCGCCCCCAAAACGCACGGGTCGACCCATCATGCGCGCCAATTCCGGCACAAGCTCGGCTTCCTGTGCGCGGAAATGGGTGAGCATAGTGTCGATAATCGCTTTGCGGTCAGCGATATTGGTGCTTTGCCAATGTTTTTGGGCTTTTTGCGCCGCCGCCAGCGCCTGTTCAATCTCAGCGCCGTCGGCCAGCTTGCGGGATGCAAAGACCTGCCCGTCAATCGGGCTGATAATATCAATCCGGTCTTGGTCAAGCTGGTTTTGGTTCATGGTGTATCGGCACCATTGCGGTCATCGACCAAATAGGCGGCTGAAATGCCGCCATCAACGCGGTAAATGCCACCGGTCTGCCAGCCTGCCGCGTCTGACAGGAGGAAACAGACAAGCCCTGCCACTTCATCGGGTTGGCCAAGCCGCCCCATGGGAATATGCTTGCGCCGCTTGAGCCATTTATCATCACTGTCGAAATAATGCTGCGTGCGCTCGGTCAGCACCGGCCCGGGAGCGACGCAATTGGCGCGGATATTGTCGCGTGCATAGGTGACGGCAATCTCGCGTGTCATCGCTTCCAGCGCACCTTTGGAGGTGGTATAGGCGATTTGCGGCACGGCAGAGGCGCTATGCGCCACAACCGAGGACAGGGTAACAAGGCTGCCGCCACCGGCTTCCAGCAAAAGCGGCAAAGCATGTTTATAGACCAGAAATGCGCCGGTCAGATTGACATTCAGCGTGTCTTGCCAGCTTGCCAGCGGCGTGGCTATCGGGTCGCCATCGTCAGAAGCCAGCATGGCGGCATTATTGACCACCCCGTCCAACCCGCCAAGCTGTTGGGCAGCCTGCGCGACCATATCGGCAATTTGTGGGGCATCGGCCAAATCACCGGCAAAGGCATGGGCGCGCGCCTGCAAGGCTTCCGGCAAAGCGTCAAACGCCTGCTGCGCCAGAGCCTCGTTTTTTTCGCATAAGGCCAAAGTCGCGCCATTGGCGCATAGTTTTTCGCCAATAGAGCGGCCAAGCCCGCCATTGGCGCCGGTCAGCAGCAATTTTTTGCCGGTTAAATCCATCAAACTCTCCGGACGACCTGTCATGTCCTATTGCCGCGAACTTACACATATTGCCGCAAATTTGCAGTCAAAAACCGGAATCGGTTGTATATTTCTCAAAACACAGGAGGCTGACAAGGTGGATGAACAAACCCCCGGCGATGATTTGAAACCGACAGTGGAAAGCGGGTTGGGGAGTGGCGCGCATGTGATTGTTGTCGGCAATGAAAAAGGCGGTTCGGGCAAAACCACCACCTCCATGCATATTGCCGCTGCCTTGCTGGCCGAAGGCAAGCGCGTTGCCACGCTTGACCTTGATGTGCGCCAGCGCAGCTTTACCAATTATCTGGAAAACCGGCGCAATTGGATTGGGCGTCGGGATATGCCCATGCCGACCCATATTGAGATTGAGGCGGTGACCGGCAATGATTTGGATTACCGGCACAATCAGGAAAGCGACACATTTGCTCGTGCAATGGCCGAATTGCGCCCGCAGCATGATTTTATCGTAATTGATTGCCCCGGCTCCGACACTTATGTCTCGCGGCTCGGCCATGCCAGCGCCGATACGCTGGTGACGCCGATAAATGAAAGCTTTGTCGATTTCGACCTGCTGGCGAAAGTCGATGCCGATGATTTGTCGATTAAAAGCCCAAGCATTTATTCCGAAATGGTCTGGTCATGTCGGCAGGCGCGCGCCAAGGCGGATGGCGCAAGCATTGACTGGGTCGTGATACGCAATCGCACCGGTCATATTCACGCCAAAAACCGCAAACGGGTTGAAGTGGCGCTGGAAGAATTGTCGAAACGGCTCGGCTTCCGATTGGCGCCCGGCCTGTCGGAACGCGTGGTGTTCCGCGAAATGTATCCGGCCGGCATCACTTTGCTGGATTTAACTCAAGATGAGGCCAATGCCAGCCTGACCATGTCGCATGTTGCGGCGCGTGCCGAAATCAGAGCCTTGGTGACGGCGCTCAACCTGCCGGGCGTTACTTTATAATGTTTTATCTGCTGCTTGGGGCGCTGGCCTTTCTTGGGCTGTATGTGTTGCTGTCAACGCTGGCGCGGATGACGGCCAGTGCCTTGCGCCGTTTATTGCTGATTGTCGGCTTTGTGACGGTCAGCCTGGGCATGATATTTCTGGCCTTTGCCGGTCGCTATCAATTGGCCGCGCCCTTGGGGTTTGTGTTGCTCTGGCTGGTGCGGGTATGGCGCGTCTGGCAAGCGGCGACACCGGCGTTTAGCGCAAACGGGCAGGGCAAAGAGCCGATGAATGGCCCGATGAGCCGCGCCGAGGCTTTGCAGATATTGGGGCTTGAAGAAGGCGCTGACCGCGCCGCGATTGAAGCAGCCTATCGGGAATTGATTGTCAAAAATCACCCAGACCGTGGCGGCACGGATTGGCTGGCGGCGCAACTCAATAAAGCGCGCGAGACTTTACTTGATGATTAGGGCGCTTGACGATTAGGGCGC
>JAYPAN010000011.1:10478-15629 GCA_038123715.1 Rhodobiaceae bacterium | reverse complement strand
GATTAGGGCGCTTGACGATTAGGGCGCGATAGGCACGCAAGCCGCACTTCTGCCAGCCTGCGCCGCTTTCAGCATATCGCACACATTATAGGCTTGCGCTTGCGACAGATTGGCAAAACGGGCGCGGTAAATGGCTTCGCCATTGCGCTCAGATTTGTCTGTTACCGGCTTGGCGGCGGCCAAAGTGGCACCGGTCGCGCCGCGCACATGGGCGAGACGCGAATGCGCCGAGGCGGCGGCACGATAAGCGCCAACTTGAATTTGCCAAGCGCGTGCCTCTTCTGCCCGTGCTGCACGATTGGCTTTGTTGACGGCCTGTGGCGTTGCCCCCCAAGCGGCGGCCAGCCTGTGTTGGCGCTTGGAAATACCGGATTTGTGATAGGCTTTGGACGCGCGGCGCATATGGCGTTCAACCAGTGAGACAACGCGGTTATCGCGTCCGGCAACCGAGCGTCCCCCAATCACAACGGCAATCACCCGACGCCCGCCACGCTCCACAACCGAGGCGATATTATAGCCTGCCGCGCGAATATAGCCGGTTTTCATGCCAATCGCGCCGGGCAGGCGGCCAAGCAGCCGGTTATGGCTGTAATAGCGGTTGCCATCATGGTCGAAATAGCGCGTGTTCCAGAACGGTTCAAAATGCGGAAAGCGTTTGAGCAGACGCGCTGCCAGTCTTGCCATATCGCGCGCGGTTGTTTTCTGGCGTTTATTATGCAGGCCGGAGGCATTAACAAAAACCGTGTCAAACATGCTCAATTGGCGTGCTTTGCGGGTCATTTCGCGGGCGAATTTTTTCTCAGACCCGGCCATATGCTCGGCGACAGCCGTGGCGACATCATTGGCCGATTTAACAATCAGCGCGCGCACGGCTTCGCGGGCGGTAATCGTATCGCCTGCGCGCAAGCCCAAGCGGCTGGCCGGCTGCGCCGCGGCATTATGGGATATTTTGATTTTCGTGTCGGGCTTTAACCGACCATTCTCAATATCCTGAAACATCAGATAAAGCGTCATCAATTTGCTGAGAGAGGCCGGATGGCGCGACTGCTCGGCGCGATGCGCCTGCAAAATGCGCCCATTATGGGCGTCAATAACAATGGAGGCATAGGGCGGCGCGGCCTGCGCGCTGTGCGACATAATGGTCAATGCGGCCAAAGTCAGGCAAATACCGAGCAGGCTGGCAAGCGGCGAAAAACCCCGACAAAACCGCCCAAATGCCGCGTCAGGCTGTTGTTTTTTCATATTTTTATGTGCCAAAATGAATCACTCCTTAAGCAGAACCTTATCAAGACGGGCTTGCGTTAATAAAGTCCTAACCTACATTGTGTGTATCCTTTTCTTGCACAGGGTTGCAAAAATGAGGCCAAACAGGCCAAATAGGAGAATGAATCAGTTGATGGGCTTGGACAGAACAATCAAGGCATCAGGCAGCGAGCAGGGTCAGCCGCCCGACCGCGAGTCCGGCACGGTCACGCTGACGCGCACCAAAACCAAAAAGCCGTCAATGTATAAAGTGCTGCTGCTCAATGATGACTACACGCCGATGGAGTTCGTTGTTTATGTCTTGCAGCGTTTTTTTTCCAAGAGCGCGGAAGAATCAACCCGCATAATGCTGCATGTGCATCAAAACGGCGTCGGCATATGTGGCGTATTTACCTATGAAGTCGCGGAAACGAAAGTTTCGCAGGTGATGGACCTTGCAAGGCAGCATGATCATCCGCTTCAATGCACAATGGAAAAAGATTAGGTCAGACAAGTCAGAAGGAGCCATATCGTGCCTGCATTTTCAAAAGAACTGGAAGACGGACTGCATCGCGCATTGGTGCTGGCCAATGAGCGTCACCACGAGTTTTCGACGCTTGAGCATTTACTTTTGGCTCTGACCCATGACCCGGAAGCGCTGGCGGTGATGGAGGCATGCGGGGTGGATGTTTCCACTTTGCAGCGCAATTTGACCAATTATATCGACAATGAGCTGACCGGTCTGATTGTCGATGATGGCGAGGACAGCAAACCGACAGCCGGTTTTCAGCGTGTCATCCAGCGCGCCGCCATTCATGTGCAATCCTCAGGCCGCGATGAAGTGACCGGCGCTAATGTGCTTGTCGCCATGTTTGCCGAGCGCGAGAGCCATGCCGCCTATTTTCTGCAAGAGCAGGAAATGACCCGCTATGATGCGGTGAATTTCATTTCGCATGGCGTTGCCAAAAAGCCTGGTAAATCCGAAACTCGCCGGGTCACCGGTGCTGAAGGTGAAGATGAAGGCAGTGACATTGCCGCCGAAGGTGAAGCATTGGCCGCCTATTGCGTCAATCTCAATGAAAAGGCGCGCAAGGGTCGCGTTGACCCGCTGATTGGCCGCAGCCGTGAAGTGGCACGCGCCATTCAGATTTTATGTCGGCGCAATAAAAACAACCCGCTATTGGTCGGTGACCCCGGTGTCGGGAAAACCGCTATTGCCGAAGGGCTGGCGCGCAAAATTATCGAAGGCGATGTGCCGGAGATATTGCAGGATAATGTGATTTTCTCGCTCGATATGGGCGTTTTGCTGGCTGGCACACGCTATCGCGGTGACTTTGAGGAGCGTCTCAAGCAGGTCATGGCTGAATTGGAAGAAATGCCGGAGGCAGTGTTGTTTATTGATGAGATACACACTGTCATAGGCGCGGGCGCAACCTCCGGCGGGGCGATGGATGCCTCCAATTTGCTGAAACCGGCCTTGCAAAATGGCGGCCTGCGCTGCATGGGGTCAACCACTTATAAAGAGTTCCGCCAGCATTTTGAAAAAGACCGCGCGCTGGCGCGCCGCTTTCAGAAAATTGATGTGGTCGAACCCAGCGTTGGCGACAGCATCAAAATCCTGCAAGGGTTGAAAACTTCCTTCGAAGAGTTCCACCAAGTGCGTTACACAAATGACGCGCTGAAAACAGCGGTTGAATTGTCGGCGCGCTATATGGCCGAGCGTAAATTGCCCGACAAGGCGATTGATGTGATTGACGAGGTTGGCGCATCCCAGAAATTGCTGCCCGTCTCCAAGCGCAAGAAAACAATCAGCGTCAAGGATATTGAAAATGTCATTGCGACAATGGCGCGGATTCCCCCGAAAACCGTGTCCAAAGATGATACGGAGAAATTACGCAGTCTTGATGTGTCGCTGAAGCGGGTTGTGTTCGGTCAGGATGCGGCGATTGACGCGCTGTCATCGTCGATAAAATTGTCGCGTGCCGGATTGCGCGAGGCCGACAAGCCGATAGGCAGCTATTTGTTTTCCGGCCCGACCGGTGTCGGCAAAACCGAAGTGGCGCGCCAGCTTGCCTCTATCATGGGCGTTGAATTGCTGCGCTTTGATATGTCGGAATATATGGAGCGCCATACAGTCTCGCGCCTGCTTGGCGCACCGCCCGGCTATGTCGGCTATGACCAGGGCGGCTTGCTGACCGATGGCGTTGACCAGAATCCGCATTGCGTCTTGCTGCTCGATGAGATTGAAAAAGCCCATCCCGATTTGTTCAATGTGCTGTTGCAGGTGATGGATCATGGCAGTCTGACCGACGCCAATGGCCGCAAAGTCGATTTCCGCAATGTCATTCTTATCATGACCACCAATGCCGGCGCCGCCGATATGGCGAAGGAACCTATCGGCTTTGGCCGGGCGCGGCGTGAAGGTGAAGATTTGGAGGCGATAAACCGCATGTTTACGCCGGAGTTCCGCAATCGGCTGGATTCGGTTGTGCAGTTTGGCAATCTGCCCGAAGAAGTGGTTGTCCGCGTGGTTGAGAAATTCATTCTTGAGTTGGAAACCCAGCTTGCCGACCGCAATGTGATGATTACCGTATCAAAACCGGCAATGGATTGGCTGGTCGCCACCGGTTATGACCCGCAAATGGGCGCGCGACCTATGGCGCGGGTGATACAGGAAAATGTGAAAAAGCCGCTGGCAGAAGAATTATTATTCGGCAAGCTGAAAAATGGCGGCATTGTCGAAGTGACATTGGGGCGCAACAAAAAACTCGGCTTCAAGTTCAAAAATGACAAGCCGGGCGGCAAGGTTGCAAAAGCCGACGAAACGGTAAGTTAACCGCTATCGGTTAGAGTTGGGTTAGAGTAAAGACAGGTTACAGCTCGGCGCGTATCTTTTCGGCCAGTTCGGAAAGTGCGTCCATATCGGCCATGTCGCGCGCATGCAGAGCCATTTCAAGGCCGTCCCGGCGCGGGATAATGTGCAAATGATAATGCGGCACGGTTTGGCCGGCGGCTGACCCGTTAAGCTGGGCGAGCATAAAGCCCGGCGCATTGACCGCGCGTTGCACGGCAGGGGCGAGCTTATGCGCGGTTTTGATGGTGGCCTCGGCGGCGGCAGAAGAAAGGGTTAAAAAATTGGTTGCCGCCTCTTTGGGAATAACAAGAACATGACCCGGCGCTTGCGGCATAATATCCATAAAGGCCAGCGTCGCGTCATCTTCATAGACTTTGATGCAGGGCATGTCGCCGCGCAGGATTTTGGCGAAGATATTATTGTCATCATAGGCATCTTGAAGTTGCATGAAAGCCTCCCTTTATATGTGGGGTGAAACCGGTTTCTATTGTTCACAATAGCGGGCGGGCTGGCAAGCCTCTATCAGTGTATTTGGTGGATGCTCGACCGCAGCCGCGCAAGCGATGACCGAAACGACCGCGACAGGAACCGCAATGACAATGACAGCCAAAATGATAGGCAAGCGCGTCAATGGCGGCAATATGGCCCAGATACCACGCTGTCCGGCTCTGACAGAAAACTGGATTGGCACGGCTCAAGCGGCAATGACCATATAGCCGGTGGCGCGGGCAATGACACATTTAATGGCGGCATGGGCAATGACAAGCTGCGCGGCGGCGCCGGTGATGACGCGCTGCATGGCGAGGAAGGCGATGACCGGCTGGTTGGCGATGCGGGCGATGACATGCTTTACGGCCAGTCCGGCGAAGATGTGCTGGAAGGGGGCGCGGGCGATGACTGTTTTGTGCTTGAATTGGGCAGTGCCGCACGCGGCAAAGATGCGGTGACAGACTTTGCTTCCGGTGACAAAATACGCATTGATACGGCGAATGGCAATGAAACCACGCTGACGGCTTTGCAAAATGCTGCCGATATTCGCTGGACGAACACCACCA
>JAYPAN010000011.1:0-10378 GCA_038123715.1 Rhodobiaceae bacterium | reverse complement strand
CGGCACAAATGACACGGTGATTTACTGGAAAAACAATACAGTCACCACCAGTGATGATGTGATTGTCATGGTGCTGGAAGATTACACCACAGCCCTGACCATGACTGATTTCGAGATTGTGTGACGGGCTAGTTTTGCGGACGCCGGAACGGTGTATGCCGACCAAGCGCCTCTATTTCGCGGTCAACATAATCGCGCTCGCCGTCAAGATAATGCGCCACCGCGTCGCGCAAGCCCTCATGGGCGATGTGATGGGCGGAATAAATATGATGCGGGGCATAGCCGCGCGCCAGCTTATGTGTGCCTTGCGCGCCCGCTTCCACCCGCGCCAGACCGCGCGCAATGGCAAAGTCTATCGCCTGATAATAGCACAGCTCGAAATGCAGGAACGGGTGGTCTTCCAGACAGCCCCAATTGCGGCCATAAAGCGTGTCGCCGCCGATAAAATTCAACGCGCCTGCTATATATCGGCCTTCGCGCCGCGCCATGATAAGCAAGGTTTGCTCAGCCATGCGTTCTTGCACCAGTGAGAAAAACGGTCGGGTCAGATAGGGCGTTCCCCATTTGCGATTGCCGGTATCCATGTAGAAATGGAAAAACGCATCCCAATGCGCTTCGGTCAAATCGCTGCCGGTCAGCCATTCAACCTCAATGCTGTTTTCCAGCGCACGGGCGCGCTCTTTTTTCAGATTTTTGCGCTTGCGCGACGCCAGCGAGGCAAGGAAGTCATCAAAACTGCCATAGCCCTGATTGAGCCAGTGAAATTGTTGGTCAGTGCGGCGCAATAAGCCCTTATCGCCAAGCCGTCTCCATTCGTCTTCCGGCAAGAAATTGATATGCAGGGAGGAGGCATCGAGTTTTTCCATCAATGTCAGCGCACCGGCCAGCAAATTGGTTTCATGGTTTTCAGCATCCGGCCCCGGCTTGACCAGCAAACGGCGACCACCGGCCGGTGTGAATGGCACGGCCGATAACAGCTTGGGGTAATAACGCCCACCGGCGCGGTGAAAAGCATCGGCCCAGCCATAATCGAAAATATATTCCCCTTGGCTGTGATTTTTCAGATAAAGCGGCATCACCGCCTGCACCGCGCCTGCCGCATCTTCCAAAACCAAATGCTGCCCCAGCCAACCGGTATCGGCGGTTGCCGAGCCACTATCCTGCAAGGCACTCAGAAAGGCATGAGCGATAAAAGGATTATAGGCAAAATCGGGCGGGTTGGCGCAAGCGTCCCATGCGTCCGCCGATATTTGCGATAAATCAGCCAGCACGCGCAGGCTTATGGCCGTGTCATTGGCAGTTTGGCTCACGCTTGCGTCTCATCGCTGGCAGGTGTGATTTCAATCATGGCGTCGATTTCAACCGCCCAGCCCATTGGCAAAGCGGCGACACCAACCGCCGCGCGGGCATGGCGACCGGCATCACCAAACAGCGTGACCAGCAATTCCGAAGCGCCGTTAATCACTGCCGGTTGATGGGTGAAATCGGGCATTGAATTGACATAGCCGGTCAGCTTGACGAATTGCCGCACGCGCGAGAAATCACCATTCAGCGCGACATCCATTTGCGCGATTATGTTCAGCGCGGCAAGTTGCGCGGCGCGGCTGCCATCTTCAATCTCCAGCCCGTCACCCAGCCTGCCGGTAATTGACCCACCGGCAGCCAGCACCGGCCCCTGACCGGAGACCATCAGATAGGAACCGCTGACCAGATAAGGCAGATAAGCGCCAAAGGCGGTGTTGGCCAGCGGCAGAACAAGGCCGATATCTTCCAGCTTGCGTTCTATGTCGGCTCGTTTCATGAATCTGTCTCCTGTTATGCCATGAACTGGTCTGCGCGCGGCTTTTGTCAAGCCATCATAGGGGAAAAAGCGCGCGTTTACAGGCTTCTGCCCTTTTTAATGGCATCCTTGCCAAATTTGTCGCGCAAATCATCCATTGCCTGCTCGGCGGCTTTGCGGCGCGATTTGTCAGGGTCAGCCAAATCGGGCGGGTCGGCCATATCGGCATCAACAAGCTGGGCAACGCCAATGCCGATAAGACGAAAGGCGGTGTCTTTGCGCTCATCCAACACTTGCGCCAGAAGCATTTGACCGGTCTGGAAAATAATATCGGCAAGCTGGGTCGGGTCAGGCAAAGCGCGATTGCGCGTCAGCGTGGTGAAACGGTCGGTTTTCAGCTTCAGCACAATGGTTTTGCCCGCTTTTTGCTTGGCTTTGCAGCGCGAGGCGGTGCGTTCGCTCAAGCGCCATAAATGTTTTTCAAGCGCTGCCCGGTCGCGCAAATCTTCCTGAAAAGTGGTTTCGCTGGAAATACTTTTGGCCGGGCTGGATGGCTGCACTTTGCGCCGGTCTTCGCCGCGCGCCAATTGCCCCAGCCGGAGGCCGAGACTGTCATAGCGGCGCGCCAGCTCGACATCGGGTATTTTCTGCAATTGTGCGATGGTGCGAATGCCGTCGCGCGACAGTTTTTCCTGCATGGCCTTGCCGACACCCCAAATGGCACTGACCGGCAGACCGGCCAGAAAAGACAGGGTTTCAGTTTCGCCAATTACCGAAAAGCCGCGCGGCTTGTTCAAATCCGAGGCCAGCTTTGCCAAAAACTTATTATGGCTGAGACCAATCGAGACGGTAATGCCAATCTCGCTTTCAATGCGTTGCGTCAGGCGCACAAGGCTTTCAGCCGGTGTGCCATGATGCAGGCGCTCCGTGCCGCGCAAATCCATAAAGGCTTCGTCAATGGAAAGCGGCTCCACCAAGGGCGTCAATTCCTTCATAAGCGCGCGCACTTGTTTGCCTATGTGCGTATATTTGTCCATATCGGGTTTAATGACCACCGCATCAGGGCAGGCTTTCAGCGCTTTGAACATGGGCATGGCCGAATGGACGCCGTGAATACGGGCAATATAACAACAAGTGGAAACAACACCGCGCCGCCCGCCGCCAATAATCACCGGCTTGTCATTGAGGTCGGGATTGTCGCGCTTTTCAACCGACGCATAAAACGCATCGCAATCAAGATGGGCAATGCCGAGCTGAGCCAGCGCATCATGCACAATCATGCGCGGCGAGCCGCATTGGCGACAGCGCGCGCGGGCAGGGGCGGCGACTTGCTGCAAGGCAAAACAGTCGCGGCACAGGCCGTTAAAGCCGCGCTGGTCAGGAAAGGGGTTGTTGGTCTCCATTGGCTTCGAAATGGCTGATTTTTTCGGAAATCCAGTCATGCGCCTCATGCCATGCGTCAATGCGCGCCGATGCCCCTTTGGCCGCCCCAATCAGACCGGCCAGTCGCGGGTCGGCAATAAAATGGATGCGGTGAACATGGGGCGCACATTCGGCCACGCTGTCTATATTATGCGGGATATCGTCGAGGAAAAACACCGGCGCGTCAATATGGCGGGTCAACCAGGCCACGGCAGGGCCTTTAAGACCGGAGCCGACAATCACCGGATAATCCATGCCGTGACGGCTCAGATTGTCAATGCGTGCCTGTTTGGCGGCGGCGGGCAAATTGGTCAGCACAATGATTTGCGCGCGCTCGGAAAGCTGCGCCAAAGTGCTGGCCGCATTGTCGGTCGCTTCAATATTCAAGGTTTCGGCAGCGAAGAAATCGTCAATCAGATTTGGCACTTCAACCGGCTGATTATCGGATTTGGATTTGATATTGCCGGAAATGGCGAAATTATTCAGGTCAATCCACAAGCCCTGCTGGTCGAGATAATGTTCCAACCGCGCCATAAAGCGCAGCAGCACCTCATCGGCATCACTGATGATAAGCGGACGTTTCGGGTCAATGGTCAGCGTTTCCAATTGCACCAAAATATCGGGATGGGGCTGTTGCTGCATGTCTCTATTTACTCTTTCATATCTTGTGCCGCGCTTATCTCCAATGCGCCTCTTATGTCCAATGCGCCTTTTATGTCCAATGCGCCTCTTATGTCCAATGAGGTAGGGCCCCGCCGGGCAGGGATTGTCGTGCCAGTGCCGGTGTTTCCGGTGCCAAGTCATGCGCGTCGCAAAAATCGGTCAACAGGGCTTCATCTGACAGCAGGAAATCCATCACACCGGCCAGCAATTCAGGGTCGGCGGCGCGCTCCATAATATCGCTTGGCCCCATGCCCGACAGCGCGGCAAAGCGATCCATTTGCTCACTGTCGGCTGCCAGATAAGCCAGCGCCTGCAATGCCATAATTTGAGCCTGTTCCGCGTTCATCAGCACCATCCTGCCGGTAAAACTAGCTGACTCCCGACATTCGGCAATAAAAAAGCGCCCCTGACGGCGCGCTTTTCCCAATTCAGCTCGATATTCCGGCTATTTGATTTTGGCTTCCTTGAACTCGACATGCTTGCGCGCCACCGGGTCATATTTACGCACGACCATTTTATCGGTCATGGTGCGCGCATTTTTCTTGGTCACATAGAAAAACCCGGTTCCTGCCGTGCTTTCCAGCTTGATTTTAACTGTGGTTGGCTTGGCCATTGCTCACATCCTCAATATCTCATTTGCGCTGCAAAATAGGCATTTGACAGGTCATGTCAAGTTTTTTGCCGTCACAGGTCGCTGATGATGGACTTGCCCCGCGCGAAGCGGACAAAGGGCGCGGCCATTTTCATTTGCTCGGCGCGCGGGCGGGCGAGGCGTTGCTCTACAATATCCAAAACCATGCGGGTTATTGCCGGCAAATCCAACTCGCGCGCCTGTTTCAGGGTCAGCCAGTGCAAATCAAGCAATTCGCCCGATGCGTTGCGCGTATCCTCCGGATCGGTGAAGATATGTTCGTCATGCACCATGAAAAACCGCGTATCAAACCGCCTTGTACGATAGGTCGGGGTAATCGCGCGGGCGATGAAATCAATATCCTGCAAAGGCGGGGTGACGCCATGGGCGAAATAGCGTTGCCAGCCCGTATGGCCGGTATTTGGTAGGTCGCCTTGCGGCGTGCCGACAATCAGGCCGGTCTCCTCAAAAGTTTCACGAATCGCGGCCAATGCCAGCCCGCGCAATTTATTGTCGCTGACGTTTTTGCGCGTCTCGCGGCGGAGCCTTTGCATCACCGGCTTTGGCAGCTCTTGTTGCAGATTGAGGCGTTGGTCAATCAGGTCAAGCCGCCCGCCGGGAAAGACAAACTTGTTCGGCATGAACTTATGGCTGGCGGCGCGCTTGCCCATCAGGATTTTCGGTGTCTTGGCTTGGCGCACAATTATCAGCGTTGCCGCTTCTCTGGGGCGCACGGCTTTGGCATTGTCGTCACGATATTCGCCGGGCTGTGTCGGCGTATTGCCATAGCGTTTCAGCTTTGAATGTTTACTCATTTTCTCCCCCGTCTCCCTGTCGCGCATTTTGGTCATGCGCGAAGCCATGCATACGCAAAGCCCATTGCAGGCCAACAATAGCACCTTTGACAATCGGCAGCGATACAAGGCTGACAATCACTGATAACACGCAAAACAAAATCGCATGAATATAAAGCGGCGGCGCATAAGCGCGCTCCACAATCAGCGCGACCGGTATTATCACATGGCCGACAATAAAAATTGTGAAATAGGGCGGGGCGTCGTCGGCTTCATGGCCGCCAAGATGCAAGCCACAGGCATGGCATGTGTCGCTGATTTTCAAATAGGCGCGAAACATGGCGGCGGGCGCATTGCAGGCCGGACAATGGCCGCGCGCACCGCGCCACATGGCTGGTCGAACGGGACGCTTTTCTTGCATAAGCGTTTCTATTGTCACCGGCGTCTCCCCTTTTTGCGCCCCGGCTTCAGCGCGGCGCGACGGCTGCGCGGGTGGCCGCTGGTGCGGCGCTTGCCGCCGCCTGACCGGTCAATAGTGCCACCGTCAACCAATGAAAACAACAAGCCGCCCTGTATCGGCATGGCTTCTTCCAGACAAATCTCAACCTCATCGCCGAGCCGGAATGTCAGGCCGGTTGTGCCGCCGGTCAGGCTCATTTTGTCATCATCGACAAAAAACCGTTCCGCGCCAAGCTGCGCCATTGGCACGAGCCCATCGGCACCGCTATCGTCAAGTTTGACAAACAGACCGGCGCGCGACAGGCCGGAAATCCGCCCTGTAAATTGCTCGCCCTGACGCTTGGCCATATAGGCCGACAAATAGCGGTCGGCTGCCGTGCGCTCGGCCAGCATGGCGCGCCTTTCCGTCGCTGATACCGCCTCGGCGATATTTTGCAGACGCGCTTGCTCGCCATCCGACTGACCGTCATGCGACGGTTTGGGGCCAAGTTTCAATGCGCGGATAAGCGCGCGATGCACGGTCAAATCGGCATAGCGACGAATTGGCGAAGTGAAATGGGCATAGCGGCCAAGATTAAGCCCGAAATGGCCGATATTCTGCGTATGGTAAACGGCTTGGGCTTGGGTGCGTAAAACCGCTTCGGAAATGGTTGGGTGATGGCCGCCCGCTTCGGCGCGTTGCATGACATTATTGAACAGGCGCGGCAGCAGATTTTCACCGAGATTGAGGCGCACGCCCAATGGTCTGATGAAATCCGACAGGGCGCGCACGCGCTCCGGGTCGGGTGAATCGTGAATCCGGTAAATCAGCGGGCATTTGTGTTTTTCCAATGTTTGCGCGGCGCAGACATTGGCCGTCACCATCATTTCCTCAATCAGCCGGTTGGCTTCAAGCTGCGGCGGGGTATAGATGCGGGTAATTTTGCCCTTGTCATTCAGTTCAATACGCCTTTCAGGCCGGTTAATCAGCAAGGGTGCGCGGGCGTCGCGGGCTTCTGCCATGCATTGATAAGCGCGCCATAAATCCTGCAAAATGGGCAATATGGCGTCGGCGACATCCGGCGTGGCAGCTTCATTGCCAGCCTCAAAACTGTCAAAGGCGGTTTGCGCTTGGCCGTAGCTCAACCGCGCCGCCGAGCGCATCATGGCGCGGTGAAAGCTGTGTGTTTTTTTGCGCCCATCAGCCCCTATCACCATACGCAATGCCATGCAGGGGCGGGTTTCGCCTTCGCGCAGCGAACATAAATCAGTGGATAGGCGTTCGGGCAGCATCGGCACGACACGGTCGGGCATATAGACCGAATTGCCGCGCTTGGCGGCTTCGCTGTCCATCGCGCTGCCCGGCGTCACATAGGCGGCGACATCGGCAATCGCCACCCAGACAATATGCCCGCCCGCATTGTCGGGGTCAGTGTCGGCTTCGGCATAAACCGCATCGTCATGGTCGCGCGCATCAGCCGGGTCAATGGTAACAAAGGGCAGGCCGGTCAAGTCTTCGCGCCCGGTAAAGTCTGCCTCCTCAACGGCTGCCGCCTCGCCCAGCACTGTGTCGGGAAAATGCGTCGGCAGACCCTGTTCGGCGATTGAGATAAGCGAAAACACATTGGGGGCATCGGATTTGCCGATATTTTCAATGACTTTCGCCATTTTCGGGCCGCTGCGCCGCGCCGCGATTTTTTCACCGACCACCACATCGCCATTTGCGGCTGTGTGGGCGTCGGGGATTTTATAGCCATAGCGCTCGCGCCTATCGACCGGCTCCAGCCACCAGCCATCGGCGTGTTCGCGCATCACGCCAATCACCGTGCCGCCGCTTTCATTTAACTGCCGGATGATACGCGCCTGATAGACCGGCCGCGACGCACCATCTCTATCTTGCGTGTCACGCGATTTATCGGTTAGCCGCGCCAGTGCCGTGTCACCGGGCAGAAGGGCGGGGCTACGCACCCTTATGCGTCCGCGCGGGGGCTTTTCGTCAATGTAAATAATGGCATGGTCAGGCCCGTCAAGCAGCGTGCCTTCCTGTATCGCATGAGCGATAAGCCGCCCGCTTTTGGTCTGGCCGGTCACGCGCACAACGCATACGGGCGGCAATTCACCGGGCAGGCGCATGCCGGATTTGCGCGCGCCTTCAAGCAAGCCTTCGGCAGCCATTTCCCGCAATAATTGTTTCAAGCCGATACGGTCGGCGCCTTTAATATGGAAAGCACGGGCGATTTCCCGCTTGCCGACTTTGCCATTTTGCGCGTTCACAAACTCCAAAATAGCTTCGCGCGTCGGAATATCCGCCAATCAATGCTCCCTAGCCGGTCTTGCGCTTGGCGGCGGCTTTCTTACGCGCCGGTTTTTTGGTCGTGCCTTTGGCAATGCGCGCGGCAATCAGTTCCAATCCGCGTTCCAAGGTAATGGATTCGGGGGCTTCATCCTTGGGAATTGTGGCATTGACTTTGTCATATTTGACATAAGGCCCGAAACGACCATCCAGCACGCGCACCGGTTTGCCATCATCGGGATGTTCGCCAAGTTCCTTAATCACACTGCCACCAGCTGCGCGCGCGCCGCCCTTGGCTTTGCGCTCGGCGAGAACCGTAACGGCGCGGTTAACGCCAATCTCAAACACTTCATCGGGCGTTTCCAAACTGGCCGACATTTTACCGGCCTTCACATAAGGCCCATAGCGGCCAATATCGGCGGTAATCATATCGCCGGTTTCCGGATGCGGGCCGATATTGCGCGGCAAGGATAAAAGCAGCAAGGCATAATCCAGCGTCATCTCCGCCGGTGTCTTGCCCTTGGGGATGCCAGCGCGTTTGGGCTTTTCTTCCTGCTCTGCCGCCTCGCCAAGCTGGATGTAAGCGCCAAAGCGGCCATCTTTAATATGCACATCCATGCCGGTTTCCGGATCTTGGCCGAGTATGCGTTCAATATCGCCCTGTTCGGCTGACGCGCCGGTAAACTGGCGGGTGAAGCGACATTCAGGATAGCGCGTGCAACCGACAAAAGCGCCAAACTTGCCGGTTTTCAGGCTTAATTGCCCATCAGCGCATTTGGGACATTGGCGCGGGTCGCCTTGCCCCGTATCCTTGAAAATATGCGTGCCGAGAACCTCGTTCATTGTGTCGAGGACATCGGTATTACGCATTTCCAAAGTCTGCTCGACAGTTGTGTGGAAATCCGACCAAAAGCGTGCCAGCACATCTTTGTAACTCATTTGCCCGTCCGACACTTTGTCGAGGTCGGTTTCCAGACCGGCGGTGAAATCATATTGCACATAGCGTTCAAAGAAATTCTCAAGAAACGCTGTCACCAGCCGCCCCTTGTCTTGCGGGATGAAACGGTTTCTGTCCATCACCACATAATCGCGCTCACGCAAAACCGACAAAACGCTGGCATAGGTGGAAGGTCGGCCAATGCCCAGCTCCTCCATGCGCTTGACCAATGTCGCCTCGCTATAGCGCGGCGGCGGCTCGGTGAAATGCTGCTCCGGTGATATTTTGAAGGCCGACAGCGCTTCGCCTTGCTGCACAGCAGGCAGGCGCGGGTCTTCTTTTTCATCCTTGGTGTCGTCGCGCCCTTCTTCATAAAGCTTGAGGAAACCGGCAAAAGTGACCACAGAGCCGGTCGCGCGCAAACCGGTTTGCCCATTGCTGGAGGCAATGTTTATCGTGGTGCGCTGCAAGCGGGCATTTTCCATTTGCGAGGCCATTGTCCGCTTCCAGATAAGCTCGTAGAGCCGCGCTTGGTCTTTATCGAGATAAGCGCCCACTTCATCGGGTCGGCGCGCCAGCGATGTCGGCCTGATGGCCTCATGCGCTTCTTGGGCATTGGCCGCTTTGGTCTCATAGATGCGGGCTTTTTCCGGCAGATAGTCTGCGCCGAAATCAGCGCTAATCACATTGCGGGTTTCGCTAATCGCTTCGGGAGCCATTTGTGTCCCGTCCGTCCGCATATAGGTAATCAGACCGGTTTCTTCGCCATTTATGGTGACACCCTGATAGAGCAATTGCGCGACCTGCATGGTGCGCTTGGCATTAAAGCCAAGTTTGCGCGAGGCTTCCTGTTGCAATGTGGACGTCGTGAAAGGTGCCGCCGGTTTTCTTTGTGTCGGCTTGCTTTCAACTTGTTCAATAGTGAAATCAGCCTCGGCAATGGCGGTTTCGGCAGCGCGGGCTGCTGTTTCATCGGGCAGGGAAAACTTGTCGAGTTTTTCACCCTGATGGCGCACCAGTCGCGCCGGCAGCATATCGCCGGAAGGGGTTTTGAAATCCGTATCCACCGACCAGTATTCACGGGCGGTGAACTTGTCAATTTCCAATTCGCGTTCGCAAATCAAGCGCAGGGCAACCGATTGCACCCGACCTGCCGAGCGCGAGCCGGGCAGCTTGCGCCATAAAACGGGCGACAGGTTAAACCCGACCAGATAATCCAGCGCGCGGCGCGCCAGATAGGCATCGACCAGCCTTTCATCAATCTGGCGCGGTTTTTCCATCGCATCGAGAATTGCGTTTTTGGTAATCGCATTGAACACGACGCGGCAAACCGGCTTGTCTTTCAGCACATTTTTCTTCCGCAGCACTTCCAGCACATGCCAGCTAATCGCTTCGCCTTCGCGGTCGGGGTCAGTGGCCA
>JAYPAN010000010.1:22901-60355 GCA_038123715.1 Rhodobiaceae bacterium | reverse complement strand
AAAAAAGAAAGAGAGCGTGCCTATTGGCCGTTATCTGTCGCGGCGGTCAGATTGATGAACGGGATGCGGGTATTGTCTGATATATTGTCTGATATAGTGGTGGGCATATTGTCTGATATAGCGGTGGGCGCACCATTACGGTCGGCCGACCAAGCGGTCAAACCAATCACGGCAATATACAGACTGACAGCGACAAAAAACTTCACAACGCAACCCCAAACGTTTTTTGGTTATAGGAAGGCGGGCATAGCTTTGTCAATTGATTGCGCGCAAATAATCGGCTCACTCTCGATTGGTCGGCTATTGGTCGGCTCAATGCCACTGGTTGGTTGCAACTTGTCGCTGATTTGCAAGGTAAGTGCTGCAAATTTGCACATTTGCGAATTTGCAGATATATATTTGCACTTATGAAGGCTTTGGACTGGGATGATTTGCGGTTTTTTCTGGCGGTTGCGGCCGCCGGCAGCCTGTCGGCTGCCTCGCGCGAGCTGGAAGTCAATACCACCACGGTTTTGCGCCGTATCGGGGCGCTTGAAGAAGCATTGGACAGCCGCCTGTTTGAGCGTTTGCGCTCCGGCTACAGCCTGACCGCCGAAGGCGCGCGGCTGCTGAAAACATTGGAGCCGGTCGATCAGGGACTGTCTTCTTTGGCGCGCGATTTCAAGGCACAGGCAGAAGATTTTCGCGGTCAGGTGCGTCTTGGCACCAGCGAGGCGGTCGCCGCCGGGCTTATCGCCCCCGCTATGGCCGGTTTTTCTGAAACCTATCCCGATATTGCGCTTGATATTGTCACCGATCCCAGCCTGACCGGCCCTGGCACAGCGCCGCGCGTCATGAATGCGTTGCGCGATGTTGATATTGCGCTGCGGCTGGCGCGTCCGACACAGGGTGATATGCTGGTTCGCAAGCTTGGTGATATTGCTTACGGCCTCTATGCCGCGCCGGATTATCTGAAAGCCAAGCCGGAATTGTCGCCGGAAGATGATTTGTCGGGTCATCAGATTATCGGCTTTTCCGATGATGACAAACCGCTTGGGCCGGTCTGGTATTTGTCGCGCGCCGCGCGCGAGGCGGCGATTGTCATGCGCTCTTCCAGCGCGGCCAGTCGCGCGGCTGCCGCCCAAACCGGCCTTGGTCTGACCGTTTTGCCATGTTTTCTGGCCGACCAAATGGACGGGCTGACGCGGCTGGCCGGGCCGGAACGGGTCGGCGCGCTCGAATTATGGCTGCTGACACGCGGTGATTTGACCCGTTTGACGCATGTGCGCGCGGTGATGGATTTTCTGATTGGCGAAATTCAGCGCCGCAGCGCTTTGCTGGCCGGTCAAACAAGCGGGTAAATCAGGGGCAAACTTGTGACGAAAACAGAACAAATTGTCTTGCCAAGCGGTAACGGCTTGGATAAACAAGAATATCAGGAAATTTTGGGGATGTGACCCATGCCTTATGGCAATAAAAACAAGCAGCGTGTGATGGCCGCCAATAAGCAGGCGGACAGCGCTTTTGCGCCTGCGGTTTTCCTGACGATGGTATTAACTCTAACCATCCTCCTCCTTATCAGCCCCTGAGGCCGGACAGTCATGAGTGGCGCGTCTTCAGGGGATGAGAAATTGACCAAATTGACGCCGACGCTTCTGCCACAGGCAGACCGGCACAGGAAGGATGAACGAGATGACACAGACAACTGAACAAAACCCTGCAAATGCGGCTGACCGCGTTTATATTTTCGACACGACATTGCGCGATGGCGAGCAATCGCCGGGCGCCTCCATGACGCTGGAAGAGAAACTGCAAGTCGCCGAATTGCTCGACACAATGGGCGTCGATATTATTGAGGCCGGTTTCCCGATTGCCTCAAATGGCGATTTTGAAGCAGTATCGGAAGTCGCCAAGCTGGTGAAAAATGCCGAAGTGTGCGGCTTGTCGCGCGCCGGTGAAAAGGATATTGACCGCGCTGGGGAAGCGTTGAAAGACGCTAAAAATCCGCGCATCCATACTTTCATTTCCACCAGCCCGGTGCATATGAAACATAAATTGCAAATGCAGCCCGATGATGTGCTGGCGGCAGTGTCCTTTTCGGTTAACCGCGCGCGCCAGCATACTGATAATGTGGAATGGTCGCCGGAAGATGCCACCCGCACCGAGCATGACTTTCTGTGCGCCTGTGTGGAAGCGGCGATTAAGGCGGGCGCGACGACCATCAATATCCCCGATACGGTCGGCTATACCATGCCGCAAGAGTATTTTGAGCTGATTGGCATGTTGCGTAATCGTGTGCCAAATATGGACAAGGCGGTTTTATCAACCCATTGCCATAATGATTTGGGGCTGGCTGTGGCCAATTCGCTGGCCGGTATTCAGGCCGGTGCGCGGCAAGTGGAATGCACAATAAACGGCATTGGCGAACGGGCCGGTAATGCGGCATTGGAAGAAATTGTCATGGCGCTGAATGTGCGTGCTGATTTGATGGCGCAGCATACCGCCATTGAAACCACCATGCTGGCGCGTGCCTCCAAGCTGGTCTCCGCGGTGACCGCTTTTCCGGTGCAATATAATAAGGCGATTGTCGGCCAAAATGCTTTTGCCCATGAAAGCGGTATTCATCAGGATGGGATGCTGAAAAACAACCAGACTTATGAAATTATGACGCCGGAAAGCGTTGGTATTTCAAAAACCTCGCTGGTTATGGGCAAACATTCCGGTCGCCATGCCTTCCGCGAGAAAATCAAGGAATTGGGCTATGCGCTGGGCGATAATCAGTTGCAGGATGCGTTTACCCGCTTCAAGGATTTGGCCGACCGCAAAAAGCATGTGTTCGATGATGATATTGTCGCCTTGGTCGATGATGAAGTGGCCAGCAGCGGCGATACGCTGAAATTGGTCTCCTTGCGCGTGGTGGCCGGCTCAGAAGGGCCACAAATTGCAAATTTGGTGCTTGAGATTGAAGGCAAACAGGTGGAAGTTGAAAGCACGGGAGATGGGCCGGTGGATGCCACATTCAATGCCATCAAATCGCTGTTTCCGCATGATGCGGAATTGCAATTATATCAGGTGCATGCGGTGACAGAGGGAACCGACGCGCAGGCTGAAGTCAGCGTCAGGCTGGCCGAAAACGGCAAAACCGTGACCGGGCGTGGCGCCGACACGGATACAATGGTGGCATCGGCCCGCGCCTATATCAGCGCGTTGAACAAGCTGGTTGTGAAACGCGAGAAACACGCACCCGACGCAATGTCGGCATAATTTTGTCGGGCCCGGAAGGGTCGCGCGCGAATAGAGAGGAAAATCATGCTCAACGGTCTTTTGGCGCTTTTTTCGGCCGATATGGCGATTGATTTAGGCACTGCCAACACGCTTGTCTATGTCAAAGGGCGCGGTATCGTGCTGAACGAGCCTTCTGTTGTTGCCATTTTTGAAAGCGGTGGCCGCAATCGTGTGCTGGCCGTTGGCGATGAGGCGAAAATGATGCTGGGTCGCACGCCGGGCAATATCAGCGCCATTCGTCCAATGCGCGACGGGGTGATTGCTGATTTTGATGTGACGGAAGAAATGATTAAGCATTTCATCCGCAAAGTGCATAACCGGCGCTCTTTCGCCAATCCGCAAATTGTCGTTTGTGTGCCATCGGGTGCTACCGCGGTTGAGCGCCGCGCCATTCAGGAAAGCGCCATGTCGGCGGGTGCGCGGCGTGTGTTTTTGATTGAAGAACCAATGGCGGCGGCGATTGGGGCGGGGCTGCCGGTGACCGAGCCGACCGGCTCAATGGTGCTGGATATTGGTGGCGGCACGACGGAAGTGGCTGTTTTGTCACTTGGCGGGATTGTTTATTCGCGCTCGGTTCGGGTTGGCGGCGATAAAATGGATGAGGCGATTATCGCTCACATTCGCCGCAATCATAATTTGCTGCTTGGTGAATCAAGCGCCGAACGCATTAAAAAAGAAGTTGGCTCGGCCATGATGCCGCCCGGCGAAGAAGGAAAATCTGTGAAAATCAAGGGGCGCGACCTGATGAATGGCGTGCCGCGCGAAGTTGAAATCAGCCAGCGCGAGATTGTCGAAAGTCTGGCCGAACCGGTTGGCGCGATTGTTGAAGCCGTCAAAGTGGCGCTTGAGGCGACACCGCCGGAACTGGCCGCCGATATTGTCGATAAAGGTATTGTAATGACAGGTGGCGGCGGTTTGCTGCATAATCTTGACGCTTATTTGCGCGAGGCGACCGGTCTGCCGGTCTCCATAGCCGATGAGGCACTGTCATGTGTGGCCCTTGGCACGGGGCGTGCACTTGAGCATATCAAAACCATGAAGCACGTTCTGTCCGCCGCTTATTAAGCCTTTCCGGCAAGCGGGCAGGGCATTGTCTATTTGAACGGGGCGCGTTTTGGTCGGTCTTGGGTCGCGGAAACGGGAAACAAACTTTATCAGTGCGGTTGGCATAACCCTTATCAGCGCTTTGGTGGCTGCCTTGTTGCTGGTGGTGCTGCCACGCGATGACCCCCGTATTGTCCAATTGCGGCAAATGTCGCTGGATTTGCTGTCGCCCGTGCTTGATGTTTTTGCCATTCCTTTTGTTGAATTGCGCGAAGCCAGCATGAGCGCGCGCGATTTGGTGGCGTTGCGCGAGCAAAATATGGATTTGCGCGAAGAAAATCGCAATCTGAAAAGCCAATTGGATGAGCTGACGCGGGCAAGATTGCTGCTGTCGCAATATCGCAAATTGCTGGCTTTGCCGGCCGAACCCAATCTGCATCTTGTATCGGCGCGGGTGATTGCCGATTTGAGCAGTCCCTTTGTCCGCACGCTGGTTGCCAATACCGGTAAAATGGCCGGTGTCGAGCAGGGGCAGGCCGTTTTGGGCAATAGCGGTCTGGTCGGTCGCGTCGTCTCATCGGGGCGGGTGTCGAGCCGGATTTTATTGCTGACTGATTTCAACAGCCATGTGCCGGTTGTGGCGCTGTCCAGCGGGGTGCGGGCGATTTTATCCGGCACCAATTCGGATAATCCGGAACTGCGTTATTTGCCGCGCAAGGCCAAATTAAAGCAGGGTGATTTGCTGGTCACATCCGGTGATGGCGGTCAAATGCCGATTGGCCTGCCGGTCGGCACGGTGCAGATAGACGCGGAAGGCAATCACAGCGTCAATTTGCGCGAAGATTTAAGCCAGCTTGAATACGTGCGTGTGGCTCTGTCGCGTGAACTTGACCCGCCGCCCGATATTGCTTCGCCGATTAACGGGCTGGATATAGGCAAGCTGGCGACATCTTTGGCGGCAAAACCGGACAGCGCAGGCGCGGCCAATGAGTGATTTTTTCAATCCATCCGGCCAAAGCCCGACCGCCGGATTGCTGCCCTATTTTTTCACTTTTGCCCTTATTCTGCTTAGCCATGTGCCGGTCAGCATGCCGTGGCTAAGCGGTATCACTGCCGGTTTTTTTCTGGTGCCGATTTATTTTGTGGCGACCCGTGGCGATGATTATTTCGCCGGTCTGGTCTTGCTGCTGATGGGCATTGTCAATGATTTGATAAGTGAGACACCGATTGGCTTTTGGGGGCTGATTTTCTGCCTTTATTTCTTGCTGGTGCGGAGCCAATTCTGGGTGGTGGCGCGCGGCGATTTTCGGGTGCGCTGGTCGGTTTTTGCTGGCACATGTCTGGCCGCTTATTTCCTTGCCTTTATTATGGCTGCATGGCGCGATGACATGAATGTCGATGCGCTGGCGTCATTTCTGTCTGCCCTCGTCACCATAATTGGCTTTCCGGTGATTTGGCTGCTGCTCGATTATTTCGTGCAGGACACCAAGGCCGATATTTAACGCGCGAGGGAGGTTATGGATAAAGAAGACATCTCCTTTTCCCGTCGCAGCCTGATTTTTGCCGGCGCGCAAATTGGTCTGTTCGGTTTGCTGGCCGGGCGGTTGCAGTATTTACAGGTGCAGCAATCGGATATTTACGCGACCATGGCCGAGGCCAATCGGGTCAATGTCAATCCTATCGCCCCGCCCCGCGGGCGTATTATTGACCGCAATGGTGTGCCGTTGGCTGAAAATGACCGCAATTTGAAAGTCGAGATTGTCGCTGAACAAGTGGCCGATTTTGAGGAAACGCTAACAGTTCTCGCCGAATTGCTTAAATTAAGCCCCGGTGAGATTGCCGATATTCGCAAGCGCGTGCGGCGCACGCCGTCTTTCAAGCCGGTCACCATTATTGACAATATCGCATGGGAAAACTTCGCGCGGTTGAATCTGCAATTGCCGTTTTTGCCCGGTGTCGCACCGCGCGTGGGCGACCAGCGTTTTTACCAGCTTGGCGAGGCAACGGCGCATCTTGTCGGCTATGTCGGCAATAAGACGCGGCGCGATTTGAATCGCTGGGGCAATACAGTGGCGGATACGGTTGGGCGCAGTGGCGTGGAACGCCAATTTGAATTGCGCCTGCGCGGGCAGGCTGGTGTGCGTCAGGTTGAGGTCAGTGCCTATGGTCGCACAGTGCGCCAATTGGCTTCCGATCCCGGCCAGCCCGGCGAGGATATCAATCTGACCATTGATGCCGGTTTGCAAAACCGCGCGCATAAGCTGTTGCAGGGGCATAGCGGCTCGGTTGTCGTTATGGGTGCTGATAGCGGCGAAATCCTTGCCATGGTCTCAACCCCGTCTTTTGAACCCAATGAAATGTCGCGCGGTGTGGAGCGCAGCCGTTGGGATGCGATGCTGGCACATGAGCGCAAACCGCTTCTCAACAAAGCATTGCGCGGCCTATATGCGCCCGGTTCAACCTTCAAAATGCTGGTTGCGCTGGCCGGTCTGGAAGCCGGTGTGATAAATCCGGACGAAAAAATCAATTGCAGCGGCGTCTATGCTTTCGCCAATGAAGAGTTTCATTGCTGGAAAGAGGAAGGTCATGGCGACATGACAATGGTCGAAGCGATTGAGCGTTCCTGCGACACTTATTTCTACGACTTGGCGCTGCGGGTCGGCATAGACAATATCGAAGCAATGGCGCGCCGATTTGGTTTTGGTTCCCGCACCGGGCTTAATCTGGCCGGTGAAAAGACCGGCACTGTGCCGGGGCGAGACTGGAAACGCGCCAATTATGATGCTTCCTGGCGGTCGGGGGAAACAGTGATTACCGGCATTGGTCAGGGCTTTTTGCTGACCACGCCATTGCAATTGGCGCGGATGACAGCGGCGCTGGTCAATGGCGGCCGCCTGCTCAGCCCGATTGTCACGGAAAATCCCGACAGGCCGGCGGCGGTCGATACAGGGATAGACCCGAAGCATTTGGCGCTGATGCGCCGCGCTATGTATCGTGTGGTCAACCGACCCGACGGCACGGCCTATGCGTCCAGCGTTTTCGTCAATGGCAAACTCATGGGCGGCAAGACCGGCACTGTGCAGGTGCGCCGCATTTCCAAGGCCGAGCGCGAAACCGGCGTTATTCCCAATGAGGAATTGGATTGGCATTTGCGCGACCATTCGCTTTTTGTTGGTTATGCGCCGCATGACAAGCCGCGTTATGCGCTGTCTGTAGTGGTTGAGCATGGCGGCGGTGGCGCGCAAGTGGCCGCGCCCATAGCCGGAGAGCTTGCCGCCTATCTGTTGCGCCGCGAGGCGTCATTGCAGCCGAAACAGGCAGACATTCGCGGCAGTGGCATCAATAAAGGCGCGGATAATGGGGGCGATGCATGACATTCAGCCGCCATCAGCCCTTGCGGCAAAGCTATGCCGATACGATTCGGGAATTGCACTGGCCGCTTATCATTGTTGTGACTTTGCTTGGCTTGATAGGCGTGGCGACGCTGTATTCAGTGGCCGGTGGGTCGTTTGAGCCATGGGCGATGCGCCATGCGGTGCGGCTTGTCGCCGGTATGGGTTTGATGCTGGCGATTGCTATGCTGGATGTGCGAGTGATTCATTCTTCGGCCTATATTGTCTATGGCGGCTTGCTGGCCTTGCTGGTCGGGGTGGAATTATTTGGTGACAAATCCATGGGCGCGCAAAGATGGCTGGATATTGGCTTTATTCGGCTTCAGCCATCAGAGTTTATGCGCCTTGGGCTGGTGCTGGCCTTGGCGCGCTATTTCCAGTCATCGCATTTTGACGATATTTCAATGCCACAATATCTGCTGATGCCGGTGGCGCTGATTGCAGCACCGGCGACGCTGATTTACTACCAGCCGGATTTGGGAACGACGCTTATGCTGGCCGGTGTCGGTATAGCGATTTTGTTTCTGGCCGGGGTGAACTGGCGCTATTTTGCAGCCGCCGGCACGCTGATGGTCGTCAGTATTCCGTTTGTCTGGCAAGCATTACGCCCCTATCAGCAGGAGCGCGTATTGGTTTTTCTCGACCCGGAGCGCGACCCGCTGGGTGCGGGTTATCACATTATCCAGTCAAAAATCGGCATTGGTTCGGGCGGGTTTTTCGGCAAAGGGTTTAATGAAGGCACGCAAAGCCGCTTGAACTTTCTGCCGGAAAAACACACGGATTTTATTTTCACCATTTTCGCCGAGGAAATGGGCTTTATCGGCAGTCTGGCGATTATTGTGCTGTTTGTTCTGGCATTGATATTTATTTTCCTGATTGCCCGACAAGTGCGTAGCGTGTTTGCCCGCCTGCTTGTCTCCGGCATGGGGATTTCCCTGTTTTTATATGTTCTCGTCAATATGGCAATGGTGATGGGGCTGGCTCCGGTGGTGGGTGTGCCACTGCCTTTCATTTCCTATGGCGGCACGTCGCTTTTGACCTTCTTTATTGGCATGGGTCTGGTTCTTGCCATGGAAAGGCAAGCTCTGATAGACTTGCCGCGCGGCTAGGAGGCGACAAAAATGAAAAAACAGATTTTGGCAGCATGTATCGGACTGCCTTTGCTTTTGGTATTGGTATTGCTCGCGCGCACATTCATGCCAACAACGGCGCAGGTGCAGGGGCAGGCTTTTCGCTTTTCACCGGATGCGGAGAAAACCGCAAAAATTATGAGCGCAGCGGTGCGCTATAAAACGATTTCATTCGGGCGTGACAAGCCGGTTTCGGCTGCTCCGCTGCTTGCGTTTCACCGCTTTTTGGAAAAGACCTTTCCGCTGGTTCACGCCAATTTGAAGCGGGAAGTTATTGGTGATTATTCCCTGCTTTACACTTGGCCGGGCAGCAGGGCTTCGCTGAAACCGGTTATCTTGCTCGGCCATCTGGATGTTGTGCCGATTGTGCCAGGGACACAGGCCGATTGGGTGCATCCGCCATTTTCCGGCAAAATTGCCGATGGCTATGTTTGGGGTCGCGGCACGCTGGATAATAAAATCAACATTATCGGCATATTGTCGGCTGCCGAATATATGCTGGAGCGCGGGCTGGCTCCGCAGCGCAGCCTGTATTTTGCCTTCGGCCATGACGAGGAACAGGGCGGACTGGATGGCGCGCGCGCTATGGCCGCTTTGCTTGAAGAGCGCAATGTATCGGCGGAGTTTTTGATAGATGAGGGCGGGCTGATTGCCCAGAGTTTCATGCCGGGCTTGCGTAAGCCGGTGGCGGTTATCGCACCTGCTGAAAAGGGCATTGTGACCCTGCATTTGAGCAGTCGTGGCAAGGGCGGTCATTCTTCCATGCCGCCGCCGCAATCTTCAATTGGTGTTCTGGCCGCAGCCTTGGCGCGCCTTGAGGCCAATCAATTCCCGACTGATTTTTCCCATACACGCGCCTTTCTTGAGGCGGTGGCCGATGAAATGCCGTTTGCCAACCGCATCATTATGAAAAACCTCTGGCTGTTTCAGCCCTTGGTGATGGCGTCTTTTGCGTCGGATAATCAGGCGCAGGCCAGTATGCGGACAACTACGGCTGTCACCATGATTGATGGCGGCATCAAGGCCAATGTGCTGCCGATTGAAACAACGGCAAAGGTTAATTTCCGGATTTTGCCGGGCGAGACACCGGAAACCGTCAAACAGCGTGTTGTGAAAATTATTAACGACCCGCGCGTGCGGGTAGATTATGATGGCACCGGCCAGCGCGGCATGGCACCCTCGCCCGTGTCACCGATTGAGGGGTTTGGCTGGGATTATTTGACCTCGACCATTCGTGATACGGCAGCACCGGAAGATATTATTGTTGCGCCGCGTCTGTTGGTGGCGGCGACGGATACGCGCCATTACCGCAAAATCACCCCCAATCATTACCGCTTCACCTATATGCGCCTGCCCATGTCGGATGTGGCCGGTATTCATGGCACAAATGAGCGCATCAGCGTTGCAACGCTGGCCAATAGTGTGCGGTTTTATTTCCGGTTGATGTCCGGTCTCTGAGCCGGTTAACCTTGCAGCAAAGTGTCCAGCTCGCCATTTCGGTCAAGCCGGTAAAGGTCGTCACAGCCGCCAATATGTTTGTCATTGATGAAAATTTGCGGCACGGTGTGAGCGCCATTGGCGCGTTTCATCATGCCGTCGCGCAAGGCGAGGTCACCACCCACGTCAATCTCGGAATAAGTTACCTGCTTCTCGCCCAGCAGCCGTTTGGCCGCAATGCAAAAAGGGCAAATCCGTGTCGTATATATTTCAATGTGAGCCATTTGAAATCCTGATTACCATATTGGTGTCGGGATGAAAACAGCTCTGTGCCGCATTTTCAGCGGCATTTTATTCGGCGGCTTCGCCTTGATTGCTTTCCAACAAAACAATGTTACCGGCCACCAAACGACCATTACGACCTTCAATCATTTCAAATTGAACCCGTTGTTCCTCGACAAGCTGTTTGAAACCGGATGCCTGAATGGCGGTCACATGCACAAAGCAATCATCTGCGCCATTATCTGGCGTGATAAACCCGTAGCCCTTGGCCGAATTAAACCACTTTACACTACCTGTAAGCATTTTTGCCTCCATATATTGAAAGCGCGCCGGAGCAGATGAGCCGCCGCAACCGATAAGGCGCATGGGTCGGGCGCTTTGCTCCGTAAGGATAATTAGGGCATGGCTGCAAAAAGGCGAATATAAAATACAAATAATTTGTGGTGCTGTGAGCAGACTTGGCTATCGGCGGGTGAAAACGCGCTTGCCTTTCTGGTTCAAAACATAGCGGCGAATGGGAAAAATGATAAAAGCCGCCCATAAAACCAGCAAAAAAACATGTCCGAGCGTGACCGACATCACACTTTCAATAAAGTTGAGGGGCATTTGCGGGTTAATTGGCAGTATGCGCGCCTGCTCAAGGAAAATCGTGATGACCGCGACATAGACAGATAAAACCGGCGTGCCTTGTTTGGGACGGGCGCGAAAAGCCAGAACGATGGCAATGACGACCGCCGCAATGAGTTCCACCAAGCTTGGTGGCGTTCCAAAAAGGGTTGGCCAGAAAGGCATTGTCAGCCCCTACGCAACAAGACGTTACCCTGCAAGAAAGCAGGCTTCGGGTCAAGTCCCCCTCTTTTGGGATTAAATTGCCCTTGGGGTTACAGCCAGCCTTGCAGGTTTTTATGCGCCAGACCGGTCAGCAATTCAATGCTTTGCGGTGTGCTGTTCAGGCAAGGAATAGTGGTAAAATGCGTGCCGCCAGCCTCAAGAAAGGTTTCTTTCAGCTCAATGGCAATTTCTTCCAGTGTTTCAACACAATCAGCAACAAAGCCCGGTGTGACCACGGCCAATTTTCGCACGCCCTGTTCGGCCAATGCCTCAACCGTCTTGTCCGTATAAGGTTCCAACCATTTGGCCGGGCCGAAGCGCGATTGAAATGTCAGCGGCATGGCGGCACTGTCCAGTCCCAGCTTTTCGCGCAACAGGCGCGCCGTCTTGGCGCAATGGCAGTGATAGGGGTCGCCTTTTTCAAAATAGCTTTGCGGCAGGCCGTGAAACGAGGCGACAGTGACTTCCGGCTGCCAGTCAAGGCTTTCAAAATGGTTTTTGACCGAGGCTGCCAGCGCGTCAATATAGGCAGGGTCATCATGCCAGGGTGCTGCCGTGCGAATGGCCGGTTGCCAGCGCATTTTCAAAAGGCTGCGAAACACATCATCATAGACGCTGGCGCTGGTCGAGGCCGAATATTGCGGGTAAAGCGCGACAATGGCAATGCGCTCGCAGCCGCGTTCCTTCATGGCTTGCAGGCGTTCGGCAATGGATGGCGCGCCATAGCGCATCGCCCAATCGACAATAATGCCTTCACCAAGGGCGTCCTGCACCGCCTCGGCTTGCGTCCTTGTGTAATAGCGCAATGGGCTTTCATTCGTCTCCTGCCGCCAGATTTTCGCATAGGCGCGGGCAGATTTGCGCGGGCGCGTGTTCAGAATAATAGCGCGCAATATCGGCTGCCAAATCAGTGGCGAGGTTTCAATGACGCGGCGATCCGACAAAAACTGCGCCAGATAGGGGCGCAAGCCCTTAGCGTCAGGGCTTTGCGGCGTGCCAAGATTGACCAGCAATAAGCCGGTTTTGCCATAAGCGATATCGGGATGCCGGTCGGGTAACATCATAACGCCCCGCCTTGGCTCAGCGCGCGGCCGGAATTGTCATGATATCGGGGGTTTTTCTTGAAATGCCCAATGTTTGCCAGACTTCCTGCAAAGCATCGACCAGCGCATCCATCATGCTGTCATCATGCAGCGGGGTCGGCGTGATACGCAGCCTTTCCGTGCCACGCGGCACGGTAGGGTAATTGATGGGCTGGATATAAATGCCATGCGTGTTCAGCAAACGGTCGGAAGCGGCTTTACACAAAACAGGGTCGCAGACCATGACCGGCACAATATGCGTATTGGTGTGCAGCACTGGCAGACCGGCAGCCTCCAGCCGCGATTTCAGCGTATTGGCGCGCTCTTGATGCTGGCGGCGCAATTCTTCGGCCTGTTTGACAATCCGCACACTCTCAATCGCACCGGCGGCGACTGTTGGCGGCAGCGATGTGGTGAAAATAAAGCCCGGTGCGTAGGAGCGAATGGCATCGACCAGATTGGCTTTGCCGGTGATATAGCCGCCCATAATGCCAAATGCCTTGGCCAGCGTGCCTTCGATAATATCCACCCGACCCATCAGATTTTCCATATCGGCAATGCCGCCGCCGCGCTTGCCATACATGCCCACAGCATGCACTTCGTCGAGATAGGTCAGCGCATTGTATTTCTCAGCCAAATCGCAGATTTTGCCAATCGGCGCAATATCGCCATCCATCGAATAGACGCTTTCAAAGGCAATCAGCTTGGGGCGGTCAGGGCTGGTCTCACGCAGCAGGCTTTCCAAATGCTCAACATCATTATGCCGCCAAATGCGCTTGGCGCAGCCGCTTTGGCGCACACCTTCAATCATTGAGGCATGGTTCAGCTCATCCGATAAAATAAGACATTCCGGCAGCAATTTCGCCAGAGTTGAAATGGTCGCTTCATTGGAAATATAGCCGGAAGTAAAGACCAGCGCGGCTTCCTTATCGTGCAAATCGGCAAGCTCACGCTCCAATTCGACAATCAGATGATGCGTGCCGGATATATTGCGCGTGCCGCCCGCGCCGGTTCCCAATTCGTCAATGGCGGTTTTCATCGCCGCCATAACTTGCGGGTTCTGCCCCATGCCGAGATAATCATTGGAACACCAGACCGTAATATCGCGCGGTGTGTCGCCCGAATAGTCAATGGCGCGCGGGAAATTACCGGCGCGGCGCGCCAAATCGGTAAAAACGCGATACCGCCCCTCGCCATGCAGCGCATCAAGGGCTTTGTCTAAATGGCTGTCATAATCAATCGCCATCTGGTTTCCTTGCTCTTCATCTCGGCCACATCTGGCCGTTTCCCGACGGAATATAACAGGTTTTAACCGCCAATCCATGCCAGTCGGCGCGATATTCGCCATCTGGCTGAAATGCCGCAGTTTCCCACTTACTCGTTAGCGTCGCCGGCTTCTTTGCGGACAAAAGTGACCGCGTAATATTCTTCCCCGTCAAACAAATCGGTCGGCTCGCCCGGCCCGTCAATCATCATATAACGCCGTGCCGTAATCTGGCCTTCCATGCGATAACCACGCGCACTCATATTGCGGCGGTGAAACTCCATTGCAGCCGGGGTAAACTCCCGCGCCAAAACGGTAATACGCTCCGGTTGTTCTGTTTCATCCGCCATTTGCGACCTCAATTTGCTGTGCTGCACTTCAGTTGAACCCTATCGCCAAGCTGTCCGCTTGTCGAGGTCTATCAAAGCCAGTTTGCGTCTTTTTTTCAGCCCTTTAAGCGATTTAATAGCCGCCCAAATCGGCATAGCGCGCGCGGTGAAAATTGGCATCGCCCAGCATTTGCGCCTGCACACGGGCGCGTTTCAAAAACAGCCCGACATCCAACGCATCAGTCATGCCAATGCCGCCATGCATTTGAATCCCCTCATTGCTAATAAGCCGCGCCGCATCGCAAATGCGCGCCTTGGCGAGACTGGCCGCGCGCGGAATATCATTGCGCCTTTCATCAAGCGCCGACAGGCCGTCCAGCACAACAGATTGGCAAATCTCAACTTCGCAGAACATTTCCGCCGCGCGGTGTTTCAGTGCCTGAAATGTGCCGATAATCACGCCAAATTGCTTGCGCTCCTTGAGATATTCCAGCGTCGTTTCAAAAACGGTTTCAATGCCGCCCAGCATTTCCGCAGCAATGCAAATGCGTCCCATATCCAGCACATTTTCCAGTTCCGGCCAGGCCGCATCCAATCCGCCAAGCAGGCTGTCGGCCGAAAGCTGCACATTGTCAAAGCTGATATTGGCGGCGTTGCGATTATCCACCATCATCGTGCGGGTGATGTTCACGCCACCAGCTTTGGCATCAACCAAAAACATGGACAGGCCTTGCGTATCGCCAGCCGCGCCACTGGTGCGCGCCACCACAATCAGCCTGTCGGCAATATGCCCGTCAATGACGAATTTTTTCTCGCCGGACAGGGTAAAGCCATCGCCCGATTTTTCGGCTTTCATGCTGGTATTCAGCGGATTGTGGTGATTGGCTTCCTCAAGCGCCAGCGCCATCAGCACCTCACCACCGGCGATTTTCGGCAAAATCTCAGATTTTTGCGCTTCATTGCCAGCAGCCATTACCAGACCTGCGCCCAAAACAGCCGTGGCATAAAGCGGCGAGGCGGCCAAAGTGCGTCCGGCCTCTTCCATCACAATGCCCATGCCCATCGGGCCAAAACCCGTGCCGCCTTGTTCTTCCGGTATCAAAATACCGGCAAAACCAAGTTCGACAATTTGTTGCCAGACATCGCGGTCAAAACCGTCAGCGCTTTCTTCATCGCGCAATTTACGCAAATTGGTGACGGGGGCTTGTTCGGTGAAAAATTGCTTCGCCATATCGCGCAGCATGTTTTGTTCTTCGGTAAGCACAAGAGCCATTGGGTATTCTCCAAATAATCAGGACAAAAGAAGGCCGGTGTCACCACCGGCCTCATTGTTTCAAATCAGGCGTCGGGCAGGCCCAAAACGCGCTTGGCAATCACATTCAACTGAACTTCCGATGTGCCGCCTTCAATCGAATTGCCTTTTGAGCGCAACCAAGAGCGCGTGACCGCCAATTCCTTACTGTCAAAGCCATCGCCTTCCCAGCCCAGCGCCTGCGATCCCATAATGTCGAGCAGCAATTCAAAACGCCGTTTATTCACCTCAGTGCCATAATATTTGAACATGGAGGCAGCCGCGCCTTGCCCCTGTCCGCTTTTGGCTTCTTCGGCAGCGCGTTTCAGCGTCAGGCCAAAGGCTTGCTGATCCATTTTATGCTCGGCAACGGCGTTGCGGATGGACGGCTCGGCGATTTTTTCATTTTCCGTGCCGAAATTTTCCTTCGCGACAGCTTCCATACCACCCATAGAAGCCGCACCGGCTCCCATGCCCATGCCGGAAATCATGCTGCGCTCATGCTCCAGCAGGCGCTTGGCAATCGTCCAGCCCTTGTTCAGCTCACCGACAAGGTTTTCTTTCGGCACTTTCACATCCGTCAGGAAAGTTTCACAGAAGGGCGAGGCGCCCGAAATCAGCTTAATCGGACGCGCTTCCACGCCGTCTGTCGCCATATCAATCAGCAAAAAGGAAATGCCGTCATGCTTGACGCTGGTATCGGTGCGAACAAGGCAGAAAATCCAGTCGCAATTATCGGCATAGGATGTCCATACTTTCTGACCATTGACCAGATAATGATCGCCCATATCTTCGGCTTTGGTTTGCAGACCGGCCAAATCCGACCCGGCGCCCGGCTCGGAATAGCCCTGACACCAGCGAATCTCGCCGCGAATAATTTCGGGAATATATTTTTGTTTCTGTTCCTCGCTGGCAAATTCCAGCAAAGCCGGGCCAAGCATCCAGAGGCCGAAGCTGGTCAGGGCCGGACGCGCCTTAATGCGAGCCAGTTCTTCTTGCAGGATTTTGTGTTCTTCTTTGGACAGGCCACCGCCGCCATATTCGGCAGGCCATGTGGGGGCTGTCCAACCGCGCGCCGACATTCTGTCCATCCAGAGTTTTGTGTCCGGATTCGGAAATTGTGCATTGCGACCACCCCACGGCATTTCGCGCTCCGGCATTGGTGTCCGCATGGATTCAGGGCAGTTTTCTTCCAGCCAAATGCGGGTTTCAGCACGGAAAGTTTCAAGCTCAGACATGTCTTTCTCCCAAAATAAAATATGCCATAACTTACCACGACTATATTGCGGCGCAAGCCATTGCGCGCCGCCCTTGCGTGGCAGGTCGCCGCAGTAATTTCCTGCCCGTCTCTGGTGTCAGGGCATTTTGAAATCGCCGAGGTTTTCGCTCGTGCCGGTGGCGACCTGCCTTTTCGGTGTTTTGCCTTCAGCATATTCCAGCAGCGATTGGGCAATTGAGATATAACGCCCTTCTTCGGCATTGAATGTATGCGCCGAGCTGTGCGGGGTCAGCAGCACATTGTCGAGCGACAGAAAGTCAAAGCGCGAGCCTTGAAAAGGGCCACCGCGGTCAGGGTCGGGTTCGGCATTGGCGATATTGGTCGGATAGCGATACCATGTATCAAGCGCCGCGCCGGCAATGCGGCGGTCTTGCAGCGCGTTGAACAGCGCCGCCTCATCAATCACCTCGCCGCGCGCGACATTAACCAGATAGGCGCTCGGTTTCATTTGCTCAAAGGCGGCCGCGTCAATCATGCCTTGCGTTTCTTCGTTCAAATCGCAGGTCAGCACCAGATAATCGCTTTCGGCCAAAAGCCGCGGCAAGTCGTCTGGCGTGCCAATCCAGTCCAACGGCGCGGGTGCAGCATCGCGTTTGCGCCGCGCAATTGCCGCCAGCCGCATGTCAAAAGCATGGGCGCGCTTGGCCACGGCTTCGCCAATATCGCCATAGCCAACCAGCCCAAGCGTTTTGCCGGTCACAAAGCCATGCCGCGCATCAGGGGCGGCATTGCGCCCGGCGCGTCGCCAATTGCCGGCCCGCATATCGGCGTGCTGGTCGCGCAATTGCGTGGCCTGTTCCAGTACGGCAGCCATCACATATTCGGCCATTGAGGGGGCATGACCACCGGCATTGCAGTAAATCAGCCCTTTCGGCAAAAAGCCGGGGTTCAACCAGTCCGTGCCGACCCACGGCTGCAACAGGATTTTCAAATTGGGGGCGGCCATCAGCGCACCAAAATTGCCCGGTGTCAGAATATAATCGGGGCTGATAATGGCTGCTTCGCATTGTGCCAACACGCTGTCGCGCGCCGCCATATCCTCATTGCATGGCCAGATATCAACCTGCCAATCAGCATAAGACGCAAGAGCCTGCTCAATTATCGGCGCATAATTTGCGCCCATTTCTCCAAATAGGGCGATATGTCGGGTCATGCCAGCTTGGCAACTTCCTCGGTCGCATATTGGGTGACGCTTTTATAATCGGCCTTGCCATTGGGCGCACGGAAAGGCGGGCCACCGGTAAAGACATGTTTGGGGGCTTTATAGGCAGCCAGTTTTTCTCGGACAAACAGGCGCAACGCCTCGCTGTCAAAATCCGCGCCGTCGGCAAGCTGCACAACTGCGGTGACGGCCTGTCCCCATTTTTCATCCGGCACACCAACCACCAGCGCATCTTCCACATGGTCATGCAGTTTCAACGCTTCCTCGACTTCTTCGGGATAGATTTTTTCACCGGCCGAATTGATGCAGACCGAGCCGCGCCCCAGCAGGGTCAGCGTGCCATCTTCCGAGACCAGACAATAATCGCCGGGAATGGAATAGCGATGACCATCAATGGTTTTGAAAGTCTTGGCGGTTTTTTCCTCATCCTTGTAATAGCCAAGCGGTATCGGGCCGCCAAAGGCAATAAAGCCCGGCGTTTCGCTGCCACGCGGAATCTCTTTGTCATTTTCGTCAAACACTTTGCAGAAATCATTGGTGGTGAATTTGGCGGTGCTGACCGGCGCGTCTTTCATGGTGATGGAGGAGCCGAAACCAACCGCTTCCGATGAGCCGAAACTGTCGGCCAACATGGCTTGCGGCATATGCTCAAGCATGGCTTGTTTGACCTCCATTGACCACATCACGCCGGATGAAATCATACTAACAAGGCTCGATACATCATAGCGCGACGGGTCTTCTTCCAGCGCGGCCAGCATGGGTTTGGCAAAAGCGTCACCAACAATGGCGATATTCTGCACACCGCGCCTTTCCACCGTTGCCCATAATTCATGCGCGTCCAGTGAGGCCGCATTAAGCGTGACAATTGTGCCGCCATTCATCATCGCCGCCATAGCGGTGAACAGGCCAGTGCCATGCATGAGGGGGCAGGCGGGAATGTAAACTTCGCCCGGCCCGGCATTTATCAAATGCTCGCGCAATTCGGGCAGGGTTTCCGGCACTTCGCCCAGCGCCCTCAAAGCCATAGTTTGCGTCTCACGCAAGGCATGATGCTCCCACATCACGCCTTTTGGCATACCGGTCGTGCCGCCTGTATAGAGAAACAGCAAATCGCTGCCTGAGCGCTCAACATCAAGATTGCTGCCATCGCCGACGGTGGTCAGGCTTTCATAATCCAACGCGCCATCGGGTAAATCCTTGCCGTCGCCGACTTCTATCCAGAGCTTAACTTTCGGCAGGCGCGGGCGCAGCAAAGCTACATTGTCACGAAACTCCTTGCCATAGACCACCACGGCGGCATCGGAATTGTCGAAAATATAATGCACCTCATCGGCGACATAGCGGTAATTGACATTGACATGGGTCAAGCGGGCGCGGAAACACGCGGCCAGCGTTTCCATATATTCCGGGCGATTACGCATGTAAAAGCCAACCTTGTCGCCGGTCGTCGCGCCATTTTCCAGCATAAAGCGACCGAGATTATTCGACCTTTTATCCATTTCCTGCCAGGTGATTTCGCGGTCGCCATGCACCAGCGCCAAATGACCTTCCGGCAAGACCGGAATGATTGTGTCGAGAATATCGCCAAAATTCCAAGCCATTATTGTTTCCTCCCAAAAGTGCAATCTGCCCCTACGCTAGAGCAAAACCCCGCTTCCTGCCAAGTGTTTTGGCGGCTCAAAAACCACATAATTCGGTCACGCGCTGCAACCGGTTTCGCGCCCGTGCCAATCATGTTACAAGCGGGGCATGTCGGAAGCGCTTATTCCACTCATTCTGGGTTTTGTCGCATTGGGCGTGGCGGGTGAAGCGCTGCTGCGCGGTGCTGTCACTGTAGCCTCGGCTTTGCGTGTGCCGCCACTGATTATCGGCCTCACCATTATTGCCTTTGGCACATCAGCGCCGGAACTGACCGTTTCCATTGACGCCGCCCTGCTCGGTCAGCCGGATATTTCGCTCGGCAATGTGATAGGCAGCAATATCGCCAATATATTGCTGGTGCTGGGCATGATGGCGGCGGTGCGCCCCTTCACGGTTGATAATTCGACTTTGGCGCGCGATGGCGCGGTCATGCTGGCAGTCTCGGTGTTGCTGGTCGTGCTTGGCTATATCGGGCTGATATCGCGGGTTTTGGGTGGTATTTTGCTGGTCATGCTGGCGGCCTATACAGTCTGGCTTTACCGCGCCAGCCGGTCGCAGCTCGACAGTGATGAGACAGATGCCGAAGTGGCCGAGAATAACCTGCCCGGTGGCCTGCCGGTCGGCGTGCCAGTCTTGCTTTTGGGTTTGGTCGGCATTGTCTGGGGTGCGGATAAAATGGTCACCGGCGCGATATTGATGGCGCAGCATTTCGGCATTTCCGAGGCGATTATCGGCCTCAGCATTGTTGCCATTGGCACGTCTTTGCCGGAGCTGGCCGTATCGCTGGTCGCCTCTTTGCGCGGTCATGCTGGTCTGGCGGTCGGCAATATCATCGGCAGCAATATCTCCAATATATTGCTTATTTTAGGCAGCACGGCGCTGGTCGCGCCTTTGCCCTTTGCCGGTATGCTGGCGGCGCGCGATGTGCTTATCATGCTGGCGGTTGCCCTGCTTGGCTTTTATTTCATGAGCAGCGGGCGGCGCATGTCGCGCGGCGAGGGTTTGGCCTGTCTGGCGCTTTATGGCGGCTATCTGACCTATATTTTCGCGGTTTAATCTCTTTACGCGCTTGAGTTGCAATGCTAAATCAGCTTCTCCAACAGGAGATGGCGAAAACATGCTGAACCGGGCTGACAGTTTGCGACGATGACAGGCTTTGCCTGCCCGCCGGTTATCCGGCTTTCGTTGCGCTTGCGTGCCCGTTTATATGCCCTTTGGGCGATAAAGAGATACAGCCATGAGTTTTGATATTATCCTTGCGGAACCCCAACATCAGACCGCTATTAACGACCTGCTTGAGCATTGTTTCGGGCCCGGCCGATTGGCGCGCACGGCTGAAAGGCTGCGCGAAGGCAATGTGCCGATTGGCGAATTATCCCATCTTGCGATGGATGATAAAAACGCAATTGTCGGGGCGATAAGTTTCTGGCCAATTCGCATTGGCGACGCACCGGCGCTTTTGCTTGGGCCGCTTGCCGTGCATCACGCCATGCAGGGGCAGGGGGTCGGCTTGCGGTTGATGCAGGCCGGTTTGCAGGCGATTGATGCGGCGCGTTTTCCGCATGTGCTTTTGGTCGGTGATTTGCCCTATTATGCGCGTATCGGCTTTGAAATTGCGCCGCCGTCAATTGCCATGCCGGGGCCGGTTGATGCGACGCGGCTGTTGTTGCGCGGCGCTGATATGGGGGCAGATGGCGATGCCTTGTCCGGCATGGTTCGCCCGGCACCGGATTTGTGCTAAATTGCCAGAACGGTAAACGGGCTGGAGCAAATGGCAGACGGGGACACATTTCAAAAAGTTCTGAAGCAGGCGGAAAAAAGCGGGGCCGGCGAGGCTGGCCTGCCGCCGGTTCATTTGTGGGAGCCGGATTATTGCGGCGATATTGGCATGAAAATCGCCCGCGACGGCCAATGGTATTATGCCGGTTCGCCAATCGGGCGCAAAAAACTGGTGCGCCTGTTTTCGACCATTTTGCGCCATGATGCCGATGGCGAGCATTATCTGGTGACACCGGCTGAAAAAATCCGCGTCGAGGTGGAAGACGCTCCCTTTATCGCCACGCTGATGCATGTTGAAGGGGAAGGACGCGGGCGCATTTTGCGGTTTGAAACCAATGTCGGCGATATCACCGAAGCCGGGCCTGACCATGCTTTGCGCGTGTCGATTGACCCTGAAACCTTGCAACCCTCGCCTTATGTGCATGTGCGCGCGCGCCTTGAGGCGCTGATTTCGCGCGCCGTGTTTTATGATTTGGTCGAATTGGGCGAGATTGAGGGCGATATGTTCGGCGTGTGGAGCCGTGATTTGTTTTTCCCCATATGCCCGGCGCAAATGCTGGATGACATGTCCACACAAGGCACTGCAGGATGAATTACCGAAGCCGTATTCTGTCGGTGATTGACCGGCAATTGCCGTCGCCTGACGTGCTTTACACCGCGCGCGGCCAGACCGGTGATTTTGGCTATGCCGGCCCGACCGACACGCCCGAAAAGCCCCTCACTCTGGCCGCTGTTCTGGTGCCGGTCGTTGAATATGACCCGGAGCCGAAAATCCTGCTGACGCGGCGTGCCGACCATTTGGCCAAACATTCCGGTCAGGTCGCCTTTCCCGGCGGCAAGGTGGAAGCGCAAGATGACACGCCGGTGGCAACGGCTTTGCGCGAAACCCATGAGGAAGTCGGTCTTGACCCGACCCATGTCGAAATTGCCGGTTTTCTGGACACTTATGAAACCGGCACCGGCTTTCGTGTGCTGCCTGTTGTCGGCTTTGTGCGCCCCGGCTTTACCTTGCAGCCGGATGAAAACGAGGTTGCCGATGTGTTTGAAGTGCCGGTTTCGCTGCTTTTTAACCATGAAAATTATCAGGCGCATGATATTGTCTGGGAAGGACGGCAAAGGCAGTATTATTCGATGGATTATCAGGGTTTCAATATATGGGGCGCAACGGCGGGCATGTTGCATCATTTCGGCAGGCGGATGGCGAAATGATACGGGTTATTCTTGTCAATCTTCTGCTGTTTCTGTCGCCTTTTATCGCCGGTTATGTGTGGAATAAATATATCCAGAAACGCCATCCCGATTTGCCGGTGCAACGCCGTTGGGCAATGTCAGCCGCGATTGGCGCATTGCTGGTTATCGCCGGTCTGCTGGTCTGGCGTATGGCCTATGAAAACAGCCCGCAGGGCAGCTATGTGCCGCCGCAATTCAAGGATGGCGAGGTTGTGCCGGGTCGGTTTGAATAAGTATGACCGGTAAATTGCCAGAAGATGACGGCTCGGCATGGCTGCGCGACCCGCTGACACAAAATCTGTTGGATTTGCTGAACAGAGACAATGCGGTGACGCGCTGCGTGGGCGGTTGCGTGCGTGACACGCTGCTTGGTCGCGCCCAGGCCGAAACCGAGGTGGATATGGCGACCACGCTGGCACCACAAAATGTGATGGCGCGGTTGGCTGAGGCTGATATCAAAACTGTGCCGACCGGCCTCAAACATGGCACTGTGACCGCTATTTTGCTGCGCGGGGAAAGCCATGCATTGTTTGAAATCACCACATTGCGGCGCGATGTCGAAACCGATGGTCGCCATGCCAAAGTTCAATATACCGATGATTGGGCGCAAGACGCGGCGCGGCGCGATTTCACCATCAATGCGCTATATGCCGATGCGGACGGGCAAATATATGACCCGAACGGGCAAGGCTTGGCTGATATTGCGGCGCGGCGCGTGCGCTTTATCGGGGCGGCAGCGCAACGCATCAGCGAAGACCATTTGCGGGTGCTGCGGTTTTTCCGCTTTCACTTCACGCTGGCGGCAGACAAGCCAATGGATGCAAAGGCTTATGCCGCTTGCTGCGCCGCCGCCGAGGCTTTAAAAGCGCTGTCCGGTGAGCGCAAACAGGCCGAATTGCTGAAAATGCTGGCCTTGCCCGACCCAAGCGACTGTTTGACCATATTGGCGGCAACGCCTTTTGCCCTGCCGGTTTTTGGCGTTGAAACAGGGTTTCGCCATGACCGGCTGGCGGCACTGACGGGTTTGGCGCAGCCAAGCGATGCGCTTTTGCGTCTGGCTGCATTGCTGGATTCCACACAAGCACCGGCGGTTTGCGCGGCATTGAAATTGTCAAAAAAGCAGTCTCAGCGCGTGCTGGCCGCGACCGCCGAACATTCGCGTCTTATTGAGGGTGATATTGTGGGGGCTTTGTATTTTGACGGCGCCGAACAAATTGCCGATGCCGCCATGCTGGCGCTGGCCGAAGGCGGTGATGCGGCTCACTGGCAGGGTGTTTTGGCGCAGGCGGCGGCATGGCAAAAGCCTGATTTTCCACTGAATGGTGCGATGATGCGCGCCGCCGGTCTGACCGATGGGCCGGAAATGGGCGAAATGGCGCGCGCCCTTGAGCAATGGTGGGTGGCAGCCGGTTTTCCCGAAACAGACACGGTAAAGGCCGAATTGGCGCGCCGCATGGCCGACCAGGGCTGAGCCGTTTTACGGCTCTCTTTCAAGGCCAAGCCACCATTGGCGGCATGGACGACAAAATGCTCTCAACATTGCCGCCGGTTTTCAGCCCGAACATGGTGCCGCGATCATAGAGCAAGTTAAACTCCACATAGCGGCCGCGCCGTTTTAATTGCTCGGCGCGTTCCGCCTCGCCATAGGGCATATTGATGCGCCGGGCGGCGATTTGCGGATAAATATCGACAAAGGCGCTGCCAACATCACGGGTAAAGGCGAAATCGGCCTGCCAGTCGCCGCTGTCGAGATGGTCATAAAATATGCCGCCCGTGCCGCGCGCTTCATTGCGGTGGGGCAGAAAGAAATAATCATCGCAGGCGGCTTTGAATCTATCGTAATAGCCTGGGTCATGGCGGTCGCAAGCGGCTTTGTAAGCGGCATGGAAATCGCGCGTATCGTCATGTTCCGACGTGCGCTGGGCGTCCAACACCGGGGTCAAATCGCCGCCGCCGCCAAACCAGCCCTTTGTTGTCAGCACCATGCGCGTATTCATATGGGCGGTGGGCGCATTGGGGTTGCGCGGATGAATAATGACCGAAATGCCCGCCGCCCAAAAGCGCGGGTCATCGGCAGCACCGGCTACCTGACCGCGAAAATCTTCGGAAAACGAGCCATAAACGGTGGAAATATGCACGCCTGCTTTTTCAAATGTCTGGCCGTGCAACATTGACATTTCGCCGCCGCCCAAATCTTCGAAACCTTCGCCGCGCCGCCAGATTTTGCGCTCAAAAACATCGCCTTCCGGCTCCAGCGATTCGAGCCGCGCGCATAAATCGTTACGCAAGGCGGCGAACCACTCTGTCGCCGCCTTTTTTCGCTCTGTCCAGTCGCTATTTTGCCCTGCCGTCGCTTCTGTCATGCTGATGGTCTCTTTCACCCCAAAGTTTTTCTATTTCAATCACTTATACCAACCCCTCGCGGCCTGACAGAAACTATCTATGCGTCATGGTGACACATTTTGCCCGCCCGCCTATCCAGTTAGTTTGCGCTCACTCTCGACTTGTATATAAAGATGTGGCCGAGAGGGGGCAAGAAGGAGTCACACATGGCTGACGAACATTCACCAGTCACAGATGAAAACCGCCGCGATTTTTTATATTTGGCGACCGGCGCTTTTGCAGCGGTCGGCGCGGCTAATATCGTATGGCCGCTTATCCATCAAATGAATCCCGATGCTTCGGTCAAGGCGTTGGCCTCGATTGAGGTGGATATATCGGCGGTTGAAACCGGCCAGAGCATTACGGTGACTTGGCGCGGCAAGCCGGTCTTTATCCGTCGCCGCACTGGTGATGAAATTGCCGAAGCGCAATCCGTATCGGCGCTTGACCTGCCTGACCCGGAAGATGATGCGGCGCGCGTCAGCAAGGATGAGTGGTTGGTCATGGTCGGCATTTGCACGCATTTGGGCTGTGTGCCATTGGGGCAGGCAGGCGATTTTAATGGCTGGTTCTGCCCATGCCACGGCTCGCATTACGACACATCAGGGCGTATCCGCAAAGGCCCCGCCCCGAAAAATCTTGAGATTCCGCCGTATGAATTTGTCGGCGATACCCGCATTAAAATTGGTTAGGACTGAACTATGAGCGGCGAAAGCACTTATAATCCCGGCAATGGCTTCACCAAATGGATGGACACACGCCTGCCCATTTTGCGGCTGGCGCATGACAGTTTTGTTGATTACCCGACGCCGAAAAACCTCAATTACTGGTGGACATTTGGCGGTATTCTGACTTTCTGTCTGGTGACGCAAATTGTTACTGGCGTCATTCTGGCAATGCATTACACACCGCATGTTGACCATGCTTTTCAATCGGTCGAACATATTATGCGTAATGTCAATTATGGCTGGCTGATACGCTATATTCACGCCAATGGCGCGTCCATGTTCTTCCTCGCCGTTTATATTCATATTTTCCGGGGGCTGTATTACGGCTCTTACAAAGCACCGCGCGAAGTCTTGTGGATTCTTGGTGTTATCATTTATCTGCTGATGATGGCGGCGGCCTTTATGGGCTATGTGCTGCCTTGGGGGCAAATGAGCCTGTGGGGCGCAACTGTGATTACCAATCTGTTTGGGGCAGTGCCGCTGGTCGGTGAGAATATCGCAATTTGGCTGTGGGGCGGTTATTCGGTCGATAACCCGACGCTGAACCGGTTTTTCTCTCTGCACTATCTGATACCGTTTCTTATCGCCGGTGTGGTTGTGCTGCATATTTGGGCGCTGCATGTGCCGGGCAATAACAATCCCGTTGGCATTTCGGTAAAAGGCAAGCAAGACACAGTGCCGTTTCACCCCTATTACACGGTGAAAGACGGGTTTGCGCTGGCGCTGTTTCTTATCCTGTTTTCCTATTTCATTTTCTTTGCCCCGAATGTGCTGGGTCATGCCGATAATTACATACCGGCCAACCCGTTGGTAACTCCGGCGCATATTGTTCCGGAATGGTATCTCTTGCCATTTTACGCGATTTTGCGCGCTGTGCCGGACAAGCTGGGTGGGGTTATTTTGATGTTCAGCGCGATTTTCGTCATGTTCCTGCTGCCTTGGCTGGATACATCGAAAGTGCGTTCCGGTCGTTACCGTCCGTTGTTCCGGCAATTTTACGCCCTGTTTGTGGTTGATTGCCTGTTGCTTGGCTATTTGGGCGCCATGCCGGCCGAGGGCATTTACATTGTGCTGGCGCGTATCGGCACGGTTTATTATTTTGCACATTTCCTCATCGTTCTGCCCATGCTTGGCATTATTGAACGACCCAAGGATGTGCCGGAAAGCATATCATCGCCGGTATTGTCAGGCGCAGCGCAGCCGGCTGAATAGCGGCGCATGAGGAGATAAATGGCAATGAACATCAAGTCATTGAAACTGGCATTGTCGCTGATAGTGACTTTGACGCTGGGTCTCGCAGCGGGGATGACCGGTGTGCAGGCGGCAGGCGATGCCAAGCAACCGGCAGCAATTGACTGGAGCTTTGCCGGTCTATTCGGCACTTATGACCGTGATGCGTTGCGGCGCGGCTATCAGGTCTATACGGAAGTGTGCGCCGCCTGTCATGGCATGGATTATGTCGCTTTCCGCAACCTTGCACAGCCCGGTGGGCCGGAGTTTTCCGAAGCTGAGGTCAAGGCATTGGCCGCCGCCTATATGGTCGAAGACGGGCCGGATGATTACGGCGACATGTTTGAGCGTCCGGCTTTGCCGAAAGACAAATTCGTTGCGCCTTACCCGAATGACAATGCGGCGCGCGCCGCCAATGGTGGCGCTTATCCGCCCGATTTGTCACTCATCACCAAAGCGCGTTCCGGCGGGCCGGATTATATTCACGCTCTGCTGACCGGCTATCAAGACCCGCCGGACGGCGTTGAATTGCGCCCCGGCCTGTATTACAACCCCTATATGGCCGGCGGCAAAATTGCCATGCCCGTGCCTTTGATGGATGATTTGCTGGAATATAGTGACGGCACGCCGGCCACGGTTGAGCAAATGTCACTGGATGTGACGCATTTCCTCAATTGGGCGGCTGAACCTGAGTTGGAAGCGCGCAAGCGCACCGGCTTTATGGTGCTTGTCTATCTGAGCATTTTCGCTGCGCTGATGTTCTTCTCAATGCGTAAAATCTGGTCTGACTTGCACTAGATTGGCAGTTCAATAAAATCAAATCCCGCCTTTTGGCGGGGTTTTTTTTATGGGTAATGGCCCAGGTTCAAACATTAAACCGGAACAGCATGACATCGCCATCCTGCACGACATAATCCTTGCCTTCCTGGCGCAGGCGACCGGCATCGCGCGCGCCCTGTTCGCCATTATTTGTTGTGTAATCGTCAAAGGCAATGGTTTCGGCCTTGATAAAGCCGCGCTCAAAATCAGTATGGATAACACCTGCCGCCTGCGGGGCTGGCGTGCCGCGCCTTATCGTCCAAGCACGCGATTCCTTCGGCCCGGCGGTGAAATAGGTTATCAGGTCAAGCAGGGCATAGCCGCGCCGTATCAGCCGGTTCAGCCCCGGCTCAGCCAGTCCCAATGTTTCGAGATATTCGCCGCGCTCATCATCGTCGAGCTGCGCCAGTTCTTCTTCAATTCGAGCCGAAATCACTACGGCTTCGGCGCTTTCGGCGGCCGCTTTTTCGGCCACTTTGGCTGCCAGCGCATTGCCGTCCGCAGCGCTGTCTTCCTCAACATTGCAGACATAAATCACCGGCTTGGCGGTAATCAATTGCAGGTTTTTGAAGTCGCGTTCGCGGCCTTTGGGTATGTCGGCCTTGCGCGCCGGTCGGCCTTCGCGCAATTCGGCCAGTGCCAATTCAACCAATTCCAATTCATCAATCGCGGCCTTGTCTTTGGTGGTCGCTTTTTTGCGTAAGCTGACTTCGCGTTTTTCAAGGCTTTCCAAATCGGCCAGCATCAGTTCGGTTTCCACCACATCGGCATCGGCCAGCGGGTCAACGCGGCCTTCAACATGGGTGATATCGCCATCTTCAAAACAGCGCAGCACATGGGCAATCGCATCAACTTCTCGGATATTGGCGAGAAACTGATTGCCCAATCCCTCGCCCTTGGACGCGCCGCGCACCAGCCCGGCAATATCAACAAAGTTCAGACGGGCAGGGATGCGCTGGGCGGAACCGGCAATATCGGCGAGGCTGTCAAGGCGGGCATCCGGCACGGCGACATCGCCGACATTCGGCTCAATCGTGCAGAACGGAAAATTGGCCGCTTGCGCGCTGGCGGTTTTGGTCAGCGCATTGAACAGGGTAGATTTGCCGACATTGGGCAGGCCGACAATGCCACATCGAAATCCCATTATTGCGTCTCCTCATTTGGCGCAGGCGCGGCCGGTTCCGGCAAGGCGGCGCGCATATCTTCATGCACGCGGTTTTGATAAGTGGCATCCGCCCCGTCGCATAAAAGCGGCGCATGGCGGCTCAGTGCCGTCAGAAAGGGCGTTAGCCAGAGCGCGTCCTGCTTGCTGAAATCACCAAGCACATGACCGGTCACGCGGGTTTTATGGCCGGGATGGCCAATGCCGAGCCGTGCGCGGCGGAAGGCTGTCCCCCAATGCGCCTTAATGGAGCGCAGGCCATTATGACCGGCCATGCTGCCATTTGAGGCATCGCGCATACGCAGCTTGCCGGGCGGCAAATCCAGCTCATCATAAAATACGACAATCTGCGCGCCGGTGAGTTTGAAAAACCCCGCCGCTTCCGCCAAGCTGATGCCGGAACGGTTCATAAAGGTTTGCGGTTTGAGCAGCAGCACTTTTTGTGTGCCGATTTGACCCTCAGCCATCAGGCCATGATATTTTTCACGAAAAGGCGCAAAATCGTAATCAGCCGCCAGCCGGTCAATCAGCATAAAACCGATATTATGCCGGTGACCGGCTTGCTTCTGCTCCGGGTTGCCAAGGCCGACAAAAAGCTGCATGGCCTGTTCCCTTTCGCTGCTGTTCAAGGCTGCTTGCCGTTAGGCCGACAGGCAGGGAAGATAACCGGCAAAAGCCCGGCTTATTCTTCCGTGGCCTCTTCTTCGCCGCCTTCTTCGCCTTCGCCTTCTTCGTCCTCATCGGCATCAGCCGCTTCGCTCTTGAGGCCGGCAGGTGCGGCAATGGTGGCAATGGTGAAGTCGCGGTCATCAATGACCGGTGTCACGCCGTCCGGCAGCGCAACTTGCGAAATATGCAGGCTGTCATTCATTTCCGCCTCGGCCAAATCAAGCTCAATTGATGCGGGTATATTGTCGGCGGGGCAGTTCAGCTCCACCGTATAGCGCACCACATTCAACACGCCGCCGACTTTCAGGCCGGGGCAAGTTTCTTCATTGAGGAAGCTGACCGGCACTTCAACGGAGATTTTCGCACCTTTGCCAAGCCGCAGAAAATCGGCATGCAGCACAATATCCGTTACAGGGTGGACTTGCACATCGCGGGTAATCACGCGGTGTTTTTTGCCGTCAATATCAACATCCAGCAAAGTGGACATCAATCTGCCAGTATTGAACAATTTGGTGAACTCGTTTCTGTGCATGGAAATCCCTTCGGATTCCTTGCTGTCACCATAAATAACAGCAGGCACACGACCCTCGCGACGCAATGCACGAGCGATCCCCTTACCGGCCCGTTCCCGCTTTTCAGCGGTGATAGTCAGAATATCAGACATTCTTCTCTCCTATAATTCCCGCAACGACCCATGTCGAGACGGTCCAACCGGCTTTCCTCCAGGGGTGCAAAGCCGGACAGGTGGGCGGGTTATAGCGGTCAAACCGCCAATTATCAAGCCGAAAGCCGGAGAAAAATATCAATCGAAAAGGCTGGAAACCGAATGTTCATGTGACGTGCGCTGCATGGCTTCGCCAATCAGCGGTGCAATGGTGATAATGTCAAACTTGTCAGAGTCGAGTATCGCCTGTGTCGGCTGTATCGTGTCCGTTATCAGCAATTTCTCAAGCTCGGAGGCATTGACGCGCTCGACCGCTTGACCCGACAATACGCCGTGGCTGACATAGGCTGATACGCTGACCGCCCCGGCCTGTTTCAGCGCGGCGGCGGCATTGCACAAGGTTCCCGCACTATCGACAATATCATCGACCAGCAGGCAGGCGCGACCCGACACATCGCCGATAATGTTCATCACTTCGCTTTCACCGGCGCGCGGGCGGCGTTTATCGACAATCGCCAAATCTGCGCCGATACGATTGCCCAAGGCGCGTGTGCGAACCACGCCGCCGACATCGGGTGAGACGACCATCAGTTCCGCCCCGTTAAAGCGTTGTCTGATATCGTCAACAAAGACAGGTGCGGCGTATAGATTATCGGTCGGAATGTCGAAAAAGCCCTGTATTTGACCGGCATGCAGGTCGAGCGTCAGCACCCGGTCAGCACCCGAAGCGACAATCAGATTGGCCACCAGCTTGGCCGAAATCGGCGTACGCGGCCCCGGCTTGCGGTCTTGCCGCGCATAGCCGAAATAGGGCAAAACGGCGGTTATACGCCGCGCCGAGGCACGCCGCAACGCATCAATCATGATAAGCAACTCCATCAAATGGTCATTTGACGGATATGAAGTGGACTGGATGACAAAGACATCCTCGCCGCGCATATTTTCCTGAATTTCGACAAAAATCTCATTATCGGCAAAGCGGCGCACATCGCATTTTGCCAGCGGGATTTCCAGATAGGCGCTGATGGCTTCGGCCAGAGGCAGGTTACTGTTACCGGAAATAATCTTCATCTGGACGCCTCCTGACTCGCTTTCAATGTTTGTAACAAAGCCTTCACAAAGCCGCAATTTATAGTTTCGGTTTTCCCCTGTTTTGCCGGTTCCGACCAATCATCAGCTTCAGTTTCAGCGCAGGCAAATTGCTGATAATTGCCGCCCGTAATCGGCAAGCCCCTCATGTGTGTTACGCCGGTGTGAGAAAAACATATCGGCCTCACCATAGGTGCAGCGCGCCATATTATGCGCCGTCACACCGGCATGGGCGAGGCGCGCCAAAATAAAACCGGGCAGGTCAAATATAGCGTGGCCTGCGCGTTGGGCAGGGGCGAAAAACCGGTCGCTATCCTCATGGCTGTGGGCGAAAGTGGCGACGAATTCCGCACCGACCTCATAAGCTTGTGGCGATATGGTCGGGCCGATAACAGCAATCATCGTCTCCGGCCTTGCGCCCCGGCTTTGCATCATGTCGAGCGTTGTTTCAACAACCCCGCTTTGCGCCCCGCGCCAACCGGCATGAATCGCGGCCACCAGACCGGAGTGCCGGTCGGCCATCAATATCGGCGCGCAATCGGCGGTCAACACAGCCAGCGCAATGCCGCGCCGGTCGGTTATCAGCGCATCGGCGCATTGTTCGCGCGCCGCCGCTGCCTCGGCTTCGCTGCCAATAAAAACGCAATCGGCACTGTGGGTCTGGTTAACCGTGGCCAGATGCGTGACATCCAGCCATTGTTTTATGTGCGCCCGATTGGCCTCGATATTTTCACGCGCATCGGCCGAGCCATAGCCGACATTCAGCCCGGCATAAATCCCTTGCGACACGCCACCTTGGCGGGTGAAAAACCCATGCGTCACACCCAATTCGTTTTGGGTCAGGGCATTATGTGTCAATGGCGATAAGGGCGTCATGGGGCAAACCCCGCCAATTCCGGCCAATCGCCATGCGCCGCGCCCAGCACTTTGAACAACAGCCCCATCTGGTCGTCGCCAGCCAGCCGGTCGCGCTCGCCCAATATGCGTTGTTTATGGGGTGGGCTGGCCTCAACCAGCGCAGCGCAGCGCATATCAAGGCCGAGATGGCGCAAAAACACGCCTTGCGTAGTCACTGGCGGCGCGGTGAGACCATGTTCACCGGCCAGCCTGCGCAGCAGGGCGAAATTGACATGCGCTGTCAAATCAGCCAGCCCCGGTTCAGCCAGCGGGTCAACCGGCTTGTGATGTTTCAGCGCTTGAAAACTGTCACCCATGCGCGGCTGTGCATAGCCATAATCAACCGCCAGAAGCGCGCCGCCATGACGCCCAATGTGCGCGCTAATCTCTGACATAACAGCCTCCACCACCGACGAAACTTCGACAATATCGCCAATCTCAATCTGTTCGGGCAGCAAACCGGCCTGTGTTGGCGAAAACGGATTGCTGACTGTCTTGCCCTTGGTGAATACCAGACCGGTTTTGTCCCTATTGGCGGCAATGGCGATTGTTTCCCAGCCTTCGGCAAGGCGACGATATTGGGCGATTGGCAGGGCGTCGAAAAACTCATTTGCCAGCACAATGCTTGGCAAGGCCGGCAAGCTGGTCAGGCTGTCATGCCATTGCGCGTGGGGAATGGCCTGTTGCTGCAAGAGGCGCAATCTTGGGCTGGTTTCGACAAAATGCACTTGCGCGGCGTCGGCAAAGCCTTTTGCGTGCGCGGCGGCGCGCATCGCATCGGCCATCAGCGTGCCGCGCCCGGGGCCAAGCTCGACCAGCGCAAAAGGGGCAGGGCAGCCAGCGCGCTGCCATAAATCGGCGCACCAAGCGCCAAGCAACTCGCCAAACATCTGGCTGACTTCCGGCGCGGTAATGAAATCACCGCCATGTTCTTGCGCCATGCCAAAAGGCTGGCGCTGCATGTAATAGCCATGGGTGGCATCGCCCAGCGCGCGCGCCATATAATCGGCCAAGGCCATCGGCCCGTTGCGGTCAATTTCATCCAACAGAATGGTTTTCAGAGCTGTCATTTGGCGACGGGGTTTTTCAGCGCAAAGAAAATAAAGCCCAGCCCGACCAGCAGCATGGGCAGGGACAGGATTTGCCCCATCGTCAGACCGAAACTCACAAAGCCGAGATGGGCGTCAGGTTCGCGCACCAATTCCACCAATATGCGTGCCAGCCCGTAACCACTCAGAAACACGCCGGTCACCAAACCGGGTCGCGCCAAGGCCTGCTTGCGCCAGACCATAAAACTCAGCAAGGCAAACAGGAAAAGACCTTCAAGCGCGGCTTCATAAAGCTGGCTTGGATGGCGCGGCAATGGCCCGCCATTGGGGAATATCACCCCCCAAGCGACATTGGTTGTGCGCCCCCATAATTCGCTATTGATAAAATTCGCCAGCCGACCGAAAAACAGGCCAATCGGCACGGCGGCGGCAATCATGTCACCAAGCGAAAACAGCGCAATAGCATGGCGGCGGGCATATAAAATCACCGTCACAATAACGCCAAGCAGGCCACCGTGAAAGGACATGCCGCCCTGCCAGACAGCAATAATGTCGCTCGGATTGGCGGCATAATAGGCAGTGTTGTAAAAGCTGACATAGCCGAGCCGCCCGCCGAGAACGACACCCAGCGTCACCCAGAGCAGCAAATCATCAATCTGCACCTCACTGGCCGGTGCTTGTTTCGGCCATATTGTGGTGCGCGTGGCCAGCAGCACGACATAGCGCCAGCCAAGCAGCAACCCGGCAATATAGGCCAGCGCATACCAGCGCAGCGCAAATGGCCCGATTTGGAATATCACCGGGTCAATATCGGGAAAGGGCATGGCTGGCTCCGGGCAAAGTCTGGGCTAAAATTCGCTTGCAATATAACATAACTGGTCGCACTGTGCGGCCATGAAGGATATGAAAACCAAATTTCTGGACGATTTTGCCGGATTGGCAACCGGTCTGGGCATAGCGGCGCAGGGCGCACGCGAAGAAGTCGAACAGGCTTTGCGCGCCCGGTTTGACGCTTTTTTGAATGAGGCGGCGCTGGTCTCGCGCGAAGAGTTTGAAGCGGTGCGAGAGATGGCGGCGGCGGCGCGGGTCGAAAATGAAGCCCTGCGTGCCGAGCTTGACGCGCTCAAAGCCAAGCTCGACAAAACGGCCAAATAGCGGCGCAGCGCGTCCCTTACGGGTCAATAATGTCCTGCAAAAAGGCGCGTGTATCGGCGGCGGTTTTTTCGGGGCTTTCTTCCATCGCCAAATGGCCGATATTGGCATAGCCAATTAATTGCGAATTGAATATGGCCGCATGCATACGCACGCCATATTCCAGCTTGATGAGCCGGTCTTCTGCGCCCCATAAAATCAGCGTTGGCGCGGTGATTTCACCAAGCCGCGATTCGATTTTAGTGCCGCTTGGCGGGTTGGAAAAGCGGATAATGCTGGCCTCACGATTGCCGGTCATACGCAGCATTTCCCAATAGCGGTCAACCATATCATCGGTTACAAAATTATCCGCATCGGCAACCACAGCGCGCAATGTGTCCTCAATCATAAAACGCGGGGTGATATAGCGCATCAACGACAACAGCAGCGCAGAAGAAGTCAGCCGAAACGCACCGACCGCTTCATCATCGGCCTTGCGCGCCATGCCGCCCGACGATACCAGAACCAGCGCCCGTGTCCGGTTTGGGTTGGACAGGGCAAATTGCAGCGCCACTGCGCCGCCCATGCTGTTACCAGCCAGCACAATGCGGTCAAGCTTCATAATATCGGCAATTTCGCGAGTGAAATGCGCCATCGCCTCGACTGAATAATCATTATCCGGCACTGGGCCGGTTAACCCGTGGCCGGGCAGGTCGAAACTTATCATGCGGTAAGTGTCGCCCAATTGCGCCACCCAAGGCTCCCAGCTATGCAGCGACGCATTGGAGCCGTGCAGCAGAAACATGGCCGGGCCGTCACGATTGCCTTCATCGCGAATATGGGCGGTTGCCCCCGATGGCAGGGTGAAGAAAAACGAGGCATCATTGCGATATTTCTCGACAACTGTCTCGCGCGGCAGGTCGGAGGAAATCAGGAAGGACGAGCTGAGCAGCAGGACAACAAGCAGCCCTAACACCAAAAATGAAAATGTGCCGACCAAGCGTGCCATTTATTGCTCCCTTTCGGAAGAAATTGGCAGTGTTTGTCGGCTACGGCAAGCTAAAATGCCGGCAGCTTATGAGCGTCTTTGCGATAGCGATAGCGGGTTGAGCAATAGGGGCAGATGATTTCATCATCGCTGCCCATGTCGAGATAGACATGCGGATGGTCGTAAGGCGGCGCAGCACCAATGCATTGAAATTCGCGCACCGGAACAAAAATCTCGGCTTCTCCGGCATCATTGCTGAATTTCGGAATATGTGAATCGGCCAAGCCAACCTCCATCAGAAACTGCGCCTGATATAGCCGGAATTGTGCAGCCCCGCAAGCGGTGAGGTGGCGCTTTTCGGCCTATTCGCGCACAGGTGGCATGCCCAGCAACATGCCGCCATCGACAACCAGCAATTGACCTGTCACATGGCGACTGGCGCGTCCGGCAAAGAATAATATCGGCCCGGTAATATCATCCGGCCCGGCCACCTGATTCATTGGCGTTACCGCCTTTTGGCCGTCGGAAATGCGGTTAAACGCTTCTTCTCCCAGCGCATTGCGGAACCAATCCGTGCCGACAAAGCCGGGGCATACTGCATTGACCCTGATTTTTTCAGGCCCCAGCGCGCGCGCCAGCCCCAAAGTCATGGAGTTCAGCGCCCCTTTGGAGGCGACATAGGCCAGTGATGAGCCGACGCCGCGCACACCGGCTACCGAGGATATATTGACAATGGACGCCGCGTCGCTGTTTTTCAAATGCGGGCGCGCCAGTTTTATCATTTGATATGGGCCGATAAGGTTAAGGCCGTATATTTGCTCGAAATCATCTTGGCTCAGACCTTCCAGATTGGCGTGGTCAACAAATTTCGTAGTGCCGGCATTATTGACCAGAATGTCAAGCTGGCCGAAATGGTCAAGTGCGGCCTCAATCAGGCGTTTGGCGTCGCTTTCTTGCGACACATCGGCCTGCACGGCGACCGCTTGCCCACCGGCTTTTTGGCAATCGGCGACAATCGCCTCGGCGGCCTCGGCATTATTGGCGTAATTGATGATGATATTGGCACCACCGGCGGCAAAGCCGCGCGCCGCCGAAGCGCCGATACCGGCTGATGAACCGGTAACAATCACTGTCTGGCCTGAAAAATTTGTCATTGGTCATATCCTCCCATAATGCAATGCGCGGGTCTATTTGCCCCGAAAAACTGGCGCCCGCTTTTCCATAAAGGCCTTGCGTCCCTCGGTATAATCGGCACTGGACAGGCAATCCGCCAATCTTTGCCTGATATCTTGTTCCGGTGCGTCAGGATTTTCCAGAATAAATTTCGCTGTTTGCAAGGTTTTCGGCGCATTGGCGGCAATCTGCGCCTGCAAAGCGGATAATTCCGTCTCAAACCGGTCGGTCGCCACGCAATAATGTATCGCGCCCATCTCCAAAGCTGCCGCCGCGTCAAAACGGCGGGCGGTGAATAATATGTCACGCGCGCGCGCCGTGCCGACAATCGCGGCCAGCCGCCGGGTCGCATTGGCCGGATAACCCAGCCCCAAACGCGCGGCGGGAATGGCGAATTGGCTGTCGCTGCCGGCAAGTCTTATGTCGCAAGCCAGCGCCAGCCCCATGCCGCCGCCAATGCAATAGCCCTGAATGGCGGCCAGTGTCGGCACGGCGCATTGCGCCAGCGCCTCAAAGCCATGCTCGGTTGCCGCATCATAGCGGCTGCCTTCCGGCCCGTTAAAAGCATCCTCAAACTGGGCAATATCGGCTCCGGCAACAAATGCCTTGTCACCCGCCCCGCGCAAGATAATCAGCCGCATATCGGCCATGCCGGAAAGCTGTTCAACCACTGCCGGAAGCGCCTGCCAGGCTTGCAAATCAAGCACATTGTGGCGCTCCGGACAGGCAAACACAATATGGCCGACAAGACTGCTATGGGCGTCTTCAGCACTTATTTTGCTGTAACCGGCTTGCAGCCGCGCCGCGCCGCTGTCCAAGGGCTGACACTTGGGAGGCATGTAATTGGCGGGCAGGTCATTGGCTTGGCTCATTGGTTTGTCTCCTTCAGAAACGCAATCAGGCTTTCATAGGCGCGTTTGTCCTGCACCATGAATAAATGCCCGCCCTCGAAAAATTCAAGTGTCGCATTTGGCAGCCGGTCGGCCAGATTTTGCATGGCGCGCGGCAGGGCGATGCCGTCATATTTGCCGCCGCC
>JAYPAN010000010.1:8908-22801 GCA_038123715.1 Rhodobiaceae bacterium | reverse complement strand
GCTCAGAGCTTCCAACTCATGCAGCGGGTAGGAGGCCAGCCCGTCGCCGCCCGGCGAGGTGCAGAGCAGCGCCATTTTTTCAACCCGTTCGGGATGGCGCAAAGCCAGTTCCTGCGCCACCATGCCGCCAAAAGACAGACCAATAATCGGCAAGCTGTCATAGCCCAGCGCATCCATCAGCGCGGCGGCATCATCTGCATAGGCTTGCATCGTGTAGCTGCTATCCGGCTTGTCGGTCTGACCAAGCCCGCGTTGGTCATAGCAGGTCAGATGAAAATGGCGCGCCAGCGGGCTGTTCATGACATTGGGCGTTACCCGCAAATCGCCGCCCGTGCCGTTAATCGCTAGCACCGGTGCGCCGTCGCCCTTTTGCGCGACGAAAAAAGTCAGATGTCGGGTTTTGACAAAGGGCATGGGTTGGTGTTTCCTCCGGCAAGACGCATCTTGCGCGCCTTCCGGCGGCAATGCTAATCTGCCACATGGCGGCGTGCAAAACATTTATGCGGTCGCGCAGACGGGAGAAGCCAATGTCGAAACCAGATGAACAGGCAAGCGCCGGAATAGACCATCTTGACCCGGTATGGTCGCAAGTGCGCGCCGAGGCGGAAAAGCGGGCGGCAGCAGAGCCGTCGCTGTCGGGCTTTCTGCATACGACTGTTTTGAATCAGACCAAGCTTGAAGATGTCGTCGCCGGCCATTTGGCTGAAAAAATGGGCAATTCCGAATTAGCACCATCAGTTTTGCGTGCGGTCTTTGAAGAGGCTTACAGCGCCGATGCAAGCATTGGCACGGCCATGCGCGCCGATATTGTCGCCACCAGCGACCGCGATCCGGCCTGCCAAGCCTATCTTGAGCCGGTGCTGTTTTATAAGGGTTTCATGGCATTGCAAGCCTATCGGGCGGCGCATTGGCATATTGCTCAAGGGCGGCGCAGCATGGCGCTTTATGTGCAGAACCGCGCCTCGGAAGTGTTTCAGGCCGATATTCATCCGGCGGCTCAAATCGGTCAGGGCGTGTTTATCGACCATGCCACCGGTGTTGTCATTGGTGAAACGGCGGTGGTTGGCGATGATGTCTCCATGCTGCATTCGGTGACTTTGGGCGGCAGCGGCAAGGAAGGCGGCGACCGGCATCCGAAAATCGGCAATGGCGTGCTGATTTCGGTGGGCGCAAAAGTGCTGGGCAATATCCGAGTTGGCGAATGTGCCAAAATCGGCGGCGGCAGTGTGGTGCTGACCGATGTGCCAGCCTATTCCACAGCGGTTGGTGTGCCGGCCAAAATTGTCGGCAAAGTGTCAACGCCAACGCCGTCGCGGCAAATGGATCACAGCGTTGATGAAAAAGACTATGGCGAGAATATCTGAACCGGTTGGATGACCTGAAAACATGTCTTGAACAAACGGGAGGGGAAAATGGGGCGTTTGCAAGGAAAAACAGCCTTTGTGTCAGGCGGCGCAAAAGGTTTGGGCGCGGAAATGGCGCGCGTTATGCATGGCGAGGGTGCCAATGTGATGATAACCGATGTGCTGGAAGCCGAAGGGCAGGCTTTGGCGGCGACGCATGAGAATATGCGCTTCATGACCCATGATGTGACCGATGAGGCGCGTTGGGAAGAAGCGATGGCCGCAACAAAAGAGGCTTTTGGCGGCCTGCATATTATGGTCAATAATGCCGGTATCGCTCATGATGCGACACCGATGGAAGACACAACGCTTGAGCAATGGCGCAAAGTCACAGCAATTGATTTGGATGGTGTTTTCCTCGGCTGCAAACATGCGGTGCGGCTGATGAAACAGGGGTCGGGCGGCAGTATTATCAATATATCGTCGATTTACGGGATTGTCGGCTCGGCCGGGCAAGCACCCTATCATGCCGCCAAGGGTGGCGTGCGGTTGCTGACCAAATCGCTGGCGCTCGAGCTGGGCGCGCTGGGCTATAATATCCGCGTCAATTCCGTGCATCCGGGCTTTGTCGGCACGGATATTTTGCGCGACGGGATTCGCGTGGCGGTAGAAAAAGGCGCGATGGCCGGTGAAAATGAGGCGATTGAAATGCTGACAATGCAAACCCCTTCGGGTCGCATTGGTGTGCCGCGTGATATCGCCAATGGTGTTTTGTTTCTGGCCTCAGATGAGTCGGAATGGATGAATGGCGCGGAACTGGTTGTTGACGGGGGCTTCACAGCGCACTAGCTTGGCGGCGATTTGTCCAGAAGGAGTCGGTGATGAATAATGATGAGATAATCCGCGTGCAAACCTATTTGCGCTTGAAATTTCAAAATGACATGCTGACCCTCAAGCGGGGTGCCAAGGATGATATGGTCGAGGTTTTTCTCGAAGACGAGTTTATCGGCACTATGTTCCGCGATGATGATGAAGGCGATATTTCCTATTCCTTCAATATGGCGATATTGGAGTTCGACCTGCCAACGATTTAGCGTTAAGCGGGTATGCCTGCCTGGTGCTATTCGCTGGTGCGTGCTGCCGCCCGGAAATTGCGGATAAGCGCACGTATATTGGCGTCCAATTCTTCCCATTGCGGCAAAATATGCCGTTTGAATCGGTAGCTGACCTGTGCTGTGCCGCCAAGGGCAAACCGGCTTTCGCATTGCGCGCCGGCCATATCGGGGGCATCGCATAACAATAAAGGCGGGGCAAGGCGCTTTTCGCGCGCGCCAAGCGGCAGGCCGCGAAATAATTGCTTGCCGGCATAGGGGCCGTCTTGCTTGAAGGTGAAAACTTGCAGGCCATTATCATCAACTGTGCCTGTGCCGCGCAAATAGGGCTTGTAAATCGCGTCAAACCGGCGCCGTTCGGGCAATGCATCCGTGCCGCTGCGAAGGCTGATGATAATCAGTGCGGAGGTTTCATCCGTGCTTAAAAAATCAGCCGCCAAATCTTGCCGGTATGGCACGAGTTCAGGGCCAAGGGCTTGCAGGTCAATATGCTCCATCAGACCGGCGCGGCGCGCCCGGCGCGAGCGCGTATAATGCGCCGGAATGGCAAATAAAGTGCCGCCCACCTCAACCCGCACGCGGTCGGAAGATGATGACGGCAAATAGGATGCGCCGCGAATAATATCAAGGCCGGGGCCGAAATAGATAAAGCTGACCAAAAGCGAACAGGATAAAATCGCGGCGAAAAGCGTGGCCGGTAAAATCCAGACCGGCCATTCATGCTCAGGTATGGCGCGCGACAAAATGCGTTTCAACATGTTTCCTACTCGACACAGGCCCATTTCGGTTTACGATGCATCCGGTCACAACAGCTAGCACGTTAATCGGGGGGAGGGAACATGCCGATTTACACTCTTGGAGACAGAACACCGGAATTTCCCGCGACCGGCAATTATTGGGTCGCGCCCGATGCTCAGGTCATTGGCTCCATTGTCTTGCATGAAAATGCCAGTATTTGGTTCGCCGCCGTGCTGCGCGGTGACAATGAACCCATTATTATCGGCGAAAACTCCAATGTGCAGGACGGGGCGGTTATGCATACTGACCCGGGCTGTCCGCTGACGCTGGGGCGCAATGTGACAATTGGCCATCAGGCGATGTTGCATGGCTGCACCATTGGCGATAATTCGCTTGTCGGCATTGGCGCGACCATTCTCAATGGCGCAAAAATTGGCCGCAATTGCCTGATAGGCGCACATGCGCTGGTCGGCGAGGGGAAGGAAATACCGGATAATTCCATGGTGCTGGGCATGCCCGGCAAAATTGTCCGTGAGTTGGACGATGCCAACGAGAAAATCATGATTGCCTCGGCCACGCATTATGTCGAAAACTGGCAGCTTTATGCCGCCCAATTGAAGGAGCATAAAAATGATTGAAAGTGCGGATTATATTATTGTCGGTGCGGGCAGTGCCGGTTGTGTTTTGGCCAATCGGCTGAGCGAGGACGCCAAGCACAGAGTCTTGTTGCTGGAGGCTGGCCCGCGCGATAAAAACTTGTTCATCCATATGCCGGCGGGCTATTCCCAACTTGTGCCGGAGAAAAACGACAATAATTACGGCTTTGAAACCGAGGCGGAAGAAAATATGGGCGGGCGGCGCATGTATTGGCCGCGCGGGCGCGGCTGGGGCGGCTCCTCCTCTATCAATGCAATGGTTTATATTCGCGGCAATGCTTGGGATTACGACCATTGGAGCCAGCTTGGCAATAAGGGCTGGTCATATGAAAGCGTGCTGCCCTATTTCAAAAAGGCGGAAAATTTCGAGGGCGATGGCGATGATGCTTATCACGGTCAGGACGGGCCGCTTTCGGTGAAAAAATCCGACCGTGAAAATGACACTTTGCTTGATGTGTTTGTCGAGGCCGGTGAGCAGGCCGGATTTCCGTTGACCCATGATTTCAATGGCCGCCAGCAGGAAGGCTTTTCGCGCTATGAACACACTATTCGTGGCTCCAAAAGATGCAGCGCGGCGCGTGCCTATCTGCATCCGGCGCTGACGCGGCAAAACCTGCATACGCAGACCGATATCACCGTCGATAAAATTATTTTTGACGGCAAAAAGGCGGTCGGCCTTGTGTTGTTGCATAAAGGCAAAAGCCTCACCGTGCGCGCCAATAAAGAAGTTATTTTATCGGCCGGGGCGATTAACTCGCCGCAAATCCTGATGCGTAGCGGTATCGGGCGGGTTGAGGATATCAAGCCGCATGGCATTGACATGACGCATGAGCTGAACGGTGTCGGCCAAAACTTACAAGACCATCTTGGCGTGGTCAGCCAATTTGCCTGCACGCAAGATGTTACGCTGCACCGTTCGGCAAGCTGGTGGCGCACGCAATTGGCCGGTGTTCAGTATTTGCTGTTTGGCAAGGGCGATGCCTCATATCCGCCAACAGCGGCGGGGGCGTTTATCAAATCGCACCCTGACAAGGAGATTCCCGACATGCAAATCCATTATGTGTCGGTCGCCGTGCCGGATGTGCATGGGCGCAGCGATATTCCCCAACGCCACGGCTTTTCCTCCATTGTTTATGGTTGTCGGCCGGAAAGCCGGGGCTATCTGACCTTGAAATCGGCCAATCCGGATGATGCGCCGGCCATGCATCCGAATTATCTGTCGGCGGAGCAGGATGTTGTTGATATCCGCAATGGCTTCCGCGAAACGCGGCGCGTTTTCATGCAACCGGCATTTGACGCTTATCGCGGCGAAGAATTAAAGCCGGGGCCGGATGTCAATATCGACAATGATGACGAGCTTGACGGGTGGATTAGAGCAACCGGTGAAACCCTCTATCATCCCGTTGGCACTTGCAAAATGGGCAATGACCCGATGGCGGTGACGGATGAGAACGGGCAGGTTCACGGACTTCAGGGTTTGCGCGTGGTTGATGCGTCGCTGATGCCGACGCTGATTGGCGGCAATACCAATGCGCCGACCATTATGATGGCGGAAAAAATTGCCGACCATATTCGCGGGCAATCATTTCTGCCGCCACAGCAAACCGCGTGAGGGGGCATTATGTCAGGGCAAACCCATTTTGAGTTTTTCTTTGATATCTCCTCTCCCTGGACTTATCTGGCCTTTGCGCGGGTTGAAGATATGGCGGCGCGTTGCCGGGTTGAGATTGACTGGAAGCCGGTGCTTGTCGGTGGTGTTTTCAATGCGGTTAATGAAACAGTCTATGAGGCGCGCGCCAATCCGCATCCGGTGAAAGGACGCTATTATGTCAAGGATTTGAAGGATTGGGCGGCTTATTGTGGCGTCAAGATTGGCAATCCGCCGGTCTTTCCTTTGCGCGCCGTTGGCGTGATGCGGGCGGCCTGCTATGCGCTGCAAGAAAATTGCCTGCCGCAATTCTCCAAATTGGCTTTTCACGCCTATTGGGGTGAATTGCGCGATATCAGCCAGCCGGAAGAACTGGCCGCTTTGGCCGTAGCCGCCGGTATGGATGCCGCCGCCCTGGCCGAAGCAGTGGGCAGTGATGAGATAAAAGGGCAATTGCGCGCCAATACGGATGAGCTGATTGCGCGTGGCGGCTTTGGCTCACCGACCATGTTTGTCAATGAAACCGACATGTATTTCGGCAATGACCGGCTGCCCTTGGTAGAGGCTGCCCTGATGCGCGCCGAGGCGGAAAAGTGAGTGAGACCGCCACGCCGCGCGAGCCAATGCTGCGCGCTCCGGCCATTATATTATGGCTGTGCGCGCTGTATTTGCTGGTGCAGCTCGTGATGGCGACATCGGGGCCGGGGTCGCAAAACTTTTTTCTGGTGCATCTCGGCCTGTTTCCGGCGCGGTTTTTTGCCGAAGGGCTCAATGGTCTGCCCGGCGGTCTGGGGCAGGGGCTGGTCACGCTGGTCAGCTATAGTTTCTTGCATGGCGGTTGGTCGCATTGCATTTTGAATATGGTCTGGTTGTTGGCCTTTGGCGCGCCAGTGGCACAAAGGCTGGGAACGAGGCGGTTTTTGCTGCTGTTCGTGCTGTGCATTGTGCTGGCCGGTCTGGGGCAAATCATGGTTGCGCCGCGGGCTGACTGGCTCATACCGATTATTGGCGCATCGGGCGGCGTGTCGGGCATGATGGGTGCTGCCGCGCGTTTTGCCTTTCCCGATACGCGCTGGCTCAGCCCGCAAGCCGCGCGCGCGGCGCGGCCATTGCTGGCCTTGCGTGATGTGCCGAAACGGCGTCCGGTCATTATGTTTATTATTATTTGGCTGGGGCTGAATTTGATTTTCGGCCTGTTGGGGCCGGGTGGCTATGCCACGCCGGACGGGCAACCGGCCAATATCGCTTGGGTTGCCCATTTGGCCGGATTTTTCACCGGCCTGTTTGCCATTGACCTGTTTGAACGCCCGCCATTATCGGCTTCCGGCGGGCCGGGCAATGTGGATTATGGCGACTGGAAAAAATAATCGCGCTTTCTTATGGCTTGCCATGTGCGGCAGCCTGTCGCACTATAGCGATAGGAAAGGGTAAGGCATGAGCATAAAAGCCATTTTGAACAATAAAGGCGCTGATGTGATTGCCATTGACGGCAATCAGACAGTGCGCGAGGCTTTGCGGGTGATGGCGCGCCGCCAAATTGGTGCGCTGGTTGTCGCTGGCGGTGGTGATGGTTGTCAGGGCATCTTTACCGAGCGCGATGTTATGCGCGCTTTGGCTGAGGGCGATGCAGCCATTCTCGATGACCCGCTATCGCGTCATATGACGCCGCGCCCGCAAAGCATCAGCTTGGATACATCTGTCGATGAGGCAATGGAAATCATGACCGAAAAGCGGTTTCGCCATTTGCCGGTTATGGATGATGACATGTTATGCGGAATTGTATCAATTGGCGATTTGGTCAATTTCCGCATCAACCAGACCGAGCTTGAAGCTCAAGCGCTGCGCGATTATATCAAAACCGGCTGACGCCTAGAGCTTGGTTGGATTGGGCGCGTCGCCATAAACCGCGATTGGGTCGAAAACTTTTTCGTCTTCCTCAAATGTCAGCGCGACCGGGCTGTCGGGCAGCGTGCCGGTTGGCAGGGAACGGTAAAAACAAGAGCGATAGCCGACATGGCAGCTCGCGCCATTGCCGCCAACGCGCACCCGCATCCAGACGCAATCTTGGTCATCATCAATACGCATTTCGACAATATCTTGCACCAGGCCGGAGGTTGCCCCCTTATGCCATATCGCCTCGCGCGAGCGCGAATAATAATGCGCTTCACCGGTGGCAATGGTTTTTTGCAGGGCTTCTTCATTCATATAGCCATGCATCAGCAATTCACCGCTGTCATAATCAGTGGTGACAGCGGGAATCAGGCCATTGGCGTCAAATTTCGGCGCCAGCTCATGGCCTTCTTCAACCTGTTCAACGGTTTCGCGTTTCGCAAAAATTCCGGTCATAACTGTCCTCGTCAATTGGAACAGTCGGACTTATAAGGCTAGCGGCTGACCATGGCAAGGAAACGCGCTTCCATTTTCGGATCTTCGGCAAAAACACCGGTAAATTGCGTGGTAATGGTGGCCACATCCGGTTTTTTAATGCCGCGCGTTGTCATGCATTGGTGCTTGGCATCTACCAAAATAGCGATACCGGCCGGTTCCAGCACACGCTGGATACAGTCAACAATTTGCGCCGTCATGGTTTCCTGCGTTTGCAGGCGTTTGGCGAAAATCTCAATCACCCGCGCCAGCTTGGAAATGCCGACCACTTTATCAACCGGCAGATAGGCAATATGCACTTTGCCGAGAATGGCGACCATGTGATGCTCGCAATGGCTTTCCAGCGCAATGTCGCGCAACATGACCATATCATCATAGCCTTCGACATCTTCAAAAGTGCGCCCCAGAACGGCTTCTGGGTCTTCTTCATAACCGGCAAAAAACTCCTGATAGGCGCTGACGACGCGCTTGGGCGTGTCAACCAACCCCTCCCTGTCCGGATTGTCTCCGGCCCAGGCAATCAGTGTCCGAACTGCGGCTTCCGCCTCTTCGCGTGAAGGTTTATCCACTTTAACGTCCCGTTCTCTAACTGCAGGCGGTTTCCCGCCATCGATATAAGCATCCATAATCTGCCTCACCCTACGGGAAATACGTCCCGGTATTCGTCAGGCATGCCGGGATTGCCCGCAAACTCTCTGGCCCCCGGCGGTCATGCCTTATGACATGATACGGATGAAAAGCCCCCTGCAAAAATATGCACAGTGTTTTGCCAAAATGCAAAATCAAAGCGCTGATGCGACAACAGGACAGTTTCCGCAGCCAAAACTTGATACGTTTAATTTAGGGGCGTGGTTCACAATTGCAAATCAATCATTGCTTGCAGCGCGGGGGGTGGCTCGCTTATGGTGCGGCCATGTTGCGCTTGCATAACAATCTAACCCGCGAAAAACAGGATTTTGTGCCTGCTGACCCTGCTCATGTGACCATTTATGTGTGCGGCCCGACCGTCTATGGCGCGGCGCATATTGGCAATGCGCGTCCAGCCGTGGTGTTTGATGTGCTGGTGCGCCTGCTGCGACGGCTTTTCCCGAAAGTCACCTATGCCCGCAATATCACCGATATTGATGATAAAATTAACGCCCGCGCCGCGGAGGAAAAGGTTGATATCAGCGTCATTACCGAGCGCTATTACGCGCAATATATGATCGATATGGGCGCTTTGGGGGTTTTGCCGCCGGATATTGAGCCGCGTGCTACCGACCATATTGACACTATGCTGACAATGATGGAGGCGCTGGTCGCAAGCGGCCATGCCTATGCGGCAGAAGGTCATGTGCTGTTTGATGTCAGCAAGGATGCCGATTATGGCGGCCTGTCCAATCGCAGCCTTGAAGATATGCTGGCCGGCGCACGGGTGGAAGTTGCGCCTTACAAGAAAAATCCCGGCGATTTCGTGCTGTGGAAACCCTCGCCGCCGGAATTGCCGGGCTGGGACAGCCAATGGGGCAGGGGACGACCCGGCTGGCATATTGAATGTTCGGCAATGATTGCCGAACATCTTGGCACAACGATTGACATTCATGGCGGCGGGGCGGATTTGCTGTTTCCGCACCATGAAAATGAATGCGCGCAAAGCCGCTGCGCCCATAATGCGCCGCTTGCGCGCTTCTGGCTGCATAATGGTATGCTCAATATCTCCGGTGAGAAAATGTCGAAATCTTTGGGCAATATCGCTTTGGTCAAGGATTTGCTGACAGACACGCCGGGCGAGGCGATAAGGCTGGCTTTGTTACAAGGTCATTATCGCCAAGTACTTGATTTTACACCGCAATTGCTAGAACAATCGGTGAAGAATCTCGACCGGCTCTATGGCGCATTGCGCGATGCCGCAGATATGGAAGCGGTCGTGGCCGACCCGCCCGCCGGTTTTATGGCCGCTTTGGCCGATGATTTGAACACCGCCAAGGCGCTGGCCGAATTATTCGCGCTGGCCAAAGAGCTGAACACGCCGCAAGACAAGGGCGCGCTTTTGGCCGCCGGGGCAATTATGGGTATTTTGCAGCAGCCGCCGGAAGATTGGTTTGCCGTTGAGCCGGGCGATATTGACGCCGCCGCCATTGAACAATTGCTGCAAGACCGCGCCGCCGCCCGTGCCGCGCGCGACTTTGCCGCCGCCGATGCGGTGCGCGATAAATTGACCGAAATGGGCGTGGTGATTGAAGACACGCCCGAAGGGACAAAATGGCACCTCGCAAGATAGGCGGTAAGGTCTTATCTTAAGTCCATGATGAATGATTTATACAATCAGCGCATTTTGCAACTTGCTGCCGACATTCCCCATATCGGCCATTTGGACGCGCCTGCTGCTTCGGCCGATGCCGTCTCGCGCCTGTGCGGTTCGAAAGTGCATGTTGAGCTGGCACTTGGCGCCGATGGGCGGGTCAGCGACTTTGCCCAAATTGTTGAGGCTTGCGCGCTGGGGCAGGCCAGCAGCTCGGTCATGGCGCGCGAAATTATCGGCAGCACGCCGCAGGAATTGCGCGATTTGGCCAGTGCCATGCGCGCCATGCTGAAACAAGCCGCCCCGCCACCGCACAAGGTCGGGCTTGATGCGCGTTGGGAAGATTTGCAAGTGCTGGAGCCGGTGCGCGACTATCCCAATCGCCACGCTTCAACCCTGCTGACTTTCGACGCGGTGGAAGACTGCCTCACCCAATTGGGCGTGTGAGAGGCTCACAATCCCAAAATAGTGATGGTGATGTCTGCGCTGTCGCCCTTATCCACGGCTTCGGCGTCGCGCACGCTTTTTTTGACCGGCAGCAAATAAGCCGTGCGCTGCTTGCTGGGAAACATGGAGGTTTCCCAAAATGTGTCACCGATTTGCGCCCGCACTTTTAAAGATTTGAAACCGCGCTGCACATGGCTGGTGAAATAGCGAATATGCGCGCTCATCTCTGACGGCACGGTTACAAAAAACCAGTCAGTCTTTTTGCCCGACCACGTCCAAATCTCACCGCGAAAACTGTAAATCAGATTATCCATTGCCCATTATTTAACATCTGGCTCTGAAAATCACGATACAAACCCACCTGCAACATTTCCGCGCTGACATTGGCACATCGCCGTCAATTCTGCTTCAGCACAAACACACGGAACAAAAGCGCGATATAAACAATTAGAAATATCGTGCCATAAACCGTCCAGCCCGGCATCAGCAATGCCGGCCATAAATCTGCCACTGCCAGCACAAAAGCCGCCACACAGTATTTCAGCAGGCCGAAATCATACCACCGCCAGTTCCGCGTTTTGTTGTCAATCCAGTCAAATAGCGACATAGTTAACCCCTGTCTTTTATCTTCTGCGCCTAAAGGCTAACGAAATACCCGCTTATGCTCAACCGTCTTGCCAGTCTGATTGTCACAATTCCGGTGCATATTTACCGGCTGTTTGTCTCGCCCTTGCTGGGGCCGCGTTGCCGGTTTCAGCCGACTTGTTCGGAATATGCGCTGGATGCGGTGCGCGCGCATGGCGCGTGGGTCGGTTTGTGGCTGGCGATGAAACGGCTGGCGCGTTGTCATCCGATTGAGCGATTGGGGGCGGGGTCGGGATTTGACCCGGTACCGGTTGAGATTTCCCGCGCACCTTGCTATGCCCCTTGGAGAGTGAAATCTGCTGACGAGAAATTGGACGAGAAAAATGATAACACTGACCCTGCCTGACGGGGCAACCCGCGATTTTGACGCGCCGCTGACCGGCGCGGCTTTTGCCGAGTCGATTTCCAAATCACTGGCCAAAAAGGCGCTGGCACTGAAATTGGACGGTGACTTGGTTGACCTGTCCACACTGATTGAGGGCGATGCCAATGTCGCCGTGATTACCGCCAATGATGCTGAGGGCGTTGACTTATTGCGCCATGATTGCGCTCATGTGCTGGCCGAGGCGGTGCAGGAATTATTTCCCGATACGCAAGTAACAATAGGGCCGGTGATTGAAAACGGCTTTTATTATGATTTCGCCCGCGCCACGCCGTTCAGCCTTGATGATTTGGAGGCTATTGAAGCGCGGATGCGTGAAATTGTTGACCGCGATGAAGCGATTATCCGCGAAGTTTGGGACAGAGCCGAGGCGGTCGCCCATTTCCGCGAGATTGGCGAAGAATACAAGGCTGAAATCATCGCTTCCATCCCCGGCAATGAAGAAGTGACGGTTTACCGGCAGGGCGATTGGAAAGATTTGTGCCGTGGCCCGCATCTGCCCTCAACCGGCAGGCTGGGCAAGGCGTTCAAGCTGACCAAGCTGGCCGGCGCTTATTGGCGCGGCGACAGCAATAATGAAATGCTGCAACGCATTTACGGCACATGCTGGGGCAGTGAAAAGGATTTGAAAGCCTATCTGCATATGGTGGAAGAGGCCGAAAAACGCGACCACCGCCGCCTTGGTCGGGAAATGGATTTATTCCATTTGCAGGAGGAGGCGCAAGGCTCGGTTTTTTGGCATCCGAAAGGCTATCTTATCTGGCAGGCGCTTGAGCAATATATCCGGCGGCGGCTCGATGCGGCGGATTATCAGGAAGTCAAAACCCCGCAAGTGCTGGACAGGCGGTTCTGGGAGCAATCAGGTCATTGGGAAAAGTTCCGCGAGAATATGTTTGTTGTGCCCGATGAAGTGCCGTCAGTGGAAGATGGCCAGAATGTGCTGTCCGGCAAGGCCGATTTAATGGCGCTCAAACCGATGAACTGCCCGGCTCATGTGCAGATTTTCAAACAAGGCATAAAAAGCTATCGCGACCTGCCGATACGCATGGCTGAGTTTGGCTGCTGCCACCGCAATGAAGCGCATGGGGCTTTGCACGGGCTGATGCGGGTGCGCCAGATGACGCAGGATGACGCGCATATTTTCTGCCGCGAAGACCAGATTATCGACGAGGCGGTCGCTTTCTGCCAATTGGTGACAAGTGTATATGATGATTTGGGCTTTACCGATGTTTCGGTGAAGCTGGCGCTGCGGCCGGATGTGCGCGCCGGTGACGACGCGGTTTGGGACAGGGCGGAAGACGGCTTGCGCTCGGCGTTGACAGCGGCGGGGCTGGATTGGGAAGAACTGCCCAATGAGGGCGCGTTTTATGGCCCGAAAATCGAATATCATTTGCGCGACGCGATTGGCCGCACATGGCAATGCGGCACGCTGCAATTGGACTTTGTGCTGCCCGAACGCCTTGACGCCGCCTATATTGGCGAGGATGGCAATAAGCACCGGCCGGTCATGCTGCACCGCGCCGTGCTTGGCACGCTGGAGCGTTTTATCGGCATTATGATTGAAAGCTATGCCGGCAAGCTGCCCTTATGGCTGGCGCCGGAGCAGGTGGTGGTCTGCCCGATTACCACTGAGGCCGACACTTATGCCGCGCAAGTGGTGGATGCGCTGAAAGCGGCAGGGCTGCGCGCCCGCGCCGATACGCGCAATGAGAAAATCAATTATAAAGTGCGCGAACATTCGGTCGCCAAAGTGCCGGTGATATTGGCGGTTGGCATGCGCGAGGCGGAAGGGCAAACCGTCTCCATGCGGCGTTTGGGGTCGAAAGACCAGCAAGTGCTTGGGCTTGCCGAGGTGACTGAGGCGCTGGCCTTGGAAGCCACTGCGCCGGATTTGCGGGCAAATTAAAACCGCCAATACAGGCTGATTTGCGTCAACCGCCCGCGGGGCAATTGCGGCACATTGAGCAGACGGCCATGCGCCAATCGCAAGGCAAGCGGGCTGTCGCGAAACGCATATTCGATGAAATCATATTGCCGGATATCGCGATAGCCGGATTTGGCGTTTTCGAATATCTCGGCTTGGCGCCCATAAAACAGCCGGTCACGATAACCTGCCACCCAAGACCAGCTTGCTTGCGACCAATGCAGGCGCGATGACCGGCTTTGTGACAGGCGCAAGCTTTGGGTGAACGACCAGTTCGGCGTGAATATCTTATCGGCCAGTTCAACCGCAAAACCGGGCGCGGTTTCACCTGC
>JAYPAN010000010.1:0-8808 GCA_038123715.1 Rhodobiaceae bacterium | reverse complement strand
GCGTGAATATCTTATCGGCCAGTTCAACCGCAAAACCGGGCGCGGTTTCACCTGCCTCTTGCAGCCAAGCCACCGCCTTGGCGGGCAGGGCAAGTGACCGGTAAACACCATTGCTGCCAGAATAATTTTCCATTTCGCCATTGGCTTTGCTGTTATTTGCCCTGCTCGCGACACCGCCGGATATCAGCGCGTGCGATAAATAGCCGTTCCGATGGCGGGGCGATTTTGTTGACCTTTCTTATGGGTAAGGATATGTCACATCTGCAGGGAAGGAAACAAGTTCAAATGACCCGACAGGATGTTTTGTCTTTTTTGAAGCAACGACGCTCGGTTTTGGCGCGCAATATGACATTGCCGGGGCCGGATGCGGCGCAGCTTGAGGAATTGCTGACCGTGGCGGCGCGGGTTCCGGATCATGGCAAGTTGGCGCCGTGGCGCTTCATTGTGCTTGAAGGCGCGGCGCGGGCAGAATTGGGGGATGTTGCACGCGACGGGCTGGCTGAAACGGCAAGCGACGCTGAAGCGCAGGCGGCGCAAGCGCAATTTACCCGCGCGCCATGCGTGATAGGGGTTCTGGCGACCCCTGTTCTGCATCCGAAAATACCGCGCAGCGAGCAGCTCTTATCCGCCGGTGCGGCCTGCATGACATTGCTGACAGCAGCGCAAGCAATGGGCTTTGCCGCGCAATGGCTGACCGGAGCCGCCGCCTATGACGACCGGGTGAAAGCCCGCCTTGGCGGGACAGAAAAAGATGAGATTGCCGGATTTATTTATATTGGCACGGCCAGTGAGCCACCATCTGAACGCCCACGCCCTGCATTGGAAGATATTGTTACTTACGGGCTGGCGGAATAGTTATGGCCAGCCTGCGGCGCGACAGCCTGACCCTGCTTAATCTTGCCTGGCCGGTGGTGATAAACCGCGCCGGTATCCTGACCCTGTCAATCACTGATACGGTGATGGTCGGGCGCTATGCGGCGGAGCATTTGGCCTATGCGGGCATCGGCATGGTTCCGAGCAATATCTATATCCTCATCCTGATTGGCCTGCTGATGGGAACGCCGGTTCTGGTGTCGAATAATTTCGGCGCGGGCAAGCTGAAACAGGCCGGGGCTATATGGTGGCAAGCCCTCCCTTGGGGGTTTGCGCTGGGCGTGCTGGGTTTTGTTTTTTGCGCCTTTGGCGAGCAGTTTTTATTGCTGACCGGGCAAACGCCGGAAATGGCCGAAAAGGGCGGGCGGATTTCCTTTATTGCCGGTCTCAGCCTGCCCTTGGCAGCGATTCATATGACCACCGGCTTTTTCCTTGAAGGCACACGCAATCCGCGACCCGGCATGATTATCATGCTGGCGGCCAATGTAATAAATATCTTCGCCAATTATTTGCTGGTCTATGGCCTGTATGGCCTGCCGGAACTGGGCGCGGAAGGCTCGATTTGGGCAACCTTTATTGTCCGCATCATGCAGGTTATTGCCATTCTCGGTTATGTTTGGCTGTTTGTTGACCATGAAAAATACGGTCTCAACAATTTGCCGAAATGGAACTGGGCGGGCGGGCGTGACTTGCGGCGCATCGGTTATGCGTCCGGCCTGTCAATGGGCATGGAAAACACAGCGTTCAATGCGTTGGCGCTGTTTGCCGGTCTGATTGGCGCCAGCGTCGTTGCCGCCAATGTGATTATGATAAATGTCTTTGCCCTGTTTTTCATGATTGGTCTGGGCTTTGGCGTGGCCACATCGGTCAGTGTCGGCAATGCCTATGGCGCGGGCGACCATGCGGCTGTTACGCGCTGGGCTTGGTTGGGGCTGTTTTTGCAGACAGTGTTCATGATTGGCGCGGCGGCTTTTATGTTCGCCTTTGCCGGTGTCGCGGCCGGTTTTTACACCAAGGATGCGGTGGTGGTAACACTGGCGGCGGCCATGATTGCCTATGCCGCCATTGGTGTGATTTGCGATACTGGTCAGTCCTTGCTCACCATGTCGCTGCGCGCGCGCGGTGACACATGGGCGCCGACTTTGCTGCATCTTTTTTCTTATGGCGTGGTGATGATGCCAGCGACTTATATTTTCATGTTTGTCTTTGAGCGCGGCGCAATGGGCATTGTCGATGGCGTGCTGGTCGGCACGCTGGTGCCGTTCATATTGGTTGCCCTGCGCTATCGCTGGCTTGACAGGCAAAGCCTGTCGCAGCCTGCTGTCTCAAGCTGATTAACCGGAATGTTGGCCGATGATTTTCTGCTCCAGCCAGTTTTGGCAGGTTTCCTCATCTATGCCGATATCGCGCAACACATCCAGCGTATGTTCGCCGACTTCCGGCAATGGCCCTTTCGGGTCGGTGCTGTCATCACGAAAGCGAATGGGTGAGGCCGGATTGCGATAGCTGCTGCCATCGGGCTTTGGCATATCGACAAAACAGCCGGCGGCCTGCATTTGCGGGTCGGCAATGGCTTGGTCAAAATCTTGCACTGGCGACCAAACGACTTTCGCCTCATCCAGTCGCTCTCGCCATTCCGCCAATGTCCGCTTCTCAAATTTGGCATCCATCAGCTTGACCAGTTCCGGGCCATTGCGGCGGCGGTCGCGCAAGGTCAAAAAGCGCGGGTCTTCAATAAGCTCCTCCAATTCCAACGCGCGCATGAAATCCGGCCAGTCCGGCTCGCCGGGGCGGGTGGTCAGCATGACCCAATAATCATCGGCGGTTTTGAAGAAATTGGCGACCGGCTGCACAGCTTCCTCGCGCGGGCGCGATCTGGCAATCCGGCCATAGCGCAAATAAGTGCCGTAATCGCAGCCTGCCGCATAGGAGGCGGTGCGGATGAGCGAGCTTTCAACCAGCGTGCCTTTGCCGGTGCGTTGTGCTTGAAACAGTGCGGCCAATATGCCGCTTGTGGTGGCAATGCCGGTTATGTGGTCGCCGGCTGCTGTGCGTAACGGGGCAGGGGCAGACCCTTTCGGTGTCATAATCCAGCCAAAGCCCGATTTTGACCAGAACGCGGCCGTGTCAAAGCCCGGCTTGTCGGCTTCTTCGCCTTCAAGGCCAAAACCGGTCACGCTGGCATAGACCAGCTTTTCATTGAGCAGTTTCAAGCTGTCATAATCGAGACCTTGTTTTTTCAACTGGCCGGGGCGCACATTGGTCAAAAAGACATCGGCATCGGCGACCAGCTTGCGGACAATCTCCTGCCCTTCAGCGGTGGAGGTGTTGACGGCAATCGCCCTTTTGCCGCGATTATCAAGCGCTGAAATTGGATTGTCGGGATAGTCATCGGTCATGGCCGAGGCGTAAAACTTACGCATGGGGCAGCCGGAAAGCGGCTCGATTTTGATGATATCGGCACCCCAGTCAGACATAATGCCGCCTGCGGATGGCGCGGCAACATAAGTCGCCATCTCAATTACTTTTACACCTTCAAGCATGGTAATTTCCTCCCTGAGTGCCTAATCTTACAGCCATGACAGGTGATGATGCAAATCAAGATGCAAAAATCCGCGATATTTTGCTGGCCGAGCAGGCGGAGTTGCGGGCGCTGATGGACAGTGCCGAAGCGTCCGGCGCGCCGGTTGAGCTTGACCAGAGCGTGCAGGGGCGCTTGTCGCGCATGGATGCCATGCAGCAACAAGCCATGGCGGCTGAAATGGAACGCCAAAGACGGCTGCGCTTGAAACGCATAGAGGCGGCGTTGAAAAGGCTGGAGACGGGCGATTACGGCTATTGTGTCACTTGCGGCGAAGATATTGAAAGTAAAAGATTGGCGCTTGATCCGGCCACGTCGACCTGTCTTTCCCATGCGCGCTGAGCTTGTGCCATATTTCTATGATATGTTTTTATGAAATGCGCTTATTGTCTTGCGCCAATGGGCAGGCTATAGCCAGCCATGACCTATTTCGCCTTTATCCGCGCGCAATATCGCTTTCTGGTTTTCGGCTTTTTGATGATGGCGCTGTCCAATTTCGGGCAGACATTTTTCATCTCGCTTTATGCCGATGCCATAAAATTGCAATTCGGTCTGTCCAATAGCGGCTTTGGAGCGCTTTATTCTACAGTGACATTACTCAGCGCGGCTGCCCTGCTTTATACCGGCAAGCTGATTGACGAGACACGATTGCCTATCTTTACCGGTTTTGTGTTTGTCGGCCTCGGCTTGGCGGCCTTGCTGATGGGGCTGGCCAATCATATTGCGCTCTTGGCGATTGCCTTGTTCGGCCTGCGCCATTTCGGTCAGGCGCTGGCGCCGCATACCGGTGTAACAGCGACCGGACGCGCTTATCTTAATCATCGCGGGCAGGCTGTCTCTTTGGTGCAATTGGGCTATGCCACGGCGGAGGGCGTGCTGCCAATGATTGCCGTGGCCGGTCTGGCCTATTTTTCCTGGCAGCAAAACTGGCTGATTTTTGGCCTGTTCCTGCTGTTTCTGGCCTTGCCGCTGCAAGTGTTTATGACCCGCTATGAGCCGCCGCGCTCGGCTAAAATTGGTGAGCATGCGGCAGATGCAGATGATGGCATGGCGCGCGGGGAAGTGTTGCGCGATTGGCGGTTTTACTGTGTTTTGCCGCTTTACACATCTTCGCCATTTTTGCTGACCGGTCTGTTTTTTCACCAGCTTGCGCTGGCTGATGAGCGCGATTGGCCATTGGCGGCGCTGGCTTTGGGCTTCAGCCTATATGCCGGTGTCAAAGTGGTGGTGTCGCTGTTGACCGGGCCATTGATAGACCGGTTTTCGGCGCGCCGTCTTTTGCCGGTCAGTGCTGTCCCGCTTATGCTGGCTCTGTCACTGCTTGTCTTTTTTGACAATCTGTTCGGCAGCTATACGCCGCATGTCTATATGTGCCTAATTGGCATGAATCTTGGCCTTGGCGCGCCCCTAAGTGGCAGCCTGTGGCCGGAATTATTCGGCACGCGCCATCTGGGCGCGATAAGGTCGCTGACTTCTGCTTTCGGGGTCACGGCGACCGCCGCCGCGCCGGTCATATTCGGCTTTGCCATTGATGCCGGTATCAGCTTTGCCGTTATTGCCGCATGGGGGTTGGCCTATCTGTTTATCGTTGTCGCGCTTGCCTTTAGCGTGGCGGCGGCTAAGATACCGACACAAGGGAGAGCTTAACATGTCCGATAATCCATTTATTCCGGCCGCAACGGTCTTGATTGTGCGCGATATACCCGACGGGCTGGAAGTGTTTATGGTGGTGCGCCACCATCAGATAGATTTTGCTTCAGGCGCGCTGGTCTTTCCCGGCGGCAAGGTGGACAATGCCGATTTCGACGCCGGCTTGCGCGCCCATTGCGGGGCTGCTGACCATTTGCAGGACACTGAGCTGGCCTATCGCATTGCCTCAATTCGTGAAGCCTTTGAGGAATGTGGCATTTTGCTGGCGCGTCCCAAAGGCGGTGACAGCTTTATTTCCCCCGACCATTTGAGGGAATTGTCGGATTGGCGCGACCGGTTCAATAATCGCGACGCCACCATGCTGGATTTCGCCGAGCAGGCGGGCATTGAGTTTGCCGTTGATGCGCTCGGCCATTTCGCCCATTGGAAAACGCCGGAAATGATGAAAAAGCGCTTTGATACCTATTTTTATCTGACCCGCGCGCCGGAAGGCCATATTGGCGCGCATGATGGCAGCGAAAGCGTGGACAGTATTTGGATTTCACCGGTTCAGGCCATGGCCGACGCCGATGCCGGCAAGCGCACGGTGATTTTTCCGACGCGGATGAATCTGCAAATGCTGGCCGAGCGCGCCAATGTATCCGATGCGCTGGATAAATGCGGTAATGTCGTGACCGTGCAGCCCTTTGTCGAGCAGGATGGTGAAAAGAGATTTCTGCGGATTCAGGCCAATGCCGGTTATGGCGACCCGCGCGAAGATATTACGCGGGGGATGTGACGCCGCAGGCAGATTTACGGCATAAATTGTTCGGCCAGCACGCGCTCATCAAGGCTGTGGTCATCATCGAATAAAATGAAAAGCTGGTGCTTGCGCTGCTGCTTGACGCTGACCTCAACAATATCGCGAAACTCGGCATGGTCGGCAACGGCGCTAATCGGCCGTTTTTCGCTTTCCAATGTCTTTATCTGCACTTCGGCACTTTCCGGCAGCAAAGCGCCACGCCAGCGTCTTGGCCGGAACGCGGAAATAGGCGTCAGCGCCATCAGCTTGGCGTCGATTGGCAAAATCGGCCCATGGGCGGAAAGATTATAAGCGGTGCTGCCGGCAGGTGTCGCCATGAGTATGCCATCACAGACCAGCTCATCCATCCGCACCCGCCCGTCAACCGAGATTTCCAGCTTGGCCGCTTGCGCCGTCTGGCGCAGCAGCGAAACCTCGTTAATAGCCAGCGCCTCATGGGTCTGACCGGCACTGTCGCGCGCGGTCATCAGCAGTGGATACAGCACCGTCATATTCGGCTTGTCCAGCCGGTCAAGCAAATCCGCCTCGCTATAACGGTTCATCAAAAAGCCGACCGAGCCATGATTCATGCCGAAAATCGGTGTGCCGGTATGCATATTGGCGTGCATGGTTTGAAGCATCATGCCATCACCGCCAAGCGCGACAATCACATCGGCCTCTTCCGGCGCGACGCCGCCATAAGTCGCCGCCAGCGTCTTTTGCGCTGCTTGCGCTTCGGCATCGCCACTGGCCACGAATGCCAGCTTTTTGCTCGTTTTTTCAGCCGTCATAATATCGCTGTCGGTTCCTGATATGTCATCGCTTCACGCGGGACGCCGCGCAAGGTTTCTATTTTAGCATTGTTTCGCCCCTGTTTGACAAGAAATACAGCCTACCCTTGCCGATTATGGCGCGCTACACTCACCGCGTTAAACAGACAGGTGGCATTATGGCGGAAAAACTTATTCTCAGCATTGATCAGGGAACAACCTCGTCGCGCGCGCTGGCAATTGATGAAAGTGGTCACGTGCAAGGCGTCGCGCAGCAGGAGTTCCGCCAGATATTTCCCGAAGATGGTTGGGTTGAGCATGATGCCAATGAGATATGGGACACGACTTTGGCGGTCTGCAAAAAGGTTCTGCAAGATTGCGGGGCTGATAATTTCGCCGGCATTGCGATAACCAATCAGCGTGAGACCGTGGTGTTATGGGAGCGCGCGACCGGCAAGCCTGTTCATCATGCGATTGTCTGGCAAGACCGCCGCACGGCTCAAAGCTGCGAGGCTTTGCGCGCCGCCGGACATGAAGCCACTATTACCGCCAAAACCGGATTGTTGCTCGACCCGTATTTTTCGGCCAGCAAAATAGGCTGGTTGCTCGACCATGTGCCGGAGGCGCGCGCGCGGGCAGAAGCAGGCGAACTGGCTTGCGGCACGATTGACAGCTGGCTGGTCTGGCAACTCACCAAGGGCGCCAGCCATGCCACGGATGCGACCAATGCCGCGCGCACCAGCCTTTATAATATCCATGACAATAAATGGGACGGGGAATTATTGTCACTGTTCAATGTGCCGTCGGCAATTTTGCCGGAAGTAAAAGATTGCGCCGCCGATTTTGGCACAAGTGAGGCAGAAGTGCTGGGCGTTTGTTTGCCGATTTGCGGCATTGCCGGCGACCAGCAGGCCGCCGCTTTCGGTCAAGCCTGTTTCACGCCGGGCATGGTTAAGTCAACCTATGGCACGGGCTGTTTTGTTTTGGCCAATACAGGCGACAGGCCGGTCGCCTCGGGCAATCGCCTGTTGACCACGATTGGCTATCGGCTGAACGGGCAGAACAGCTATGCGCTGGAAGGCAGTATTTTTATGGCCGGGGCGATTGTCCAATGGCTGCGCGACGGGCTTGGTATTGTGCAGAAAGCATCGGACAGCGAAGCACTGGTGGCGCAGGCCAATCCCGACAGCCGGACGGTTCTTGTGCCTGCCTTTACCGGCCTTGGTGCGCCGCACTGGGCGCCGGATGCGCGGGCGGCTTTTTTCAACATGACCCGCGATACAGCGCGCGCCGATATTATGCGCGCGGCGTTGGAATCCGTCTCCTTGCAAACCGATGATTTATTGCGCGCCATAGCGGCGGATATGGCCGCTGCCGGTCTTGATGTGCCACCAATTTTAAGGGTTGATGGCGGCATGGTCGCAAATGACTGGTTGTGTCAAAATCTGGCTGATTTATGCGCCTGTCCGATTGACCGGCCGGAAATGACCGAGACCACCGCATTGGGCGCGGCCATGCTCGCCATGCTGTCATTGGGCTGGTATGACAGCCCGTCGCAATTGGCCGATGGCTGGGCGCTTGACCGGCGCTTTGAACCGGCCATGACCGAAGACAGGCGCGCCGCCAAACAGGCAGATTGGCGCGCCGCGCTGTCCCATGTGCTGAACGGCTAAGCGCGCATCTCTCTTTTCCCCTTTTGCCTGTTGCTCATTCCGATTGACAAATTGGCGGTTTCGCCGCAGGCTTAAAAAAGTTGCGATGCGGCCTGCGCTCTCTCTGCGCGGCTTGGTATCGCATTGGGAGAGACAGCAAGGAGGATTAAATGTCCGCAGCCGAAGAAATCAGATCAGTCAAAGATATTGTCAGCCCCGAAGAGTGGCAATTGCGCGTTGATCTTGCCGCAACCTACCGGCTTGTTGCCATGTATGGTTGGGATGACATGATTTTCACCCATATTTCCGTGCGTATTCCGGGGCCGGAGCATCATTTCCTAATCAACCCCTATGGCATGTTGTTTGAGGAAATCACCGCTTCCAGCTTGGTGAAAATTGACCTTGAGGGCAATATCGTCATGGATAGCCCTTATTTCGTCAATCCTGCCGGTTTTACCATTCACAGCGCCATTCACTCGGCGCGCGAAGATGCCCATTGCG
>JAYPAN010000009.1:0-60597 GCA_038123715.1 Rhodobiaceae bacterium | reverse complement strand
ATCGTGCCGATATTGCAATGCGGCTTCGTACGCTCAAACTTTTCCTTCGCCATAAGTCAATCCTCAATTCAGCGCGGTTCCAACGGAACCCCAAAATAGTTTCGGGTCGAAACCCGTTTCATAGTTTCGGGTCGAAACCCGTCTCATTGTCACACTGCTCATCAGTGAAGATGAGCGCCCCTTCATGCGGCCCAATCACGCGGCCCGAACATCCGGTCAGGCAGTTGGAGCGGGTGAAGGGAATCGAACCCTCATCTTCAGCTTGGAAGGCTGTTGCTCTACCATTGAGCTACACCCGCCTTACCCTTTTCGACCCCTATCGGGGCAAACCACTTACAAGCGCACGAAGCAATAAATTGCTAAGTGCTTTTAGCGTGGTGGAGGGAGTTGGATTCGAACCAACGTAGGCATAGCCAACGGGTTTACAGCCCGTCCCCTTTAGCCACTCGGGCATCCCTCCGCCCGAAACGCAAAACACGGGCGAATCGCCCGGAACTGCGCTAAAAATCAAGCGCAGACGCCCATGCAAAGGCCCGTTGGTATAATATAACCGGCCCCGCACGGGGATTTGCACCTGAGATTTGATGCCGTTATAAGGAATTGTATGGCCAAGCGCAAGCCCAGTAATCACCGAAAAGCGGCAAAATCAACACCGTTTCACAGCAAGCCTCCCGCATCGGGTGAGAATGGCGAGGAGATGGTGCAAATCTATGGTCAGCACGCGGTTCGCGCGGCGCTGCAAAACCGGTCGCGCCGATTGCTGTCACTCTATGCGACTGAAAATGCGGCGCAGGGGCTGAAAGCCGAAATTGACGCGGCCCGCTTGCAACCGAAAATCGTCAAACCGGCGGAAATTGCGGCCATGCTGCCGCCGGATATTGTCCATCAAGGCTTGCTTTTATCTTGCAGCGTGGCGCATCAACCCAGCCTTGAAGATGTCGCCGCGCAAGGCGGGCTGCTTGTCTTGCTCGACCAAGTCAGCGACCCGCGCAATGTCGGGGCGATTTTCCGTGCCGCCGCCTTTTTCGGGGCGGCCGCCATTGTTACCACCCGCCGCCATGCGCCGCCGCCGGCTGGCGCGCTGGCCAAAACCGCCTCCGGTGCATTGGAAAAACTGCCCTATATCATGATTGCCAATTTGGCGCGCGCATTGGAAACCTTGCAGGAATTCAACTATTTAACGGTCGGGCTGGACGAAACCGGCGAGACATTGATTGATGCTGTGCCGCGTGACCGGCCTTTGGCGATTGTCATGGGTGCGGAAGGCAAAGGCCTGCGCCGCCTGACCCGCGAAAATTGTCAAATGCTGGCGCGCCTGCCGGCAGCACAGACGCAAAGCACAGGCGCGTTTACAACACTGAATGTGGCAACCGCCACTGCCGTCAGCCTGTATGCGCTGACCCGTCCACCCGTGTTACCCGGCGGCGGTTAAAGCTTATTATGCGCGCCGTCACATAGCGGCACGCGACCAGTGGCCTTGCAGCCGCAAAAATACACATCACCGTCTTTTTCCGCCGTATAGGCGACCGGCTCAAAACCCGTATCCTTGTGCGACCCGTCGCAAAAGGGCTGGCGCGCCGATTTTCCGCATGAACACCAGAAATAGGTTTTGCCCTGTTTCACCTCAGTTTTATAGGGCGCTTTTTGCGCCACCACGGCTTGCGTCATGATTGTCTCCTCCTGAAACTGCGATGCCCTACCATAAGCCGGAAATCCGCTTTACCAAAACAAAAAGCCCCGCCAAAGCGGGGCTTTCCGAGTTTCCTGACAAACCTGCCTATTGCAGATTTTCAATAATGGTGACATTGGCCATGCCACCGCCTTCACACATGGTTTGCAGGCCATATTTGCCGCCGCGCTTTTTCAACGCATGCACCAATGTGGTCATCAATTTCGTGCCAGAGCCGCCAAGCGGGTGACCCAACGCAATCGCGCCACCATTGACATTAACCCGCTCCGGGTCAACGCCCAAATCCTTGATAAAGGCGGTCGGCACGGACGCAAATGCCTCATTCACCTCATAAAGGTCAATATCATCAACCGACATATTGGTGCGATCCAAAGCCCGCTTCACCGCCGGTAAGGGCGCTTCCAGCATGATAACCGGGTCATGGCCGAGAACCGACATATGGATGATTTTGGCAAGCGGCTTGACATTCAGCTTTTTCAGCCCCTCTTCATTGACAATCATCACACCCGATGCGCCATCGCAAATCTGGCTTGAGGAAGCGGCGGTCAATGCACCGTCTTCGGCCAGCAATTTGACGCCCTGAATCCCCTCAAGGCTGGCGTCAAAGCGGATACCTTCATCGACTTTGTGCATTTCCTTGCCATCTTCAGTGTCCACCTCAATCGGCAGGATTTCATCTTCAAAAGCACCGGCTTGGGTAGCGGCAATGGCGCGCTGATGGCTGTGATAGGAATAAGTATCCAGCTCATCCTTTGTCAGCTCATATTTTTTGGCGACCATTTCGGCACCGGCAAATTGGCTGAACTGCACATTCGGATAACGCTTTTTCATTTCTTCCGACACATAAAAGCCGAGATCGTTTTTATAAGGCAGCGATATCGGCGTCCCCATCGGCACGCGGGTCATGCTTTCCACACCGGCGGCAATCACGCAATCCATCGTGCCGGACATAACCGCCTGCGCCGCAAAATGGATGCTTTGCTGGCTGGAGCCGCATTGCCGGTCAACCGATGTCGCTGGCACACTTTCCGGCAAACAGGATGATAAAACCGCATTGCGTCCGATATTGGCTGCCTGCTCTCCAGCCTGACCGACACAGCCCATAATGACATCTTCCACCATTTCCGGTGCCGCACCTGAACGCGCAATCAGCTCATCCAGCACTTTACCGGCCAAGTCAGCCGGATGCCAATCTCTCAACTTGCCGTCGCGGCGCCCACCAGCGGTACGCACAGCGGCGACGATATATGCTTCTGCCATGATTTCCTCCCTAATCAGAATTGCCCTGATTTAACTACCCAATCCCGATTTCGACAAGATGTTTATTTCACCACAATGTTTTTCGCTCTTTTCTTCTCCGTCATTTGACCATAAGGTTTCGAACAAATGACTATCAGGGGAGAGGATATATTATGAAAACCCGCATCACAGAATTATTTGGTATTGAACACCCTATTATTCAGGGTGGCATGCACCATGTTGGTCTGGCCGAAATGGCGGCTGGCGTGTCAAATGCCGGCGGCTTGGGCATTATCACCGGCCTGACGCAACGCACACCGGCTGATTTGGCTGATGAAATCGCCAAATGCAATGACATGACCGACAAGCCATTTGGCGTGAATTTGACCTTCCTGCCCGGCTTTGCCGACCCCGACTATCCCGGCTATATTGAAGCGATTATCGCCGGTGGCGTGCGGATTGTTGAAACCGCAGGGCGCAGCCCGGAACAATATATGCCGATGCTGAAAGAGGCTGGCATTAAAGTCATCCATAAATGCACATCCGTGCGCCATTCGCTGAAAGCCGAGCGTATTGGTTGCGATGCGGTCAGCGTTGACGGGTTTGAATGTGGCGGCCATCCTGGCGAGGATGACATTCCGAATATGATATTGCTGCCACGCGCAGCCGAAGAGCTGACCGTGCCTTTTGTGGCCTCTGGCGGCATGGGCAATGCCAAGCAATTAGTGGCAGCACTGGCACTGGGCGCGGACGGCATCAATATGGGAACCCGCTTTATTGCGACCGAGGAAGCGCCGGTTCACCAGAATGTGAAAGACGCTTTAGTGGCCGCCAGCGAGCTTGACACGACGCTTATCATGCGCCCCTTGCGGAATACCGAGCGCGTTTTGAAAAATGACGCGGTTGAGCGCATTATCGAAAAAGAAAAGCAATTGGGCGACGACATTAAAATCAATGACATTATGGATGAAGTGGCCGGTGTCTATCCGCGCATTATGCAGGATGGCGATATGGATGCCGGGGCTTGGAGCTGCGGCATGGTCGCCGGTCTCATCCATGATGTGCCGACATGCAAGGAATTAATTGACGGCATTATGTCGGAAGCACAGGAAATCATCAGCTCACGGCTGCAAAATTTCGCCGCCTGATTTGTGCTGATTCACGCCTTAACAACCCGCCCTTGTGGCGGGTTGTTTTGTTTCGCTATCGGGTCGCGGGAAAGAGTTGCTCCTGCCCGCCGGCAAGCCAAAGCGGATATTTTTCCATCACCGCCAGAAAGCCCGGCCATTGCAAAAAGCCCGCCAACCAGCCCTGCACATTTGCCAAGCCCTCCAGATTGTCGAACCAATCGGCATCGGCTATTCGATATTGGCGGATAAAGGGCAGAATGGCGATATCGGTAAAGCCGGGGCGCGCACCGGCCAGCCAAGGCGCGGATAATTTTTCCTCAAGCTCTTTCAATATGGCCAGCGCGGCCTCCCGATGCAGGCGCGCATCTGCGCCATCATAGCGCGTGGCGTATTTATAGCGGTCAAGATGATGTTTGAATGCGCCGTCAAATTGGTCAATCAGCGTGGCATTGCGCGCCGCCAGCCAGTTTTGCGGGTCATGCTGGTCGAGCGCCCAGCCCATCACATCAAGGCTTTCATCCAGCACCGCACCATTGGGCAGTATCAACACCGGCACTGTGCCTTTGGGCGAGGCGGCCAGCATTGCCTCCGGCTTGTCGCGCAAAATGATTTCGCGCAAGCGCACCGGCACACCGGCCACGGCAATTGCCATGCGCGCCCGCATGGCATAGGGGCAACGCCGAAAGCTGTATAATATGGGCAAGTCAGTCATTGGTGCTGTCGCGCCCGCCAATATGCTGTTGCCCGCGTTGGCGCGCCAGACGGATTTGCTTTTGGCGTTCCCTGAACCGCGCCCGGTCATTATCGGAATGGCGGTCAATGCAATGCGGGCAGGCCACGCCATGTTCATAAGCGGTATTCTGCTTGTCAGCCGCAGTCAGGGGCATCCGGCAGGCATGGCACATATCATAATCGCCCGGAGCCAGCCCGTGCCGCACCGAGACACGCTGGTCAAAGACAAAACAATCGCCCTGCCATTTGCTGTCCTGCTCCGGCACATTTTCGAGATATTTCAATATGCCGCCTTGCAGATGAAACACATTTTCATAGCCCTTGCCGACCAGATAGGCGGTCGCTTTTTCGCAACGAATCCCGCCCGTGCAGAACATGGCGATATTTTTAGGGCGCTCAGTATCGGGCAGGCTTTCCAGATAATTATCCACCCATGCGGGAAAATCTCGGAATGAGGCGGTTTTGGGGTCAATGGCGTTTTCAAAACTGCCAATTGCCACTTCATAATCATTGCGCGTGTCAATCAGCAGCGTGTCGTCGCGGTCAATCAGCGCGTTCCAGGCTTCCGGCGACACATAAGTGCCAACATTGCCGACCGGGTCAATATCGGCTTGTCCCATAGTCACAATTTCGCGCTTCAGCCGCACTTTCATGCGGTGAAATGCCATGTCCGGCGCAAAGCTGAATTTCGGCGCAATATCGGCAAATCGGGGGTCAGCCGCAAACCAGCCCATCAAGGCCTGCACACCGGCATGGGAACCACAAATCGTGCCATTTATACCTTCACCGGCCAGCAAAATTGTGCCGAACAGGCTGGCTGCTTCGCAATGTTTTTGCAGCCCGCTTTGCAGGGTTTCAAAATCCGGCAGCGCGACGAATTTATAAAAGGCGGCAACCACCACCTCATGCGCCCCGTCAGGCTGGGGAACCGGCACGCCCTGTGCGGCCATATCGGGTGCGTCTGTTTTATTCATCATCGGCGGAACTTGCCCAATATCGGTCGCAATTTCAATAGGGCTAGAAACCGGCGGCGCGGTCATCTTCGCCGCGCGAATAATCGGCAGCGCCTTCCAGCCGCCCGTCGGCATGACGCAACACCGCCTCCACCCGACCAAGCTGATAGCTGAAGCGCGGATACATAAAAGGCAAATGCCCTCGCCGCATAATGCCGGGCAGGTTTGACCAGCCCGCCGTCCCCTTTTCCAGCATCACAAAATCGGGCTGCCATTGGCTGTGGGTTTTGCGCGCGTGAACCGCCTGCTGCGCCGTCATGCCGAAATCAACAATGTTCATAATGGTCTGAAACACTGAGGTAATAATCGTCGCCCCGCCCGGTGTGCCGACAACCAGTTTCAGCGCGCCGTCTTTTTCAACAATGGTCGGCGTCATGGAGGACAACATGCGCTTGCCACCGGCCACCGCATTTTTGTCATCGCCCAGCAAGCCGAACTGATTGGCATAGCCGGGCTTTATCGCAAAATCATCCATCTCATTATTGAGGAAAAAACCGGCGCCGCGCACCACTTGTTTATTGCCGTAAAGGCTGTTCAGCGTGGTGGTGACGGCCACCGCATTGCCTTGCGGGTCAACAATGGAAAAATGTGTGGTCTCAACGCTTTCAATGCGCGCGACTGTGCCGGGTTTGATAATCGTGCTGTCAGTTTTCTTCTCAGGGTCAATATCGGCCATGCGCGCCTGAATATAATCGGGCGAAGTGAGACCGGCGACATCAACCTCAACAAAGTCCGGGTCGCCCAAATGGGTCGCGCGGTCGGCATAGGCGCGTCGTTCAAGCTCGGTCATCATGTGAATATGCGCCGCCGAATTATGCCCCATTTCCCGAACATTATAGGCTTCAGCACCTTGTAAAAGCTGCGCCAGCGCCACCCCGCCACTTGACGGCGGCGGCATGGAAATCACTTCATGGCCGCGATAGGCGAATTGAACAGGCTTGCGCCAGACTGCACGATACGCATCCAAATCATGCTGCGTGATAAGCCCGCCCGAAGCCTGCATTTCTTCAATAATGAGTTGCGCGGTTTTGCCACCATAAAACCCGCTGCGCCGGTTTTTGGCAATCCGCGTCAGCGTGGCGGCCAGATAGGGATGGCGTATCACCTCACCGGCCTGCCAAGGCGTATTGCGCAAAGCGACAGGGGCAAATCTGTTGGTCGCAGCGAATTGACGTTGATAGCGGTTGAGATTGCGCGCCGCTTTTTCGGTCAGGGTAAAACCATTTTGCGCCAAATCAATGGCCGGAGCCAGCAAATCGCGCCAGGCCAGACGGCCAAACCGGTCATGCATGGTGACCATGCCGGCAACACTGCCCGGCACACCGGCGGCCAGCGCGCCAATCAGGCTTTTGCCTTTCACCACCTGCCCATTTTCATCGAGATACATATCGCGCGTGGCGGCGCGCGGCGCTTTTTCACGAAAATCAAGCGCGCCATTGCTGCCATCGGCCAGACGATAAACCATAAAACCGCCGCCGCCTATATTGCCCGCTTGCTGATAAACCACCGCCAAGGCGAATTGAACCGCCACGGCAGCGTCAAAGGCATTGCCGCCGGCTTGCAGCACATCGCGGCCAATTTCCGAGGCCAGCCCATGCGCGCTGACCACCATTGCCTTGTCGCCATACACCCCATAGGGCGCAAACCGCCAATGATGCTGCATATATAAAAACTGCATATGCAGAAACGGCCCTGCCAGCATGACAAGGCTCATCAGCAAACTGGCAAGCGCCACAGGGCGCGTGGATGCCGTCATGACACCTCCCGGAATGGTTTCTCCGACATGATAGGCCGGTTTTCTTAACAAGACCTTACCCAAGCCTTCCTGCCGACGCAAATGCTTGCCGGAAACAATATCAACGCTATAATTTAATGCAAAGGGAGACATATAATGAGCGCACAAACAGAGTCTTTTGACACTTTATTGCCGGGACACAGCAAGTTTCACCGGCTTTTTGAGCCTTTGGATTTGGGCTTCACCACCATTAAAAACCGCGCAATCATGGGGTCTATGCATACTGGCCTTGAAGAATTGCCGGACGGATTTGAGCGCATGGCCGCCTATTATGCCGAGCGCGCCGCTGGCGGTGTGGGCATGATTATCACCGGTGGCATTGCTCCCAATGAAGAAGGCGGCGTCGCTGTCAAAGATGAAAACGGCCAGACAGTCTATGCCGCATCGAAACTGTCAAATCAGAATGAAGTGGCCGGCCATCGCCTGATAACCGACGCCGTGCATGACGCCGCGCCGGATACGAAAATATGCATGCAGATTTTGCATATGGGGCCATTGGCGCATAATGACGCTTTGGTTGCGCCCTCCGCTATAAAATCGCGCATCAGCCGTCATGTGCCGCATGAGCTGGATGAGGCCGGAATTGAAAAGCAAATCAATGACCATGTGCAATGTGCTGTGCTGGCGCGTGAGGCTGGCTATGACGGCGTGGAAATTATCGGCTCGGCCGGTTATTTACTGTCCACTTTCCTTGTCGAAAAAACCAATCAGCGCACCGATAAATGGGGCGGCTCCTATGAAAATCGGATGCGCTTTCCTCTGGAAATCGTGCGTCGCACCCGCGCCGCCGTGGGCGATGATTTTATCGTTATTTTCCGCATTGCCGCGATGGATATGCTGCAAGGTGGCATGAGCTGGGATGAGGTGGCGCAATTGTCGCGCGCATTGGAAGCGGCGGGTGCTTCTATCATTTCAACCCATTTCACCTGGCATGAGAGCGCCGTGCCGACCATAGCCACAATGGTGCCGCGCGCTGCCTTTACTTCAGTGACGCGCCGCGTGCGCGGTGAGGTCAGCATTCCGGTGATAACCTCCAATCGTATCAATATGCCGCAAGTGGCCGAAGATGTGCTGGCGCAGGGCGATGCAGATTTAGTGTCTATGGCACGCCCCATGCTGGCCGACAGTGATTTCATGCGGAAAGCGGCGGAAGACCGGGTTGATGAAATCAATACTTGTATTGCCTGCAACCAAGCCTGTCTCGACCATACATTTGCCGGTAAAACGACATCCTGTCTGGTCAATCCGCGTGCCTGCCATGAAACGCTGCTGAGTTATGAGCCAACCGATAAGCCGAAAGCTATTGCGGTTATCGGCGCCGGGCCTGCCGGGCTGGCCTATGCAACCATTGCCGCAGAGCGCGGCCATCAGGTTACTTTATATGAGGCCGGGTCGGAAATTGGCGGCCAGTTTAACCTCGCCAAGCTGATACCGGGCAAGGAAGAGTTTCACGAAACGCTGCGCTATTACGCGACCATGATTGAAAAGCTGCAAATCAAGCTGGAGCTGAACAGGCGTGTTGATGCCGACATGCTGGTCGAGAAGGGTTTTGACCATATCGTTGTTGCCACCGGCATCAGCCCGCGTGTGCCGGATATTGAAGGCATCGCCCATGAAAAAGTCATTGGCTATATTGATGCGCTGAAAGGGCTGAAACCGGTCGGCGAGCGCGTTGCCATTATGGGCGCTGGGGGGATTGGCTTTGATGTGGCCGATTTCATTTCGCATGACGGCCCATCCGCTGCGCTGGATATTGGCCTTTTCGCCAAGGAATGGGGGGTTGATTTCGAAAATCACCCGCGCGGCGGTGTGACCGGTATTGAGCCGCAAGTGGCGCGCGCTGACCGCGAGATTTTCCTGATGCAGCGCAAGGAAACAGCCGTCGGCAAGGGTTTGGGCAAAACGACGGGCTGGACGCACAGGCTGACGCTGGCGCGGCGCGGCGTCAAAATGCTGAACAATATCCAATATCTGAAAATCGACGATAGCGGGCTGCATATATTGAACGATAATCAGCCCGATATTCTCGAAGTAGATACAATTATTGTTTGCGCCGGTCAGGAGCCATTGCGCGAATTATATGACACGCTGGAAGCCAAAGGCCTGTCGGTCGAATTGGTTGGCGGTGCTTATGAGGCGGCCGAGCTTGACGCCAAGGCCGCGATAAATCAGGCCAGCCATATGGCGGCGGCCATATAGTAAGGCCGCCGCTGCCGACCCTCAGGGTTGCGTGGTTTCAATGTTGAGCTGACCGGCCAGGCCGGCATCGCGATGCATGGAGATTTCGGCATATTCGGGTGAGGACACCATTTTGCCCATAGCTTCACGGTTGGGATATCGGGCAATCGCCACCGCATCCCACAATTCCTCTACTGTGCCGAGCATGAGGCGCTCGACTTGGCCGCTGAACACAATATCGCCGCCAAAACTGTTCAAGATTTTGGTCACGCCCTCAGTATAAATGCCGTAGGCCTGTGCGCCGGTCAAATCGGTCTCGCGGCCATCGGGATATTCCGCCTTTTCCTTGAATTTGAGGAGATTGACCATAAAAATCTCCTTGCCGTGATTGGCTTCGCCAAATGCTTTGAGCTGGTCGCGTGTTGGTATGACGGCGTTTTCGTAAAACATTGTTTCTCCCCTAAAATTGCCGATTTTGGCTTTGCCGATATTGACTTATGGCATATCGACACCAAATATGAACAAGGCGTCATTTTTTGACAGTTAAAATGCAGCCAGCCGTTTTATAACTTGATATTGGCTGAAAGCAATGGCAGACAGGCGCGAACTTGGCAAAAAGAGCAGTTGACCTATGGAAAACACAAATAACGAGTTGCCCCCGAACGGGCAAGCGACCGACAAAAGGCGTCTGAAAATAAGCCGGTCTTTGCTGACCTCGCTGGTTGTCGCTTTTGCAATTATCGGTTGGGTCGCCAGCGGCGTGATTTCCGGCGGCTCGGATGCGGTAGAAACCGCCAAAGCGATTGGCGTACCGGAAAATAGCCCGGGCGCATTCACCGTTGTAGCGCGCCAAATCAAAGCGCAGCCCTTTGCCAATAAGGTCAGCTTGCAAGCGCGCAGCGAGGCCGAAAAACGGGTTACACTGGCAGCCGAGACAAATGGCACGATTAGCGCCCTGCCGGTTGACAAAGGCGCGTTTGTGCAGGCCGGTCAGACTATTTGCCAGATTAATGTTGGGGCGCGTGCCGCCCAGCTTGAAGAAGCCCGCGCGCTCCGCAATGTGCGTAAAATTGAATATCAGGCAGCCCGCAAGCTGCATGATAAAGGGCATAGCTCAAAGAGCCAGCTTGCTGCCAGCCGCGCCGCCTATGATGCGGCCATTGCGGCGGTCAAATTACGCAAGGTGGAACTTGACCGAACGCGGATAAAAGCCCCGTTTGACGGCATATTGGACACCCAGCCCTTGCGCGTTGGTGACTTTTTGTCGGTCGGGCGACCTTGCGGCATGCTGATAGATAAAGACCCGCTTTTGATTGTCGCCTATTTGTCGGAAAACCAAGTCAATGACATTACCATTGGTGCGGGAGCCACGGCACGGCTGGCAACCGGCGAAACCATTGACGGTCTGGTGCGCTATGTTGCTGAAAGCCCGGATGCGGTAACCCGCACTTTCCGTGTTGAAGTCGAAGTTGAAAATCGTGATTTGCGATTGCGCGACGGGGTCAGCGCGCAGCTTGATATCACCGCCCAATCGGTCATGGCGTCAAAAATCCCGCAAGATATTCTGGCGCTTAATGAGGCCGGTCAAATCGGCGTGCGGGTGATTGAGGACGGGATTGTCGCTTTCCGTCCGGTGCGGGTTTTGACCGATGACCGGCTCGGCGCTTATGTGACCGGCCTGCGCCCGCTTGAAACCGTCATCACAATCGGCAGCGAATTTACCCACGCCGGCGCGCGCATTTCCTATCAGCTTGAGGCAGATGGCACCGGCATGGCGCGTGCGCCCGCCGCACCCGCACAAACCGGCGGGCTGGTTAATCCGGCCAGCGACCGGGGAGCATATTAGCCATGTATGGCTTTATCAGACAGGCCATTCGCCGTCATCGCGCGGTTTTGGCGATTTTGCTGGCTTTGTTGATTGGTGGCATCAGTTCCTATGTGTCGCTGCCGCGCGAAGCCGACCCGGATATTCCAATTCCAATTATCTATGTCGGCGTGGTGCTGCCCGGTGTCTCGCCTGCCGATGCCGAAAGGCTTATCGTCAAACCGCTTGAATATGAATTACGCACATTGACCGGCCTGAAGGAAATGCGCTCAGTCGCGGCGCAAAATTACGGGGCGGTGATTCTTGAATTTGATGTCAGCTTTGACAAAGACCAGGCACTGCTCGATACACGCGAACGTGTTGACCAAGCACGACAAGACTTGCCAAGCGATGCCGAGGAACCGGATATTCGTGAATTTAATGCCGGTCTGTTTCCGGTCATTATGGTCAGCCTGACCAGCAATGGCTCGGAAACCGAACTTTACCGCCGCGCCCGCGCGCTGCGCGACGAATTATCGGGCATGACATCCGTGCTGGAAGCCAATCTGATAGGCCACCGCGAGGAGGTGATGGAAATCATCATCGACCCGCGCGCTATGGAGATTTACAACATCACTGCTGATGAGCTTTACGCCGCGCTCAACCGCAATAACCGGCTGATACCGGCCGGGCATATTGACAATGCGTCAGGGCGGTTTTCCATCTCCGTGCCGGGCTTGATTGAAACCACGGATGATGTGATGCAACTGGCTATTAAGCGGCGCGGCGACGCGCTGGTGCGCCTGTCGGATATTGCCGATATTCGCCGCAGCTTCAAAGATGCTGACACCAAAGCCCGTCACAATGGCGCGCCGACCATTGCCGTTGAAGTGGTCAAAAGGCTGGGTGCCAATGTGGTGGACACAACCCGTAATGTGCGTGAGACGACCGAGCGCTTCACCGCTGATTGGCCGGAGCATATTGATGTGCATTATTCCTCCGACCTTTCCAATTATATTTTCGACATGATTGGCTCGCTGGAAATCTCCATCACCAATGCCGTGCTGTTGGTGATGATATTGGTGATTGCCGCGCTGGGATTGCGCTCTGCTTTGCTGGTTGGCTTGTCCATTCCGACTTCTTTCCTGTTCGGCTTTCTTATCATCAATTTGATGGGCATGACTTTGAACATGATGATTATGTTCGGCTTGGTGCTGTCGGTCGGTATTTTGGTTGATGGCGCGATTGTGGTTATTGAATATGCCGACCGCAAAATGGCCGAAGGTCTTGAGCGCGCCGAGGCTTATGCAATGGCAGCCTCGCGCATGTTCTGGCCGATTTTGGCCTCGACCGGCACAACGCTGGCCGCTTTCGCGCCAATGCTTTTCTGGCCGGGCGTCAGCGGCAAATTCATGTCTTATTTGCCGATTACGGTGATTATTGTTCTCAGCGCTTCGCTGTTGACAGCTATGGTGTTTTTGCCGGTGATTGGCGGGCTGGTCGGCAAGTCGGAGCAAAAGGGCGACGCGGTATTGGCCAGTCTGGCCGCCGATAAAGACCTTGATGTGCAAACAACGCCCGGCTTGACCGGCATTTATCTGCGCTTTTTGAACAATTGCATCAGACATCCCTTTATCACCATTGCCGTTGCCGTGATGATTTTGAGCAGCGTGGTCTCGCTTTATGGGCGCTATGGTTCCGGGGTTGAGTTTTTCACGCCGATTGAGCCGGAACAGGCCAATATATTGGTCAAGGCGCGTGGCAATCTGTCATTGGCTCAGGCCGATAATCTGACCCGCATGGTTGAGCATATCGCGCTGAAAACGCCGGGCATTGAATCGGCTTTCACCCAGACCGGCCCCGAAATGACATCGGCGGGTGGCGACAATTTTGGCGGTGATGGCGGCCTGCCGCCGGATTTGGTCGGCCTGATACGCATTGAGTTTTCGCATTTTTCAACCCGCAAGCGCGCAACTGAAATCATGCGGGATATCTCAGCTCAGGCAAATACCATTCCCGGCATTCAGGTTGAATTGAAAGAGCGCGAACAGGGGCCACCGACCGGCAAGGGAATTGAGATTGAAATCAGCGGCATGAAACTGGATGTGCTGGACACAGCCGTGCGGCAAATACGCGGGTTTCTCGAACAGCGCAACGATATGTTCACCGAGATTGAGGACACGCGCTCCTTGCCCGGCATTGAGTGGAAATTGCGCGTTGATCGCGAAGCCGCAGGGCGTTTCAATGCCGATATCACCACAGTCGGCAATATGATTCAGCTTGTTACCAATGGTATTCTGATTGGTCATTACCGACCCGATGACAGCGAGGATGAAATTGAAATCCGCGCCCGTTTCCCGATTGAGGCGCGCTCCTTCGACCAGCTCGACAATTTGCGGATTCAGACCCCCGGTTCAAATGTGCCTTTGAGCAATTTTGTGCGGCGCGAAGCCGGGCCAAAAATGGATACTATTTCGCGCGTTGACGGCTATCGCATATATGAAATCAAGGCCAATACCCGCATTGACCCGGCAACCAACCAGCCAATTTTGGCAACCATTGCGGAAGCCGAGTTTTTGGCTTGGCTGGAAACCACACAATTACCACCGGGGATAAAGGTCAAATTGCGCGGCGCCAATGAGGAAGCCGAGGAATCGGCGGCGTTTCTTGGTCGCGCCATGAGTGCCTCGCTGCTGTTAATGTTCATTATTCTGCTGCTGCAATTTAACAGCCTGTATTGCACCTTCCTCACACTGTCCACCGTCATCATGTCAACCATTGGCGTGTTGCTGGGCATGGTGATTACCGGTCAGACATTCAGCGTGATTATGAGTGGCACGGGCGTGGTGGCCTTGGCCGGTATTGTGGTCAATAATTCGATTGTGCTGATAGACACTTTCCAGCGCCTTGTCGCAAGCGGCATGGAACGCACAACCGCCATTTTGAAAACCGCAGGCCAGCGTATGCGGCCAATTTTGCTGACCACCGTCACGACCATGATTGGCCTGTTTCCAATGGCGATTCAGGCATCTGTCGATGTCATTAACCGCACTGTGCAATTGAACGAGCCGACTTCGGCCTGGTGGGTGCAATTGGCAACCGCGATTATATTCGGCCTTGGCTTTTCGACCTTGCTGACGCTTGTCGTCGTGCCGGTTATGCTGGCGCTGCCCGACCGCTTGCGCGCCATGATACCGGGCAATGGCATCGGGCAATTGCGGGACACGCTGATGCGCCGCGTCGGGCCGGAAAGCGGGCAAAGCGGACAGCCAACACGCCGCCAGCAAACAAGCGCTCAACAAGGCGGCATCATGCCCAAACAGCGCACCGAAACCGCGCAGGATATTGTCGATTTGGATTTATAGGCCGGTCTCGGCTAGCCGCGCCGCGCCGCCAGTCGCCGATAAGACAGCCAGCCATAGGGCAGCAGCAAATAATAAGCCAGACAAACAAGGCTGAGCGCCACCCAGGGAAAGGTGAAAATCAAAACGGCAATCGTGCCGACCAGCAACATAATGGGCAGCACCATGTCGCGCCTGATGGTCGGCGACAAGCCCTTGCCGGAAATGGTCGGGATTCGGCTGACCATTAACAGCGCAACAAAAATGATATTGAGCAGCACCAGCGGCACATCATTTTCCGCCATCCGCAAATCAGCCGCCTGCAAAAACATGGGCAACATGACCAGCCCACCAGCAGCCGGTGACGGCACACCGGTGAAGAAACGCATTTTCCACGCCGGTCGGTCAGGTTCTTCCATCGCTACATTGAAACGCGCCAGCCGCAGCGCGCAGCAAATCGTGAAAAAAAGAATAACCGCCCAGCCAAAGCGGCCAGTGGCTTGCAAAGCCCAGAGATAGACCAGAAAAACCGGCGCAACGCCGAAATTGATAAAATCGGTCAGCGAATCCAATTGCGCGCCAAGCGGGCTTTCCGCCCGCAACAGCCGCGCCAGCCGTCCGTCAACCGCATCCAGCATACCGGCCAGCACAATGCACAGCATGGCAATTTCATAGCGCCCGTCCAACCCTAAGCGCATGGCGGTCAGGCCAAGGCTCAGCGCCAGCAATGTGACCGCATTGGGTATCAGTCGGCGCACCGGATAGCGGCTCCGGTCGCGTGCGCCATCGGTTTTGAGGCCGCTTTCTGTCGGGCTTTTTACCTTATCAGTATTGTCATCAGGCTGGTTGACCATGCATCTGCCCTTACGCCGTCTGCGTTTCGCGTTCGGGTTCATCCGACAGCAAATCAGCCAGCACGGTTTCACCGGCAATGGCCGACTGGCCAATCGCCACCAATGGCACTGCCCCTTCCGGCAGATAGACATCACACCGGCTGCCAAAGCGGATAAGGCCAAAGCGCTCACCGGCTTGCATTTTCTGTTCTTCCTGCGCCGTGCAGAGAATTCGCCGCGCCACCAGACCGGCAATTTGCACAACCACAATCTGACTGCCATCTTCAAGTTCTACCAGCATGGATTGGCGCTCATTGGCTTCGCTGGCCTTGTCCAAATCGGCGCTCAAAAACTGGCCGGTGCGGTAAAGCGATTTCTTCACCGTGCCAGTGACCGGCATGCGATTGACATGGCAATTAAACACATTCATGAAAACCGACACACAAAGCAGCGGTTTATTGCCAAGACCAAGTTCCGGCGGCGGCACGGATTCGGTAATCATATTCACCACACCGTCAGCCGGGCTTATCACCAGCCCTTCGCGCTGCGGCGTCACCCGTGCCGGATCGCGGAAAAACCACGCACACCACAGCGTCAGCACGACACCAAGCCAGCCGAAAAATGTTCCGACAAAAAACAGCAGAAATGTCAAAACCGCAAAAATGGCAATGAACCGATAACCCTCATTGTGAATGGGGAATAAAACAGATTGCAAATGCCGCATGAAATCCTCGCTGTTACGTCCTGACCGTTTCCCGCCTGAATAATTAACCGGCTTGCGGGGCGTCCGGCTCAGCAGACACACCGTCCTGCCATAATTTATAGACTATCGCATCTTTCAATGCCTCAAAAGAGGCGACAACGATATTGGCATTAACGCCAATCGTGCGCCAGCTTCGTCCTGTGTCGTCGGCACATTCAATCGTCACGCGGGTCACCGCCTCTGTGCCGGTATTTAATATCCGCACTTTGAAATCGACCAGCTTCATTTTGTCAATACTGGCGGCATAGCGTTTCAAATCGCCGCGCATAGCCATGTCGAGCGCATTGACCGGCCCATTGCCGCTGCCGCGCGTTTCAACCTTTTCGCCATCAATCACCAGCGAGACAATGGCTTGCGACACTGTATTATCCGCCGCCGTGCCGCCGCCCTGATTGCGAATGCTGACTTCATAACCGTCAACCGCGAAATAATCCGGCAATTTGCCAAGCTGTTGCAGCGCCAGCAATTCAAAGGACGCACCATTGCCGTCATAGCTGTAGCCCTCATTTTCATTTTGCTTGATTTCGAGCAAAATCCGGTCAATGGCCGGATTGTCGGGCGACACATCAATGCCGGCCGCATGCAAGCGATTGACAACATTGCTTTTGCCGGCCTGGTCGGAAACCAGAATGGAGCGTTGATTGCCAACGCTTTCGGGCGGCACATGCTCATAGGTTGACGGGTCTTTCATCACAGCAGAAACATGTATCCCGCCCTTATGGGCAAAGGCGGAAGCACCAACATAGGGCGCATGGCGGTTTGGCGTGCGGTTCAAAATATCATCCAGCATCAGCGAGGCATTGCGGAGACGGACAAGATTTTCCATAGCTATGCCGGTTTCAAACCGGTCTGCCAGACCATTTTTCATCAGCAGGCTGGGAATGAGCGAGACAAGATTGGCATTGCCGCAACGCTCGCCCAACCCGTTCAATGTTCCCTGCACTTGCCGCACACCGGCGGTAATCGCCGCCAACGAATTGGCGACCGCGTTTTCCGTGTCATTATGCGTGTGAATACCAAGCCGGTCGCCCGACACTTTTTGCGTGATGGCCGCGACAATTTCCGACACTTCCTGTGGCATGGAGCCACCATTTGTGTCGCACAGCACCACCCAGCGCGCGCCGGCTTCAAGTGCTGTTGTCACGCAAGCCAGCGCATAGTCGGGATTGGCCTTATAACCGTCGAAAAAATGCTCGCAATCAATCATCGCTTCGCGGTCGCGCGCGCAAACCGCCGTAACGCTGTCGCCAATCGCCGACAGATTTTCTTCATTGGAAATACCCAGCGCCACATCAACATGATAATCCCAGCTTTTGGCAACAAGGCAAACCGCTTTGGCCGGAGCCGAGACCACTTCCATAAAGCCGGGGTCATTATCAGCACTGCGACCGGCGCGCTTGGTCATGCCGAAAGCTGTCATTTGCGCCGAGGTCAGTCCGCCGTCATCTTGCAGAGCATTGAAGAAATCCGTATCGGTCGGATTGGCGCCGGGATAGCCGCCTTCCACATAATCAACGCCCAGCGCGTCCAATGCACGGGCAATGCGGATTTTATCCTGCACGGAAAAATCAACGCCAGCCGTTTGCTGACCGTCGCGCAAAGTCGTGTCAAAAATATACAGACGCTCCCGCATGCCGTCGCTTTCCGTGTTGCTCTCAATTTCTGTATAGACTGATTTAACCTGTCTGTCCCGCCAGTCTTGCACTGGCACGCGCATGACCGATAAGTGCCAACATATGCTGCATTTCAGGCCCATGCGCCTGACCGGTCAAAGCCAGCCGCAAGGGCATGAACAAAGCCCGCCCCTTGCGACCGGTTTGTTCCTTCAACGCAGATGTCCATTGCCCCCAGCTTTCCGGCGTTAACGGGTCACCGGGCAGCAAATCAAGCGCCAACGCCACATAACCGGCATCTTCTTCGGCAATTTGCGGCGTCACCGGCCCGTCAATCAATTGGGCAATCTCGCCAATATCTGAAAATTTCTCCAGATTGCCGCGCACCGCCTCCCAGAATCCAGCATCTTCCGGCGCGCCAAAAGCGGCCAGACGCGGGGCGGCAGCAGCGAAATCCATATCGTGCAGAATGCGCGCATTGAGGCGCGCCACATCTTCCGGGTCAAAGCGCGCCGGCGCACGCCCCAACCGCCCCATGTCAAACCCCTCAATCAGAGTGGCTATATCCTGCACCGGCACAACCGGGTCGGCAGTGCCAAGACGGGCAATCAGGCTGTTCAGGCTCATTGGCTCCAGCCCTTGCGCGCGTAATTCCTGCAAAGAAAGCGAGCCAAGGCGTTTTGACAAATTACTGCCATCGGCGCCCAGCATTAAAGAGAAATGGGCAAAAACCGGCACCGGCGCATCCAGCGCCTCGAATAATTCAATTTGCGTGGCCGTATTGGTGACATGGTCTTCGCCGCGAATGACATGGCTCATTTGCATATCAATATCATCGGCAACGCTGGGCAGCGTATAGAGCCAGCTACCATCGGCACGGCGGATAACCGGGTCGGACACGCTGGCTGTATCGATTTTCTGCTCACCGCGCACCAAATCCTGCCAGACCACGACATTGCCGGATAATTTGAACCGGTAATGCGGTTGCCGCCCTTCCTGCGCGAAAGCGGCAATGGCCTCTTCATCCAGTTCCAAAGCGGCGCGGTCATAAACCGGCGGCAGGCCGCGCGCCAATTGCCGCTTGCGTTTGCGCTCCAATTCATCAGGCGTTTCATAGCAGGCATAGACCAGCCCCTGCGCCAGCAAGGATTGGAATATCGCCTCATAGCGGTCAAAACGCTCCGACTGGCGCGCCGTTTCATCCGGTTGCAGGCCGAGCCAGCTCAAATCTTCGGCAATCGCATCGGCAAAAGCCTGCGTCGAGCGCGCCTCATCCGTATCATCATAGCGCAGCACAAATTGGCCGCCCTGCCCTTTGGTAAATAAATAGCAAAACAGCGCGGCGCGGGCATTACCGACATGCAAAAGGCCGGTCGGGCTGGGCGCAAAACGGGTGCGGATATTCATCACAATTTACCTTTATGCTTTATCCGGCTTCGACCCGAACGGGGCGAGCTTGGGTGTTACTGATAAACCCTGTTTCTTCATTTGCCTAGTCCGACAAAAGCCGTGCATCACGAAAGCCATTGGTGATGGGATAGCGCCGGTCGCGGCCAAAATTGCGATTGCCGATTTTCGCGCCCGGTGCGGCCTGGCGTCTTTTATATTCGGAAATATACAATAAATGCTCAATCCGGCGCACAGTGTCGCGGTCATGGCCTGCGTCAATAATATCCTCAACACCAGCCTCATTTTCCACCAGCGCCATTAAAATATCATCCAGCACCTCATAAGGCGGCAGACTGTCCTCATCTTTTTGGTCAGGGCGCAATTCAGCACTGGGCGGTTTGTCGATAATGGCGTCGGGTATCACCACACCCGATGGCCCAAGCGAATGGGCTGGCCTGTGGGCATTGCGCCAGCGCGCCAGCCGAAACACTTCGGTTTTATAAATATCCTTAATCGGATTATAGCCGCCATTCATATCGCCATAGAGGGTGGCATAACCAACCGAGACTTCCGACTTATTGCCGGTCGTCACCACCATATTGCCAAACTTGTTGGACATTGCCATGAGCAGAGTGCCGCGCAGGCGCGACTGGATATTTTCTTCCGTTATGTCAGCATTATGACCTTTGAACACTGGCGCCAGCAATTGTTCGACCGCATCAACCGGCGGGGCAATCGGCACAGTGTCGAGTTTGACACCCAGCGCTGCCGCACAAGCCGCCGCATCTTCAAGACTTTCCGTGCTGGTATATTGCGACGGCAACATCACACAATGCACACGTTTTGCGCCAAGCGCATCAACCGCCATCGCCGCGCAAACCGCGCTGTCAATCCCGCCGGACAGGCCGAGCAGCACGCCGGGGAAACGGTTTTTCTCAACATAATCGCGTAAGCCCTGAACCGCTGCGGCGTATATTTGTTCATCATCTGACGGCATATCCGCCATCATGGCCTTGTCGCAAGCCAGCCTGCCGTCTTTATCGGTCAGAACAACCGGCTCAACCGCTTCCTGCCAGACCGGCAATTGCGCGCCCGGCGTGCCATCGCCTTGCATGATGAATGAGCCACCGTCAAAGACCAGCTCATCCTGCCCGCCAAACTGATTGACATAAACCAGTGGCAGGCCGGTTTCCGTCGCCCGCGCGCGGGCATGCGCCAGACGCTTTTCATGCTTGCCGCGCTCAAAAGGCGAACCATTGGGTGAGACCAGTAATTCGGCACCGGCTGATTTCATATGAGCGCAGACATCCCCAAACCAGATATCCTCGCAAATCGGCAGGCCGACGCGCAGATTGCGTAGCCCCACCGGTTGCGGCATCTTGCCTTGAGTGAACAGGCGTTTTTCGTCAAACACTGCATAATTGGGCAAATGAACTTTGTGGCGCACTGACATTTGCCCGCCTTCGGCCAAAATGACGCTGTTGTAAAGACAGCCATTTTCCACCCAAGGCAGGCCAAAAACCAGTGCCGGCCCGCCTTCCGCTGTGGCCGCCACAAGCTGTTGCGCCGTCTCACGCACATGCGTCAGAAAGGCATTTTTCAGCACCAAATCCTCCGGCGGATAGCCGGTCAGAAACAGTTCACCGGCAATAATCGCATCCGCCGCGCCGTGTTGCGCGCGCAATTGCGCCAGCATGGCGGCATTTTCCGTAACCGCGCCGACTGTCGGATTGAGTTGCGCCAAAACAAGATGCAATGGCTTGGGGCTTTCGGACATGTCATTCCTGTGGTTAAGTTAACCTAATCTGTTTAAGCTATGTAGCGCGAGGCGGCGACGCAAACAAGCGCAGGGAACAAAAAGGAGGGGCAGGCATGACGGCCGGAGAAATGACAAAACAATGGGTATTGGCCAAGCGACCTGAAGGTGTGCCGACGCCGGAGTGTTTTGAGCTGGTGGACACGCAATTGCCGCCGCTTGAAGAAGGCCAAGTTCGGCTGAAAACGCATTATTTTTCGGTCGATCCCGGCATGCGCGGACGGTTAAGCGGTGACAGCTATGCGGCTGCCCTGCCGCTTGGCGCGGTGGTGGAAAGCGCCGGTATTGGCGAAGTGGTCGAAAGCCGGTCACCGCGTTTTGCCGAGGGCGATATGGTGATGGGTGGACTGGGCTGGACAGAAGCGCTGGTTCATGCCGACCGCGGTCTGCAAAAACTTGACCCCGCCATGTTTGACGACAAGGTGCGTATCACCGCCACGATTGGCGTGCTGGGCGTGCCGGGTTTGACCGCTTGGTTTGGTCTGCAAGATTTGGGGCTTCCGAAAACCGGCGAGACATTGCTGGTTTCGTCCGCCGCCGGGCCGGTAGGGGCAACCGCCGGACAAATCGGCAAAACGCTGGGGCTGCATGTCGTCGGCATTGCCGGTGGTTCCGATAAATGCGCCTATGTGAAGGATTTGGGCTTTGACGCGGTGATTAACTATAAAGCCACCGACCATTTGGGCAGGGCGATTGGCGAAGCCTGTCCGGAAGGCGTTGATATTTATTTCGACAATGTCGGCGGCGAGATGCTGGACACGGCGATTGGCAAAATGCGCGGCCATGGGCGCATTGTGATTTCCGGCCAAATTGCCGAATATAACGCGCTGAAGCCGCGCGGCATCCGCAATACAACGCAATTCATCACCCACAGGCTGAGCATGGCCGGATTGGTTGTCTATGATTATGCGCGCCAATTTGGCGAAGCGCAGCAGGCAATGGCGCAAATGATACGCGACGGCCAACTCAACTATAGCGAGGATATTACCGACGGCATTGAGGGCGCGCCGCAAGCCTTTATCGGCCTGTTTGGCGGTCTGAATTTCGGTCGCCGCCTAATACATGTCTAGGCGGTCATAGCTGATAAACGCTTTATTTATCGGAACTATTCATATATTAGAAAGTTTCCAAGAAAGCTTAGAAAGGCATGATGATGAGCAAGGATTGGACACCCGATAGCTGGCGCGACCTGCCGATTAAGCAAGTGCCGGCCTATGAGGATGCGGCGCATCTGGCGCGCGTGGAGGAACGGCTGGCCGGTTTTCCGCCGCTGGTTTTTGCCGGTGAAGCCCGCAATCTGAAAGCGCAATTGGGCGATGTATGCGAAGGCCGCGCCTTTTTGCTGCAAGGCGGCGATTGCGCCGAAAGCTTTGCCGAACATCATGCTGACAATATACGCGACACCTTCCGCGTTTTGCTGCAAATGGCGATTGTCATGACTTTTGGCGCAAAATTGCCGGTGGTCAAAGTTGGCCGCATTGCCGGACAATTTGCCAAGCCGCGCTCGGCGGATACTGAAACAATTGATGGCGTGGAGCTGCCAAGCTATCGCGGCGACATTATCAATGGCATTGAGTTTGAGGCTGACGCCCGCCAACCTGACCCAGAGCGCCAAATCAGCGCCTATCGGCAAGCCGCTTCGACATTAAATCTGCTGCGCGCTTTCGCCAAGGGCGGCTATGCCGATTTACACGAAGTGCATCGTTGGAATCAAGGTTTTATCGCCGACAGCCCGCAAGGCGCGCGCTATGAGGAAATCGCCAATCAGATTGACGAATCTATGGCCTTTATGGCGGCTTGCGGCATTAACAGCCAAAGCGCGCCGCAAATGGGCATGGTTGATTTCTACACCAGCCATGAAGCGCTGCTGCTCGGCTATGAGCAGGCTTTGACCCGTCTCGACAGCACAAGCGGTGCCTATTACGACACATCGGCGCATATGCTGTGGATTGGCGACCGCACGCGCCAGGCTGACGGCGCGCATGTCGAGTTTCTTTCCGGCGTGAAAAACCCGATTGGCATGAAATGTGGCCCGTCGCTTGAGCCGGATGAACTTATCACCCTGCTCGACAAGTTGAATCCGGAAAATGAGGCGGGGCGCATCACGCTGATTGCCCGTTTCGGCCATGACAATGTTGAGGCGCATTTGCCGCAACTTATTCGCAAGGTGGAGAGCGAAGGCCGCAAGGTCGTCTGGTCATGCGACCCGATGCATGGCAATACGGTGAAAGCAGCCAATGGCTATAAAACCCGTCCGGTTGACCGAATTCTGACCGAAGTGCAGCGCTTTATCGCCATCCATCAGGCAGAAGGCACTTATGCAGGCGGTGTGCATTTTGAAATGACTGGCCAGAATGTGACTGAATGTTTGGGCGGCGCGCAAGCCATTTCGGAAGAAGATTTGTCGAGCCGCTATCACACACATTGCGACCCGCGCCTGAATGGCAGCCAAGCGCTTGAATTGGCGTTTTTGATTGCCGAAGGCCTTGGCAGCAATGGCAGGCAGTCAAAAGTCGCCTGATTGGTGAACATTTTTAAGCCGGTTTTTTACCAAGCAGCAAAGCCGCTTCGGCCTGCAAGGCATTAAGCGCGGCATTGACCTCTTCTTGCGCCGCTTCCAAAGCCTGTTCATCGGGCTTGGGCGGCACATAAATCGGCTCACCAAAAACAAAAGCACGCCGACCAAATGGCAACGGCAGGCGCGCCCTGTCCCATGTGCCAGCAAGCGGCAATTCGGGGCTGTAAACACAGCCAACCGGCATAATGGCCGCGCCCGACAGAGCCGCCAATTGCACCATGCCCGGCCCGCAATGAAAAGCCGGCCCCGGCGGCACATCGGCGGTTGCCATGACGCTGTCACCGGCCTGTAATTTTTTCAACATGGAACGAAAAGCCTGCGCCCCGCGCTTTTTCGGATTGGTGCGTTTTTTCGCCGCCGCGCCTGTGCCGGAGCCTTGCACCGCATCGAAACCGTAAGGGCGGATAATATGGGCAATCATCGCGCCGTCGCGGCTGCGCGAAGTCAGCGCCCAGACCGGTCGGTAAAAGACACGGCCAACCGGAATCGTCTGGAAATTGCGGCCATGCCAGAGCAGCAAAATCATCGGCTGGCCACCGGCTTGCAACCTGTTCATCGGGCCATCACCGGCGATTTGCAGACTGGTCGTCATTTCGCAAAAGCGGATATAGGCGCGCACGATATTGGCCAGAAACCGCCAAGGAAAGGCCAGCTTCTCCACCTCGTAAACATGTCTCGACCGATATTGGTCGCGGCGTTTGAAAAATGACATGCAATCCCCGTTTTCGCTGCTAATGTCCTACAGGCCGAAACCGACCGAGGCAACAAGATTAAGCGCGCGGCTGTTTGAACGTCACCAACTCCTCGGCTGCTGTCGGATGCACGGCAATAGTCGCATCAAATTGCGCCTTGGTCGCGCCCATAGTCACGGCAATGCCGAAAGCCTGTATCATCTCGCCACTGTCGGGGCCAACAATATGCAGCCCCAGCACTTTGTCATTGGCTCTATCGACGATAAGCTTCATCAGCGTGCGTTCCTCATTACCCGACAGCGTGTGTTTCAGCGGCCTGAAATCGGCGGCATAAATGTCAATCGCATGACCGGCTTCGCGCGCCTCCGCCTCGCCCATGCCGACCGCGCCTACCGGTGGTTGCGAGAAAACGGCGGTCGGGATAATGCTGTGGTCAACGCGCATCGGATTATTATTGAACACGGTTTCGGCAAAAGCCGCGCCCTCGCGTATCGCCACCGGCGTCAATTGCGCCCGTCCGGTCACATCGCCGACCGCGTAAATACTGTCAATATTGGTTTTGGAATAAGCATCAACCGGTATTTCGCCATTGGCGGCCAGTGTCACACCGGCGCTTTCCAGCCCCAACCCGTCCGTTTTGGCCACGCGCCCCGTCGCATACATAACAAGGCCGGTGGTCAGCGTGCTACCATCAGCCATGCTCAAATCAAAGCCACCGCCGTCAGCAGGCGCAATAGCCGCAATATCGCTGCCGGTTTTTATGGTGACGCCCTTTTTCACCATTTCCTGATGTAAATGGGCGCGCAATTCGTCATCAAAGCCACGCATGATTTCGCCGCCGCGATAGACCAAACTGGTTTCCACGCCCAGCCCGTTGAAGATACCGGCAAATTCAACGGCAATATAGCCGCCGCCGACAATCACAATGCTGCGCGGCAAATCTTCAATGTGAAACGCCTCATTGGAGGTTATTGCATGGTCAATGCCGGGAATATCCGGCAGAAAAGGCGTCGCGCCGACCGCGATCAGAATATAGCGGGCGGTTATCTCGCGGCCATCAACGCGCACGCTGTTCGCGCCGGTGACAATGGCGCGCTCCTCGATAATCTCGACCCCTGCGGCTTGCAGATTTTTGATATAAATCGCATTGAGCCGGTCAATCTCTCCATCTTTATTTCGGACAAGAGACGGCCAGTCAAACCGGCTTTCGCCGAGCTGCCAGCCAAAACCGGCGGCATCTTCAAACTCTTCGGCAAAATGGCTGGCATAGACAAACAGTTTTTTCGGCACACAGCCGCGAATGACGCAAGTGCCGCCGACGCGATATTCTTCTGCCACGGCCACTTTCGCTCCATGACCGGCGCTCATGCGTGCCGCGCGCACGCCGCCACTGCCCGCCCCAATCACAAATAAGTCATAATCAAAACTCATAACGCCCCCAATTCCTCCAACCCGTCGGTTCCGGCCAAAATGGCCGCGCTGGCAAGCCCGATAAACAGGCCATGCTCCACCACGCCGGGTATGGCCAGCAAAGCCTTGGCCAAGTTTTCCGGCTGGTCAATCTCACCCAGCGCGCAATCATAAATATAATGACCGCCATCAGTCACCAGCGGATTGTCGCCACCGCGCAAAATCACCGCGCCCTCATGACCGGTTTGTGCAATCACTTGGCGCATGGCCGTGGCCGTCGTGGCATGGGCGAATATATTGACCTCAACCGGCAGCGGGAATTGACCAAGCCGCGCCACGCGCTTGCTATCATCGGCAATCACCACCATTTTGGCCGAGGCCGCCGCGACGATTTTTTCGCGCAGCAAAGCCGCCCCCCCACCCTTTATCAGGCGCAAATCATCATCCAATTCATCAGCGCCATCGACGGTCAAATCAAGCCGCGTCACATCATCAAGCGCGACCAATGGCACGGATAGGCTCTCCGCCTGTTGGCGCGTCGCTTCAGAAGTCGGCACACCGACAATATCCAGCCCATCGGCAATGCGCGCGCCCAGCGCATCGACGAAATAACGCGCCGTCGAGCCAGTGCCAAGCCCCAGCGCCATACCGGGCTGCACCAGTTCCAAAGCGCGCAAAGCCGCTTTTTGCTTCATGATTTCCACCGGCTCAGTCGGTTGCAATAATCTGTCTTGCCAGCTCATATGCCGCGCTCCTTTCTGATAGTCTCCCATGCGTCATTGATAGCCGCCATGCGGTCAGTGGCGATATGCATCATTTCCGGCGGCAGGCCGCGTGCCTGCAATTGATCCGGATGATTGTCACGCACCGCCTGCAGCCACGCCGCACGCACGCCGGCATCAGCGGTGTGGCGCGTCACACCCAATATGGCATATGGGTCTTGCACATGGGCGTCATGGCGCGCCTGCAAGCGTTTGAAATCGCTTTCGCCAATATGGAATATGCCAGCGACAATTTCGAGAAATTGGTTCTCCGCCGGATGCAAATGACCATCAGCATAGGCAATGTAAAACAGCACATCCAGCACATCTTCCAGCACTTGCGGGCTGTCGGCATAAATATCGGCCACTTGTCTGGCATAGCTGTCAAAGCCGGCGACATCCTCCTGCGCCAGATTAAACACGCGCGCCATATTAGCATGTTCGCTTTCCGGCACGCGCAACATATTTTGCACCGCCTGAACCTCAATCGGCGACACCATGCCGTCAGCGCGGGTCATTTTCGCGGCCAGTGAAATCAGCGCAATGGTGAACACAATTTGCCGGTCATTCATCCGGTCGAGGGCGAAATGTCCGGCCAGCCCGCCAAGCAGTGCGCCCGGCACACCGCCGAGCGCATAACCCGCAGCAATTCCGGCAATTTTCCCCCAAACCGACATTCCGGCTCCTGCATTATCTGTTCCACCACCGCGACTCGGCGTGGTCAAGATAGCAGCTATACCACACCGGTCTAGGGTTGATAGGCCAGAATGGGCGCCAGCCATTTTTCACATTCGGCAAGGCTTAAACCTTTGCGTTGGGCATAATCGGCCACTTGGTCGCGGTCGATTTTGCCGACGCCGAAATAGCGGCTTTCGGGATGGCTGAAATACAAGCCCGACACAGCCGCGCCCGGCCACATGGCAAAGCTCTCGGTCAGGGAAATACCGGCTGCCGCTTCGGCTCCGAGCAGGTCAAACAGCGCCGCCTTTTCTGTATGGTCGGGTTGCGCCGGATAGCCCGGTGCCGGTCGAATCCCCTTATAGACTTCGGCAATCAGCGCATCATTGTCGAGCGTCTCATTGGGAGCGTAGCCCCAAAACTCGGTGCGGACGCGCTGGTGCATACGCTCGGCAAAAGCCTCGGCCAGCCGGTCAGCCAGCGCTTTTGACATAATGCTGCTGTAATCATCGCCATCCGCCTCAAAGGCTTTGGCAATATCATCCTCGCCATGTCCGGTTGTCACGGCAAAGCCACCGACATAATCGGGCGCATCACCGACAGGCGCGATATAATCGGCCAGCGCAAAATTGGCGCGACCATTTTTCCGCTGCATTTGCTGGCGCAATGTGTGGAGCCGCGTGCGCTCTTTTGAGCGCGTCTCATCCTCATAGATAATTATGTCGTCACCTGCGCGCGCGGCAGGCCAGAAGCCGATAACCGCCTTGGCGGTCAGCCATTTTTCGTCAATCATCCGGTCGAGCATGGCCTGGGCATCGCGGAACAGGCCGCTGGCCGCCTCGCCAACCACATTATCAGTCAAAATAGCCGGATAGCGCCCGTGCAAATCCCAGCTTTGGAAAAACGGCGTCCAGTCAATATAATCGCGCAATTCCGCCAAATCATAATCATCAAATGTTTTGGTGCCGAGAAAAGCCGGTTTGACCGGTGCATAATTTTCCGGCGCAAAGCCATTATCACGCGCCGCATCAAGCGACACGCGCACACTTTCCTCGCGGCCACGCGCATGGGCTTCCGCCATAGCCTCATAATCGGCGCGAATCTCGGCACGATAATCCGCACCTTGCGCTTCCGACAAAAGACGGCTGGCAACACCGACCGCGCGGCTGGCATCGGTCACATAAACGGTTTGTCCGGCCTTGTAATTCGGGTTGATTTTCACCGCCGTATGCACTTTTGAAGTGGTCGCCCCGCCAATCAGCAAGGGGATATCCAAGCCGCGCCGTTCCATTTCGGCAGCGACATGGCACATTTCATCCAGGCTTGGCGTGATAAGCCCGGACAGGCCGATAATATCGACATCCTCCTCAACCGCGCGGTCAAGAATATCATTGGCCGGCACCATGACGCCCATGTCAATCACTTCAAAATTATTGCATTGCAGCACAACGCCGACGATATTTTTGCCGATATCATGAACATCGCCCTTCACGGTCGCCATCAGCACCTTGCCTTTGCTGGCCGATTTCATCGCATCACCGGCGGCGCGCTTTTCCTCTTCCATATAGGGTTCAAGATAAGCCACAGCGCGCTTCATCACACGGGCTGACTTCACCACTTGCGGCAGGAACATTTTCCCCTCGCCAAACAAATCGCCGACGCGGTTCATTCCGTCCATAAGCGGGCCTTCAATGACATTCAACGGGCGGTCAAATGCTTGCCGCGCTTCTTCTGTGTCTTCTTCAATATAATCGGCCAAACCATTGACCAGCGCATGCATCAGGCGTTCTGGCACTGCGCCCTCGCGCCATGACAAATCAACCTCGCGCGCAGCACCCTTCTGGCCGCGATAGCGTTCGGCCAGTGCCAGTAAATTATCCGTGCCATCGGCGTGCCGGTTCAGCAGCACATCCTCAACGCCCTGTTTCAACTCGGCTTCAATATCTTCGTAAATCGCCAATTGTCCGGCATTGACAATACCCATATCCATGCCGGCATTTATCGCGTGATAAAGAAAAGCCGAATGCATGGCCTCGCGCACCGGCTCATTGCCGCGAAAAGAAAATGAGATATTCGATACACCGCCTGACACATGCGCGCCCGGCAGATTGTCACGGATGCGCTGCGTCGCCTCGATAAAATCAACGGCGTAATTATTATGTTCCTCAATACCGGTGGCGACGGCAAATATGTTCGGGTCGAAAATAATATCTTCCGGCGGAAAGCCTATTTTCTGCGTCAGCAAATCATAGGAGCGTTTGCAAATCTCAAATTTCCGGTCTGCCGTATCGGCTTGCCCGTCCTCGTCAAACGCCATGACAATCACCGCCGCGCCGTAACGCTGGCAGGCTTGCGCCTGCTCCAGAAACGCCGCCTCACCCTCTTTCAGGGAAATCGAATTGACCACTGGCTTGCCTTGAACGCATTTCAGTCCGGCCTCTATGATTGACCATTTGGAACTGTCAATCATGACCGGCACTCGGGCAATATCGGGTTCGGTCGCCGCCAGATTGAGGAAGCGCACCATTGCCGCCTCGCTGTCGAGCATCCCTTCATCCATATTGACATCAATGATTTGTGCGCCGTTTTCAACCTGTTGGCGCGCCACTTCCAGCGCGCTGTCATAATCGCCTTCGGTAATCAGTTTGCGGAACCTTGCCGAGCCGGTGACATTGGTGCGCTCACCGACATTCACAAAGCGAATATCCTCGGTCAGGGTAAATGGCTCTAAGCCGGACAGGCGCAATTTCGCCTCGCGGGTCGGAATATCGCGCGGGCGATTGGCATTGGCCGCACCGGCAATAGCGGCAATATGTTCCGGCGTCGTGCCGCAACACCCGCCCAATATATTGACCAGACCGGCCTCGGCAAACTCGCCAACAATCGCCGCCATCTCCTCGGCAAGCTGGTCATATTCGCCAAACTCATTGGGCAGGCCGGCATTCGGGTAAATGCAGATATTGGTGTCGGCAATGCGGGCAATCTCCGCCGCATAGGGACGCATTTCTTCCGCCCCCAAGGCGCAATTCAAGCCTACTGAGAAGGGCTTGGCATGACGCAGCGCATACCAAAACGCCTCAGTGGTCTGACCCGACAATGTGCGCCCCGACCGGTCGGTAATCGTGCCGGAAATCATCAGCGGCAAGGTAATGCCGGTTTCGGCAAAAACATCCTGCACCGCATGAACCGCCGCTTTGGCGTTGAGCGTGTCGAAAATCGTCTCAATCAGAATGATATCGGCGCCGCCCTCAATCAGGCCGCGCGTCGCCTCGGCGTAAGAGCTGCGTAATTCGTCATAAGTCACATTACGCAAGCCGGGGTCATTGACATCCGGCGAGATTGACGCGGTGCGATTGGTCGGCCCTATGGCTCCGGCAACATAACGCGGGCGCGACGGGTCGGCCGCCTCCACCGCGTCACAGGCTTGGCGCGCCAGACGCGCGCCTTCAACATTCAGCTCATAAGCCAGCACCTGCATGTCATAGTCAGCCTGCGCGATATCGGTGGAGGAAAAAGTATTGGTCTCCACAATATCACTGCCTGCCTCAAGATAGGCGGTATGGATGTCACGAATAATCTCCGGCTGAGTCAGAGACAACAGGTCATTATTGCCCTGCACATCCATGTGATAATCGGCAAAGCGCGCGCCGCGATAGGCGGCTTCATCCAGCTTGTGACGCTGAATCATCGTCCCCATCGCGCCATCCAGCACCAAAATACGCTGGGTGGTCAGTTTTGACAGCTCGTTAATGCGGCTTTCGCGTGTCCAACTCATTTTATCCTCTATTGCCCTCAGGCCGCTTTATTATGGTTTGGCTGTTGTCCCAGATTCAAAATCCGGCAAACAGCAAAAGTCAAATCGGCTTGGTTGAGCGTGTAGAAATGCAAATGCTCAAAGCCTTCTTCAATCAATATACGGCATTGGTCAACGGCCACAGATGCGGCAATATGCTTGCGCGTATCCGGGTCATTTTCCAGACCGTCATAATGGGCGGCCAGCCAATCCGGCATGGTCGCGCCGCAAGCCGCCGCCATGCGTTTGGCGCCGGCAAAATTGGTGGTCGGCATAATGCCCGGAATGACCGGAATACCAATACCGGCAGCCGCCAAAGCGTCGCGGAACCGCAAATGCGCCGCCGTGTCGAACACAAATTGCGTGATGGCGCGGCTTGCTCCGGCGTCAATTTTGGCCTTAAGCAAATCAATATCCGCCGCCAGCGACGCCGATTCGGGGTGTTTTTCCGGATAGGCGCTGACCGTAATGTCAAACCCGCCGCGTCCGGCCAAGGCGGCCACCAGCTCAACCGAGCCGCTATAACCTTGCGGATGCAGCGCAAAGGCGGCCATATCGGGCATATCACCGCGCAAGGCCACAATATGCTTCACACCGGCGGCGGCATAAGCGTCAATCACCTCATCCACCTCGGCCTTTGATGCGGCCACACAGGTCAAATGCGCTGCCGGTTGCAATGGTGTTTCATCAATCAACCGGCGCACACATTCATGCGTCCGGTCGCGGGTCGAGCCGCCCGCGCCATAAGTGACCGAGACAAAGTCCGGGCCAATCGGCGCCAGACGGCCAATCGCGTCCCAAAGCCGAGCTTCCGCCGCTTCATTTTTGGGCGGGAAAAATTCAAAAGACAGACCGGTCATGTTTTCCTCTCAATTTCTTTCTCTTGCTTTTGATTGGCCTTTGCGCGCGCCATTATTTTGTCCTGAGATTGGTTTTTGCGCCGTCCACAGCGCCACCGTCAAATCATTATCCGCCGCCGGCAAATGCCGCGACGACCCGCTTGTCAGCCCCAGCCGCGACAGCCATTTTTCCATATCTGCGTCAGCAAAACCGAGCCGCCTATGGGCATGTTCATCGCGCAAAAACTCCAAATCATGCGGCAGGAAATCGGCAATCAATATCTGCCCGCCCGGCGCGGTAATACGCTCAGCCTCGGCCAGCGCGGCTTGCGGGTCATCGAGAAAATGCAAGACCTGATGCATGACAACCAGCTCCGCCTCGCCATCGGCCAATGGCACATTGGCGCAATCACCCTGGCGCACCTGGCAATTATCCAAACCGGCGCGGTCGATTTTATCGCGCGCAATGGTCAGCATGTCCGGGCTGATGTCAAAACCAATGGCACGCACCGCCCGACCGGCAAAAACCTCCAGCATCCGCCCCGTGCCGGTTCCCAAATCTACCAGCAAAGACGGATTTTCCCCGTCACCGATTAAATCAGCCATTGCCGCTTCAACTTGCGTTTCAGGAATATGACGGGCGCGTAACTCGTCCCAACCGGCGGCATTGGTAGCAAAATAAGCCTGCGCGCGCGCCGCCCGTTCCGCGCGCACTTGCGCCAGCCTTTCCTTGTCGCGCAGCAATACATGGTCATCGCCCGGCAGGGCAGCCAGCAATTGCGACACCATTTGGGCAGAGCCGCCGCTGTCTTCCAGCCGGTAAAACACCCAACTGCCTTCCGGATGTCGGCGCACCAGACCGGCATCGGCCAGTAATTTCAAATGCCGCGAAATGCGCGGCTGACTTTGCAGCAAAACTTGCGTAAGTTCCGACACTGCCAATTCACCGGAGGCCAGTGTTGCGAGAATTCGCAGGCGCGTCGGCTCACCGGCGGCGCGCAGAGCTGTCAAAAGTTCATCCATGCGTTGTTAATACATAAAGATATCTTTATATGTCAAGAGGAAAGGGCGTTAGCGAAAGGCAATTGCGCCTCTAGGCAGAATCTCCGCAAGCTGGTATCAGTGGCCGCTCACGGCAAATATGGGATGAGCATTAAAATGAAAACAGTCAGCCGGTTTATCCTCTGGGCAAGCATGGCATTTGCCCTCACCGCTTGTGGCGCGCGCATTGACCCGTCACCGGACACCGCCAATGACCCTTATGAGGGATTTAACCGGCAAATGTTTGCCGTCAATATGACATTGGACAGCTATGTGCTGAAACCGGTCGCCAAGGGTTATACTTATGTGCCTCGCCCGCTGCGCCGCGCTGTCCGCAATGTCATTGGCAATCTGGCCGAGCCAATAAGTTTTGCCAATAACAGCTTGCAGGGCGAATGGTCGCGCGCCGGCAAAAGCGCGACACGGTTTTTGGTCAATTCGACAATTGGCGTATTCGGCCTGTTTGACGCCGCCTCATCTATGGGGCTGAAACGGCAAACAGAAGATTTCGGGCAGACTTTGGCGCGCTATGGCGTTGGCGAAGGCCCCTATCTCTATCTGCCGATTATCGGCCCTTCCCCGCCGCGCGATTTGGCCGGTATGATTGTTGATTGGGCGTTTGACCCAGTGACTTATGCCGATAATGCATCATCCAATGCAATCGGCATATATATGGTTGACGGGATTGATTTCCGCGCCGAAAATCTCGGTGTGCTGGATGAGATTGAAAGAAGCTCTATTGATTTTTACGCCAGCATCCGTAGCCTTTATAGGCAGAACCGGAAAAGCGAAATCACCAATGGTGTGACTAGCCTGGATGATTTGCCTGAGCTGCCGGATATGGATGAGTTTGACGATTTTGACGAAGACTTTTAATGATTGAGGAAACTGCCGGATGACCAAATTTTTGATGATATTGGCGCTGTTTCTGGCACCGGCCATCAGCCCCGCTTTCGCCCAGCAGGAAGATGCGGACGCCGCCAAACAATTTGTGACGGATTTGGCCGATGAAGCGATTACCATTTTACGCAATGCCGAAAACCGCGCCGCGCGCGAAGAAGGCTTTCACAATCTGTTGACCGAGCGCGCCAATTTGCGCCGCATTGCCCGCTTCACCCTCGGCCAATTTGCCCGTCAGGTTGAAAAAGACGAGTTTGAGGCGTTTCAGACTTTGCTGACGGAAATGATTGTCAAAGTCTATGCCAATCGTCTGGCCGAATATTCAGACGAAAAAGTGATTGTGGACGGTGTGCAGAATAAAAAGCGTAATTTCATTGTCGCCAGCCATATTGAATTTGCCAATGGCCGCGAGCCGATTGAAATGAGCTGGTGGTTGGTCAAAGAAAAATCCGGCGGGTTTTCTTTGTTTGATGTCAATGTGCTGGGCGTTTGGATGGCGCAGGAACAGCGCGATAGCTATGCCTCCGTGCTGAAGAAAAATCGCGGCGATATGAGCAAATTATTATCGCATATGCGAAAACAGCTTAACGCTGATGCGGATGCCGATATGGCCTCAGCTAACTGAAATCCCGATTGAAGACCCAGTCGGCAAGCCTATCGACAGGCCAAACTTAGCGAGCGAATTGCTTGTATTTGATGCGCTTTGGCACTTCCGCCTCGGCGCCCAAACGGCGTTTCCGGTCTTCGTCATAATCAGCATAATTGCCCTCAAACCACTCAACATGGCTATTGCCTTCAAAGGCCAAAATATGCGTTGCAATGCGGTCGAGAAACCATCTGTCATGGCTTATCACCACCGCGCAGCCGGCAAAGTTTTCCAGCCCTTCTTCCAGCGCGCGCAATGTCTCAACATCCAAATCATTGGTCGGTTCATCAAGCAGCAAAAGATTGGCACCGCTTTTCAGCATTTTCGCCAAATGCACGCGATTGCGTTCACCACCCGACAGCAGACCGACTTTTTTCTGCTGGTCGCCGCCGCGGAAATTGAAAGCGCCGACATAGGCGCGTGAGTTCATTTCACGCTTGCCGAGTTCGAGAATATCCAAGCCACCGGAAATTTCTTCCCAGACGGTTTTGCCGTCATCCAGACTGTCGCGGCTTTGGTCAACATAGCCCATCACCGCCGTATCACCGACGCGCAAAGCACCGCCATCGGCTTGTTCGCTGCCGGTCAGCATTTTGAACAAAGTGGTCTTGCCCGCCCCGTTAGGGCCGATAACGCCGACAATGCCACCGGGCGGCAATTTGAAAGACAGGTTTTCAATCAGCAATTTGTCGCCAAAGCCTTTCGACAGATTTTCTGCTTCCAGCACAATGCCACCCAAGCGCGGGCCGGAGGGGATGGAAATCTGCGCGCGACCGACATCTTCATGGCCTTCCTGCGCCAACAAATCTTCATAGGCTGAAATCCGCGCCTTGCTTTTGGCTTGGCGCGCTTTCGGGGATTGGCGTATCCATTCCAGCTCGCGCGCCAAAGTGCGCTGGCGGGTTTCATCCTCGCGCGCTTCCTGCATGAGGCGTTTTTGTTTCAATTCAAGCCAGTTGGAATAATTGCCCTCATAGGGGATACCCTGCCCGCGGTCCAGCTCAAGAATCCAATTGGTGAAATCGTCAAGGAAATAGCGGTCATGCGTCACCAGCACAACCGTGCCGGCAAATTCGGCCAAATGATGCTGCAACCAGGCAATGGTCTCGGCATCCAGATGGTTGGTCGGCTCGTCAAGCAGCAGCAAATCCGGTTTTTCCAGCAATAGGCGGCACAGGGCGACGCGACGCTTTTCACCGCCCGACAAAACACTGACATCGCCATCGCCGGGCGGGCAGCGCAACGCATCCATGGCTTGATCAACCTGCGCGTCCAAATCCCACAGATTTTGCGCGTCAATCTGGTCTTGCAATGCGGCCATTTCATCGGCTGTTTCGTCGGAATAATTCATCGCCAATTCATTATAGCGGTCGAGTAATGCTTGTTTTTCAGCCACACCCAGCATGACATTGCCCAGCACATCAAGGCTTTCATCCAGTTGCGGCTCCTGCTCCAAATAGCCGACTTTGGCGCCTTCCGCCGCCCAAGCCTCGCCCTGAATTTCCGTGTCGCGTCCGGCCATAATTTTCAGCAAGGTCGATTTGCCCGCCCCGTTGACGCCGACAATGCCAATTTTGGCACCGGGCAGAAAAGACAGGCGAATATCTTTCAATACCTGCTTGCCACCGGCATAGGTTTTCGACAGGTGATCCATCACATAGACATATTGGTAACTGGCCATTGCTCTCACTCTTGCAAAGCTGCGATGCGCCGTTGTGCCATGCATAAGCGCGCGTTGCAATACGGGGAAAGAAAAAGGGCATCCGCAAGGGACGCCCTTTTGGCGGGTCTACCTTGCGGCAAAGCCTTAAAAAATAACCAAGGCCTCGCGCACAATCAGCACCAAAAGCGCCAGCCAAGACAGCAAAAATATGCCGAAGCGCACCAGAACAATGTTCACCGTTGTCTGCACCAGCGAGTGAATTACCCGTAAAACGACAAATGCCCAAGCCGTATTGACGGCCACCGCATCAGCGTGACCAGCAATGGCAATAGTCAGCACAGTGGCATAAAACAGCGTCGGCTGCTCGAACAGATGATTGTAATTATCAGCAATCCGGCGCACTTCCGACGGCAGCGCATCCATGCCCGGCGGGTGCATCATCGCATCATTCGACATGTTCAGCTTGCCAATCGCCGGCACGCGCGTCGCATACATCCAAATCATAATCACACCGGTCCATAGCCCAAGCGCTATAACCGGTTGCAAAATAGCTGTGTTCTCCATTTCCCTCTCCTTTTTTGAGTCCCACACAGCGATAGTGAACCGCTATGCGCCGTCGCGCAAGCCTATTTCCGGCAAAGAATAGAGGAGAAAACCAAGGAAATGGTGGGCCCGGCAGGACTCGAACCTGCGACCAAACCGTTATGAGCGGTTTGCTCTAACCAACTGAGCTACAGGCCCCCAAAGACGAATTAGTCATTCGTCGGAATAAACACTTTTGGTTTATACCCGCGCGCGGCGTGTTCGTCCATCACCGCATAGGCAATTATAATCACCAAATCACGCGGTTGGGCAAGCCGCGCCGCCGCGCCATTTATGCCAATTGTATGCGAGCCACGCGGGGCGGCAATGGCATAGGTGGTAAAACGCGCACCGGTGTTGATGTTCAGCACATCGACCTGCTCATGCGGCAAAATCCCGGCCGCATCCAGCCAGTCCTCATCGACCGATATTGACCCTTCATAATGCATGTCGCATTGGGTCACGCTGGCGCGATGTATTTTGCCCTTCATCATGGTCAATTGCATGGCAGCACCCCACTTGGCTGTCGTCTGACGGCGCTCTTATAGCACTTTTAATTGTCGAGAAAACTACGAAGTTTGCGCGACCGGCTCGGATGCTTCAATTTTCTGAGCGCTTTGGCTTCAATTTGGCGAATTCGCTCGCGCGTCACCGAGAATTGCTGCCCGACTTCCTCAAGCGTGTGGTCGGTATTCATGCCAATACCAAAGCGCATCCGCAAGACACGCTCCTCGCGCGGCGTCAATGAGGCCAGAACGCGGGTTGTGGTGTCGCGCAAATTGGACTGAATCGCCGCATCAATCGGCAAAATCGCGTTTTTATCCTCAATAAAGTCGCCAAGCTGGCTGTCTTCCTCGTCGCCAATCGGCGTTTCAAGGCTGATTGGCTCCTTGGCAATTTTCAGCACTTTCCGCACTTTTTCCAGCGGCATGGACAATTTTTCCGACAATTCTTCCGGCGTCGGCTCGCGGCCAAACTCATGCAGCATTTGGCGTGATGTGCGAACCAGCTTGTTAATCGTCTCAATCATATGCACCGGAATCCGAATCGTGCGCGCCTGGTCAGCAATTGACCGCGTAATCGCTTGGCGAATCCACCATGTCGCATAGGTGGAAAACTTATAGCCGCGCCGATATTCAAACTTATCAACCGCTTTCATCAGGCCGATATTGCCTTCCTGAATCAGGTCGAGAAATTGCAGGCCGCGATTGGTGTATTTTTTGGCAATTGAAATCACCAGCCGCAAATTGGCCTCAACCATTTCCTTTTTGGCAATGCGCGCCTCACGCTCGCCTTTTTGCACCATACGCACAATGCGGCGATACTCGGTGATATTCAGACCTGTCTCATTGGCCAATTCTTGAATTTCAGTTCGCACATCGCGCACTTCCGTCCGATTGTTCTGGATGAAGTCCTTCCAGCCCTTGCCAGTCAACCGACCGACGCGGCGCGCCCAATTGGCCTCATATTCATTGCCCTGATATTGCTTGATGAAATCCTCGCGCGTCACACCAGCCTTATCGGCCAAGCGCCAGAGCTGTGTTTCAAGGCTGACCAGCCTTTTGTTAATCGTGTAAAGCTGCTCGACCAGCGCATCAATGCGGTTATTATTGAGCGACAGGCCTTTTACTTCCTCAATAATTTCGCCGGAAAACTTGTCGAGCCGGGTCATTTGCGCCTTGGTCAGTTCTTTATTGTCAGCCTGTAATTCAACCCGTTGATCCTGCAATTTACGCAATTTCTTATAGGTTCCGGCAATCACATCAAAACTCGCCAAAACTTGGGGTTTCAGCTCCATTTCCATCGCCGACAGCGACATATTGGCTTCCGCCTCTTCATCATCCTCATCCGGCTCGCCCTCGGCCTCCCCCGACGGTGCGCCAGATGGCGGCGGTGCAGCGCCTTCAGCGCTACGGTCAATTTTCTTGGCTTCCGGCCCGGCAAAAGTCGCGTCCAAATCAATAATATCGCGCAGCAGGACTTTGCCTTCATTCAATTCATCACGCCAAATGATAATCGCCTGAAAAGTCAGTGGACTTTCACACAAGCCCGCAATCATCGTCTCGCGGCCAGCCTCAATACGTTTGGCAATGGCGATTTCGCCCTCGCGCGACAATAATTCCACCGACCCCATTTCGCGCAAATACATCCGCACCGGATCGTCTGTTCGGTCGCCCGTTCCGGTCGCGCGCGTGGTTTTGGCAACCGCCGTGCTGGCGCCATTCTGACTCTCATCATCATTGGCGGCTTTGACCGTGCCATCTTCGTCATTTTCTTCCGAATCGTCATTTTCGACGACATTAATGCCCATTTGCGACAGCATGGCCATAACGTCTTCGATTTGCTCGGAAGAAAACTCCTCCGGTGGCAAAACCGCATTCAGCGCGTCATAGGTTACAAAACCGCGCTCCTTGGCCAGCTTTATCATGCGCTTGACCTCGCGGTTGTTCATGTCAATCAACGGGCTGTCGCCGGTTTCCTTATCCTCTGTGCCTGCAGCTTTTTTTGTTGCCATGCCTGTCTCCGTGACCCCTCTCACGATGTTCGGTTCGATTTCGACGCCTGATTTTCCAGCGCCGCGATTTCATTTTGTATTGCTATCAGCCTGTCAAGCGCGTATTGCGTGCCGTCTCGCTCCAATTCGGTTTCCAAATCAGCCTCGACAGCTTTCTTTTCAGCCATCAATGTATGTAATTTATGGTGAATCCGAACGACTTCAAGCCAACCCGGAATAACTTGCTCCAACTCACTGTCCAAGCGGACAAAGCTCAATAGTCGAGCTTCCGGCATTGCCTCCAGCCGGGCCGCGATATCTCCAACTCCCCTGTCTTTCAAATGCAATTTTAAGGCCGAATTGTCAAGTCCCGTGGCGTTTTCAGCTTGATTGGCCGCCGCCTCGCTTGCGCTATTTTCGTCAAACCAGTCAATAATGTCATAGCGCAGCCGGTCAAGGCTCTGTGTTTGCAGCTCCAGCGCCTCAAATGCATCGCGCTGTTGCCCCAAAAGCGCAGGGTGATGATAGACGCATAAAACAATCACCGCCTCACGGTGCGACCATTCAGCGCTGCCCGTCGCCAAGGCCGAACGCCGCGCCTGCGCGCTGGCTCGACCACCGCGCCGCGACGGCATACGCCGACCTTGCCCGTAATTTTGTCGCCCGTCGCTTGCTTGACCGGTCGCGCCGAGCAGCCGGTCGAGCCGCGCCCTGATATCCTGCCCGTAAAGGCCGCGCACATCGGCATCGCTAATGGTGGCGACCGCTTCGCGCAAACGTTGTTTCAGCGCCGCCGCGCGTTCCGGCGTATCCCAAGGGGCGGCTTCCAATTCGCGTTCCCAAAGCAGGTCACTCAGCCCCATCGCCTTGTCTATCACCGCCTGCATCGCCGCCTGCCCGCCCTCGGCAACCACATCATCCGGGTCTTTACCGGCAGGTAAAAGCGCAAAGCGCAAGGAAAAACCGGGCTTCAACAAAGGCAAAGCGCGGTCAATTGCCCGATAGGCGGCGCGCAAGCCTGCCGCATCGCCATCCAGACACATGACCGGCTCCGGCGCCAGCCGCCATAAAAGGCGCAATTGCTCCGGCGTTATCGCCGTGCCAAGCGGGGCGACCGCATGGTCGAATCCGGCACGCGCCAGCCCAACGACATCCATATAGCCTTCCACCACCAGCACCGAGCCGGCATCATAAGCGGCTTGGCGGGCGCGGGCGAAATTGAACAAAACCGCGCCTTTGTGAAATAGCGGCGTTTCCGGGGAGTTCAGATATTTGGCCGGTGCGTCGGCCTGCATGGCGCGTCCGCCAAAGGCAATCACCCGTCCGCGCGCATCATGTATCGGAAAAATGATACGGTCACGAAACCGGTCATAGGGCGCGCGCGCCTTTTCATCGGGCTGGATGGCCAGCCCGGTCTCGACAAGCTGCGCTGGTTTGATATTGCGCGCGGTCAAAAAATCAGCCAAGGCCGTGCGGGCGCTTGGCGCAAAGCCAATGCCGAAGCGCTTCATCAATTCCGGCGTGACCCCGCGCCGCGCCAGATAATCGCGCGCCTCCGCCGCTTGTGGCGCTTGTAATTGCTGCTGAAACCAGTTCGCCGCCGCCTCTGTCACATCGACCAATGAGGCTTGTTTGGCCGCGCGCTCGGCGGCGCGCGGGTCGCGTTCCGGCATGGGCAGACCGGCTTGTTGCGCCAGACGCTCAACCGCTTCGGGAAAACTCAACCCTTCGGTTTCCATGACAAAGTCAAACACGCTGCCATGCTTGCCAGTGGCAAAACAGTGATAGAATTGCTTGTCATCATTGACGGTAAATGACGGTGTGCGCTCCGACTTGAACGGGCTGAGGCCGACAAATTCGCGCCCCCGCCTGACCAGCTTCACCTTGCGCCCAACAATATCGGAGACCGCAATTCGGTTTTTTATTTCTTCAAGAAAGTTTTGCGGAAAAGCCATCCGACTATTTTAGGCAAAAAAGCCAAGACCGCCAGCCCTGCCGCGTCTTGTTTCTGTTGAAACTAACAGGGTCGAGCCAATTGGCCGGGTTAACCGCCCAGCTTCTCTTTGACCAGCGCACCGGCCTGGCCGAAATCCATCTGTCCGGCATAGCGCCCTTTAAGCGCGCCCATCACCTTGCCCATATCTTTCAAAGAGGCGGCCTCCATTTCCTCAATCGCCTGCTGCACGGCCAAAGCCATTTCGTCAGCATCAAGGCGGCGCGGCAAAAACTCCTCAATCACGCCGATTTCAGCGCGCTCCTGTTCAGCCAGTTCCAGCCGCCCGGCTTCCTCATAAGTGGTGGCGGCTTCTTGGCGTTGCTTGACCATTTTTGCCAAAATATCCATGATTTGCGCGTCAGTGATGCCATCGCCATTATCGGCGGTGCGCGCGGCAATGGTGCGGTCTTTAATCGCCGCCACAATCAGACGCAAGGTCGAAACGCGCACCTTGTCCTGATTTTTGACGGCGGTTTTCAAGGCTTCGGCAATACGCTCCTGCATATGCTGTCTCCATCAATATCGACGCTTTGCCTGAACGGAAGGTTCGCTCAGCGAGTGCCGGTGTATAGAATATCCAAGCATGAAAGACAATAAGGGAAAAGACATGAATTCGGCCTTCAAGCCGGCGCGAGAATCGGCCATGTTTGACTGATGGTGAACTGCACTGATTGTCGATTGTTAATCGTTTCAAGTTTTTGGACGAAAAACCAGTTAAGGCATTGATTTTAAAACATTTTTTTTCCCACCGAAAAAATCACTGCAATGCTTGACCTGCCCGCCGCAATTCTTTAGTTTCCCGTCAATTTGGCTGGTGACAGTCGGTTCTTACAGGTTTAGCCCAATGATTGACAGCGCATTCGTAACCCCTTCCGCAAAACCGGCGGCAGGGGTGTTTTTTTGCGCCATCTCACATTTTTGGAAGGAAGTCGATGACCTCAAACGACACGGATAATGCCGCTTGGCGCACGCCCCCGAAAACCGCCCTGCTGATGACGGCGGATGGGCGCAAGCTTTATGGCTATGGGCTGGGCGCAACCGGTATGATTGCCGCCGAAATATGTTTCAACACGGCGATGACCGGCTATCAGGAAATCCTGACCGACCCGTCTTATGCTGGTCAGATTGTAACCTTCACCTTCCCCCATATTGGCAATATCGGCATCAATGAAGACGACATTGAAACCTCCAATACCGGCACGGCGATTGCGGCGGCGGGGCTTATCATCCGTGAGAAAATCACCGAGCCGGCCAATTATCGCGCGCAAGCCCATTTGCAGGCCTGGCTGGAACAGCGCGGTCTGATTGGCATGAGCGGGGTGGATACGCGCGCCATTACCGCCTTTATCCGTGACAATGGCATGTTTAATGCCGTGCTGGCGCATGCGCCGGACGGCAATTTTGACGAGGATGCCATGCGCGCCGCACTGGCCGGGTTTGGCGGGTTGGAAGGCGCGGATTTGGCCGCGCAAGTCTCCAATCCGGAGACCTATGACTGGCAGCAGGGGCGCTGGCAATGGTCAACAGGGTTCAATGACAATACCCGCCCCTTGCATGTCGTGGCGCTGGATTACGGCATAAAGAAAAACATTTTGCGCTGTCTGGCCGAGGCCGGTTGCCGCGTCAGCGTGCTGCCTGCCGACAGCAAAGCCGAGACTGTGCTGGCACAAAATCCGGATGGTATTTTCCTGTCCAACGGGCCGGGCGACCCGGCAGCAACGGGCAGCTATGCGGTCGGCGAAATCAGCAAGCTGGTCGATAGTGGCAAACCGGTTTTCGGTATTTGCCTCGGCCATCAAATGCTGGCGCGTGCTTTGGGCGCCTCGACGGTGAAAATGAAACAAGGCCATCACGGCGCCAATCATCCGGTCAAGGATTTGACCACCGGCAAGGTGGAAATCACCTCCATGAATCATGGCTTCACCGTTGACCGCGACAGCTTGCCCGACAGTGTGGAAGAAACCCATATCAGCCTGTTTGACGGCACAAATTGTGGCATTGCCGTCAAGGACAGGCCGGTCTTTTCCGTGCAATATCATCCCGAAGCCTCGCCGGGGCCGCAGGACAGCCATTATCTGTTCGACCGCTTTGTCGATTTAATGAACAAGACAGGAGACGCCTGATGCCCAAACGCAGCGATATTTCAAGCATTATGATAATCGGTGCCGGGCCGATTGTTATCGGGCAGGCTTGCGAGTTTGACTATTCCGGCACGCAAGCCTGCAAGGCGTTGCGCGAGGAAGGCTATCGCGTCATTCTGGTCAATTCCAATCCGGCGACCATTATGACCGACCCGGAACTGGCCGATGCCACCTATATTGAGCCGATTACCGCCGATATGGTGGCGCGGATTATTGAAAAAGAACGCCCCGATGCGGTGCTGCCGACAATGGGCGGACAAACCGCGCTGAATACGGCGATTGAATTATCCGAAAACGGCACGCTGGACAAATATGGTGTGCGGCTTATCGGGGCTGACCTCAATGCCATTAAAAAGGCCGAAGACCGGCTTTTGTTTCGCGAGGCAATGGATAAAATCGGGCTGGAAAGCCCGCGCTCCAGCATTGCCCATACAGTTGAAGAGGCGCTTGAAGGGCTTGAAAAAGTCGGCCTGCCGACCATTATCCGCCCGTCTTTTACATTGGGCGGCACAGGCGGCGGCATTGCCTATAATCGCGAGGAGTTTTTGTCGATTGTCGAGCGCGGCCTTGACGCCTCGCCGGTCACCGAAGTGCTGATTGAAGAAAGCGTTTTGGGTTGGAAAGAATATGAAATGGAAGTGGTGCGCGACCGCGCCGATAATTGCATTATCGTCTGCTCCATTGAAAATGTTGACCCGATGGGCGTTCACACAGGCGACAGCATCACTGTTGCTCCGGCGCTGACCCTGACCGATCGCGAATATCAAATCATGCGTAATGCCTCAATTTCGGTTTTGCGCGAAATCGGCGTTGAGACCGGCGGCTCCAATGTGCAATTTGCCGTTAATCCGGCAGATGGGCGTCTGGTTGTGATTGAGATGAACCCGCGCGTGTCGCGCTCTTCGGCGCTGGCCTCCAAGGCGACCGGTTTTCCAATCGCCAAAATCGCCGCCAAGCTGGCGGTCGGCTATACGCTGGACGAGTTGATGAATGACATTACCGGTGTCACACCGGCCAGTTTTGAGCCGAGCATTGACTATGTGGTCACCAAAATACCGCGCTTTGCTTTTGAGAAATTTCCCGGCGCCGAGCCTTTGCTGACAACCGCCATGAAATCGGTCGGTGAAGCTATGGCGATTGGCCGCAATTTTCCCGAAAGCCTGCAAAAAGCCCTGCGCTCATTGGAGACCGGCCTAACCGGTTTGACGCCGCCTGACAATGCGCCGGACATATCCACCGCCGAAGGCGAAGCCGAAATGCGCGCCGCCCTGACCACCGCTACCCCCTCACGCCTGCTCATGGCCGCCCATGCGCTGCGCCAAGGCATGAGCCAGGAAGAGGTTTGCGCCCTGTCGCATTTCAATCCTTGGTTTGTCGCACAATTGCAGGCGATGATTGATATTGAGAAAACCGTCATACAATATGGCCTGCCCGATAATGAAGAAGCCATGCGCGATGTCAAAGCCATGGGCTTTTCAGATGCCCGCCTGGCTGAACTGGCTGGCATGGCAGAAAGCCAAGTGCGCCAAGCCCGCCATGATTTGAATGTGCGCCCGTATTTCCGCCGCATTGACACTTGCGCCGCCGAATTTGCCGCCGACACGCCCTATCTCTATTCCAGCTATGACAGCCCTGCCCCGTTTGCGCCGCAAAATGAAAGCGCGCCGGTTGACCGCCCGAAAGCGGTTATTCTCGGCGGTGGCCCGAACCGTATCGGCCAAGGTATTGAGTTTGATTATTGCTGCTGCCATGCCGCCTTTGCGCTGGGCGATGCGGATATTGAAAGCATTATGGTCAATTGCAATCCGGAGACTGTCTCTACCGATTATGACACATCGGACAGGCTGTATTTTGAGCCGCTGACCGAAGAAGATGTGTTGGAGCTGATTGCCTGCGAAAGCACCAAGGGCGATATGCGCGGCGTGATTGTGCAATTTGGCGGGCAAACGCCCTTGAAATTGTCGCAAGCGCTGGAAGAAGCGGGCATCCCCATTCTCGGCACATCGCCCGATGCGATTGATTTGGCCGAAGACCGCGACCGCTTCAAAGCGCTGCTTGAAAGGCTGGATTTGAAACAGCCGCCCAATGGCATTGCCCGCAGTGCCGAGGAAGCGCGCGCCATTGCCGCCAATATCGGCTTTCCCGTGGTTATTCGCCCGTCCTATGTGCTGGGCGGGCGGGCGATGGAAATCGTCAATAGCGATGAGCAGCTTGAACGCTATATGCGCGAAGCGGTTATCGTGTCCGGCGACAGTCCGGTGCTGATTGACGGCTATTTGCGCGACGCCACTGAGCTTGATGTCGATGTGTTGTGCGATGGCAGCGATGTCGTGGTCGCCGGTATTTTGGAGCATATTGAAGAAGCCGGTGTTCATTCCGGCGACAGCGCGTGTTCCATGCCGCCCCATTCCCTGTCGGCGGAGATTGTCGAGGAGCTGAAACGCCAAGCCACTGAAATGGCTTTGGCGCTGAATGTTGTCGGCCTGATGAATGTGCAGTTCGCCGTGCAGGGTGAAACGATTTTCGTAATTGAGGTTAACCCGCGCGCCAGCCGCACTGTGCCATTTGTCGCCAAAGTTCTCGGCCAGCCGATTGCCCGCATTGCGGCAAAGCTGATGGCCGGCGCCAAATTGTCGGATTTCGAACTGACCCTGCCGCCTTACGAGCATATTGCGGTCAAGGAATCGGTCTTTCCCTTTGCCCGTTTCCCCGGTGTCGATACGGTTTTGGGGCCGGAAATGCGCTCAACCGGCGAAGTGATGGGGCTGGATACGGATTTCGCCACTGCCTTCGCCAAAAGCCAGCTGGGCGGCGGCACTTTCCTGCCCGATAGCGGCAAGGCGTTTATTTCTGTCCGCGAGGGCGACAAACAACGCGCCCTTGTGCCAGCGAAACGACTGGTTGATTTGGGCTTTGAGATTATCGCCACACGCGGCACGGCGCAATTTCTTGCCGATAATGGCATTGCCGTAACGCCGGTCAATAAGGTGATGGAGGGGCGTCCGCATATTGTGGATACGATGAAAAACAATGAAGTCACTTTGGTGGTCAATACAACGGAGGGCGAGAAATCGCTGGCTGACAGTAAATCTATCAGGCGCACAGCCTTGATGATGAAAATCCCCTATTACACCACGCTGGCCGGCGCCGAAGCCGCCGTCGCCGCCATTGCCGCCACACGCGCCGGGCCGATGCAAGTGCGTTCCCTGCAGGATTATGCCGCCCGATAAGGTGCTTGAAACCGCTTGTCTTTTTTGGAAGAGTGATATACGAAATGTCGCCTTGCACGGAATTTGAGGGTCGTGATGGAAAAAGTGCCGATGACAGAGGCCGGTTATGCCGCGCTTGATGAGGAAATCAAGCGCCTGAAAGGGCCGGAGCGCCAGCGCATTATCAAGGCGATTGCCGAAGCGCGCGCGCATGGCGATTTGTCGGAAAATGCCGAATATCACGCCGCCAAAGAACAGCAGAGCCATAATGAAGGCCGGGTGATGGAATTGGAAGATATTATCAACCGCGCAGATGTGATTGATGTCGCCGCCCTGACCGGTAATCGCGTGAAATTCGGCGCGACGGTTGATTTGGTGGATGAAGATACGGATGCCGAAGTCACTTATCAGATTGTCGGCGAATATGAAGCCAATGTTGAAAATGGCAAAATCTCAATCGCCTCGCCTATCGCCCGTGCGCTTATCGGCAAGGAAATCGGCGACTCGGTTGAGGTCAACACGCCCGGCGGCGGCAAATCCTATGAAATTCTGGGTGTGAAATTCGCCTGACCGGCAAGACCCCTACGTCACCGGCACACCGGCCAGTTTTTTTGACTGGCGGATGGTCAGCGAAGTTTTGACATTTGCGACATTGGGTGCCGGGGTTAGCTTGCGGGTCAGGAAAGTCTGGAAACTGGCCAAATCCGGCGCGACGATTTTCAATATGAAATCAATGTCACCATTGAGCATGTGACACTCGCGCACTTCCGGCCAACTGCCAATCAATGTCTCAAAAGCCTGCAAATCCGCCTCGGCCTGGCTGTGCAGCCCGACCATGGCAAAGACGGTGACGGTAAAGCCGATTTGTGCCGCATCCACTTCCGCATGATAGCTGTTTATCACACCGGCCTCCTCCAACGCGCGCACACGGCGCAGACAGGGAGGTGCGGAAATGCCCACACGTTTGGCCAATTCAACATTGGTCATTCGGCCATCGGCCTGCAATTCCCTGATAATCCGCAAATCCAGCGCGTCCAAACGAGGCTTTTTCATTTTCGTATCCAATAAAAACAGGTAATAAATATACCGGTTTTTATAATTTTTGAATAGTCATCGCATGAATATATGGGCAATCACGGGCGGCAGGCGCGGCAATGATGTGCTGACCATCGGGCTGGCGCAGGCTTTGGGATGCGCGACACCGAAAGTCATCCATACTGAGCTGCGCGCGCCTTGGCGTTGGCTGGCGCCTTGGCCGATAGCCCGATACGGCGCGGCAGGCGACCAGCAAATCGCGCGCCCCTATCCTGACATGGTATTGGCCAGCGGTCGTCAGGCCATTCCGCATGCGCTTCATATCAAAAAAGCCGCGCAAAATGCCTGCTTCACCGTCGCCTTGCAAGACCCGCGCATTGACCCGAAACATTTTGATTTTATCTGGACACCGGCGCATGACCGCGCCAATGGGCCGAATGTTTTCAAAACTCTGCTGTCACCGCATGGCCTGACGCAAGAAGATATAGCAATGGCGGCAAAGCGCGCGCGCGGCCGGCTGTTGCCACCCAATCAAGACCTTCACGGCAAGGTGATTGCGGTTCTGATTGGCGGGCCAAATGCAATATATCGCTTCAATGATTATGAAATTGCGCGGCTGGCCGAAATGTTGGGTCAATTGGCGCAGGCCGGCCATTATTTGCTGATTACGCTGTCGCGCCGCACGCCGTCGCATTTTGCCGATTTCCTGCACGCCGCCTTGGTCGGGCATAATTATGTGCTGACCGGCACGGCCAGCGATGCGGATGACGAAACACTCTATCCGGCCATGCTGGGGCTGGCCGAGCATGTGATTGTCACCGGCGACAGCGTGAATATGGTCGGCGAAGCCTGTTTTACAGGCAAACCGGTGCAGGTTTTTCACCTTGCTGGTGGCTCCGCCAAATTTGACCGCTTTCACCAAAGCGTGCGCGCGGCAGATTATGTGCGCGATTTTGACGGCACTTTGCAAGAATGGTCAGCTCAGTGCCGCAATGCGACACCGGAAATCGCCGAGGCGGTGCGCGCTGCCTATCAGGCATTTCAAAAAGCCCGAAAAGCGTGAATAAATGCCCGCCAAGGGCGCGCGGCCTCTTGGGTTTTCCGGAATCGCGCTTACATTATGCGGGTAATTTGAACAGTGAGCGTGACCCATGAGCGATGCCAAACATGCAAAACTAATCATAATCGGCTCCGGCCCTGCCGGTTATACGGCGGCGGTTTATGCCGCCCGCGCCATGTTGGAGCCGGTTCTTTTGCGCGGCATCCAGCCGGGCGGGCAATTGACCATCACCACTGATGTTGAAAATTATCCGGGCTTTGCCGACCCGATTCAGGGGCCTTGGCTGATGGAGCAAATGGAAGCCCAAGCTGCCAATGTCGGCACGGAAATCATATCCGATATTGTTACCCATGCCGATTTATCGCAACGCCCGTTCCGGCTGACCGGCGACAGCGGACAAATCTATACCGCAGATACGGTGATTATCGCCACTGGCGCGCAAGCCAAATGGCTCGGCCTTGATACGGAGACCAAGTTTCAGGGCTTTGGTGTCTCGGCTTGTGCGACATGTGACGGGTTTTTCTACCGCAATAAAAAAGTCATGGTTGTCGGCGGCGGCAATACGGCGGTTGAGGAAGCACTGTTTCTGACCAATTTTGCCGAAAGCGTGACGCTGGTGCATCGTCGCGACAGCTTGCGCTGTGAAAAAATACTCGAACAACGCCTGCTGGCGCATGAGAAAATAAATGTCGTTTGGGACAGCGAATTGGTGGAAGTGCTGGGTGAGGATGAGCCGCTTGGCGTGACCGGCGCGCGCTTACGCAATACCAAAACCGGCGAAGAGCAAGTTCTGGATATGCATGGCATATTCATTGCCATAGGCCATGCGCCGGCCACTGAATTATTCACCGACCAGCTTGACACAAAATCCGGCGGCTATCTGATAACCGCGCCGGACAGCACGGCTACTTCCATTGCCGGTGTTTATGCCGCCGGTGATGTGACCGATGATATTTACCGGCAGGCGGTTACGGCGGCGGGCATGGGCTGTATGGCGGCGCTGGAAGCGGAAAAATATCTGGCTGAAATGGAAGCCACGCGCGACGCTGCCGAATAATCTGCTTTTCTATTCAACACCACGCCATGCCATTTCGCGCGGCGTGCGCCGTCCGGTCTGGCGTTTCGGGCGCAAAGGTTTGGGCAAATCGGTCAGCTTGCCATCTGCCGGTTGCGCCATTAAGTCGAGCAGCAAATCCGACATATCATGCAGCCTTTCTGCCACCAAATGCACCACCGCCCCATTACGCTGAACCCGGCCTTCAATCTGCACAAGCCGCGCGCCAATCGCCACGCGCCGGAAGCGTTCAAACCGGTCGGGCCAAATCACGATATTGCCATTGCCGGTTTCGTCTTCCAGCGTCAGAAACACCACACCCTTGGCACTGCCGGGACGTTGGCGGCACACGACCAGACCAGCGACGCGCAATTGCCGCCCCGATGGCGCATCTTGCAGGGTCTTTAAAGGCGCGGCACGCGCTTTTGCCATTTGCGTCCGCAGCAAAGCCACTGGATGATTTTTCAAAGACAGACGCAAAGCCGCATAATCTTCCAGCACTTCCATGCCCGGCGACAAGGGCGGCAAATTATCACTGCCCGCTTCCTCCGCCCCATATGGGCGCACACCCTGAGCGACAAATAAGGGCAGCGCATCGGCTTTTTGTTCCGGTGCCAAAGCGCGCACCGCCCATAAAGCCTGCCGCCGCGACAGGCCAAGCATGGCAAACACATCGGCGCGCGCCAGTCTTTCCAATGCTGCCGCACCCAGCCCGGCGCGCAGGGCGCAATCACTGACCGAGTCAAAGGCGCCACCCTGTTGGCGCGCCGCGACCAACGCCTCAGCATCGGCGCGGGTCAATCCGGCAATCTGGTTGAACCCAAGACGCAAGGCAATGGCGTCCTGCTGCGCTTCCAAATCCGCTTCAATATCAGATGCATTGATGCAGACCGGCAAAACCGACACACCTTGCCGTTTGGCTTCCGCCACAAGCTGCGCCGGTGCATAAAACCCCATTGGCTGACTGTTAATCAGCGCCGCACAAAACGCCGCCGGATAATGATGTTTCAGCCAAGCCGACACATAGACCAGCAAGGCAAAGCTGGCAGCATGGCTTTCGGGAAAACCATATTCGCCAAAGCCTTCAATCTGTTTGAAACAGCGCTCGGCAAAATCGCGCTCATAGCCGCGCCCGACCATGCCATCAACCAGCCGCAAGCCAAATTCATGGATGATGCCGGTTTTGCGGAATGTCGCCATGGCGCGGCGCAAGCGGTCAGCCTCGGAAGGGGTGAACCCTGCCGCCACCACGGCAATCCGCATGGCTTGTTCTTGAAATAATGGCACGCCCAGCGTTTTGCCCAGCACATTTTCAAGCTCCTGCGAGGGAAAGGCGACCGCTTCTTCGCCATTGCGGCGGCGCAAATAGGGATGCACCATATCGCCCTGTATCGGGCCGGGGCGCACAATCGCCACCTCAATCACCAAATCGTAAAAATCGCGCGGTTTGAGGCGCGGCAGCATGGCCATTTGCGCGCGGCTCTCGACCTGAAACACACCAATCGACTCGGCACGGCACAGCATGTCATAAACCGCGCTGTCCTCGGCCGGCACGCTCGCCAGTTCCAGCACGCGGCCATAATGGGCGGCAATCAAATCAAAGCTGCGCCGTATCGCCGTCAACATGCCGAGCGCCAGCACATCAATTTTCAACATGCCCAGCGCGTCCAAATCATCCTTGTCCCATTCAATGAATGTGCGGTCGGCCATAGCGGCATTACCAATCGGCACCAGCGTATCAAGCCGGTCATTGGTGATGACAAAACCGCCAACATGTTGCGACAAATGCCGTGGGAACCCGATAATCTGTGCCGCTAAATGGAGGGTGAGCGCGATATTGGGTGCATCCGGGTCAAGCCCGGCCTCCACCACTTGTGCGCGGCTCGGCGGGTGGCTGCCACTGCCCCAGCTCACCCCCAAAAGGGCGGCGGCGATATCATCTGAGAGGCCAACCACTTTGCCCATTTCGCGCACCGCCGAACGGCTGCGATAGGTAATCACCGTCGCCGCAATACCGGCGCGATGGCGACCATATTTGCGGTAAATATATTGGATGATTTCCTCGCGTCGCTCATGTTCGAAATCGACATCAATATCGGGCGGCTCATTGCGCTCGGCAGAAATGAAACGCTCGAACAAAAGGTCAAGCCGGCTGGGGTCAACCGCCGTAATGCCAAGGCAATAGCAAACGGCGGAATTGGCGGCGCTGCCCCGCCCCTGACACAAGATTTGCCGACTGCGGGCAAAGCGCACCACATCATGCACGGTGAGGAAATAGGGCGCATAAGAAAGCTGCTCAATAAGGCTCAGCTCATGGCGCAAAATATCGCGCAAGCGCGCCGGCACTGCACCGTCAAACCGCGCCCGCGCGCCGGCCCATGTCAGCTTTTCAAGCAAGGCCTGCGGCGTCAGCTCCGGGTCAAAAGCGTCTTTGGGATATTGATAGGCCAGCTCATCAAGCGAGAAATTACACGCCGCCAAGACCCGGTCAATCGCTGCCAGCGCATCGGGGTGGTCAGCAAAAAGGCGCTGCGCTTCCGCCGGTGGTTTCAAATGCCGTTCAGCATTGGCGGCCAACCGGAAACCGGCCTCGGCCAATGTGCAATGGGCGCGAATACAGGCCATCGCATCCTGCAAGGGACGACGTTCCGGTGCATGATACAGCGCATCAAAACCGGCCAGCACAGGCACGCCCAACCAGTCGGCCAATGTTTGCAACAGGTTAAACCGCGCCGCATCATCAGCCCCGTAAAACGGCGTCAGCAATAAATATATCTGATGAGCGCACGCCGCCAATGGCGTCAGCCGGTCACGGAAAGAGGCCGCCTCAATCGCTTCATTCCGGCGCGGCGGTATAACAATCCAGACCAATGCTGCCTGTTTTGCCAATTCGGTCAAATCGGTCATGGTCAGCAGGCAATCACCCTTGGTGGCACGCCGATTGCCGCGCGTCAAACATTGCGACAGGGCGGCATAGGCGTCGCGGTCGCATGGATAGGCGATAACTTCAAACCCGCATTGGGTGACCAGCCTTGCGCCGGGCAGAAAACGCAAACCCGCTTCTTTCGCCGCCGCATGGGCGCGCACCACACCGGCCAGCGTATTGCGATCGGCCAGACCAAGCGCCCGATAGCCAAGCGCGGCAGCCTGCTGCACCATTTCCTGCGGATGCGACGCGCCCTGCAAAAAGCTGAAATTGGACATCGCCGCCAATTCGGCAAAGCCGTTATCGCCATGCTCATTTATGGCCGCCGCACTCAAGGAAAAACACCATGCATGAACCAGCGCGGGGATAGCGTCTCGCGCCCGTAAAGCCCGTCGCGATACAGCCAGAAGCGGTGGCCATTGGCATCTTCAATGCGAAAATAATCGCGCGTCCCCGCTATATTATGCGCCGTATCATCCGGTGATGCACTCATGGCCTGACGCCACCATTCCGCCCCGATACGCTCCGGCCCTTGCGCGGCAACAACCTCATGCAGCACACGCCGCCAGCGAAACCGGAACGGCGCGCCTTCGGGTATTTCGGCAATCACCTCAATCGGCTCAGGCGCACACAGCAGAAATAAAGGCCGTGTCGCCGAAGCCGGACTGTCATTTGCCGCTGCCGCATCTTGTTTGTCCGGCGGGGCAATGGTCAAGCTCTGCAAGCTGGCGGCGCGTTCGGGAATATGCGACGGCCATGATACGGGGCGCACCACGGCGCGCGCGCCCAGACGGCTGACCAGCCGGTCGGCAAAGCGCGCCAATGCCGCCACCGGCACGGATTTGCGTCCGCGCCCTTGCAGCGCCAGCGCATCTTGCGGCGGTGCCAATGGCGCGTGTCGTTGCGCCATCAGCACCAGCGTCTCTATGCCGAAACCGGCATCAAAGCCGCTTTGCAGGCGGGCGAAACGCTCAGCAAACAGCCGCGCCATATGCGCCGCATCAGCCGAGGGATGCGCCAAAGGCACATGCAGGCGCAACCGTGCATTGTCAGAACGGGTAAGCAGCAAATCCAGCGCTTGCGCCCCGCGCCCGGCCTCATGCAATTGCGCCGCCAGCGTGGTGCATAGCGCATCCACCAAAAGCTGCACCGCCTCAATCTGGGTGACACTTTGCGCCAGATTGCGTATGGCCTGAAAACGCGGCGGCGGCAGATAGGGATTGACGCTTTCCCCGGCCTGCCCGAAAGCCTGCTCCATCCGCAATATCGGCAGCGCACCAAAGCGGCGGGTGATTTCATGGCGCGGAAAGCGCGCCAAATCGGCAATCCGCACCAACCCCAGCCGTCGGCATAAATCAAGCTGCGCCGCTTCCAACCGCAAAGCCGCCACTGGCAGCTCAAGCACTGCTTCGGCCTCATGGCCGGGCGGCACAATAATGTCGCCCTGCCCGCCGCCATAATGCGCCAACCCCCAAGCCGCGCCCGGCGTGCCGGCCAGCGCCATAGACAGGCCAACCCCCTCCCCCTGATTGCTGCGCGCGAAACGGGCGCGCATCTCGGCCAGCATTTTGCGCTCACCGCCGAATAAATGCGCGCAACCGCTGACATCAAGCATCAGCCCGTCTTGCGGCGCGAAACGGTCTTCGCCAACCCAGGGGGTGAAACTTTGCAGGCTCGCCGCGCAACGGCGCAAACGACGCGCTGAAGCGGCGACGTCCAACATGGCGGTCTGCACACATGGCACCAGCGCACGCGCATCGGCCAATGTCATGCCTGCTGCCAGTCCGGCAGCTTGCGCGGCAGCATTGGCGGCAGCCAGCCTTTGCCCGCCTTGCTGTTGCGTGACCAGCACAAAGGGTTGCGCGCGCTCATGCGCGACCATGCTGGCATCCGTGTGCCAATAGGGAAACCACAGCGCCAGATAGCAGCGTTCAAAAGGCGGCGGAGGCAGGTCGGGCGTAAGATGGGCAGGCGGCGCGGACATTGGGTATGACCACGCGGTTAAGCCTGCCGCGCATGCAGGAGATGATGCGGGCGCGCAAGCGGTATGTTATGTTGGGGCGCGCATACAGGCCGTGCCGGATAAACCGCCCAGCCGCGTGCGGCTTTTGCTGGTGAACAGGATGCTGGTGAACAAGATGCCACACCATATTTTTGCCGTAGCAATTGCACCTGCCAGCCCTGTTTGGGCAGGGAGCGAATGTGCCAGCGCGTTGTCGCCGCCGAAGCCGCGCCTTGCGCCGCAGCCCCCAGCACCAGCAAAATCGGCCGCACCGCATTGGCCGCCGCCATAGACAAGCGTCGGCTGGCGGTGAAGCTTGGCGCGCTGTCAGGATTGGCCAGCACGGTGCAGCCAATGGACGGGCAGGCCAGTGCTGTCTCACCAGCCCACAGCAAATCATCCGGCGCGACGCCATCGAGATAAATCAGCCGCGTCGGTGACAGGCCGGCCTGATGCAGCGCCGGTGCATAGGGCTGGCCGATATCGCGCACCCCGCCATGCGTCTGGCCGTAAAGCACATGCGCCTCGCCCGCCGCCCCCTGTTCAGCAAATTGTTCAGCAAATTGTGTGGTAAAGCGCGCCGCCAAATGCCAAGCAAAGCCAAGCGCGGCGGGAAAATCACCGAGTCGCGCCGCCACCACCTCATGCAGCGCATCACCGGCCAGACCTTGCGGCAGGTCGGCATCTATCGCGTCAAAGCCAATAGCCATGCCCGCCGCGCCTGACAGCGCATCTTCCGGACGCATGTCATGAGCCTGCATCATCTGGCGCAATCGGGCAATCTGCGCCTTACGGGGCGTTTCTTGCGCGGTTTTTGCCTGCATGGCGATTGCTCCTTTAAGGAAATCTGTTCCTTTATTTGTTCCTATTTTGTTCTAGTCTGCCCACGCCCGCCTGTCAATATGAATTGCACATTACAGGTTGAATTTTTCCTGCACCGCCGCACGCAAGGGCGCAACCACACCCTGCCAGTCAGCCGGTGCAGGCTGGCGAAACAGCCGCATGCCAGCATACCAAGGCGTATCATCGCGGCCATCATGCCAGCGCCAATCGGCGGAAAACGGCAGCACGACGAAGCAATCGACGCCCAGCCCGCCAGCCAAATGACCGTTCATTGTATCGACACACACCACCAAATCGCAGGCCGAGGTCAGTGCCGCCATATCGTCAATGCTCAGCGTGCCGGTCAGCGACGAAAAATCACTGCTCGATATCGGTGTCTTGCCCTTTGGCACAATCACCCAGCGCACAGTGGTTGCCGCGCCAAGCGCTGATGAAGGGGTTATCGTGACCGTTAAGCTGCCGCCTTCGGCAATCGTCGCTGAAATCGTCGGGGTGGTAAATGATCCGGGCATATCTGCTCTCCTGCATGTTTATGTTGGGGCCATACATAAACGCAGAACAAATATACTCGCGGCCTGTGGAAATAGATTAGGCGAGCCGTGCTGAAAAGTCAAAACCGAAACAGGCCAGCTAAATCATGCCTATATGCGTCCCCCAATCCGATATTGAAATCCAAAAACAAGCCGCTAGACTTGTTTGCACGGGAGAAGACAATGACGACAATTTATCAAACCGCTTCCATTTTAACCATGAACCCTGACCAGCCGCGCGCCAGCCATATAGCGGTGCGTGACGGGCATATTCTGGCGGTCGGGCAGGCCGGTGACATGCCTGATACGGGCGCTATTGACACCCGATTTGCCGATAAGGTGCTGATGCCCGGCTTTGTTGAAGGCCACAGCCATATAATGGAAGGGCTGTTCTGGGATTATCACTATGTCGGCTATTATGACCGCGAAGGGCCGGATGGCACGATTTGGCCGGGGCTGAAATCGATTGATGCTGTCGTGGCGCGGCTGAAAGAAATCATCGCCACCCGCCCTGCCGCCGAAGCCGATGCGCCGCTTATCGCTTGGGGCTTTGACCCGATATTTTTCACCGGTCGGCGCATGAATATTGCCGATTTGGACAGCGTGTCACCCGATACGCCGATGATTGTGCTGCATGCTTCGCTGCATATTCTCAACACCAATTCGCCGGTGATTGAAGCAGCCGGCGTAAAAGAAAACGACAATAGCGAAGCCATTCGCCGCGATGAAAATGGCAATCCATCGGGCGAGTTTCTCGGCCAGCTCGGCATGTATATGGCGATGCGAACCACCGGCCTTAATCTGCTGGCCGCCTCCGGCACAGGCAGCAGCCTCAAAAACTTTGCCAATGTCGCGCGCCAGACCGGCGTCACCACCGCCACGGATTTAGCCAATCCCCTGCCCGACGCGGCGGTTGATGTGCTGGTGGAGACGGTCAATCGGGATGATTTTCCAATGCGGCTGGTGGTTGCCTTGCAAGGCGGCGGGCCGGAAGCGGCACAAGGCATTGCGCGCTTGCAAGAACTCGCCGCCCGCCAGAGTGACAAGCTGCGAATGCCCATGGTGAAACTGGTGGCCGACGGCTCCATTCAAGGGTTTTCGGCGCGGCTGAAATGGCCGGGCTATCACAATGGCGCGCCTAATGGGCTTTGGTATATTGAACCGGCGCGGTTGAAAGAGCTGGTTGCCGCCTATCACAGCGCCGGGTTTCAGATACATATTCACACCAATGGCGATGAATGCACTGAGGTTGCGCTTGACGCGATAGAGGCGGCATTGACCGCCCATCCAAGACCCGACCACCGCCACACGCTGCAACATTGCCAAATGGCCAGCCGCGCGCAATTTCACCGCATGGCGGCGTTGGGCGTCGGCGTTAATCTGTTTTCCAACCATCTTTATTATTGGGGCGACGCGCATATTTCGACCACAATGGGGCCGGAGCGTGCGGCGCGGCTTGACAATGCCGGTGCTGCGCTTGACGCCGGTGTTAATCTGGCGATTCATTCCGACGCGCCGGTCACCGCGCTGGCGCCGCTTTTTACCGCTTGGTGCGCGGTTAACCGGTTGACCTCAAGCGGCGTTACGCTTGGCGGCGACAGCGCCAAAATCACTGTCGCACAAGCCTTGCAAGCCATTACTTTAGGCGCGGCGCGGTCATTGAAAATGGATGGCGAGATTGGCAGCCTCGAAGCGGGCAAGCGCGCCGATTGCGCCATTCTTGATGCCGACCCGATGGCGGTTGACCCAATAGAGTTGAAAGATATCGGCGTCGCCGGCACAATGGTCGGTGGTCATATTTATATGAATAGCGGGCGGGAGTGATGCGATGACTGCCCCCGCCGTGCCTCTGACCATTATTGCCGGTTTTCTCGGCACTGGCAAAACCGCTTTGCTCAATCATTTGCTGTCTCATGCGGGCGGGCGGCGGCTGGCCGCTTTGGTCAATGATTTCGGCGCGCTGAACATAGACAGCGAATTAATCGCGGCGCGGCATGGCGGCCAAATCGCGTTGGCTAATGGCTGCGTATGCTGCTCAATCGGCGATGATTTGGCGCTGGCTCTGCATGAGGTGATGCGCCAGACGCCGCGCCCCGACCATATTCTGATTGAAGCCAGTGGCGTCGCCGACCCGGCGCGTATTGCCGGTTTTGCCGCGGTCGATAAGGAATTACGGCTCGACACAATTGTTACACTGGTTGATGCCACCGCCCATGACGGCCATGCGCGCGACCCCTATCTGGCCGATAATTATCAACGCCAAATCGCGGCTGCCAATCTTTTCCTGCTCAGCAAAACCGATATTGCCACGCCGGAACAACGCCGCGCGGCGCGTGCCGATTTGACAGCACAGCGCGCATCCATCCCGCAATTGCTCTGCACGCATGGGCAGATTGACAGCGATATTATTCTTGAGCCGATGCTGCATGACCGACCGGCGCCGTGCCAGACCGACAGCGCGACACACATGCCGGATGTCGCGCATGATTTCGCCCGCCTTGCCCTGACCCTGCCCTTTCGCGTGCCACGCGATGAACTGGCCGCCAAGCTGACCGGTCTGGCGCCTGACTTGCTGCGCGCCAAGGGGATTTTGCAGGATGAACAAGGCGCTTATGTGCTGCATTATGCCGGTGGCCGGATTGACATTGCGGCTTTTGACGGCACGCCAAGCGGGCATTTTGTTATCATTGGCCGCCCCGGCCTCACCGAAAAAGCCGACAGCCTCGCCCTTGCCAGCATAAGCGAGCCGGCCTGATGGTCTGGGATTTACCAACCCGCCTGTTTCACTGGGGCTTCGCCGGCAGCATTATCGGAGCTTATATCACCGGCGAAAATGGCGCGACCTATTGGCATGAATTATTCGGGCTGGCCACATTTGGCCTTTTGGTCTTTCGCCTGATTTGGGGCTTTGTCGGCCATCCAAGCGCGCGTTTTTCCACTTTGCTGCACCCACCGGCGGTAATTGCCGCTTATATTCGCGCGATATTCAGGCGGGCAACGCCGCCCTTTATCGGCCATAACCCGTTGGGCGGGCTGGCGGTTATCGCCCTGCTGGCGCTTATGGGCGGCATGGCCGTGACCGGCCTGTGGACGGGCGACGATATTCTTTACGAAGCACCGCTGAGCGTGCTGGCGCCACAGCTCTTTGCCGATTGGCCGACCCCTGCCGGTCGCTGGCACAGCCGCCTGCATGATTTTATTTTGCCGCTGGTTGCCCTACATGTCAGCGCCATCATATTTCACCGCTTTTGGCTGGGTGAAAAACTGGCCGCGCGCATGGTGACGGGCGGCATTGGCGGTCAAATGCCCGCGCGCCGCCGCAGCCTGTTCGGTCTGGCTTTGCTTGCCCTTTGCCTTACCGGCGCTTTGTCGCTGTCGCTGCTGACGCCGACTTACTGAGCGCTATTTTTTATTGCGATAGCTGTCATGACAGCTTTTGCATGTGGCGCCCATTTTGCGCGCGGCGGCCACAACATTCTTTTTGTCTGCCACTTGCGCGGCCATCACAACCGCCCGTGCCGCTTTCGCATTGGCTTGCGCTTTGGCTTCAAAATCGGAGAAATTATCCCAGATTTCAGCGCGCGCGCCCTTGCTGGAACTGCCTGCCGGAAAATAATTTGGCATGACATCGGCCCAGTCGGCAATGCGGGTGGCTGCTTTTTCAATCGCCACATAATCGCCGGCTGCAATATGCTTTTTGAAAATCGCCTGAATATCAGCACCGCTTTGCTTGAAGCGTTTAATGCGTTTTTCGACCAGCATTTCGGGCGCGGCTTTCTCTCCCGCCGCATGATGACCGGCGAAAACTGCTCCGGTCATGCCAATAAACAAAATCATGGCGGCAGACAAAATTGCGGAAACGGCTGAAGCCGACATTAAAATACGCATGGGGCAGTCTCCTAATCGCGGAAGGATGGATCCAGCCGGTCAAGCTTGCGGAGCAAAGCCGGCCAAGCCAGTTTTTCCACACCCGGCTTGAACAGCGATTCCGACTGCTCTTTGGTCGTCTCCAACGCCGCTTGCGACGGCATATTGGGTTCACCACTCAGCGCGCGCACTTGCGCCGTGCAGGCACGCTCAAGGAAGTAAATCCCCATAAACGCCATGCCGCAATTCTCACCCACGGATAAAGTGCCGTGATTGCGGAGCATCATCAGTTTTTTGTCGCCAATATCGGCAATCAGCCTTTCGCGCTCGTCAAGATTCAGCGCCACGCCCTCATAATCATGATAGGCCAAATTGGCGCGCGCCAGCATGGCGGTTTGCGACAAGGGCATCAGCCCCTCCTTTTGCGCCGAAACGGCAACGCCGTCATCTGTGTGCAAATGCAAGACGCAATGGGCATCTTCGCGCGCCGAGTGAATGGCGCTGTGAATGGTAAAACCGGC
>JAYPAN010000008.1:59949-62315 GCA_038123715.1 Rhodobiaceae bacterium | reverse complement strand
GGTCAAGTCGGAGATGAAAAACGGAAAATATATGATCCAAAAGAAACAAATGGTGGGTCGTAATTAAACGCATCAAAGAAGGTTAAATGTTGGAAATATTGTTTAGGTTAAGATAGTAGTATTTTATGAGTTCAATACAAAATTATTCGGCGTTAATCGTCGTTGCGAAACAGATGGAAAGTGACTTAGGTCTGTCCGACTTATCGGAAGCCGAACGTTTAGTGGTGGCAGCGATTAGTATTCTTCAGCAAAGGCTTCCAGCATCAGAATTTGTTCCAACGAGAGCAATTATGCAGCAAGAGTTGTGTTCAAAGATGACTGCCCCGACTTTTTACAGAGCACTAAAAGAATTATTGCGGAGAGAAGCAATTACGATTCCTGAGGGGCGAAAAAAAGGGTTATATCGTCTCTACTGAATTTGAAAGAAAAGGTTGAGCTTCCTTTTTATTTTTTGTCGAATGCAGCAACAAAACTACCTTCCGAACATGTCTTACATGCCCCTATTAAAAAACGTATTTTCATTCTCAGTAACAGAATTCTGCTTTGTGTTTTTCGGCTATGTGTCCATGTTTCTGGTGGTGCAATACTCAGTGTATCCAATGCAAGGACTCTTTTTACCAGAAAACTCAACTTTTGCGGCACTTCTGTTTTTGCCGCACGGCGTTCGTGTTGTCTCTATTTGGGTCTTGAGAGAAAGGGCTATCATTCCTCTTTTAGCCGCCAGCCTGGTAATTTACCGATTATTTTATTGGCACGCAGAGCCGGTTTATTTGAACTATTTGCTTGTTCTAACCGGAACCTTTTGTGCCTATTTCGCAATTCTCTTTTTTGACTTTGGCAAAATTGACCTGTCTATTCAGAATCTTTCAATTTCGCACTGGCGAAGTCTTATTCTGCTGGGTTTTGTGGCTTCAGTTTTTAATGCGATAGGTAATTCTGTCATATTGGCCGCCATTATTGATAAAGAAACCCAGTTGCGAACCCTCATTTATTACCTTGTCGGTGATACTTTAGGGGTGATCGGCTTTCTGGTCATTATCCTTATATCACTCAGAATTGGCAGGGCCTTGGCCAGGTGAGCCAGAGTTAGCTAGCTTTAAACTAGAACGCGAAATTCAAATCGCTACCAACGACAACGAGCTGGGCAAAAAGATGCGACGTTTGATGAGAGTTGCGCGCGCATGAAAAAAAATGATTTATAAAGAATGTAACCTCACAGGTAGGTCTTTGATGCCGCGAATGAAATTATTGGAGCTGCGTTCCACCGGGCCGACCACTTCAACATGAGCAAAGCGTTTGAGGATTTCCTCCCACAAAATCTGCAGTTGCAATTCGGCCAATCGGTTGCCCATGCACCGGTGCACGCCAAAACCAAATGCAACATGCTCACGCGCATTGGGCCGGTCAATCACCAGCGCATCGGCATTGTCGAAAACCGATGCATCACGATTGCCAGATAAATACCACATAATAACTTTTTCACCCTCGCGGATGAGCTGCCCGCCCAGCTCGACATCTTCCGTCGCCGTGCGCCGCATATGTATCACCGGAGTTTGCCAACGTATCATTTCCGACACCATATTGGGGATAAGCGCGTGGGTCTTGCGAAGCTTTTCAAATTGGTCGGGAAACTGGTTCAGCGCCAGAACACCGCCACTGATGCTATTGCGCGTTGTGTCATTGCCGCCGACAATCAGCAACAAGATATTGCCGAGAAACAGGGCAGGGTCTTCATTCATTTTTGCTGTTTCCGGATTGTGAATCAGCATGGAAATCAAATCAAATTGCGGTGGTTCCTGCGCCCGCGCTTCCCACAGGCCGTAAAATATGCCCGCCGCATTGAGCAATTCTTCACGCCGCGCTTTCATGTCGATTGAAGCATCACCGGTCACTTGCGGCACATTGGTAGTCAAATCCGACCAGTGAATGAGCTTGTGCCGTTCTTCAAGCGGGAAACCGAACAGCGTTGCCAGCATGCGCGCTGTCAGGTCAATTGAGACTTTATCGACCCAGTTAAAAGTCTCGTCCACCGGCAGATTGTCAAGAATATCGGCTGCGCGTTCGCGGATAAGCGGCTCAAACTCGGCCAGATTTCTCGGCGAAACCGAGGGCGATACGGCCAGACGCTGCTTCTTATGCTCCGGTTCGTCCATATTGATAAAGCTTTTGGCGGCAATGGATATCCCGTCATCGCCAGGCTTGGGTTCCTTGGCGGGCGGCGGTGTATCGACAATGGAAATGCCGCCACGCTCGGAGGAAAACCGCTTGTGGTCGGTATCAACCTGTTTGATGAAATTATGGCTGGTGACCGACCAAAACGGCCCATTGGCGCTATCGGGTGTGTAATGAACGGGTGCTTCGCGGCG
>JAYPAN010000008.1:57208-59849 GCA_038123715.1 Rhodobiaceae bacterium | reverse complement strand
ATTAACTTTGAATATCAAGGAGAGGGAAATGGAAGAGTATCAAATCTGGACATTGTTTCAGAATGCGCGGATTGCCAATGGACTAACGCTGATTGCAACGGTGTTGATTATTTGGCTGTCCTTGCGAACTGCTATGCAGACACGTACACCGGTTAGCGGCGAAGAACCCAATATTGTCACCAAGGCACTGTCATCGGCATTTTGCCTGCTGAATGTGTTTTTCGTCTATGGAATGTGGACAGTGATGAGCAATGCGCGACCGTTGACCGCGCGGGCTTTCAGCCAGCTTCAGGAAAGCGGCACAGAGATTTCCGATACGGCACAGGGTTTCATTACCTACGTTGGGTCAACTGAGCCGACAGGCATCGGCCCGCTTGCCTATGTATTCCTTTTGGTTGTTACGGCGATGATGATGGGTATGATTTGGTCACCCAAACAGCCAAGTGAATAATCGCCTGCGTCTTTGATGCTTGACAATTGTCGCCAATGAGCCGTCGTGCTCATTGGCGATTTTTTATTTTAATTGGCAGACGCAGCATTTGCTTCTAACATTTTCACATCATTGCCTGTGCAACGCTGGCTGGCGTTGCTCCGCAACATTAAGGGAGGATATTATGGATTTGAAACTTCTTATCAATGGGGCGCTGGTTGACGGTGCTAGCACCATGCCGGTGGTTAATCCGGCCAATGAAGATGTGCTGGCGCAATGCCCGGTCGCATCAGAAGCACAGCTTGATGAGGCGGTTGGGGCCGCGTCGGCAGCTTTTGTTGGCTGGCGTGAGACATCAATCGATGAACGCCGTGCCTCGCTTAATAAAATCGCCGATACAGTCGAAGCCAATGGCGAGGAATTGGCGCGCGTGCTAACGCAAGAACAGGGCAAGCCCTTACAGGATGCCATGGGTGAGGTGATGGGCATGGCAGCTTTTTTCCGCTATTTCCAAAGTCTCGATTTACCGGTAGAAGTTTTGGAAGATAGTGACACACAGCGCGTTGAACTGCATCGCAAGCCGATTGGCGTTGTGGGGGCGATTATTCCTTGGAATTTCCCGCTTATTCTGCTCGGCTTCAAATTACCCGCCGCGCTCATGGCGGGCAATACAATTATTATCAAGCCCGCGCCGACAACTCCGCTCAGCACTTTGCTATTCGGCCAGTTAATTGCCGATATTTTGCCTGCCGGTGTGGTCAATATAATTGCCGATCAGAATGATTTAGGCGGCAAAATGACGATCCACGAGGGTATTGATAAAATCTCCTTCACTGGCTCTACCGCGACCGGGCAGAAAGTCATGGCCTCGGCTGCCAGCACGTTGAAGCGCATTACGCTGGAACTTGGCGGCAATGATGCTGGCATTGTGCTAGATGATGTTGATGTCGAGGCTATTGCGCCGCAAATCTTCCAAGGCGCTTTTGGCAATAATGGCCAAATATGCATTGCGATGAAGCGAGTCTATGCCCATGAAAGCATTTATGACCGGCTGTGCGATGAATTGGCCAAGCTGGCCAAGCAGGCCGTTGTTGGCGACGGGCTTCAGCAGGGTACGCAAATCGGGCCGCTGCAAAACAAAATGCAATATGATAAAATCAAGGACTATCTGGAAGTCGCCCATCAAGATGGCAAAGTCATTGCCGGTGGTGCAGCGTCGAAAGGCAAGGGCTATTTTGTGCCACCAACCATTGTCCGCGACATTGCCGATGACAGCCGTCTTGTGGCGGAAGAGCAATTCGGCCCGGTGCTGCCGGTCATTAAATATGATGATGTCGGTGATGTGATTGAGCGTGCCAATGACACAGATTTTGGGCTTGGCGGCTCGGTCTGGTCGTCGGATACACAGCGCGCCTATGATGTGGCAACCAAGGTGGAAAGCGGCACGATTTGGGTCAATAAACATGCGGATTTGCAGCCGCATGTGCCATTTGGTGGTGCCAAAAACTCCGGTCTCGGCACGGAATTGGGTATGGATGGCCTGTATGAATTTACCCAGAAAAAAGTCATTAACATAGCCCGTTCAGCCTAGCTGTCGCCGATAGCACGCATGAGAGGGCGGGCCATGTGACCCGCCCTATTCATTGGGCATTCAATTTATTAGGCAGTCAACAATTTGGGTGCTTGATAATGGGTGAAGGCCCCATTGTTTGGCTCAATATCCGCCCAGCCACTCAGCCCCAAATTACCCGACTCCCTGTCACTCGGCCATTGCAAGTGGGCGACGCGGCATGTTGCATATTTATCGGCAAAACGCGCGGCGATAATGGGCGCAGTTAACCGCATGGATTTGGCCAGCATTTCCATGCCGGGATTATGCCCGACCAGCATCAGGCAGGCATGGCCCGGCCCATATTGACGCGCGCAAGACAATAATGTTTCCGGCGCGCAATGATACAGTGCTTCAATATCCACTATTTTTGTCTCGGCGCGCAATGGATAGGCGGCAAGCGTCTCCTGCGCCCGCCTAGCCGTTGAACAAAGAATAATATCCGGCTTGAAATGCTTGGCGATATAGACGCCCATTGCGTGCCGGTCGCTCAGGCCGCGCCCATTAAGCGGGCGGTCATGGTCAGCCAGACCGGTATGACTCCAATCGGATTTGGCGTGTCGCCAGAGAATGACGCTTGGTGATGGCACTGATGCTTGCAT
>JAYPAN010000008.1:0-57108 GCA_038123715.1 Rhodobiaceae bacterium | reverse complement strand
GCTTTGATGCCGATTTTGATGCTGGCCGGCTGCGCCGATGAAAAGGCCAAACCCAATATCGCCAGCGCGCCGGTGCAGGTTGATGCGGGGTCGCTGTCCGATGCCGATTTATGCGCGGCCGTGACCGACAGCGCAAATCCAGAACTTTGGCGCGGTGATGCGGCATTGCAAAATGAAGCGCGTCGGCGCGGCATTTGTATTCCATTTTTGCGGACTTTAAGCGGGCTTGATATTTGCGCGCGCGTGAGCGATGAGGCGCGCCCCGAAATCTGGCGTGGCCCGGCAAGCTGGCAGAATGAGGCGCGGCGGCGCGGTATTTGTGAACCGGTCAAGGCCGAACGCCGTGTTAAAGCGCAAGCGGCTTGTGAGGATTTCTGGTTCAAATATGTGCCGCCGCGTTACCGGCTTGTCTTGGGCGCGCGCGAAGCCGAGCCGGTCGCGTTTGAACTTTGTTACGCGCTGCCCCTGTCGCGCCGCGATGTTTGCGAGCAGCTTGCCAAGGCTGAATTCGAGCCAACGGAAAAATTGACCGATTTGAATGCGCCAAGGCGCGCGCGGGAAATCAAATCCTGCCAACGCAATGTTGAAATGACTTTGGCGCTCAATCAAATGCCGCCCATTCTGACCGGCGCTTATCAGGCGGAAAATGAAGCCCACGCCAAGCGCATCCTTGATGAAGGGCAGGGGCAAGGCGACGGGCTGGCGGCGCGGCTGGCCATGTTGACCCGCGCCCGCGACATGCGGCTAATTTCCGACGAGCAATTTGAGCGATTGCGCGCTTTTTATGAATCCGGAGTGACGCCCAATGAGGTGCTGTCGGGTCAGTAATTCTCTTTGAACGGACGCAAATCAATTTCCTGGGACCATGCGGTGCGGTGCTGGTCATGCAGCATGAAAAAAGCCGCGGCAATGGCATCAATCTGCAAAGCACCATCCTCGCCCAGACTTTCGACATAATCGCCAAAGCGCGACATGACTTTTTCGCCGCGAATGACCCCGTCAATAATCACATGAGCGACATGGATGCCTTGCGGCCCAAACTCGCGCGCCAGCGATTGCACCAGCATACGCAATGCGCCCTTGCCCGAGGCAAAGGCGGCAAAATTGGCCTTGCCGCGCAGGCTGCCGCTGGCACCGGTGAAAAATAAAGATTGTCTGGCAGCAGCCGTGCCTTTCGCGCGCTCGTCAAGCATTAGCCGGATTGTCGCTTGCGCTGCCAGAAAACCGCCAAAGCAAATCACCTGCCACATGGATTCGAAAACCTCCGGCGTGACATCAAGAAATGGTTCGGGGCGATTATTGCCGGCATTGTAAATCGCCAGTTCCAGCCCGCCTTGGCTGGCGGCGACAATATCGAGCGCGTTTGCGACTTCATCTGCTTTGGTCAAATCGGCGGGCAGGGCGGTTGCCTTGCCGCCGGCAGCAGTGATATCGGCAACAACCGCATCAAGCTTTTCAGCCGTGCGCCCGTTGACAAAAACATGAAAGCCGCGCGCCGCCGCCTGATGGCATAATTCTGCACCAACACCCGCGCGCGGGCCAACCCCGAAAATCACCGCATTTTGCCGGTTTTCACTTTCGCTACTCATGCAATCCTCCCTATCATCTTGCCGCTTATATGCTTTATGCTATGTTGCCGCCATCAAACCGGATGGCAAGTTGTTTTTACGGCGGGAAAAATGAATACCGAGACATTACGCGGCTCCATAACCGCATTGATAACGCCTTTCAAAAATGGCGCGGTGGATGAAGCGGCGCTGGCTGTGCTTGTCGAAAGGCAGATTGCTGCTGGCACGCATGGTTTGGTTCCATGCGGCACGACGGGTGAGTCGCCGACATTGAGCCATGCCGAGCATGAGCGCGTTGTTGAATTATGCATTGAGGCGGCGGCGGGGCGCGTGCCGGTTATTGCCGGTGCCGGTTCCAATTCCACCGCCGAGGCTTTGGCCTTCACAGCCCATGCCAAAAAGGCCGGTGCTGATGCCGCCCTGCATGTGACGCCCTATTACAACAAACCAACACAGGCGGGGTTGATTGCCCATTTTACCGCTTTGAATGATGCGGCGGACGGTCTGCCACTTTTGATTTACAACATTCCCGGTCGCTCGGTAATTGACATGAGCGTTGAAACAATGGGGCAATTGGCAAAGCTGGAAAACATTGTCGGTGTGAAAGATGCGACGGCGGATTTGGCGCGTGTCAGCGCCCATCGGATTGCCTGCGGTGCGGATTTTGTTCAATTATCCGGCGAGGATGCGACGGCTTTGGGCTATATGGCACAAGGCGGGCATGGCTGTATTTCGGTTGCCTCCAATGTCGCGCCGGAGCTTTGCGCGGCGTTGCAAAATGCTTGCCTTGCCGGAGATTTCGCGACGGCATTGGCCTTGCAGGACAAGCTTATGCCCTTGTTTGACGCGCTGTTTTGCGAGACCAGCCCGTCGCCGGTGAAATATGCAATGGCGCAGCTTGGCTTATGCGATGAGGAAATCCGTCTGCCGCTCTTGCCGGCCAGCGCGGCGGCGCGCGCGCAAGTGGATGCCGCTTTGGCTGGGCTTGACCTTTAGGCGGTGATGTTATGTCGTCAAAAAGCGGTGGCCGCAAAAAATCCGGTGGTGATGGCGCGATAGCCGAAAACCGGCGCGCTCGGCGTGATTACGAAATTGTTGATACGCTTGAGGCCGGGCTTGTTTTGCGCGGCACGGAAGTCAAATCGCTGCGCCAAGGGACGGCGGGGCTGGCGCATGCCTTTGCCACAGTGCGCGATGGTGAGGGTTGGCTGATGAATGCTGATATTCCCGAATATAATGCCGGTAATCGGTTCAATCACAAGGCGACGCAACCGCGCAAAATCCTGCTGCACCGGCGCGAAATAAACCGGCTGATGGCGGCTGTGCAGCGCGATGGCATGACGCTTGTGCCGCTAAAACTCTATTTTAACGAGCGCGGACGCGCTAAATTACTGCTTGGTTTGGCGCGTGGGCGTAAAAAAGCTGATAAGCGCGAAGCAGAGAAAAAGCGCGACTGGCAACGCCAAAAAGCGCGGCTGATGCGCGGTTAGCGCGGTTTACCCCGACAAGTGGCTTTTTATATCGGCAAAAACCGCCTCAAACATTTCCGCTGTCAGGCGGCGCGTATTGGTGTTGTAACGTGAGCAGTGATAGCTGTCATAAAGCGTAACCTGCCCCAAATCATGCGCCGCCCCATGCGCGAAAGGCGCGTCTTTCAGGGCGATTCCCAGCCCGCGCAAAACGCTTTCATGCGAGATGCGCCCCAAGGACAAAATCACTTTCAGCTTTGCCATGCTCTCAATGCGGGTTTTCAGAAAGGGGCGACAAGTGTTGATTTCCCCGCCGGTCGGCTTGTTTTGCGGCGGCACACAGCGCACAGCATTGGTTATCATGCAATTTTCGAGGCGCAGCCCGTCATTGGCGGTTTGGTTGTAAACGCCCTTGCTGAAGCCAAACTTATCCAGTGTCGCATAAAGCAAATCACCGGCCCAATCGCCGGTAAAGGGGCGGCCCGTGCGATTGGCTCCGGTGACGCCGGGCGCGAGGCCGACAATCAGCAAGCTGGCTTGCGGGTCGCCAAAACATGGCACGGGGGCATTGAACCAGTCCGGATGTTTGTGTCGGTTATCGGCGCGATAGTCAGCCAAGCGCGGGCAAAGCGCGCAATCAGGGGCGGGATTGGCTGCCGGATTATTGGCCGGTGCATCAGCATTTTTAAGACTGGTCTGTGTCATCTGCCCATACTCAACTCTTGGAAACAAGCCTGCCTTGGTTTGACAAGCCTGACAACCGGCAATCAGGCCGGTTCTGATTCCGCCTGGCTGTGCGCGCCGGGCGGGATGGGGCGTTCCTCGCGGATAATGTCTGCCGTGATGGTGTCAAGTTCAACAAAAAAATCGGCGCAGCGGTGTAATTCGCTTGATAAAATTGGCGGCTTGGTGCGTTCGCTGGACACAATGCCGACCGTCTTGCCGTGCCGTTGCAGCGCATGAACCAGCGGGATGAAATCGCCATCGCCGGAAAACAGGATGAATGTGTCGAGATAATCCTTCAATTCCAGGCAATCAACCGCCAGTTCAATATCCATATTGCCCTTGTGCCTTTGTTCACCGGTATATTCATCGGTGAAGGTTCGCATGGTTTTGGTCACGGTCTGATAGCCATTATAGTCGAGATAGCGCACCAGATTATGCATATTGTGAGGCACATCGGCGCGCGGAATGGCAGTGTAATAATAGGCGCGCACCGGTCGGTGAGGTCGCGAGAAATAGGCCAGCAGGCGTTCGAAATCAACCTCCACACCGAGCATTTGCATAGTGCTGTAAAAATTGGCGCCATCAATAAACAGCGCGAAACGGTCGTTTGGGGCTATCCTTAATTGCTCATTGCCGGCTGAACGAAAACTGATATGGGTCGGTTTTGTCGTTTGCATCATATAATCCTTTATCTTGACTATTCTTGTGGACAGCCATGCGGAATTGCCGATAGACATGACAAACTCAACCGGTGACGCATACGCAGAATTACAGGGATACCATGATTTTTGTCGCTCTTGGTTCCAATCTGTCCGGCTCTTATCCTAGCCCGGAACAACTTTTGAAAGCCAGCCTTTTCGCGCTTGGCGAAACGGGAATCGTGCCGTATCGGGTGTCGCCATTCTATAAAACCGCACCAATTGGCCCAAGCGGGCAGCCAGATTATGTCAATGCGGTGGCGGCGGTGCGCTGCCGTTTGGCGCCGCGCGCGCTATTAAATCGTTTGCACGAAATGGAAAATGATTTCGGGCGCCAGCGCGATATTGTGTGGGGCGCACGCACGCTGGATCTCGATTTGCTGGATTATCACGGGCAAATAATGGTGCAAGCACCGGTTTTGCCGCATCCGCGCCTTGCTGAACGGGCTTTTGTGTTGCACCCGCTGGCTGATATTGCGCCGGGCTGGCGACATCCGCAAAGCGGACGCCAGATAGCCGATTTGCTGGCGGCTTTGCCCAAGCGCGCGCGCGATGGGGTAAGGCCGCTTGCCGCAAGCTGACAGGCCATTCAGGCCGAAAAAAGGCGAGTTTTTTCTTGCACAAATCAGCTTGTGCGCCTACATAAAGACATACTGAACAGCTAGGATGATATTATGGCTCGTGTGACCGTTGAAGATTGCGTGGACAAGGTAACAAACCGCTTTGAACTGGTGCTTTTTGCCGCCCATCGTGCGCGTGGCATGTCGGCAGGTGCCGAATTGCTGGTCGAGCGCGACAATGACAAAAACCCGGTCGTGGCCTTGCGCGAAATTGCCGATGAAAAACTTGTGCCGGAAGATGTGCGCGAGGATTTGGTCGGCTCCTTGCAAAAACAGGTTGAAATTGACGAGCCGGATGAGGATGCGCTGCTGCCGTCGGCGGCCACCGCTTTTGCCCCGACGACACAAAGCGAGGCCGAGGCTGAGCCAATGGCGGAAATGAGCGAAGATGACATTCTGGCTGCTTTGCAATCGCTTGAAGCTTCGGCCCCGAAAGACAGGGGCGATGGTCGCGGCGGTGCGTCTGACTAAGCCTTTTCACAATCCTACTGCCCGGGCGCGCGGGGAGTGTTGACCCATGATGCGCCAATATGAACTTGTCGACCGTGTTGTCAGCTATGACCCTCATGCCAGCGAGGACTTGCTGAATCGCGCTTATGTTTTTGCCACGCAAAAACATGGCGACCAGAAGCGCGCTTCCGGCGACCCGTATTTTTCTCATCCTGTTGAAGTGGCCGGTATCCTCACCGAATTGCGGCTTGATCCGGCCAGTATTGCAACGGCGCTGTTGCATGACACAATTGAAGATACGGACACAACTTATGGCGAAATCGAAAAATTGTTTGGCCGTGAGATTGCCGATTTGGTCAATGGTGTCACCAAGCTGTCGCAACTCGAATTAACCTCCGAAGGCTCGGCCTATGCTGAGAATTTCCGCAAATTGCTGCTCGCCACGGCCAGTGATATCCGCGTTTTGTTGGTCAAGTTTGCTGATCGGCTACACAATATGCGGACATTGCATTTTGTTAAATCAGATGAAAAAAGACGCCGGATAGCGCAGGAAACGCTCGATATTTATGCGCCCTTGGCCGGTCGAATGGGGATGCAGGGTTTCCGCGAGGAGCTGGAGGATTTGGCGTTTGGCGAAATCAATGCTGATGCGCGCAATCTGGTGCTTGAACGACTGACGTTGCTGAAAGAGGAAAACGGCGTCAAGCTGGATGCCATTGCCTATGAAATAAGCGCCATGCTGGCCGAAAAGGGCGTCAAGGCGCAGGTTTACGGGCGTGAGAAAAAGCCCTTCTCTATCTGGCGCAAAAGCCAGAACAAATCAATTTCGCTGGAGCAATTATCGGATGTGTTCGGCTATCGCGTGATTGCTGAAGATGAGGACAGTTGCTATCGCGCGCTGGGGATTTTGCACCGCGAATATCGCTATGTGCCGGGTCGCTATAAGGATTATATCTCGACGCCCAAGCTGAACGGCTACCGGTCTTTGCACACCACCGTTATCGGGCCGGACAGGCAGCGTGTTGAGGTGCAAATCCGCACAAGGCAAATGCATGATTTTGCCGAAAATGGTGTGGCCGCCCATTGGGGTTATAAAGACCTCGACACCAATGCGCCGGAGACCGACATCATCAAGCCTTTTGCTTGGCTGAAGGATATGGTTGAGCAAATCCAAACCGGTGAGACGGCGGAGGAGTTTCTTGAAAACACCAAGCTTGAATTATTCACCGACCAAGTTTTCTGTTTCACACCAAAAGGGCGCCTGATTGCGCTGCCACGCGGCGCGACAGCGTTGGATTTTGCCTATGCCGTGCATACCGAAATCGGCAATAGCTGTGTCGGTGTGCGGATTAACGGGCTGAAGCTGCCATTTCGGACATTGCTGAAAAATGGCGATGAGATTGAAATTATCCGCGACCCCGGCCATTTGCCGAGTGAAAACTGGCTGCATTATGTCAGCACTGGCAAGGCGCGCGCGGCCATCCGCCAGACATTGCGCGACAAGCAAACCGGCGCTTATGCCGATTTGGGTCAGAAAATGCTCGATACGCTGTTTGAAAATGAAGACCTGAAAGGCGGCGCGGATGTCTATGAGCGCGCGCTTGGCACAATGGGCTTTGCCACTTTGACCGATTTATATATTGCCGTCGGTCGCGGCGAAATGCCGGCAGCCGAAGTATTGGCCGCGATTATGCCGGAATGGCAGCAAAATAAGGGTGGGCGCTTTGCCGGTGCCATGCGTAATTTGCTGAGCCGAAGAAGCAAGGGGCTTGACCCGAAAACCGCCGCCGTGCCACTTAATGGCGAGCGCGTCGGGCAGGCAGTGAAAATTGCCGATAATTGTTTCCCGCTGCCGGGCGATGAGATTATCGGGATATTATCAACCGGCAAGGGTGTGGTGATTTACCCGTCAGGTGCGAGCGCGCTTGACCAATATGTTGACGCGCCCGAACGCTGGGTAGCGATGCGCTGGCAGGATGATGACCAAAGCGGCGCGGTCTATGACAGCCGCCTCAAAATGACCATTGTCAACCGCACCGGCGCGCTCAATACCATCACTCAGACCATTGCCGATTTTGACAGCAATATCTCCAATCTGGCGCTGACGCAGCGCGATGAGGATTTTTGCAATCTGACATTGGATGTTGAAGTGCGCGATGCCGCCCATGCGCGCCAGATTGTTGACGCACTGTCCGGCAGCAGCGTCATCAGCAAAGTGCAGCGCATTATCAGCGATGATGCGCCGTCAATAAATGAGGATTTGTGATGACGCCGGAACAGGTTTTAAAAGAGTTTCGCAAGGCAGGTGCTTTGCTTGATGGTCATTTTTTGCTGTCCTCCGGCCTGCACAGTCGCAATTATCTGCAATGTGCAAAAGTGCTGATGCAGCCGCAACGCGCAGCAAAACTGGCGCGCGCTTTGGCGGCGCGCTTGCAGGAATCGGTGACCGGTGAGATTGATGCGGTGGTGTCACCGGCAATGGGCGGGTTGATTATCGGCCATGAGGTTGCCCGCGCGCTGAAAGTGCCGTTTATGTTTCTGGAGCGTGTGGACGGCGCGTTTGACCTGCGGCGCGGCTTTGAGCTGACCGGCAAGCCGCGTGTGGTGATGATTGAAGATATCGTCACGACTGGCCTGTCATCGCGTGAGGCGATTGCCGCCATCAGGGCTTATGGCGGGCGTGCGGTCGGGGCGGGATGTTTAATTGACCGTTCCAATGGGAAGGCTAAAGTCGGTGTGCGTCTGGAAGCTCTGGCGCGCGTGTCGTTTGAAACCTTTGAGGCGGATAATGTGCCGGAAGATTTGCGCGATATTGCGGCGGTCAAGCCGGGCAGTCGTGGGCTGAAATAGACGGGTAACGGGGAGATAACAAATGTTCAAGCGCCGTAAGCCCCTGTCGCAATGGCAGCGCTGGCGACAGTTTTTGTGGCCGCGTGAAGGCTGGCCCCGGGCATTTTCCTATATGTGGCACAGGCTGGTGCGCCAGCGCGGCAGCGCGCATTCGCTGGCGCTTGGGCTGGCGGCGGGTGCTTTTGTTTCCGCCTCGCCCCTGCTTGGCACGCATTTTTTCCAAGCCGCGCTGATTGCTTGGATACTTGGCGGCAATATCATTGCTTCGGCGCTGGGAACATGGGTTGGCAATCCACTCAGCTTTCCCTTTATCTGGGTCGGCACGTTTAATATCGGCAATTTTCTGCTTGGGAGAGATAGCAATATGGTGGCTATGCCGGAATTGAGCTTCGGCCTGTTTCTTGATGCGCCCCTGTCCAGCCTGATGCCGATAATCGGGCCAATGATGACCGGCTCCATCCCGCTGGGTTTGACCTTTGCGGTGATGACTTATTATCCGAGCTATTGGAGCATCGCAGCCTATCAACGGCGTCGGCAGCGTATATTGCTGCGCCGCCAGCACGCAAAAGCCGCGCCGGTGGCGGAAACGCAAGAGGAAAGCTGATGGCATTGAGTGGTAAAATCAGGCTGGGCGTGAATATCGACCATGTGGCAACCATTCGTAATGCGCGTGGCGGGCGTCATCCTGACCCGGTGCGCGCGGCCATGCTTGCGGCACAGGCCGGGGCGGATGGCATAACTGCCCATTTGCGCGAGGATCGCCGCCATATTGGCGATGATGATATTGCCCGTTTGGCCGGTGAAATTGGCTTGCCGCTGAATCTTGAAATGGCGGCGACCGAAGAAATGTGCGCCATTGCCCTGACCCATAAACCCAATGCGTGCTGCCTTGTGCCGGAAAAGCGCGAGGAAGTGACCACTGAAGGCGGGCTTGATGTCGCCGCCGCCAAACCCGTGCTGACCGATATGGCCGCGCGCTTGCGCGATGCGGGAATCCGCATATCACTGTTTATTGACCCCGATGCGGCACAGATAGAAGCGGCCTGTGCGATTGGCGCTGATATTGTGGAATTGCATACTGGCACTTATGCGCTGGCGCATATTAACGGGCAGCAGGCGGCCTTTAATACCGAATTGGCGCGACTGGCGTCGGCGGCGCAAATGGCACATCAGGCCGGGCTGGAAGTGCATGCCGGTCATGGTTTGGATTATGGCTGCGTCAGCCAGATTGCCGCTTTGCCGGAAATTATTGAACTGAACATTGGTCATTTTCTTGTTGGCGAAGCGATTTTTGTCGGGCTGGGCGAGGCGATTGGCGAAATGCGCCGCCTGATGCTGGCGGCGCGGGCAAGGCCGGTCGCATGATTATCGGTATTGGCAATGATATTATCGACATAAGGCGCATTGAAGCGACATTGGAACGCTATGGCGACCGCTTTGTGCAGCGCATTTTTACGCCGGTTGAACAAGCCAAATCCGACCGGCGGCGATTGCGCGCCGCCTCTTATGCCAAACGCTTTGCCGCCAAGGAAGCATGTTCCAAAGCCTTGGGGACAGGATTGCGACGCGGTGTTTACTGGCGCGATATGGGGGTCGCCAATCTGGCCTCAGGCAAGCCGACTATGAAACTGACCAATGGCGCGCAGGCGCGCCTTGATGAAATAACCCCGACCGGCATGCAGGCGCAAATTGACTTGACCATTACCGATGATTTTCCATTGGCGCAGGCAATTGTTATTATCTCGGCAGTGCAAATCGGGCAGGGTGGGGTGCAGGTGTCGTGAGCAATCCCGAAGCAAATAAACAGGCCAAGCAGGCGCCAAGCCTGTCCGACACAATACGCGAAAATCTCAGCACGCTGATTTGGGCGGCAGCGATTGCGCTGGTCATACGCTCATTTTTGTTCCAGCCCTTCAACATTCCCTCAAGCTCAATGAAGCCGACTTTGCTGATTGGCGATTTTCTGTTTGTCTCGAAATTCAGTTTTGGCTATTCGCGCCACAGCCTGCCTTTCAGCCCGCCCTTGTTTGACGGAAGGCTGGGCGGTGGCACGCGCGCGGTGGAGCGCGGTGATGTGGTTGTCTTTAAGCTGCCAGCCGATAACCGCACAGATTTTATCAAGCGCGTGATAGGCCTGCCCGGCGATACAATTCAGGTCAGGGACGGCATTGTGCTGCTCAATGGCAAGGCGCTGCCACGCGAACCGGCTGGTGTATTTGCCGAAAGGCGCGAAGATGGCACGCAATTGGATGTGCCGCGCTACCGTGAAACCCTCCCTGGCGGGCGCAGCTATTATGTGCTTGACCAGATACGCGATGGCCTGCTTGACAATACCGGCCTGTATGAAGTGCCAGCGGGGCATTATTTCATGATGGGCGATAATCGCGACAATTCCACCGATAGCCGCGTCAGCCGTTATGTCGGCTTTGTGCCGCATGAAAATCTTGTCGGCCCGGCGCAGATATTGTTTTTCTCATTTGATGATGCAACCCATCCGCTGCAATTCTGGCGCTGGCCTTTTGCCATACGCTATGGCCGCCTGTTTGATATTGTCCGATGAGCAAGTCGTCCGAAAAGCAATTTCTGTCGCGCCTTGGTCATGAATTTGCCGATGCTGCTTTGCTGGCGCGCGCCATGCGCCATGCCAGTCTTGATGTGGACGAAGATAATGAGACGCTTGAGTTTCTCGGCGACCGCGTATTGGGGCTGGTGATTGCTGAATATCTGTTCGAAACCTATCCGTCGGAGCCAGAAGGCAGTCTGTCGCGTCGGCTTGGGCAGCTTGTCAGCCGTCGTATTTGTGCCGCGATTGCCGAAGATATTGGCCTTGCCAATGTGTTGCAAACCGACAAAAGCCGCGAGGGGCAGGGCAGTCAGCATAAAATGACCCAAAACATATTGGCCGATGGCGTGGAAGCCCTGCTGGGTGCGATTTACCTTGATGGTGGTTTGGCGGCGGCGCGGGCGGTGATACACCGCCATTGGCAAGCGCATTTTGACGGGCAGGTCAATGTGCCGGTCGATGCCAAAACCGCTTTGCAGGAATTGATGATGAAGCGCGGCGATGCGTTGCCGCATTATGAAATCACCGACCGCACCGGCCCGGCGCATGCGCCGGAGTTTACCGTCACTGTGACCGCAGGCAAAATCAGCATGGCGGCCAATGGCAATTCGCGGCGTCTGGCCGAGCAAAATGCTGCGGCGCAATGTTTGGCGGCTTTAACAGAAGAAGCAGAAAAGGCGAGGCCATGACAACACGCTGCGGATTTGTCGCCATTATCGGCCCGCCCAATGCCGGCAAGTCAACCCTAGCCAATGCGCTGGTCGGGCAGAAGGTTTCCATTGTCACGCAAAAGGCGCAAACCACCCGTATGCGGCTGCGCGCCGTTGTGATGCATAAGTCAACGCAATTGATATTGGTCGATACGCCGGGCGTGTTTGAGCCGCGCCAGCGCCTTGACCGCGCTATGGTCAATGAAGTCTGGTTGGGCATGGAGGACGCCGACCATATTTTGATTGTGGTGGACGCTTCTTTGCCGGTAACCGAGGAAACCGAAATCTTGCTGGCGCGTTTGCGCGGGACATCCAAGCCGGTTTCCCTCGCGCTGAATAAAATTGATTTGGTGGCGCGCGACACATTGCTTCAAAAGGTTCAGGAACTTAATGAACTTATTGATTTAAAAGATACCTTTTTGATTTCAGCAGACCGTAAAGATGGTCTTGAAAAGCTGGCAGACACGCTGTCTGAAGCGATGCCGGAAGGCCCCTATCTTTACCCCGAAGACCAAGCTGCCGATATTCCCTCGCTTTTGCTGGCGGCCGAAGTGACGCGCGAAAAACTGTTTTTGCGCCTGCATCAAGAACTGCCCTATGCGCTGACTGTGGAAAGCGAAAAATGGGAAAATAAAAAAGATGGCAGCATCCGCATTGAACAGACGGTTTATGTGCGCCGCGACGGGCAGAAGGCGATTGTGCTGGGCAAGGGCGGGCGCACCATAAAGGAAATCGGCGCCGAGGCACGTCTTGAACTGGAAGCCATGTTTGACTGTTCCGTCCATTTATTCATTTTTGTCAAAGTGCGGAAGAACTGGCAGGAAGACCCGGAGCGTTATCGCGTGATGGGGTTGGACTTCAAGGCCAAATGAACGGAAGCGGCTGATATGGAATGGCAAGGCGAAGCGCTGATATTAGCCGCCCGCCCGCATGGTGAGGGCAGTGCCATTGTCGATGTATTTACCCGCGCTGAAGGACGCCATGCCGGTTTGATACGCGGCGGTTTTGGACGACGCTTGCGACCGCTTTTGCAGCCCGGCAATATGGCGCAAATTGGTTGGCGCGCCCGCTTGTCGGAACATCTTGGGACAATGACCATTGAGGGGGGACGCGCCCATGCGGCTGAATTGATGAGCGACCGGCGGGCTTTGGCCGGACTGTCATCATTATGCGCCCTGTTGATGATTACGCCGGAGCGACAAGCCTATCCGCGCCTTTATGATACGGTGCAAGTGCTGTTGCAAGCATTTGACGACGAACATATCTGGCTGCCCTTGCTGGTGCGGTTTGAATTGGCGCTGTTGGAAGAAACCGGTTTCGGCCTTGATATGTCGGCCTGCGCCGCTACCGGCAGCCAAGATAATCTGACCCATATTTCGCCGCGCAGTGGCCGCGCTGTTTCGGCGGCAGCGGCGACGCCTTATCTCGACCGGCTGTTCGCCCTGCCCGCCTTTTTGCGTGACCCAAAAGCCGCTGCCAATAATGCGGATATTGCCGCCGGATTTGAGCTGACTGGCTATTTTCTTGAACGCCGTGTCTATCAGCCGGTTGGCAAAACCTTGCCACAGGCGCGCCAACGCTTGCTGGATGTGCTGCACCGCTAGACCGGTTTGCTGCGCTCCGAATCTGCCTATAAATGGCGCATGAGCGATATTCTCGACAATCCGGCACCGGCGGAAATCGTCAGCCTGAAACAGGCGCTTGAGACGCGCTATTTGGCTTATGCGCTGTCCACCATCACAAATCGGGCATTGCCGGATGTGCGCGACGGGTTGAAACCGGTTCATCGGCGGCTGCTGTTTGCGATGCGGCAATTGAGGCTTGACCCGGAGCAGGGTTTCAAAAAATCGGCGCGGGTTGTCGGTGATGTGATTGGCCGCTATCACCCGCATGGTGACCAGGCGGTCTATGATGCGCTGGTGCGTCTGGCGCAGGATTTCGCTGTGCGGTATCCGCTGGTGGACGGGCAGGGCAATTTCGGCAATGTCGATGGCGATAATGCGGCTGCCATGCGCTATACCGAAGCGCGCATGACCGATATCGCCGCCGCCCTGTTGCGTGATATTGACAGCGATACGGTGGATTTCCGCACCACTTATGATGGCGAGGATGAAGAGCCGGTTTTACTGCCGGCAGCGTTTCCCAATTTGCTGGCTAATGGGGCGTCGGGCATTGCGGTCGGCATGGCGACCTCTATTCCGCCGCATAATGTTGATGAATTATTGGGCGCGGCACTGCATTTGCTGAAAAAGCCCAATGCCCGCATAGACACGCTGATGGAGCATGTGCAGGGGCCTGATTTCCCGACCGGCGGCTTGTGCATTGAGCCTGCTAATGTGCTGCGCGAGGCTTACGCGACCGGTCGCGGCTCCTTGCGGGTGCGGGCGCGCTATGAGGTGGAAAGCCTGCCGCGCGGGCAATGGCAGATTGTCGTGACCGAAATCCCCTATCAGGTGCAAAAGGCGCGGCTGATAGAAAAAATTGCCGAATTGATGCAAGCGCGGGCTTTACCCATGCTGGAAGATATTCGTGATGAGAGCGCCGAGGATATCCGCATTGTCATCATGCCCAAAAGCAAGAATATGGATGCCGATCAAGTGATGGGTGTTTTGTTCAAGCAGACCGATTTGGAGTCGCGCTTTTCCCTGAATATGAATGTGCTGGACAGCACAGGCGTGCCGCGTGTGATGGGCTTGCGCGAGGCTTTGCTCGAATGGCTGGCGCATAGGCGGGTTGTGTTGCAACGCAAAAGCCGGTTTCGCCTGTCGAAAATTGAGGCAAGGCTGGAAATCTTGGACGGCTATTTGGTCGCCTATCTCAATCTTGATGAGGTTATCCGCATCATCCGTGAAGAAGATGAGCCGCGCGATGAATTGATGGCGGCCTTTGCGCTCAATCAGATACAGGCTGATGCGATACTCAATCTGCGCTTGCGCGCTTTACGCAAATTGGAAGAAGAAGGCATCCGCATCGAGCATAAGGAGCTGACGGTAGAAAAAGCGGCGCTGACCAAATTGCTCAAATCCGACGATGCCCAGACCAAGGTGATAAGCGACGACATAAAGGATTTGCGGAAAGCCTATGGCCCTAAAACAGCGCTTGGTAAACGCCGCACATTTTTTGAAGAAGTGGCGGAAACCGATGCTGTATCAATAGATATTTTCATTGAAAAAGAACCGGTTACGATAGTTTGCTCAGAAAAAGGCTGGATACGGGCAATGAAGGGTCATGCCGAAAGCGGCAAGGGGCTGACTTACAAGGATGGCGACCGTGCGGGCTTTGTATTGCACGCGCAAAGCACGGATAAGCTGATTGCCTTTGCCTCCAATGGTCGCGCTTATACGCTTGATGTGGCGAAGCTGCCGGGCGGGCGCGGGCATGGTGAGCCGGTGCGGCTGATGTTGGATATTGAACCGGCTGAGGAAATTGTCGAATTATTTGTGCATGACGCGACGCGCAAATTGCTGGTCGCTTCGCGCATTGCCAATGGGTTTATTGTGCTGGAAAGCGAATTGGTCAGTGGCCGCAAGGCGGGTAAGCAAATCCTCAATGTCAAAGCACCCGACGAGGCCGCTATATGCGTGCCGGTCTATGGCGACAGCGTGGCCGTGCTGGGGGAAAACCGCAAGCTGCTCTGTTTTGCTCTGGCCGATGTGCCTGAAATGGGGCGCGGCAAGGGCGTGCGTTTGCAACGCCATGGCGACGGGCATTTGGCCGATATTCGCTGCTTTGCGCGTGATGAGGGACTAAAGTTCTTTGACCGCGCCGGACGCGAACGCAATTTCACCGAACTGGATGATTGGTTTGGGCATCGCGCGCAAGCCGGTCGCGTGCGCCCGAATGGCTTTCCCGGCGACGGGTCAATGGGGCCAGCTTTTCCCAACCGGCTTTAGGTGGCCGCTGATTGTTGGCTATGGTTTTCGATTATGGCTGTCCGGTCAATTCAAATGACGCGCTGGCCTGGTGGTTCCAGAACTTGACCCGCACCATATAGGCGCCCGGCGCATAGCGCGTCGTATCCAGCGGGATTTGCCGGATTTCTTCGAGTATCTCACCGGCTGCCAGCATCCGTTCGGTCACATTTTCGGTGCAGTCGGTTTGACCTTGCCGCATGGCCTGAATGAATTCACCATCCGGTGTGGTAACCACAAAGCGGAAAATCTTGCACGCCCCGTCGGCGGTTAATTTGACAGCGGCATTGGTGCGATTGACCAATTGCACAATCACCGGCAGGGCTTGTGTCGCGCGTTCCGGTGTCAGCATATGTTCGACCGGCACGCCCAATTGCAGCCCGATTTCACCGGCACCGATACGACCATCATCGCGTGAGAGATAACCAATTCCGGCAATCACAATAATCAGCGCCAGTGTTGTCAGCATCATATTGGGCATACGCATCTGATTACCCTCCGAAGATAAGCTCAGGCAGCCAAGTCGCCAATTCGGGGAAAACGGCCAGCAGGCCGAGCATGGCAAGCTGTATGATAACAAAGGGAATGGCGCCTTTGTAGATTTGTCCGGTTGATACGCTGTCCGGCGCTACGCCGCGCAAATAAAACAGTGCAAAGCCGAAAGGTGGTGTCAGGAAAGAGGTTTGCAAATTCAGCGCCATCATCACGCCAAGCCAAACAGGGTCAATGCCAAGCGCCAGCAAAACCGGCCCGACAATCGGCACAACAACAAAAATTATCTCAATGAAATCAAGGAAAAAACCAAGAATGAACATAAGCAGCATAACAATCGCCACCGCCGTCCATTTACCGCCGGGCAAATCCTGTAAAAGATGCTGAATGGTCTCATCACCACCCAGCCCGCGAAACACCAGCGAGAAAAGCGCCGCACCGATAAGAATGACAAACACCATTGAAGTTGTGTGCATGGTTGAGCGCATCACCGAAGTCAGCACATCGCCCTGCCATATAGTTCGGAGGCTGGATAAAATAGCCAGCGTCAAAGCGGCGCTCAGAATAAGCGCGAGGCCAATGCCCAGCGTCTCGCCAAGGCTGACCATCTCGCGCTCCAACCGCAGGTCAACAAGGCTGGTCAGGGTGATAAGCCCGACAAGTGCGGCGACGCCGAGGCGCACCAGCAAGCGTGCGGTATTGGCTTGCGCCGGAGCCAGCCTGTCACCGGCCAGCAAAATCGTGCCGACCGCGCCAACGGCTGCCGCTTCAGTGGGGGTGGCAATACCGGCCAGAATGGAGCCGAGAACGGCAAAAATCAGAGTGATGGGCGGCAGCAGCGACGCCAGCAAGACAGTCAGGGAAATACTGTCATCGTTTTCAGCGGGCGGGGCTTTATGCGGTTGCATAATGGCGGTTATCGCCTGATACAACATATATAGGCCAACCAGCACCAGACCGGGCAGCAGGGAACCGGCGAACAGCTCACCAACCGATACAGTGTCGGGCGAGAATATGCCCTGTTCCAACTGCGCTTTTTGATAAGCATTGGCAATCACATCGCCAAGCAGCACCAGCACAATCGAAGGCGGGATGATTTGCCCCAGCGTGCCGGCAGCGGCAATTGAACCTGCCGCCAGTGACGGGTCATAGCCGCGCTTCAACATGGTTGGCAGCGACAACAGCCCCATTGTCACAACGGTCGCGCCGACAATGCCGGTTGAGGCAGCCAGCAGCGCGCCAACAATCGACACTGACAGGCCAAGCCCGCCGCGCACACGGCCAAATAGCCGCGCCATATTTTCCAGCAAATCCTCGGCAATGCGCGCGCGCTCCAGCATTGTCCCCATAAACACAAAAAGCGGAACCGCCATTAGCACCTGATTGGTCATAGTGCCGAAAATGCGCTGCGGCAAAGCGTAGAAAAAACTGCTGTCAAAAACGCCAAGCGCCTGCCCGATAAGGCCGAAAATCAGCGCCGTGCCTGCCAGTGTGAAAGCGACCGGAAAACCGGCCATCAGTAACAGGCAGGCGCCGCCAAACATCATCAGGTCAAGCATTTCACCCATTATCGGTTATTCCATTTTTCTGTTTATTTTCAGTGATATGAAGGATGTTTTGTAAGATAAAAGAGACCGCCTGCAAAGCCATTTGAACGGCAAAGACGAGGATAACGCTTTTCAGCAAAAACACGCCCTGTATCCCGCTTGTCTCGCGCGAGCCTTCGCGCACCGACCACGAAATCGACACATAATCCCAAGAGACAATGACAATCAGCACGCAAAAAGGCAGCAGCATAAAAGCATGTCCCAGCAAATTGGTTACTGCCTGCCCGAACGGGCTGCGCCGAGCATAGAAAATATCGACCCGCACATGCTGGTCATTGAGCAGCGTGTCGGCGGCGGCCATCATGAACAAAAGCCCGTGCATATAGACGATTGATTCCTGCAACATGATAGACCCAATGCCGAACACATAGCGCATCACCACCACGCCGAATTGCACCAGCACCATGGCCAGTGTCAGCCATGCCGCTGTCCTGCCAATCAGGCCATTGGCAAAGTCAATGCCGCGCGCCAAACGCCAAAGCATGTCATTTATCACTTTGGGCATTTTTCCTTTCGGTCAGATATTGCGCCGCGCCATTGTGTATGGCTCTTCGCTTTGTTCGCCCCATGCCATTGAGTTTTTCAGCGAGTTGCGGAAACTGTCATAGACTTTTTTGGTAAACGCGTCCTTGGCCGCTTCTTCAGCCAGCACTTTGTCCGAGCTTTGCTTCAAGGCTGCCATTATCTCCTGCGAGAAACGCCGCACTTGCACATTATGTTTATCGACCAGCGTCGCCAGCGCGGCAGCATTTTTGTAATTATATTCGCTGAAAGTCGATTCATTTTCCGCCTGACAGGCATTTTCAATAATCGCCTGTTGCGCCTTGCTCAGCGAATTCCAAACATCCAAATTGACGCCGGTGGACAGGCCTGCGCCGGGTTCGTGAAAGCCGGGGCAGTAATAATATTTGGCGACTTGATGAAAACCAAAGGCCAAATCATTCCACGGGCCGACCCATTCCGAGGCATCAATCGCGCCGCTTTTCATGCTCGGAAATATCTCGCCGCCGGGCAGGGAAATCGCGGCCGCACCGAGCCGCCGCATGACTTCGCCGCCCAGTCCAGGCATCCTTATTTTCAGCCCTTTGAAATCTTCAAGCGAGGTGATTTCCTTATTGAACCAGCCACCCATTTGAACGCCTGTATTGGCCGATTGGAAGGCGATAATGTTGAATTTGGCCGATAATTCGCTCCATAAAGCGCGTCCACCACCGAAGTTAATCCATGCTGACAATTCCTGACCGGTCATGCCAAATGGCACGGCGGTAAAGAAATTAAAAGCGGTTGATTTGCCCTGCCAATAATACTCCGCGCCATTATACATATCCGCCGTGCCGGTGGAGACGGCGTCAAACGCCTCAAACGCCCCGACCAATTCGCCATCGGCAAAGACTTTAATATCAAGCGTGCCATCCGACATGTCGCGCACACGCCGCGCAACATTTTCTGCCGCCGTGCCGAGGCCGGGAAAGTTTTTCGGCCATGTGGTGACCATTTTCAGCCGACGCTTGCCCTTGGCATAGGCCGGTGCTTGTCCGACCAGGCCGGTTGCGGCGGTTCCTGCGACAAGCCCGCCCAAAATGTGACGGCGTCCGATTTTATTGCCCATGCGTTTGCCTCCCTTTGCTTCCCTTTGCTTGTCTCGATTGGCTTATGCCTGTTTCGGGTCGCTATCCGTCTGGGTGTCAAAGTCAACCCAGCCATCCAAGCGCAACACATCCAATGGTTTGAAGCGCTGTTTATAGGACATTTTTTCACAATCATGGATAAAATATCCAAGGTAAAGATGTTGTTTATTATTGAGCCGCGCCCGTTCAATCTGGTCGAGAATAATCAGCGTGCCAAGGCTGCGCTCGGACAGCGATGTGTCAAAAAAGGAATAGACCAGCGACAGACCGTCGGCCATTTTATCAGCCAGCACACAAGCAACCAGCCGATTGTTGGGCAGGCGATATTCCACGATATGCGTATCAACTGTCGTTTCCTCAATCATCGCCATAAAATCAAGCGGGGTCATGCCACTCATACCGCCGTCAGGGTGGCGCGTGTCGAGATATCTGACGAATAAATCATATTGTTCGCGCGTTGCCGAGGGCTGGCAAATGGCGCGGGTCAAATCATCATTGCGTTTGAAAATCCGTTTCAGATTGCGCGAGGCGGTAAACTCACCAACCCTCACCCGCACCGAAGAACAGGCCGCGCAAGTGTCACAGGCCGGGCGATAGGCGACGGTTTGGCTGCGCCGAAAGCCGGCATGGGTCAGCGTATTGTTGATTTGCCCTGCTTTGCTGCCGGTCAAATGGGTGAACAGTTTGCGCTCCATCTGCCCGTCAATATAGGGGCAAGGCGCGGGATCGGTGATAAAGAAGGAGGATAATTTTTGATGATTGAACTGGTTCATGGCTTGTCCTCCTTTCTGCTGGCAGGCTTACAGATTAAAATAAATCGGCGCAAATAGCGAATAGCTTATCCAAAGCAACACAATCAATGGGATGCCGGCGCGCATAAAGTCGGAAAAGCGGAAATTGCCCGGTGTCATGACCAGTAAATTGGTTTGATAGGCAATCGGCGTCGCGAAACTGCAATTGGCGGCAAATATCACAGCGAGAATAAAGGCCATCGGGTCAACGCCGAGCGTTTGGGCGAGGCTGACAGCCAGCGGGGTGAACAGGACGGCGGTCGCATTATTTGACAATATATTGGTGATAATGGCGCAAATCAGGAAAAAGGCCGACAGGATAATGGCAGGCGTGCTGTCGGCAAAAAGGGCCAAAAACCCGCCCGTCACATAAGCTGCGCCACCCGTCACCGTCAGGGCTTTGGCCATGGCAAGCGCCGAGGCGACAACCAGAAAAATCCGCGTGTCAAAGCCGCGCACTGCCTGTCTTGTGTTCAAAATACCGGTAACGACCATCAGGCCAGCCCCGGCCATGGCGGCCACAACAATCGGCACAAGGCCGGAGGCGGCAGCCAATACCGTACCAGCGAAAATCAACCGCGCCAGATTGGCATTTTCAAAACGCGGCAATTCACTGGCCGACCATTCGAGCAGCAGCGTGTCGCGATTATGGCGCAGATTGGCGATATTTTTATTGCCGCCAATCACCAGCAGGACATCACCCGCCTCAAGACGCATATCGGCCAATTCATGCCGCAACATGCGTGCGCGCCTTTGCACGCCAAGAATAAAACAATCAGTTGTATGGCTGAACCCGGTTTGATAGACCGCGCGCCCGGCCATGCGCGAACCGGGCGCGACCACCAGCTCGGCCAGCATGGTCTCGGAATCATCATCACTGTCCGGCACAAGCGGCAATATCTGGTTTTGCAGCGGGTGGTCACGATTGGCCAGCGCATCGGATAATTCGCGCCTAGTGGCAGCGATGAAAATTTTATCGCCCGTTTGCAATTCAATATCGTCAAAGGGCGGCAGCATTTTGCTGTTGGCGCGCTCAATCATCTGCACGGTCATGCCACTCAAAGCGGGCAGAAAACCGGCTTGCGTGCGCGTGCCGACCAGCGGGTCGCCAGCGCGCAGGCGCAGCTCAACAATATATTGGCGTCCCTTATCCGGCCTGTCCTGTTCAACCTCGCTGTCACGAATGGTCAGCAGGCGCGGCATGACAAACAGCACATAAAGCGCGCCCACCCCAAGCAGCACCAGCCCCGGCAACGTCAGGTCGAAAAACTCAATCCGCACCGTGCCAAGCTGCTCTGCCGTATCGGCGACCAGCAAATTGGTGGAGGAGCCGATAAGGGTCAACATGCCGCCGAGAATGGTCATATAGCTGAGGCACATCAGATAGGGCGACGCATTGGCGCGCGCGCGCGCGGCAATGGCTGTCAAAATCGGAATGGTCATCAGCACGACCGGCGTATTATTGAGCAGTGCGCTCGACAGGGTTGCGCCTATCAGCACACTGACCAGCGCCAGCATGGGTGTGCGCGCGGCGCGGTTTGACAGGCTTTCAATCAGTTTTTCCAGCGCGCCGGACTGGAACAGACCTTGCGCCAACACCAGCAGGGCCATAATGGTGATGAGCGCCGGATTGCCGAAACCAGCCAAAATCATGGTCGGGGTCAGCAAAATATCGCCGTCCATATCACGATAGGGAAAGACGGTGAACAGCAGGAGCAGGGCGACCAGCACCATTAGCGAGGTGATTTCCATGGCGTAACGCTCGACCGCGAAAAGCACCATGGCCGCGACAATAATCGCGAAACTCGCCCACATGTGAAAATCACTTTCCATTCATCCATCCGGTTTATGGTGACAGTCTAACCCGCGTCAGGTCTTTTGTCTCTTATGTCTCTTGTTCAAAACCCTTACTGGTTTGCGACCGTAGGTTGCGCCAAGTCCTTTTGCCTTGTTTCTCCGGCGATTTCAAACAGAAAACTGGATTTTGGCGGGCGTGTCGGGCATAAGGGGCAGATTGAGGCGGTCTGGTTGTTCCGGTGAAAGGGTTTCCATGATTGACAGTCGGGAATTACGCAACGCGTTCGGGCATTTCGGCACGGGAGTAGCCGTTATCACCGTGCCGAATGGGGACAATTCGGCCTTGGGCTTGACCGTCAACAGCTTCGCCTCCGTGTCGCTTGAGCCGCCAATGTTGTCCTGGTGTCTTGGCCGACAATCCGATTTGGCCGAGATATTTTCAACCGCCGAAAATTTTACCGTCAATATATTGGCCGCCGACCAGCGCGATTTATCCGATGAAATGGCGCGCCCCGGCGGTCATGCGCTGACGCCGGCGCAATTCACCATTGGCGCGGCGGGTGGCATTTTGCTGAATGGCGCGCTGGCGCAATTTGAATGTCATTTGCTCAATCGCGTTGATGCGGGCGACCATATTATTCTGATTGGCGGCGTTGATGCGGTAGCCTATTGCACCAAAGCGCGCGCGCCGCTGATTTATTTTCGCGGCAACTATAGCGGGCTGAAGGAAGATACGGCCTGATGGCCGGCGACCGGCAAAGGCTGGCTTTTATTGGCCTTGGCGTGATGGGCTTTCCCATGGCCGGTCATTTGGCGGGTAGTGGCGCTGATATTTGCGTTTATAACCGAACCGCCGAAAAAGCCGCGCAATGGGTAGAGACTTATGGTGGGTGGTCGGCGGCCACACCGGCACAAGCCGCGCATGCAGCCGATATGGTGTTCACCTGTGTCGGCAATGATGATGATTTGCGCGCGGTTGTCGCCGGAGAAAATGGCGTTTTGGCCGGTCTCGCGGCCGGTGCGATATTGATTGACCACACAACATGCTCGGCAGATGTGACGCGCGAATTGGCGGCGGCCTGCACCGCGCAAGGCGCGGACATGCTGGATGCGCCGGTCTCAGGCGGTGAAGCGGGCGCGGTGAATGGCCAGTTGACGATTATGGTCGGCGGCGCACCGGCGGTGTTTGAGCGCGCCAAGGATACGCTGGGTATTTATGCGCGCGCCGTGAAACTTATGGGCGATAGCGGCGCCGGACAATTGACCAAAATGGTCAATCAGATTTGCATAGGCGGCCTACTGCAATCGCTGTCGGAAGCCTTGCTGTTTGCCGAGCAGGCCGGGTTGGACGGGCGCACGGTGATTGAAGTGATTTCCAAAGGGGCGGCGCAAAGCTGGCAAATGGAAAATCGCCATGAAACCATGATTGACGATAAATATGATTTCGGTTTTGCCGTTAACTGGATGGTCAAAGACTTGACTATTTGCCTGCAAGAAGCCGCGCGCAATGGCGCGCTTTTACCGCTTACCGAATTGGTGAAATCTTATTATGAAGAAGTGCAGGGCATGGGCGGTGGCCGCTGGGACACGTCCAGCCTGATAGCGCGTTTACGCAACATGAAGTAAATAACTTCAATAGAAGAATAAAATCTATCATATTTTAATTTACTGTTCGGAATGAACCCCTAGGGTAAATCGCACGGGGCCATGACATCACGAAAAGGTGGTGAGACATGGGCTATGCGCGAGAATATCCGAAATATCTATACGCTTATGATTTATGCCTGCGGGCGCTTTTGCTGGGCGGTGCAGGCGGAAACAGTGGATGGTGAGATGGCACATATTGGCGCAAAGCTGCGGCGGGTTTTTTAACCGTCGCGGTTCAATAGCTGCGCGGCTTGCAAAGCAAAATAGGTAAGGATGCCATCAGCACCGGCGCGTTTGAATGCGGTCAGGCTTTCCAATATGGTTGCTTCACGCGCCAGCCAGTCGCGCTCTATCGCTCCGGCCAGCATGGCATATTCCCCCGATACTTGATAGGCGAAAGTCGGCACGCCAAGCTCGGCCTTGCAACGGCGCACAATATCGAGATAGGGCATGCCCGGCTTGACCATCACCATGTCAGCGCCTTCGGCAATATCAAGGGCAATCTCATGTATCGCCTCATCGCTGTTTGCCGGATCCATTTGATAGGTTTTCTTGTCGCCGCGCAGCCGCCCGCCAGAGCCAACCGCATCACGGAATGGCCCGTAAAAGGCGGAAGCATATTTGGCGCTATAGGCCATGATGAGCGTGTCCTGAAAACCCTCGCTTTCCAGCGCCGCGCGAATTGCGCCAATGCGGCCATCCATCATGTCGGAGGGGGCAATAATATCGCAGCCTGCTTCTACCTGGGTCAGTGTTTGGCGGATAAGCGCGTCCACCGTCTCATCATTCAAAATAATGTCGCCATCAAGCAGCCCGTCATGGCCGTGGGCAGTATAGGGGTCAAGCGCGACATCACATAAAATGCCAATATCCGGCACTGCATCTTTAATGGCGCGGGTGGCGCGGCAGACCAGATTGTCGGGGTTAAAGGCTTCTGCCCCGTCATCGCTGCGTAAATCGGGCAGTGTATTGGGAAACAGCGCAATCACCGGAATCCCTAGATTGGCGGCATGGTCGGCTGCCTCGACGGCCAAATCAATGCTGAGGCGCTCTACATCAGGCATGGAGGCAACCGGCTGACGCTGATTGTCGCCGTCAATAATGAAAATCGGCCAAATCAAATCATCCACGCTCAGCGCGTTTTCGCGCACCAACCGGCGCGACCAGTCAGTGCGGCGCAAGCGGCGCATACGGGTATGTGGAAACTCTCTTTGTGTCATGATTTCCCCCGAAACTTCTTCACGGGTCAAGTCTGCCGTCAGATGGTTGTCGCGTCAGTTCTGCTTATGCCAGTTTGTCGCCAATATGTCAGCAGCAAATCGCATCTACCATGCGCGGATGGTTGCGCCATGCCGGTTTTCAGCTATTTTACTAAAAAAGGGGAAGCCAATGATAATGAATTTGGTGCAAGGGAGTGGCGGATGTTTGAATTGACCGGTGAGCAGCAGGCCATACAGGATATGGCGCAAAATTTTGCGGCTGAAAACCTAACGCCCTTCGCGGCTGAATGGGATGAGGAAAAAACCTTTCCGGTCGATACGCTGCGCGAAATGGCAGGGCTGGGCTTTGCCGGTATTTATCTGTCGGAAGAACATGGCGGCAGTGGGCTGACGCGGTTTGATGCCTCGCTTGTGTTTGAAGCCCTGTCTTATGGCTGCACCTCGACCGCCGCCTTTATGACGATTCACAATATGGCTGGCTGGATGATTGACAAATTTGGCTCGCCAGAGCAGCGCGAAAAATATGTGCCGCGCCTGACCAATATGGAATTGATTGCCAGCTATTGCCTGACCGAGCCGGGATCGGGCAGTGATGCCGTCGCCATGCGTAGCCGTGCTGTGCGCGATGGTGACGATTATGTGCTGAATGGCGGCAAGGCGTTTATTTCCGGAGCCGGTGTGTCGGATATCTATGTCGCCATGGTGCGTACCGGTGATGAGGGCGCCAAGGGTGTGTCTTGTTTCATCATTGAAAAAGACACGCCGGGTCTGTCCTTTGGTGCCAATGAACGCAAAATGGGCTGGAATAACCAGCCGACGCGGCAGGTGATTTTTGAAGATTGCCGTGTGCCGGTGGCCAATCGTGTCGGGGCGGAAGGTGATGGTTTCAAATTCGCCATGATGGGTTTGGATGGCGGGCGGTTGAATATCGCCGCCTGTTCGCTTGGCACGGCGCAACGCGCGCTGGATGCGGCACTTGATTATGCCCGCGAACGCACGCAATTCGGTCAGCAAATCGCCGAATTTCAGGCTATACAATTCAAGCTGGCTGATATGGCAACCGAGGTGCAGGCAGCGCGGCTCATGTTGCGTCATGCCGCGCAGGCGTTGGATGCGGGTCATCCCGAAGCGACGATGAAATCGGCTATGGCCAAGCGTTTTGTCACAGATTTATGTTTCAATGTCGCCAATGAGGCGCTGCAAATACATGGCGGCTATGGTTATTTGAAGGATTACCAGGTCGAGCGCATGGTGCGCGATTTGCGCGTGCATCAAATCCTTGAAGGCACCAATGAAATCATGCGGGTGATTATTGCCCGTCACTTGCTCAAGGATTAGGCCGAGACACGGATTTATGACCGACGACGTTGTTTTTTCCACTGAAGGCGCAAGCGCGCTTATTGTGATGAACCGACCCGATGCGCTCAATGCGCTGACGCTGGGCATGGTGCGCGCTATGGTGCCGCAATTGCGCGCTTGGGCCAATGATGATGGCGTGTCGCATATTCTTATTGAAGGCGCGGGCGCGCGCGGTTTTTGCGCCGGTGGCGATATTCGCGCCTTGCATGATTGGGGGCGCGTTAATGCGCCGGAAGCCGCGGGATTTTACCGCGAGGAATATCAGCTCAACCGCATGATAAAGATTTTCCCGAAACCTTATATTGCGCTGATGGACGGCATCACTATGGGCGGCGGCGTGGGCGTGTCCGTGCATGGCCGCTATCGCGTGGCGACGGAAAACACCATATTTGCCATGCCTGAAACCGGCATTGGCCTGTTGCCCGATGTGGGCGGCACTTATTTTCTGCCACGCCTGCCAGGTGAGATTGGCAGCTATATGGTGCTGACAGGTGCGCGTTTGAAAGCCGCCGATTGCCTCTATGCGGGTATTGCCACCCACACTATGCCGGCAGCGCGCCTGCCGGAATTAAAAGCTGCGCTGGCTGGTGGCGCACCGGTTGAAGCGACATTGGACACCATGCATGAGGCGATGGGCGTCGCCCAATTGCCCGATTTGCAAGCCGATATTGATGCATTGTTTGCCGGCGACAAAGTGACCGACATTTTGGCGGCTCTGGAAACGCAGGCAGCGACCGGTGATGAAAAAGCCGCTTGGGCGCAAAAGCAGATTGACATTATCAACACCAAATCACCGACCAGCGCGGCGGTGGCTTTGCGGCAAATGCGCGATGGCGCGGCGCAAGATTTTGATTGCTGTATGCAGATTGAAATGCGCGCCGTGACAAGGATGATGGCTTTGCCGGATTTTTACGAAGGCGTGCGCGCCATTATTATCGATAAGGATAATGCGCCGCTTTGGTCGCCGGCGCGGCACGCAGATGTGACGGCGGCGCAGATTGACGCGATATTTGCATCCTTGGGCGACCAAGAATTGACTTTCGGGGAGAGATAAAATGTTAAAAACAGGGTTTATCGGGCTGGGTAATATGGGATTGCCCATGGCGCGCAATCTTGTCGCTGCCGGATATGATGTCACCGGTTTTGATGTATCTGGTGATGCTTGCAACGCCTTAGCCGGCGCGGGCGGGGCGATTGCCGCAACTGTGGCCGAAGCGGTGGCGGGCGCGGAGCTTGTGGTCACCATGCTGCCTGCCGGTCAGCATGTGGAAAGCGTTTACACTGGCGAGGCCGGTGTGCTGGCCGCAGCACCATTGGAGGCTTTGCTGATTGATTGCTCAACCATTGATGTGGAAACTGCAAGGCTTGTGGCCGATGCTGCCGGACAGGCCGGTTTCGACATGGTCGATGCGCCGGTCTCCGGCGGGGTGGGCGGCGCTGAAGCGGCGACACTGACATTCATGACTGGCGGCACAGCGCAGGCTTTCGCGCGCGCACAACCGGTTTTGGCCGCTATGGGCAAAAACATTTTTCATGCCGGGCAGGCGGGCAATGGGCAGGTTGCTAAAATCTGCAATAATATGCTGTTGGGCATTTCCATGATTGGCACATGCGAGGCATTTTTGTTAGCTGAAAAATTGGGGCTGGACGGGCAGACATTGTTCGACATTGCTTCCACCGCCTCCGGCCAGTGCTGGTCGATGACCAGCTATTGTCCAGTGCCGGGGCCAGTGCCGACCAGCCCGGCCAATAAAGATTATGCGCCCGGTTTTGCCGCTGCCATGATGTTGAAGGATTTACATCTGGCCGAGGCGGCAGCACAATCGGCCAACAGCGCGACACCACTTGGCACAGCATCAGCACGGCTTTATGAGCAAATGGCTGAAAGCGGCAAGTCTGATGCTGATTTTTCCGGTATTATCAATATATTGCGTGATAAATCATAAAGCGGAAAATCATCACCCGAAAAGCTTTGGAACAAACCGGTTTGTCCGTTCCATATAAGCCTCATAGCCCGACTTTTTACGCAGCCTGTATTCAAGCAAATCAGCCCCTGATACTTTGACCAGCAGGAAATTCATCAGCGCCGGCGCAAATACTGTCCAAACCGCTTCCGGTGTCGCGGCGACAACCGCCAGCCAAATGCCCCACCAGAACAGCGCATCGCCGAAGTAATTCGGGTGGCGGGTATATTTCCACCACCCATCGGTCAGCAAATCACCCGGCTGTGCGGTGGCGCGAAAACGGGTCAGTTGAATATCGGCCAATGTCTCCATAGTCAGACCGGCCAGCGCAATCAGCAGGCCGAGTATGGCAAGGCCGGGCAGGGCGGCCGCGCCACCAAAATAAAAAGCGGCCATATAAGGCATGGCGACCAGCCACATCAGCAAGCCTTGAAAAATAAACACGACATAAATGCTGCGCCACCAGAAGCTGTCGCCGCGTTTGCGGCGCATGGCCTGATAGCGCGGGTCTTCTTCTTCCTCACCGCGCCAACGCCGCAATAAATGGCTGAACAGCCGGACACCCCATAAAATAACCAGCAGGCCGGTTGCCTGTGTGATTGGTTCCAGATTATCCGACACCAAAAGCCCTACCAGAGCCACGACGGAAAAGCCCAGCCCCCAAAACGCATCAATAATGCCGGCATCTTTTTTAACAACACTGAACAGCCAGACGCCTGACAGCATGACAAAAATGGCAAGACCGCCCGCCTGAAATGATGACAATTCCGATATGGCCATGAACCTCTCCCTATTCGTTAACCCATTGTGAGTCTAGAATTGTTGTGCTGATTGGCAAAGGTTAAAATTCAATCGGACGGGAGAGAGGCCATGCGTGTGACGAAGGAACCCTATCTTGAGCATGAAGGTGTGCTGGCTTTTGCCCATCGGGGCGGCGACCGCGTGGCACCGGAAAACACAATGGCCGCCTTTGCCGATGCGGTGGCGCAAGGCTATCGCTATCTCGAAACCGATGTCCATGCCTCGCTGGACGGAGAAGTCTATGCGTTTCACGACAATGATTTGTCGCGCATGGTCGGCATGGATGTGGCGATTAACCAACTGCCCGCTGCCGAGATTGACGCGCTGACCCTGTCGGGTGGTCACAAAATCCCGCGCATGGTGGCATTGCTTGATGCGTTTCCCGAAGCGCGTTTTAACATTGATGCCAAAAGCGCGGCGGTCACTGAGCCGTTGGCGCGGCTTATCAACCACACTGCCTGCCATGAGCGCGTGTGTATTGGCGCGTTCAGCGATGCGCGCATTGAGGCCGTGCTGCGCCTGTCCGACAAGCCGCTATGCCACAGTGTCGGCCCGAAACGGGCGAGCCAATTCATGCTTTCGGTCTGGGGCGGTTGGCGGCCGCGTTTCAACGCCGCCTGCCTGCAATTTCCGATATCGCGTTATGGTGTGGCAATGGTCACGCCGCGCAGCATTGCCCATGCCCACCGGCTCGGTCTGCAAGTGCATGTTTGGACGATAAATAACGAATCGGAAATGCACCGACTTCTCGATATCGGCGTTGACGGCATTATGACCGATGACTGCGCGCTGCTGAAAAAAGTTCTGATTGAGAGGGATTTCTGGGCATAAACATCACCTGCGGCGAGATGCGCCGCCGTGATGGTTGGTTTGGCTTTGGCTTTGTGCTAGACACGGGACAGATGGGCAAAACACGCTGCCATGACGTTAATTGGAAGCCATCCATTGTTTGAAAAGGAACTGCAATGTCTGAATCAACCAAATTGACCGATTCCGATGCCGTCGGTTTTTTCGGCGACTCGCTTGCCAGCCGTGACCCGGCCATTGCCGATGTGATTGGACTGGAAACCGGTCGGCAAAAAAACCAGATTGAGTTGATTGCGTCGGAAAATATCGTCTCGCGCGCCGTGCTTGAAGCGCAAGGCTCGGTGCTGACCAATAAATATGCGGAAGGTTATCCGGGGCGGCGTTATTATGGCGGGTGCGAGCATGTCGATATTGCTGAAGAGCTGGCAATTGAGCGCGCCAAGCAGCTTTATGATTGCGCCTATGCCAATGTGCAGCCCAATTCCGGCTCGCAAGCCAATCAGGCAGTTATGCAGGCTTTGATTAAGCCGGGCGACACGATTTTGGGCATGAGCCTTGCCGCCGGTGGACATTTGACGCATGGCGCGGCGCCCAACCAATCAGGCAAATGGTTTAACGCTGTGCAATATGGTGTGCGCCAGCAAGATGATTTGATTGATTATGATGAAGTGGCAGCACTGGCGGACGCGCATAAGCCGCAAATGATAATTGCTGGCGGCTCGGCCTATCCGCGCATTATTGACTTCAAAAGATTCCGTGAGATTGCCGACAGTGTCGGGGCTTATTTGCTGGTCGATATGGCGCATATTTCCGGTTTGGTCGCTGCCGGCGTGCATCCCAGCCCACTGCCTTATGCCCATGCGGTAACGACCACTACCCATAAGACATTGCGCGGCCCGCGCGGTGGTCTGATATTGTCGAATGAAGCTGACCTCGGCAAAAAATTCAATTCGGCGATTTTCCCCGGTATTCAGGGCGGCCCGCTCATGCATGTGATTGCTGCCAAAGCGGTTGCCTTTGGTGAGGCGTTGCAGCCTGACTTCAAACTTTACATGCAGCAAGTCGCGGCCAATGCCAAGGCGCTGGCGGAAACCCTGTCAGGGCATGGTTTTGATATTGTATCGGGCGGCACGGATAATCATCTGGTGTTGCTTGATTTGCGCCCAAAAAATGTCACCGGCAATATCGCCGAGGCGGCCTTGGAGCGCGCGCATATTACCTGCAATAAAAATGGCGTGCCATTTGACCCGCAACCGCCAACTATTACATCGGGCGTGCGGCTTGGCACACCGGCTGGCACAACGCGCGGCTTTGGCGTTGCTGAGTTCCAGAAAGTCGGCGATTGGATTGCCGAAGTTCTTGAAGCTGTAGCCGCCAATGGCGGCGAAGCGGCTCCTGACACGGAGAGCAAAGTGCGCGGCGAAGTCGAAGCCCTGTGCGCGGATTTCCCGATTTACTGACGAGCCTGTCATGCGTTGCCCTTATTGTATGAATGCCGACACGCAGGTGAAGGACAGCCGTCCCACCGAGGACAGTTCGGTCATCCGGCGGCGGCGCGAATGTCCTGATTGCGGCGGGCGTTTTACCACTTTTGAGCGTGTGCAATTGCGCGAATTGACCATTGTCAAAAATACCGGTCGCAAAGTGCCGTTTGACCGCGACAAGCTCATGCGATCTGTGCAAATCGCTCTGCGAAAACGCCCCGTTGAGCCGGAGCGTATTGAGCGTATGGTAAGTGGCATTGTGCGTCGGCTTGAAAGCGAGGGCGAGTCGGAGATTTCCGCCAAACGCCTTGGCGAAATGGTGATGGAAGGCCTTTATGCCCTCGACCAGGTCGGCTATGTGCGCTTCGCATCGGTTTACCGCAATTTCCGCGAAGCCAAGGATTTTGAAGAATTTCTCGGCGAGATGTCCAGCCCGACCAAACGGGATTACTGACCGCCGGGAACGGAGGTCGGATGACACAGGATGCGGCTGGGTTCAGCCAAACCGACATTGACTTTATGAACCAAGCCTTGCGCTTGGGCGCGTTTGGGACGGGGTTGACCGCCCCCAATCCTGCTGTCGGTTGTGTGCTGGTCTCTGCTGCCGGAGAAATTGTCGGCACGGGTTGGACGCAAAAATCAGGTCGCCCGCATGCTGAAGCTGTCGCCTTGGCTGAAGCCGGTGAACGCGCGCGCGGCGCAACCGCTTATGTAACGCTTGAGCCTTGCGCCCATCACGGCAAAACCGCGCCTTGCGCCGATGCGTTGATAGAGGCCGGTATTGCCCGTTTGGTTTATGCGATGGCTGACCCCGACCCGCGCACGGCTGGGCAGGGCGCGCAAAAATGCGCTGCCGCAGGAATAAATGTGCAAGCCGGGTTGCTGGCTGAACAGGCGGCGCGCGCGCATTTGGGATTTGTGACGCGATTGACACAAGCCCGACCGATGGTGACGCTGAAACTGGCGGTCAGCAAAAATGGCTTTATGCGAACCCCGCAAGGCCAATCACCTTGGATTACCGGCGCGCTGGCGCGCAATTATGGGCATTTATTACGCGCCCAACATGATGTGATATTGACTGGCAGCGGCACAGTGCGCGCCGATGACCCGTCACTGGATTGCCGCTTGCCCGGCATGACCAGTGCGTCGCCGCAAATCGCCATTATGAGCCGCGACGGAAAATTGACCGAAGCCTGCAAGCTGGCGCAAAAAGCGCAGACCGAGCCGGTGCTGCTTTATTGCGAGAATGGCGAGGCCGCGCCGAAAGCCTTTTTGCAACTGGCTTTCCAACATTTGACACCACATGCGGTTTTGCATCATTTGGCCAGTCGCGGTTATACGCGGGTTTTGCTGGAATCCGGCCCGCGCCTCGCCGCCGGTTTTTTGGCCGATAATATGGTCGATGCGATTGCCCTGTTTGCCGCGCCGCATGATGTAGATATAGAAGGCGAAAGTGATATATCAGCTATGGGGTTGGCCGATATGGCCGGTTTCACGCGCAGTGAGGTGCGGATGCTGGGCGATGACCAATTCAGCCTATGGCACAGTCATAAACAGGCAGCAGAAACGTCCGCGCGGGCGTGAAAGGAAGAAAATCATGTTTACCGGCATTATTACAGATATTGGCAAAATCATCCGGCTGACCCGCGCCGGTGACACGCGCTTTGACATTGCCACCGCCTATGACCCGGCGGATATTGACCTTGGCGCGTCAATTGCCTGCTCCGGTGTTTGCCTGACCGTGATTGAGAAGGGCAGTGATGAAAACGACCATTGGTTTGGTGTTGAAGCGTCAAAGGAAACACTTGATGTCACAACCGCCGGTGACTGGCAGGAAGGTTCGACTTTGAACCTTGAGCGCGCCCTGAAAATGGGCGATGAGCTGGGCGGGCATATTGTGTCCGGCCATGTTGACGGGATTGCGCGCATTGCCTCCATCACGCCGGAGGGCGACAGCCTGCGCTATGTATTTGAAACACCCAAAAAGCTGATGCCGTTTATTGCCCCGAAAGGCTCGGTGACGCTGGATGGCACTTCGCTGACCGTCAATGAAGTGTCGGGGCTGACATTTGGCGTCAATTTGATACCGCACACGCAAAATGTGACTTGCTGGGGGCAGGCGCAGGAAAATGACCGCGTGAATCTGGAAATAGATGTGTTGGCGCGCTATGTCGCGCGTCTGCGCGAAAGTGCCGATTTGCTGGCCGAGTGATAATCTGGCCAAACAACAGGGAGAAAGCAATGAGCGAATTCAGTCAATTTTTGTCACCGCCGGAAGACATTATCGAGGATGCCCGCAATGGCAAAATGATTGTGCTTGTCGATGCCGAAGACCGCGAAAATGAAGGCGACCTCATTATTCCGGCGCAAATGGCGACGCCGGAAGCGATTAATTTCATGGCGAAATTCGGCCGTGGCCTGATTTGCCTTGCTATGCCGCGCGACCGCGCCCAGCAACTCAATCTTGAACTTATGGCGCAAACCAACCAGTCACGCCATCAAACAGCCTTCACCGTTTCCATTGAAGCGCGCGAGGGGATTTCAACCGGTATTTCCGCCCATGACCGGTCGCACACAATTTCTGTTGCCATTGACCCGACCAAGGGACAGACGGATATTGTCTCGCCCGGCCATGTGTTTCCGCTGGTCGCGCGCGAAGGCGGTGTCTTGATGCGCGCCGGACACACAGAAGCGGCGGTTGATATTGCCAGGCTGGCGGGCTTATATCCGTCCGGCGTGATTTGCGAAATCATGAATGATGACGGCACAATGGCGCGGCTGCCCGATTTGGTGCAGTTCGCGCAATTGCACGGGCTGAAACTCGGCACAATTGCTGATTTAATCGCCTATCGCCGCCGCAATGACACGCTGATTACGCGGATTCATGAAACCGATTTTGAAACCGCCAATGCCGGCACATTCAAATCCATTGTCTATCTGAACACGATTGAAAATGAAGAACATATTGCGCTGGTCAAAGGCGATATTTCCGGCTCGAATCCGGTTTTGACCCGCTTTCACGCTGAAAACATTGTCGCCGATGTGCTTGGCTCGGCCATGCCGCGCGCCAAAACCTTGCAAAAATCAATGGAACTGATTGAGCAGGAAGGGCGCGGCGTGATTGTTTTCATCCGCAATACTTCGCCAACGCCGTTTTCTGATACGCTCAATCCGCGCGATGTCGGCGATGCCGAGCCGACGCGGCTGCGCGATTATGGGGTTGGCGCACAAATTGTGCTGGATTTGGGCTTGCATGAAATCGAATTACTGTCCGATACGCCGCGCACCGTTGTTGCGCTGGAAGGTTATGATTTGAAAATTGCCGGTCAGCGACCGATTTTGAAATAGAGGCGAGCATGTCGAAAAACATTCTTATTGTGGAAGCGCGATTTTACGAAGATATGGCCGATGCGCTGGCCGAAGGTGCGGCGGCCATATTGGATGAAGCCGGCTGCACCTATGAAAGAATAGCCGTGCCGGGCGTGCTGGAAGTGCCGGTGGCGATAAAGCAAGCGGCGCAAACCGGCCTGTTTGACGGCTATGTCGCGCTTGGCGTGGTTATTCGCGGCGAGACCACCCATTATGAGATTGTCTGCAATGAAAGTGCGCGCGGTCTGATGGATTTGGGACTCCGCGATGAGCTGGCCATTGGCAATGGGATTCAGACCGTTGAAAATGAAGCGCAAGCTTGGGCGCGCTGTCGGCGCACCGAAAAAGATAAGGGCGGCGGCGCGGCAAATGCCTGTCTGGCACTATTGCGCTTGCGCGACGACTTTGCTTCGCGATAAGACGGGGCATGACGAGCTATACAAAAGACAATAGGCTGGCGGCGCGTTTGCTGGCCGTGCAGGCGCTCTATCAAATGGAGCTGGCCGGCACATCGCTGGATGAGGTGATTGCCCAATTCCAGTCTCACAATATCGATGCGCCGCTTGACAATTTGCAGGCCGGGATTGACCTGCCCGCCGCCGATGCCGATTTTTTTGAGTTCATTTTGCGCGGTGTGATTGCCCATCAGGTTGAAATCGACCGGCTGGTTGACAGCTATCTTGGCGATAAATGGCAATTGGCGCGGCTTGACAGCACGCTGCGGGCGATATTGCGCTGCGGTGTGCAAGAATTGGCGCATGGCGAAAATGTGCCAAAAAAAGTGGTTATTTCCCAATATGTCGATTTGGCGCATGCGTTTTTTGACGGTGGCGAGGGCGGCATGGCCAATGCGCTGCTCGACAATATCGCCCAGCAATTATCCGATACTGGTTTGGCGGGTGGTTGAGACGCCGCCATGACCGGTGAGTTTGACCTGATTGACCAATTATTCCGACCTATGGCTGGCGCTGCCGGTCTTGGGTTGCGCGATGATGCGGCACTGTTCCGACCGCCACCGGATATGGAATTGGTGCTGACCACAGATGCTTTGGTGGCGGATGTGCATTTTCCAGCCAATGCACCGCCCGATATGATTGCTGCGCGATTGGTTGCCTGCAATGCGGCCGACCTTGCCGCCAAGGGTGCTGCGCCGGTCGGGTGTCTTTTAACCTTGGGTGTCGCGCCGGATTGGGATGAAGCTTTCCTGACCGGATTTGCCAAGGCTCTGGCGAAATGTTTGGCGCGCTTTAACATGCCGCTATGGGGGGGGGATACGGTGCGTTCGGCAACCGGATTTGTGTCACTGGCAGCGCATGGGCTTGTGCCGACGGGCGAAATGGTGCGCCGCGCCAATGCGCGGGCAGGCGATGATGTTTATGTTACCGGCACAATCGGTGACGGCCTTATTGGCTTGTTGGCGGTGACTGGCAAATTGCCGCCCGCTTTGTCGGCTTTTGACGGGCAGCTTTTGGCTAACGCCTATGCCGACCCGCAACCGCCGGTCGCGCTTGCGCCCGTTTTGCGCCAGTATGCCCATGCGGCGATTGATGTGTCGGATGGGTTGATGGCCGACCTTGACCATATTTGTCAAGCCTCTGGTGTGGCGATGCAATTATCGGCGGCGGCCATAGGCCTGTCGGCGGCGGGTGCGGCTTTTGCCGCGTCGGATGAGAACGGTCTGGCGCAATTGGTCAGCGCCGGTGATGACGCGCAATTGGCCTTTACCGCGCCGCCCAATGCGCGCGATGCGGTTTCGGCAATAGCGCAACAGGCCAATATCGCCATCAACCGAATCGGCTCGGTCGCCGCCCTGCCAAGCGGCGTTGGCGCGGGCGATATAGATGCGGCGCGCGCCATATTGCTGGATGCTGATGGGGTTGAGGTCGCCATCAGCCGACGCGGCTATCAGCATTTTTGAACAAATTCGTGCAAAATGCAGGTTTTTGCTTTCCGTTTCTTGCTTTTGCAGGTTTTTTTTGGCATGTTCGCCCGACTTTAATGGAGGGGACGTGCTTCGGCGCGGTCTTTATCAGGAAAAACGAAAGGTGATGTAATGAGCACTTCAATGTGGCTTATCATTGCTGCCGGTATTCTGGCTATCATTTATGGTATCTGGGCCGTTCGCAGCATTTTGGCAGCCAATGCCGGTAATGAACGGATGCAGGAAATTGCGTCTGCTATTCAGGAAGGGGCAGGAGCCTATCTCAACCGCCAATATCGCACCATCGGGATTGTTGGTGTGGTGATTGCGTTGCTGGTGGCCTGGCTGCTCGGCGTCAAAGTTTCCATCGGCTTTATTATCGGCGCCGCATTGTCCGGTCTGGCCGGTTATGTCGGTATGCTGGTATCGGTGCGCGCCAATGTGCGTACCACGCAAGCTGCCAGTGAGAGCCTTGCCGCCGGTCTGTCTATGGCATTCCGTTCCGGTGCTGTGACCGGCATGTTGGTGGCTGGTCTGGCCTTGCTGGCCGTGGCCGTTTACTTCGCCATTCTGGTGTTTGGCCTTGGCCTTGACCCAAACAGCCGCGAAGTGGTGGACGCGCTTGTCGCGCTCGGCTTCGGTGCTTCGCTGATTTCGATTTTTGCCCGTCTGGGCGGCGGTATCTTTACCAAAGGTGCTGATGTTGGTGGTGACCTTGTTGGTAAGGTTGAGGCCGGTATCCCCGAAGATGACCCGCGTAATCCGGCGACAATCGCCGATAATGTGGGCGACAATGTGGGCGACTGCGCCGGCATGGCCGCCGATTTGTTTGAAACCTATGCAGTGACTATTGTGGCGACAATGGTACTGGGGTCGATTTTCTTCACGGCCGACGCACTGGATATGATGGTCTATCCGCTGGCCATTGGCGGCACATGCATTGTCACCTCGATTATCGGCACATTCTTTGTGCGGCTGGGTGCCAGCAACAACATTATGGGTGCGCTGTATAAAGGCTTTATCGCTTCGGCGGTGCTGTCGCTGATTGCGCTTTATTTCGTGACCGACCAGCTTATCGGGCTGGATACGCAACGGGTGATTGAGGCGCAGGTCTTTACCGGCATGAGCCTCTATATGTGCGGCGTTTTGGGTCTGGTCATCACTGGCGCGATTATCTGGATTACCGAGTATTACACCGGCGTTAATTACCGTCCTGTGAAATCGGTTGCCGCCGCTTCGGAAACCGGTCACGGCACAAATGTCATTCAGGGGCTGGCCGTTTCTATGGAAGCGACTGCTCTTCCGGCTTTGGTGATTGTGGTCGGCATTATCTCTACTTATTCGCTGGCCGGTCTGTTTGGTATCGCCATTGCGGTGACGACTATGCTGGCACTGGCCGGTATGGTGGTCGCGCTGGACGCTTTCGGCCCGGTGACGGACAATGCTGGTGGTATCGCGGAAATGGCGGAACTGCCGGAAGATGTGCGGAACACAACCGACGCGCTTGACGCCGTTGGCAACACCACCAAAGCGGTCACCAAAGGCTATGCCATTGGCTCTGCCGGTCTGGGTGCGCTGGTGCTGTTTGCAGCCTATACACAAGACTTGCGCTTCTTCACAGCCAATGCCGAGCAATATCCGTATTTTGCCGGTGTGACGCCTGACTTCTCTCTGTCCAACCCCTATGTGGTGACAGGTCTGTTTGTCGGCGGTCTGCTGCCTTATCTGTTTGGTGCGATGGGCATGATGGCCGTTGGCCGTGCCGGCGGTGCTATTGTTGAAGAAGTGCGCCGTCAGTTCAAGGAAAAGCCGGGCATTATGAAAGGCACGGAAAAGCCGGATTATACGGCAGCCGTTGACCTGCTGACGCGCTCGGCCATTAAGGAAATGATTGTGCCGTCACTTCTGCCGGTGCTGTCACCTGTTGCTCTGTATTTTATCATTCAAATGATTGCTGACCGCTCGGCGGCTTTCTCGGCGCTTGGAGCCATGCTGCTCGGCGTGATTGTGACCGGCCTGTTTGTTGCTTTGTCCATGACCGCCGGTGGTGGGGCTTGGGACAATGCCAAGAAATATATCGAAGATGGCAATCATGGTGGCAAAGGTTCGGAAGCCCATAAGGCTGCCGTAACCGGTGACACAGTGGGTGACCCCTATAAGGACACAGCCGGCCCGGCGGTTAATCCGATGATTAAAATCACCAATATCGTTGCGCTGCTGATGCTGGCCATTCTGGCTCACTAAGCCGCAACAATAGATAAAAGCCCCGGCGCAGTGTTCTGTGCCGGGGTTTTTATTGCCGATTTTTAGAATTGGGCAGTCGGGTCGCCGTCAAAGCGGCCAAGATTGCCAAATATCTGCTCGATAAAAGACAATTCGCGCCCCTGCGATTGCGTTGTGCGCGGCACAATTGGCACTATCAGCCCGTCGCGCAAACCATAAACCGCATAGTCTTGCAGCACTTTGTCAGCATTAAAATATAGTGCCATCACCTTGCGGTCGGTTTCGATTGGCGCGCGATAGGATTCGGTGACAATCACGCTGTGAATATAATACAGCGCCTCGCCATTTATAGAGGAGCGCATAGAGGGAGAGCCAAGCATGCCGGTTGCCTGCTGCATGGTCATGCTGTTTTTCTGGAGCTTTGTAACCAGCCCCTCATCGAAAACATAACCACGATTGTCAACCACCGGCGCGCAGGCCAGCAGGGCAGTGCCAAGCAGTGCTATTGCCAGTTTTGGCGCGGTCTTTTGACCCTTATGGCGAACTGCCAAGCTGCGACCCTCTACTTGGCGGGTGCGACCCTTTGCGCCCAAATTTTTCACGTCCAGTCTTGCCATGTGGAACGAAATCCCTAAAACACAAATCAGCGTGACCATACCCATCACGCGACGGCTTGCAAGCGCAATTTGCAGCGTTCAGGGTGATAAACGGAGCGACAGCATTGTCATGGCTTTGATGGATTTCTTCAGACGCAAAAAAACAGCCAATATGGCTGGCGTTTATGCACTGATTGTCAAACAGGCGCGATTGCCGGCTTTGTTTGGCGATAATGGCGCGCCTGACAGTTTTGACGGGCGGTTTGACATTATGGTGCTGCATGTGCATCTGGTTTTGCGCCGTCTGCGCGCCGAGGGGGTTGCCCGCGAGGCATTGGGACAAGATTTATTCGACCGGTTTTTCCGCGATATGGATCAAGCCATGCGCGAAATGGGCGTTGGTGATTTGGGTGTCGGTAAGAAAATTCGCAAAATGGCGCAAGCCTATTATGGCCGCGCCGCCGCTTATGATGAGGCAATGGGCAAGGCGACGCCCGCGCCGCAAGACCGCAAAGCCCTGATTGGCGAAGTATTGGGACGTAATTTGTCGCCGCAGGATGACAGCAAAGACTTTGACCGGCTGGCCGATTATACGCTGGCATTGGAGGCGCATTTGGCGGGTCTGCCGCTTGAAACCATTTTGAACGGCGATGCTTTTGCCGGTTTTGAGTGGGGTAAAGCATGACCCATTCGGAGAGGGACGGCTCGGCAGGCGCGCCACCGGAAAATGAAAAGCCGGTATTCAGCCATGTCATATTGCGCGATGACGTGCCGCCCAATGGGCTGGATGTCAATTTTGAAGCGGACGCTGCCACATGCGCCGCGCTGGCTGACAGGTTTCAGCTTGAAGCCATTGAGGCGGTTCGCGTGCAATCACATATCGTGCCATTTGACAAAGCCGGTTTGCGGGCCACCGGTCGTGTCTGTGGGCGTGTGCAGCAGATTTGCGGCGTGACGCTTGAGCCGGTCTGGACGCAGATTGACGAAGATTTCACAATTCAGTTTCAGCCGGCCGATATTCTGGCTCAATTTGTCATTCCCGATGATGATGTGGAAACCGATTTACCCGAAGCGTTGAAAGACGGACAGGCCGATATTGGTGATATGGCGATGCAATATCTGGCTCTTGCTATTCCGCCTTGGCCGCGCCACGCCGATGCCGAATTTGATGCTTATGGCGATGGTGATGCGGATGATGAAGCGCAACCCGCCTCACCCTTTGCGGTTTTGGCCGAATTGCGCGATAAACCGGATGAGGGTTGAAATCTCTCGCAAATTGTATCATTTTCCGTCGCTGAGATGGGTGTGTCGGCATAATTGATGTAAACCCTGTCAGTGTCGGGGGCCTGAATTTGACAAAATTGGTGATTTCGGTGGATGCGATGGGCGGCGATTTCGGCCCCTCCGTCACCATTCCGGCACTTGCACGCTTGCGCCGCCAGCGCCCCGATATTGCGTATTTACTGTTCGGCAAGGCTGAAGAAATAGAAGCCGAGCTGGCCGCGTTTCCCGAACTGGCCGCCATTTGCACGATTGAGCATTGCGACACAGCCATCAGCATGAATGACAAGCCCAGCATCGCCTTGCGGCAGGGGCGCAAAGTCAGCAGCATGTGGCGCGCCGTTGAGGCATTGAAAGAGGGCAGGGCGCAGTCATGCGTATCGGCGGGCAATACCGGTGCGTTGATGGCGATGGCGAAAATTATCTTGCGGACTTTGCCCGGTATTGAGCGCCCCGCCATAGCCGCCGTCTGGCCGACTGTGCGCGGTGAAAGCGTGGTGCTTGATGTGGGGGCTACTATTGGCGGCTCTCCGGCACAATATGTCCAATTTGCCGTTATGGGCGCTGCCTATGCGCGCACTGTTTTTGGCATGAGCAAGCCGACAATTGGGATTTTGAATATCGGCGTTGAAGATATTAAAGGCACAGATGGTGTGCGTGATGCCAATGATTTGCTCGAACGCTCTGATTTGAATTATGTCGGCTTTGTTGAAGGTGATGGCATTGGCCGGGGTGATGCCGATGTGGTGGTAACGGAGGGCTTTACCGGCAATATCGCCTTGAAAACGGCGGAAGGCACGGCACGGCAAATCGCCACTTATTTACGCCAAGCCCTGACCAGCAGCCTGATTTCAAAGCTCGGCTATTTATTGGCACGCGGCGCCTTTGCCTCGCTGGCCGAGCGCATGGATCCGAACAGTGCCAATGGTGGCATGTTTCTGGGGTTAAACGGGGCGGTGGTCAAAAGCCATGGCGGCGCTGATATTGCCGGCTTTGCGACTGCTGTCGAAGTGGCGATTGAAGTGGCACAGGCTGATATTTCGGCGCAAATTGCCAATGATATAGATAATATGCAATCCTTACTGGATGACGCTTGGGCTGAAACGCTGGACTGACAGCACCGGCCAAAAGAGAGCCAAGAAAATGAACAAACGCGCACAAATCATATCAACCGGCAGCTATTTGCCGGAAAAAGTCATCACCAATCATGACTTGGCCAAAATCATGGACACATCGGATGAATGGATTACCGAGCGTTCCGGTATTCGCACCCGCCATCAAGCGGCGGACGGGGAAACAACATCTGATTTGGCAATGCAAGCGGGCGCGGCTGCCTTGGGCAATGCCGGATTGACAGCCAATGATATTGACTTGATTGTCGTTGCCACCACAACGCCTGACCTGACTTTTCCGGCTACGGCGGCTTTGGTGCAGCAAAAATTGGGCATGTCGGGCGGGGCGTCTTTTGATGTGCAGGCGGTTTGCTCCGGCTTTGTTTATGGCCTGTCGGTTGTGTCGGCCATGATAGAAAACGGCACGGCGCGGCGCGCTTTGCTGATTGGTGCGGAGACCATGACCCGCTTGCTGGACTGGCAAGATCGCGGCACGGCAGTCTTGTTTGGCGATGGCGCAGGCGCGGTGATTGTGGAGGGCGTGACAGGCGCGCCGGATGACCGGCAAGTGCTTGGCAGCTATTTACGCAGCGACGGCAATTTATGGGAAATCCTGCATGTTGATGGCGGGCCATCCACCAATGGCCTGACCGGTCATTTGCGGATGGCAGGCCGCGAGGTTTACCGCCATGCGGTCGGCAATATCTCCGATGCCATTAACAGCCTGTTGCAGCAAACCGGCTATACCATTGACGATATTGACTGGTTTGTGCCGCATCAGGCCAATCGACGCATTATAGACGGCGTGGCGCACAAAATCGGCTTGCCGCCGGAAAAAACCATTATCACCATTGACCGCCACGCCAATACTTCCGCCGCTTCAATTCCGTTGGCGCTGCACGCAGCGGTTGAGGCGGGGCAGATAAAAGCCGGTGACATGGTGATGACCGAGGCAATGGGTGGCGGGCTGACATGGGGCGCCAATCTTATTCGCTGGTAAGAAACATTGATTTAGCCGGTAAATTAGGTTGCCAATAAAAACGCCTTTGTGTTTAATCGCATTGAGGAGTTACGGCATGGCGGGAAAAACAATCACACGATATGATTTGTCCGAGGCGGTCTATAATGAGATTGGCTTGTCGCGCAATGAATCGGCGCAAATCCTTGAGACTTTGCTGGATGAAGTATCCGACGCATTGGTCAGGGGCGAGACGGTCAAATTATCGTCTTTCGGCTCATTCGTCGTGCGCGCCAAGAAAATGCGTATCGGGCGCAACCCGAAAACCGGCGAGGAAGTGCCTATCACGCCGCGCCGCGTTTTGTCTTTTCGCGCCAGCAATGTGCTGAAACAGAAAATCAATAAAATGGCCGGGTTGGCCGACTGACCGGATAGCATATGGGTGCCGAAAAGTCAGACACCGCCTATCGCACCATCAGCGAGGTTGCGTCGCTGCTTGAGATTCAGCCGCATGTTTTGCGGTTTTGGGAGAGCAAATTCACCCAGATACAGCCTTTGAAGCGTTCCTCCAATCGGCGCTTTTACCGACCCGAAGATGTCGCGCTGGTGACCGGCATCAAACATTTGCTGCATGGGCAGGGCATGACCATTAAAGGCGTGCAGAAACTGATTAAAGACCATGGTGTCAATCATGTGCGCCAGCTGGCCGGCCAGTCGGCTGAAACCTTGGCGGCTTCTGTGCCGGCGGCGGCCAGTGCCGCGCCCGCCGGATTGTCGGCGGCGCAACGGCGCACGCTCAGCTCGGCGCGCCAAAAGCTGCAAAATGCGCGCGATTTATTGGCCGAGCAGGACAGCTAGCGCGGCGCTTGCCTTTCGTGCGAAAACAACCTAGAAACGGCGTCAGTCGGAGCGTAGCGCAGCCCGGTAGCGCACTTGTCTGGGGGACAAGGGGTCGTGGGTTCAAATCCCGCCGCTCCGACCATTTCCGGCTCTTTGTCGGGTTTGGTGACGTGAGGAAACAAATATGACTGCCATTCTGCCTATCGTTATTTTCATTGTTGTGATGGTTGCGCTGAATATTTTTCAGTTCGGTCGCGCTGACTGATATTTTGCTTGATTGATATTCTTGCTGGCCGTTTGGCGGGCAGATTGCCTGGCGAACCAGCTTATCCGGCCTCTATCCCGCCGCTTGGGCTGTGCGGCAGGGGGGCTATACAGTAGGTCGGGCGGGCGGTGTGTCGGGTCGCTGCATCCACCAGATGATAAACGCCGCCGGTGGCGTCCAGCCAAGGCCGGTGACCAGATAAAAGACAAATTCAGCAAAACCGCTTTCCGGCGCCCATCCGGCCACCGCCAGCGTCATGATAAGCAGCGCATAGAAAAACAAAAAGCCGAGCATGGCGAGCAGTCCAATCAGCTTACGCACACGCATGGGCAGCCACGGTTTGCGGAAGGGCTTGCGCGGGGGTTCCGGTGTGTTTGGGCTGCCGCTTGGTGAGGTCATGCCCCGCTTATACAATGGCTGCGACGCCCATGCACGCGGTCTTTGGTCGCAAGGTCAGCGCGGCCGGAACAGGCTATATCATCACCATGAATGAGACGGCAATAACCGCGCCCGCGCGCCAGCATGACCGGCAAATCGCCGTCTGGTTGTTTACCGTGGCGTTTTTTGTGGTGATGATGGTGCTGGTCGGCGGGCTGACGCGGCTGACCGATAGTGGCTTGTCCATTACCGAATGGCAGCCGGTTGCCGGTGCATTGCCGCCGCTTAATGCCGAGGCATGGGAAGTGGAGTTCGAGAAATACCGGCAGATTCCGGAATATCAGCTGGTCAATAAGGGCATGAGCCTGTCGGAATTCAAGTTTATTTATTGGTGGGAATGGGGGCATCGCCAACTTGGCCGCTTGGTCGGGCTGGTGTTTTTTGTGCCGTTTCTTGTGTTTCTGCTGCAAAGAAAAATCCGGCTGAGCGATTTGCCAGCGTTGCTGGGTCTGTTTGCGCTGGGCGGTCTGCAAGGCTTTATGGGCTGGTATATGGTGCAAAGCGGGCTAACCGACCGCGTCGATGTCAGCCAATACCGCCTCGCCATGCACTTGGGGCTGGCTTTGATTATTTTTGCCGCCTGTTTTTGGCTGGCTATGTCTTATTGGCGCGGCACATTGCGCGATGCAAGACCGGCTTGGGCAGGGCTGCAATTTTGGGCGGCGGGACTGGTCGGGCTGGTCATTATGCAATCGCTGATGGGCGCGCTGGTTGCCGGTATTGATGCCGGCATGACTTATAATGATTGGCCGACCATGGATGGGGAGTTTATCCCGTCCGGCCTGTTGGCGCAGCAGCCCGCCTATCTCAATTTCTTTGAAAATCATCTGACCGTGCAGTTTGACCATCGCGTCATGGCCTATTTTCTGGTTGGGCTGACATTTTGGCATGTCTGGCGCGTGCGTGGGTTGGCCGGTGACAACAGGCTGCGCCAATCCGCCCTGTGGTTGGGCGTCGGTGTGGCCGGGCAAGCACTCTTGGGTATTGTTGCATTGGTGCTGGTTCTGCCTATGGGCTTGGCGGCGGCGCACCAGCTTGGTGCGGTGCTGGTGCTGGGACTGGCGGTCGCCCATTTACATTTTCTGCGCCATTCCGGCGCATTACCAATACGGTAATTATTTACCAATTTCATAAGAAATTGTTTTTGCTTTATAAACCTGATGATAAAAGCGTTGCGTAAGGGGAGATGGCTCATTATAAAAGGTGCATCCGGCGGCGCGTGGCGTCGCCTTTGTTGATGATGGACAAAATGATGAAAACCTATTCTGCAAAACCGGCTGATATTGATAAGAAATGGATATTGATTGATGCCGAAAACATGGTGGTTGGTCGTCTGGCGACAGTTATTGCCACCCGCTTGCGCGGCAAGCATTTGCCCAGCTTTACCCCGCATATGGATTGCGGCGATAATGTGATTGTGATTAACGCTGAAAAGGTGAAATTCACCGGTAAAAAGCGCGGCGACAAAACCTATTACCGCCATACCGGTTATCCGGGCGGCATTAAGGAAACCACGCCGGAGAAAATCCTTGACGGGCGTTTTCCGGAGCGCGTGCTGGAATTGGCTGTGAAGCGCATGTTGCCGCGCGGCCCGCTTGGCCGTCAGCAAATGGGCAATTTGCGGGTCTATGCAGGCAGTGACCACCCGCACACGGCGCAATCGCCGGAAGTGTTGGATGTGGCTGCCATGAATGCGAAAAATGTAAGGAATTAAAGATGTCTGAAACCACTCTTGAAAATCTGGATCAGGCCATGGCCGGCGGTGATGTTGCGCCTGTGAGCGAGGCAGTCAGCGCACCGGTGGAGCCGCAAATTGACGCGCAAGGCCGCGCCTATGCGACCGGTAAGCGGAAAAATGCCATTGCCCGCGTCTGGATAAAGCCGGGCAGCGGTGTGATTACGGTCAATGGTCGCGAAGAGGAAAAATACTTCGCCCGACCGGTTCTGCGAATGATGGTGCGTCAGCCTTTGGTGACAGCACAGCGCGATGGTCAGTTTGACATTGTTGCCACGGTTAGCGGTGGCGGCCTTTCCGGCCAAGCCGGTGCGGTGCGCCACGGTCTGTCCAAGGCTCTGACCTATTACGAGCCGGGTCTGCGTCCGGTGCTGAAAAGCGGCGGCTTCTTGACCCGTGACAGCCGCGTTGTGGAGCGCAAAAAATATGGCCGTCGCAAGGCGCGCCGGAGCTTCCAATTCTCGAAACGCTAGGTTTCTTTTCACTTTTTGCCCGTGCGGCAAAGAAAAGGGGCCGGAAGGTCCCTTTTTTTGATATTAAAAGGGTAAGTCTTATTCGGGGGATTCGATGAGCGACATTATTGATGGCACAAGCGTAACAATTCAGGAGATTCTTGACTTCCTGCCGCATCGCTATCCGTTTTTGCTGGTGGACAGGGTTGAGGAAATGGAAGGCGAGGAGCGCGCGGTCGGCATTAAAAACTGCACGGCCAGCGAGCCATGGTTTACCGGTCATTTTCCGGAACGGCCAGTCTTTCCCGGCGTGCTTATCATTGAGGCCATTGCCCAAGTCTCGGCCATATTGGTGATGCAGAATGCCAAATTGTCCGGCAATCCGATTGAAACCAAGCTGATTTATTTCATGACGGTGGATAAGGTGCGCTTCCGTCATCCTGTGATACCGGGCGACCAGATGCGGATACATGTTGAGAAAATCCGGCGGCGTGGCATGGCTTATAAGTTTAAGGGCAATGTCTATGTTGGCGACACTTTGGTTGCCGAAGGTGAAATTATGGCTGTCAATCATGATGGCGGCAGCTAGGCGATAGATGGAACAAAGCGTTATGACCGATAAACGGCTGAAAATTTGCGTGATTGGCGCATCGGGCTATACCGGTGCTGATTCTGTGCGCCTGCTGGCCGGTCATCCGCATGTCGAGATTGCTGCGCTGACCGCCAATGCCCAGGCCGGCAAACCCTATGGTGCGCTCTATCCGCAATTTGCCGGCCTTGACCTGCCGCCCTTGGTCAAGGTGGAGGCTGTGGATTGGCAAGATATTGATGCAGTGATTTGCGGTCTGCCCCATTCGACGGCGCAAGATGTGATTGCCAGCCTGCCGGAACATTTGAAAATTATCGATATGTCGGCAGATTTCAGATTGCGTGATGCGTCGGTCTATGCCGACACTTATGGGCGCAGCCATGACGCGCCTGACCTGTTGGGTGAGGCGGTTTATGGTTTGAGTGAACATTATCGCGCGGCGATTACCGAAGCGCGGCTGGTTGCTTGTCCCGGCTGCTATCCGACCGCCGCCTTGACCCTGCTTTTGCCGTTGGTCGCTGCCGGTCTGATTGATGCCGATGATTTGATTATTGACGCCAAATCCGGTGTGACCGGCGCAGGGCGCAGCCTAAAAGAGGAAAATCTGTTTGCCGAAGTGGCTGAAGGTCTGCACCCTTATGGTGTGGCCGCGCACCGTCATGCGCCGGAAATTGAGCAGGAAATTGCGCTCAAGGCCGGTGCGCCGGTTACGGTCAGTTTCACACCCCATTTAGTGCCAATGAATCGCGGCGAATTGCTGTCGGTCTATGCGCGCACGCGAAACGGGGCGAAAGCGGCAGATTTGAAAAAGGCGCTTTCGTCGTTTTATGCCGATGACGCATTTATCCGCATTGTTGATGATGTGCCTGGCACACGCCATGTGCGCGGCTCCAATTTTTGCCTGCTGGCGGCCTTTGATGACCGGATAGAGGGCAGGGTGATTTTGTTTTCCACCCTCGACAATCTGGTGAAAGGCTCCAGCGGACAGGCGATACAGAATCTGAATATCATGTTTGGGCTGGATGAGAATTGCGGGTTGAGGCAGCAACCGCTTTTTCCCTGATGCGGCCTTTTTCGTGCCGCAATCGCGCGGCATATTGGCGGTTGTCAGAGGATTTATGTTAGCATAGCCCACCTGGATGGAAAGCGAAGACGATGGCAGAGCAGGAATTTCAACGCATTCAAAGATTGCCCCCTTATGTGTTTGAGCAGGTCAACCGGCTGAAAGCCCAAGCGCGCGCGCAGGGCAAGGATATTATTGATTTCGGCATGGGCAATCCGGATTTGCCGACACCGAAACATATTGTTGAAAAACTGGTGGAAACCGTTCGCAATCCGCGCACCCACCGCTATTCGGCGTCAAAGGGCATTCCGGGCTTACGCAAGGCACAGGCGCGCTATTATGAGCGTCGCTTCGGGGTCAAGCTCAATCCGGATACGGAAGTTATCGCCACGCTTGGTTCGAAAGAGGGTTTTGCCAATATGGCGCAGGCCATTACCGATCCGGGTGATGTTATTCTGGTGCCAAACCCGACCTATCCCATTCATGCCTTCGGCTTTATTATTTCCGGCGCGACCATCCGCCATTTGCCGATTGAGGAAGGCTGCGATTTCTTTGAAGTGCTGGATCGGGCAGTGACCCACAGCCATCCCAAACCGAAAGCGCTGGTTTTGAATTATCCGGGCAATCCAACAGCGCAAGTGGTCGATTTGGATTTCTACAAGGAAGCGGTCGCCTATGCCAAAAAGCACGATATTATTGTGCTGTCTGATTTGGCCTATGCGGAGATTTTTTTCGATGAGGATAATCCGCCGCCCTCAATTTTGCAGGTTGAGGGCGCGCGCGATGTGGCGGTTGAGTTTACCTCCCTGTCCAAGACATTCTCCATGCCCGGTTGGCGCATGGGTTTTGCGGTCGGCAATGAGCGTCTGATATCGGCACTGACCCGGATTAAATCTTATCTCGATTATGGCGCTTTCACCCCGATTCAGGTGGCAGCGGCGGCAGCCTTGGACAGTCCGGAAGAAGTTATCCGCGAAATCCGGCAAGTTTATAAAGAACGCCGTGATGTGCTGATTGATGTGTTTGCCCGTGGCGGCTGGCATGTGCCGTCTCCGGCGGCGACCATGTTTGCCTGGGCGCGTATCCCGCCTCTGTTTCACAATATGAAATCGCTTGAGTTTTCGACCCTGCTTTTGCAGGAGGCGGATATTGCCGTTTCGCCGGGAATTGGCTTTGGGGAATATGGCGATGATTTTGTCCGCATTGCCTTGGTTGAGAATGAGCAACGCATCCGTCAGGCAGGACGCAATCTGAAGCGGTTTATGGAATTTCATCAGGAAAAACGGAAAACGGCATGAGCGTTTTGCGTATCGGTCTGGTTGGGCTGGGAACCGTCGGCGCCACAGTTGCCGGACGGCTGCTTGACGGCGCAGTGCGCGGCGCAGAATTGACAGCGGTCAGCGCCCGCGACCGCAATCGCGACCGCGGCATTGATTTGTCGGCGCAGCATTTTGCCGATAATCCGCTGGATTTGGTCAATGATGACGCTGTCGATGTCGTGGTTGAGCTGGCAGGCGGGGCAGATGGCATGGCGCTTGATTTGGTCAGCGCTGCCTTGGCGGCAGGCAAGCCGGTCGTCACCGCAAATAAGGCGCTTTTGGCCTCCCATGCCGACGCGCTGTCGGCTTTATCGGCGCACCATAATGTGCCGCTGGCCTATGAGGCGGCGGTCGCTGGCGGCATACCGGTCATTAAAGCGTTGCGCGAAGGGCTGGCAGGCAATGATGTTGTGCGCATTGGCGGCATATTAAACGGCACATGCAATTATATTCTCACGCAAATGGCCGCGCATGGCGCATCATTTGACGCTGCATTGGCTGACGCACAGGATAAGGGCTTTGCCGAAGCCGACCCGACTTTGGATGTATCCGGCGCCGATGCGGCGCAGAAATTGTCCTTGCTGGCGGCTTTGGCCTTTGGCCTGCGACCCGATACGGATGTCATGCCGGTGACGGGCATCGCCCATTTGACGGCATTGGATATTGAGCTGGCAGCGCAATTTGATTGCGTTGTTCGGCTGGTCGCGCAAGCGCAAAAACAGGCCGATGGCGTCTATGCCGAAGTGACGCCCATGCTGGTGAAAAACGGCGACGCGCTGGCTCATGTTGTCAATGAGACCAATGCGGTGGCGATACATGCTGCGCCACTTGGCGATTTATTTCTGCAAGGCCCAGGTGCCGGTGGCGGGGCGACGGCGTCTGCCGTGCTGGCTGATATCGCCGATTTGGCGCAAGGCTTCGGGCGTCCGGCATTTGCTAGGCCAAGCGGAGAAATGAGCGAATCAGTGTCGCAGGTTCCACCGGCGCGCGAATGGTATTTGCGCCTGCAATTGGCCGATAAGCCGGGCAGCATGGCCACGGCGACCCAGATTCTGGCTGAAAATGGCGTTTCGATTGAAGAAGTTGTGCAAAGGTCGCGGAATGAAGATGACAGTTATTTGCCAGCGGTCTTTATTACGCATCACACGGCGCATGCGCCGTTGAGTCAGGCTTTGGCCGCGCTGCGTCAGCAGACGCAGATTTGTAAAGATGTGGTCACATTGCCTGTGTATGGTGCGGGTTTCGGAACTGGGGAGTAAGAAACTATTATGGCAAATTCAAAAAAATCCGGGTCAAAAATTGACCGTATATTGACAATGGAGCTGGCGCGCGTCACCGAACGCGCTGCTGTTGCTGCGTCCACGCTGATTGGTCGGGGCGATGAAAAAGCTGCTGACCAGGCCGCGGTTGACGCCATGCGGCGGGAATTGAACAGGCTGGATATTGACGGCGAAGTGGTGATAGGCGAAGGCGAGCGCGATGAAGCACCAATGCTTTATATTGGCGAGAAAGTCGGCACGGGCAAAGGCCCGAAAGTTGATATTGCGCTTGACCCACTGGAAGGCACAACGCTGACCGCCAAGGGCATGCCCAATGCGTTGGCTGTGGTCGCCATGGCGGAAGCGGGCAGCCTGCTCAATGCGCCCGATGTCTATATGGATAAAATTGCCTTGGGCGGTGATTACCCTGCCGGTCTGGTTGATTTGGATGCTGACCCGGCGGAAAATGTGCGTGCCGTGGCGTCCGCCAAAGGAGTTGATGTGGCGCTGGTCAATGTGTGTATTCTCGACCGCCCGCGCCATGCCGAAATGATTGCCAAAGTGCGTGAAGTCGGCGCACGGGTGACGTTGATTTCTGATGGCGATATTGCCGGTATTGTTCATACAACCGACCCGTCAACCGGTATTGACCTGTATATGGGAACCGGCGGCGCGCCCGAAGGCGTGCTGGCCGCTTCCGCGCTGCGCTGCACAGGCGGTCAAATGCAGGGGCGGCTGGTGCTGACCGATGAAGGTCAGAAGCAGCGCGCGGCGAAGATGGGCATTCAGGATTATGACAAGAAATATAATGTCGAGGAAATGGCCAAGGGTGATGTGGTTCTGTCGGCAACCGGCGTGACCGGCGGCAATATGCTTGATGGTATCGCCCACAGTCAAAACGCTGTTTCCACTGAAACGCTGCTTATGCGCTCTTCAACCGGCACAATACGCTGGATAAGGGCGCGCCACAGCCAGCGCAATAAATTCCGTTTGGATGACTGAGGCCGAACCGCATACGGCATTTGGTGTTACGCGCTCGGCGGCCGGGCGACATTGGACATTACAGTCATTTGATGACAAGCGGGTTTTGGCGATAACGCAACGTCATGGCCTGCCCGAACTGGTCGCGCAATTGCTCGCCCAGCGCGACATACCGCTTGATGCAATACCGGATTATTTAAGCCCATCCTTACGCACATTATTGCCCGACCCGTCCTCTTTGGCGGATATGGACAAGGCGGCGACGCGGTTGGCAATGGCGGTCAAGCAGGGCGAGCCAATCGCCATATTTGGCGACTATGATGTCGATGGCGCGACATCCTCAGCGGTGCTGGTGCGTTATTTGGCGCTGTTGGGACAGGCGGCACGGGTCTATATCCCCGACCGGCGCAAAGAGGGGTATGGCCCCAATGAAGCGGCTTTCCGGCAATTATATGAAGAAGGCTACCGGCTTGTGGTGACGGTGGATTGCGGCACGATGGCGCATGAAGTGTTGGCCGGTGCTGTCGCGCAAGGGGTTGATGTGATTGTCGCTGACCATCACCAGACGGGCGGTGGCCTGCCAGATTGTTATGCGCTGGTCAATCCGCGCCGCGCCGATGATGACAGCGATATGGGGCATTTGGCGGCTGTCGGTGTCACTTTTTTGCTGGTGGTCGGGCTGAACCGTTGTCTGCGCCAAATGGGCTGGTTTGCGGAAACCGGCATGGATGAGCCGGATTTGCTGCCCTTGCTTGATTTGGTGGCGCTTGGGACAGTGTGCGATGTTGTGCCATTGACCGGCGTCAATCGCGCTTTTGTTATGCAGGGGTTGAAAGTGCTTGAGCAGGGCGCCAATACGGGACTGCGCGCTTTGGCGCAAGTGTCGCGCAGCCAGCCGCCAATGGGAACCTACCAGCTTGGGTTTCAGCTTGGCCCGCGCGTTAATGCGGGCGGGCGCGTCGGCGAGGCGGGGCTTGGCACAAGGCTGCTGACTTGTGAGGATGCCGAGGAAGCGACCGGTCTTGCCATGCGGCTTGATGGTTTCAATATGGAGCGCCGCGATATTGAGGCGACGGTGCTGGCCGAGGCCGAGCGCATGGCAGAGGCAAAAATTGCCGAGGCGCAAAAGGCGGGCAGCAATATAGTGCCGCCGGTCTTTGTGCTGCACGGCGATAATTGGCATCCCGGTGTTATCGGCATTGTGGCCGGCCGCCTGAAAGATATGTATCACCGGCCGGTTTTTGTGCTGAGTTTCGACGAAAACGGGCAAGGCAAAGGCTCGGCGCGCTCGGTCAGCCATATTGACATTGGCCGATTGGTGGCTTCGGCGGTGGATGCAGGGGCAATTGATGGCGGTGGCGGTCATGCCATGGCGGCGGGGGTCAGCCTGTCGGTCGGACAATTGGCGGCGTTTGAGGCATTTGTCACGCAAGCCTTGGCCGATTATGTGCCGGAAGGGGCGCGGCAAATGACATTTCAGGCCAGTTTAACGCCGCGCGCGGCCAATCGGGCGCTGTTTGACATGATGCAGCAAGTCGGCCCGTTTGGCGCCGGTAATCCGGAGCCGCGTTTTGTGCTGCCGCATGTGCGGGTGGTTAAGGCGGATACGGTCGGCGACGGGCATGTGCGCTGCGTGTTGTCCGGGCAGGATGGCGGCAGGCTGAAAGCTATGGCGTTTGCCTCGGTTGATGAGGCGGTCAGAATGATGCTGTTACAGGCGCGCGACAGCCTGCATATTGCCGGATATTTGCGCGCCGATGACTGGAATGGGCGGCGCGATGTGCAATTTATGGTGCATGATGCCGCAGGTCATACAAGCGCTTGAAATGTCTGAAAATGTCATATATATCCTCGGACAAGCCATGAAGCGCCCTTCGTCTATCGGTTAGGACGCCAGGTTTTCAACCTGGAAAGAGGGGTTCGATTCCCCTAGGGCGTGCCATGGCCTTTTTTCTCTCTTAAAACGTGTAGGCATTATTGGTCTTTTGCGGCCTGATAGAGCTGTTCGTCGCCTTGCCAGTATTGCGCGATAAACTGGTCGCGTCCGGAGCGATAGCGGTAATATTTGTAGCGCAGCGGATTGGTCTTGTAATAGTCCTGATGATAATCCTCCGCGATGTAAAATGGTGTCGCGGCGGCAATTTCGGTTGCAATGGGTCGGTCAAACTTATTGGCCGCTGCAAGCGCGGCGACCGCGCCCTCGGCCAGCCTGCGTTGAGTTTCATTCACATAGTAAATGGCGCTGCCATATTGGCGTCCACGGTCAACAAAACTGCCGCCCGCATCGCTGGGGTCATGCATACGCCAAAAGGCACTGAGCAGTGTTTGGTAGTCGAGTTTTTGCGAGTCATATTGCACATGCACGGTTTCGCGGTGTTTTGTGCGTCCCGATGCCACTTCCCGATAGGCGGGATTGGCTTTCTCGCCACCCATATAGCCGGAAGTGACCGCGGTCACGCCGGGGATTTTTTCAAAATCGGCTTCAGTGCACCAAAAACAGCCACCGGCGAAATAGGCGCTGGCAACGCGCTCTGATTGTGCTTCCGCCTTTGGCATGGCTGAAACAGAAAACAATACCAGTATGAGGCTCAACAGGCCGGTGCGGCGCAAGGCACGAAGGGGGGCAAGCATGTGTGACATCAAACTCTCCTGACTGACAGGCCGGATTAGCGGACGGTGTTCTGCCCTGATACAGGCTTACGGGCTGACTGTGGCGGCGTGAAGGCAGGCACCCAAAGCCGCGCCTTTTCCTTGCCCGCCAGCCAGTTTTGTTTGTCCATGCCGTCGCGCAATGTATCAATGGAGACTTGCGCCAATACCGGCACACCAAGATTGAGCCGCACCGGATTGGACAAATAGAGATGCGCCCATTTTGCCGCCTCAACCGGGTCTTCGGTCGGGCCGAGATTGGCCGCATAAAGCGCAATCAATATGCCTTGGGCGGTAAAACTATTGGCATTGGCGGCCATTTCCAGCCAATCAATGCCTTCGTGAAATTGTGGCTTTTGCATGATTTCCTGCCGCGAGGGCAAGGTCTCGCGCGATGGGTTCAGGCCAGCAAGATAAATCAGACATTCACCCAAAGCGGTCTGCGCTTCCTCATAGCCAAAGCCCTGCCGTGCAATCGGACGCAATTTGTCCTGCGCGTCGGCGCAATTGCCTTCGAGTTTCAAAATAAACCCGTCCCAATAGGGGTTGCGAATTGGTTTGCGCTGCTGGGCGCGGGCGCGCAATTCATCCGATGCGCTGGCGCGTCCCCTGCCAGTTTGCGCCATAACATCTTGCACCGGCAAAAGCAGGGCAAAAATTACCGGCAGGGCGTATTTCCCCATTACCAGTGTCCGATATTTTCCATTGACGCCCAAGGCTCGCACGGCTCTTGCGCGCCACCGGCCTGCAGGAGTTCAACTGAGATATTGTCAGGGGAGCGCACAAAGGCCATGCGCCCGTCGCGCGGCGGTCGGTTGATTGTAACACCGGCATCCATCAGCTTTTGGCAAGTGGCGTAAATATCATCCACCTCATAGGCAAGATGACCGAAATTGCGTCCCTCATCCAATTCTTCAGCGTCCCAATTATGGGTCAGCTCGATTTGCGCTTCTTTTTGGCCGGGCGCGGCGAGAAAAACGAGCGAGAACCGGCCGGCTTCCACATCATATCGCCCTATTTGCTCCAGTCCGAGATGATTGCAGTAAAATGCCAGACTGGCATCAAGATCTGCGACACGCACCATTGTATGAAGATATTTCATGTTTACCTCTTGATTGCTTGCAGCGAGACTGGCACAAATTCTAGTGTTTGACCATATGGCATGGTGCGTCCAAAAGGCATGAATTCGAATGACCGATATTTCTGACATAGACAAGCCATTTGACGCTGTTTTCCTGAATGTGGGGCGCGGCCATTGCGCCGCCCGCATTTACAATCCGGCGCGCGGCAAAGCCAAAGGCGGTGGTATTGTTCTCGCTCCCGGCTTTGGCGGCACAATGGATAGCGGCCTGTTTGGCTATGCCGAAGCCTTTGCCAAAGCCGGTTTCTACACGCTGGTATTTGACTATCAGGGATTTGGTGAAAGCCCCGGCGGGGCGCGGCAAATGGTCAGTGTCGCCAAACAAAAGGCTGATTGGCGCGCCGCTATTATGACTTTGCGTCATCATGCCGGCGTTGACGCGCATCGCATCGGTCTGTGGGGGATGGATTTTTCTGCCGGTCTGGCGGCACATGTGGCGACGGAAGATGGCGATATTCCGGCGATTGTTATGCAAAACCCGATGTTGGATTTCCATTTATGGCGGTCAACGCTGGATTTTAATCGCGGGCAGGGCAATACGGACAGGCTGGCACAGATTATTCGCAAGGATGTTTGGCCGGTCAAATTGGGGCAAAGGCAAGCACAAATGCTGCCGCTTCTGCCAGATGACACTGATATACCGGCCATTTACGGCGCGGCGGCGTCGGCAATGGCTGATATTGTCGGGCCAAGCTGGGTTAATGCGATTTCCACCAAAAGTTTTGTGCGGGGGGCTTTGCATAAAAATGATGCGGTCGGCGTAACCGGAGATTTGGTCGACCGGCTGGGCGTGCCGGTGCTGGTGCAAATGAGCCGCGAAAGCAGCCTTGTGTCGCACGAAGCGGTGCATGGGTTTTTGCGCCGGATGGGGCCTTTGGCGCGGCATAGTGAATATGTTGGCGGTCATTTTGACCTGCTCACGAAATCGAAACGCAAAAGCGCCATCATTGAGGCAGTGGCTTTTTTCAGGGAGATATTGGGACGATGAGCATGCAATTGCGCCAATGGGTTGAAGAAAGCAAAAATGTTGTCGTTTTCACCGGAGCCGGTATCAGCACCGATAGCGGCATACCCGATTTTCGCAGCCCCGGTGGTCTGTGGACGCGCATGGCACCTATTATGTTTCAGGATTTTGTCGCCGAAGAAAGCAATCGCATTGAGGCGTGGCGGCGCAAATTTGCCATGCAGGATGAAATTGGCGAAACAGCCCCCAATGCAGGTCATCGCGCCATTGCCCAACTGGTTGGCAATGGTAAAATATCAATGGTGATTACCCAAAATATCGACAATCTGCACGCAGATGCCGGTGTGCCGACCGAACAAATTGTCGAATTGCACGGCAATGGCAGCTATGCGACCTGCCTGTCATGCGGGGCGCGGCATGAATTGGATGATATTCGCCGAACATTTGAAGCGCAGGGCGAAACAATCGCGCCCAGCTGTGATGTTTGCGGCGGGATGGTCAAGACGGCGACTGTTTCATTCGGCCAGTCCATGCCGGAAGAAGAAATGCGCCGCGCCGAGGCGGCAACATTGGCCTGTGATATGTTCATCGCTATTGGCTCCTCGCTGCAAGTCTATCCGGCAGCTGGATTTCCCGTGCTGGCGCGCCATAATGGTGCGCGTTTGGTTATTCTCAACCGCGAGCCGACTGATTTGGATGATGCAGCTGATTTGGTGCTTAACGAAGAAATAACCCCGATTCTGGCAGATTTGGTTGGCTTGAACAGTTAGGCTGTCAGGGCAAAATCGAGG
>JAYPAN010000007.1:64053-67908 GCA_038123715.1 Rhodobiaceae bacterium | reverse complement strand
CGCAAGCGGGCGGCGCGCATGCGCTGATGATTGGCACGGGCAATTCCAGCCTGGCGCAATTGCGGCTTTACCAGCGCCTTGGCTTTCGCATCGTGTCCATTGTGCCGGATTTCTTTGCCAATTATCCCGAACCGATTTATGAAAACGGTATTCTGTGCCGCGATATGGTGCGGCTGCGCTATGCGTTTGACCCGCATTGAGAGACAAGAGCGATGATTGACCCGTTAAATGTAACCCGTGCGCCCTTTGCCTGCCATCCCGCCGCCTCGCTCGGTCGCCAGCATGACGAGCCAGAAAGCAAAACCCGCACACCGTTTCAGCGCGATCGCGACCGCATTTTGCATGCCGGCGCGTTTCGCCGCCTGAAGCATAAAACGCAAGTCTTTGTTGCCCATGTTGGAGATTATTACCGCACAAGGCTGACCCATTCGCTGGAAGTGGCGCAGATTGGACGCTCCGTCGCGCGCATGTTGGGGCTGGATGAGGATTTGACCGAAACCCTGTCTCTGGCGCATGACCTTGGCCATACCGCTTTCGGCCATGCCGGTGAGGATGCGCTGCACGCCGCCATGCAGCCCTATGGCGGCTTTGACCATAATGCCCAGACATTGCGTATCGTGACGCGGCTGGAGCAGCGCTATATCCCGTTTGACGGCTTGAATATGACATGGGAAACGCTGGAAGGGCTGGTCAAGCATAATGGCCCTTTGCTGACTGGCAACACCAAGCTGACGGATTTGCCCTTTGCCATTCAAGAACACGCCCAAGCGCAAGATTTGCGCCTCGACAGCTATCCCTCGCTGGAAGCGCAAGTGGCGGCACTGTCGGATGATGTGGCCTATAATAATCATGATATTGATGATGGTCTGCGCGCCGGTCTTATTTCTTTGCAGGATTTAGACGGGCTGCCGCTAACCGGTGAGGTGCTTAATGCCTTGCAACAACAGCATGGCGACTTGCCAGAGAAATTGCAGCGGCATGAGCTGGTGCGCGAATTGATTTCTATTATGATACGCGACCTGACCGAAGAGACGACAAAACGCATTGCAGCGATTGGTGCGACCCATGTTGATGATATTCGCGCCGCCAATATGCCGATTGCAGGATTTTCTGATGATTTATGGCCTAAGCTAAAGGAATTAAAGGCATTCCTGTATGAGCAAGTCTATCGGCATCACATTGTTAACGGCCAGATGAGCAAGGCGCGGCGGATTATCCGCGATTTGTTTGACCTGTATTTCAACGAACCTGACCTGCTGGCCGAGGATTGGCGCAGGCAGGCGGAAATAGACGATAAAACCATGCGGGCGCGGATTATTTGCGACTATATTGCCGGTATGACCGACCGCTTTGCGATGGAGGAACACCGCCGCCTGTTCGACATTTCCGACAGTTTGGTGTAGAGGCGGGCGATGAACTTATTTGCCGAAATGGAAGACGCCATCAAGGCGGTGTTGCGGTCTATGCCGGAACTGGCCGAGGCCAATATGGCGCGGGTGATTGTTGAGCCGCCGCGTGACCCTTCGCATGGCGACATGGCGACCAATGCCGCTATGGTGCTGGCAAAAGCGGCGGGGGTAAATCCCCGTGAGCTGGCCGAGAAAATCTGTCCTGCTTTGTTGGATTTTGAACAAGTCGCCGAGGCCGCTATTGCCGGGCCGGGCTTTATCAATATCCGGTTGCAACCGGCTAGCTGGCAAAGTCTTGTGCCGGCCATATTGCAGGCCGGTGCGGATTATGGTGTCGCTCACGCGCAGGATGAGACAATTAATGTCGAATATGTTTCAGCCAATCCGACCGGCCCAATGCATGTCGGCCATGCGCGCGGTGCGGTTTTCGGTGATGCGTTGGCGCGGCTGCTGGAGCGCGCCGGATACGCGGTAACGCGCGAGTATTATATCAATGATGCCGGCGCGCAGGTAGATGTGCTGGCGCGCTCGGCGCTTTTGCGGATGCGCGAGGCATTGGGCGAGGCGATAGGCGATATTCCGGAAGGTTTATATCCCGGCGATTATCTGGTGCCGGTCGGGCAGGCATTGGCGCAGACGCATGGCGCGGCTTTGTTGGACGCGCCGGAAGCCGAACAATTGACGGCGGCAAAAGCGGTCGCTCTGCCGATGATGATGGAGATGATACGCAATGATTTGGCGACATTGGGGGTGCGCCATGATGTGTTCGTCTCTGAACAGGCCTTGCATGATGACGGCTCAGTTGAAGCTGTTTTTGACGAACTGGCCGCGCGTGATTTGATTTATCGCGGCGTTTTGGAGCCGCCCAAGGGCAAACAGCCGCCGCCGGATTGGGAAGCCAGCGAGCAGGATTTGTTCCGCGCCGCGCAATTTGGCGATGACAGCGATCGCGCATTGAAAAAATCGGATGGCAGTTGGACATATTTCGCGCCCGATATTGCATATCACAAATACAAATATGATCGCGGCTTTACCCGTATGATTGATGTCTGGGGCGCTGACCATATTGGCTATATCAAGCGCATGCAGGCGGCGGTTTCCGCCGTTACGCAAGGGCAGGGCGATTTGCAGGTGCGCGCGTGCAATTTGGTCAAGCTGATGCGTGATGGCGAACCGGTGAAAATGTCCAAACGCGCCGGTTCCTTTATTACTTTACGCGAAGTTGTTGATGAGGTCGGCAAGGATGTGGTGCGCTTTATCATGCTGACCCGCAAAAATGACGCGCCGCTTGATTTCGATTTCTCGTTGGTTAAGGAAAAGTCGCGCGATAATCCTGTGTTTTATGTGCAATATGCCCATGCGCGCATTTGCTCTGTATTACGCAACGCGCAGCAAGCGGGCTTTGCGGCTGACGCATTAACCGACACGGCGCTGACAAATGCGACATTCAGCCATTTGCAGGATGGCGCGGAAATGAATCTGCTGCGCCAATTGGCGGCTTATCCGCGTATGCTGGCCTCGGCGGCGGCCTCATGCGAGCCGCATCGCGTGGCCTTTTATTTGCAGGATTTGGCAGCACTGTTTCATGCACTCTGGAATAGCGGCAAGGAACGCCCTGAATTGCGCTTCATCCAAGAAGAAAAGCCGGAGCTGACTTTGGCGCGATTGGGTTTGTTGCGCGCCACAGCCATTGTCTTGGCTTGTGGATTGGATGTTATCGGCGTGGAACCTGAGGTCGAATTGCGCTAGTTTTGATTCCAAAGGATGGCGCTATGACCCCAAGCTCTACACCGCCCGGGCGGGATGATGATTTTGACGATAATTTTCTGGCTTCCAATGTGGAGCTTGAAATCGCGCATCCTTCGCCGCATGCCGAAATATATAATCGCGGCGATGGGCTCGGCCTGCCCTCATGGCCGGTATTGGGCGGTCTGGTTGGGCTGGTTTGTCTGGGGCTGGGCGGGCTCTATTATTATGCTTTTCAGCAAGGTTTGGAAGCCGGTCAACGCAGCCTGCCGCCGGTTGTGCTGGCTGATACCAAGCCGTTCAAACTGCCGCCGGAAGAAGTTCCCGGTGGGCAAGCCGGTGCGCCGGATGATTTACGGATTTATGATGTTATTCGTGGCGCCCCTGAAACCGACACGCAAATGGTCGAAGACCCGGCCGATAATGCGGACGGCTCGATTGAAAGTCTGATTGCCGCAACACCCGACCCGTTTGCCGAGCTTGATGTGGCCTCGGATATGCAATCAGCAACACCGCCTGCAAAGCCTGACAGCGGGTTGCCGCCGGGCAATTCCATCACCGTGCTGCCAGACAGGCCGGGGGTCGAAGTGTCACCGCCGCGCCCTGATCTGAACCGCGCGCCAAGCATTAGCGATCGCGATAATGCCACAGCACCTAACCCGCGCCCGCAGCCCGTTGCACCCTCTCCAAAAACGGCTCC
>JAYPAN010000007.1:44877-63953 GCA_038123715.1 Rhodobiaceae bacterium | reverse complement strand
CTCCAAAAACGGCTCCGAAACCTGCTGACAATCAACTGGCGCGAGCAACACCCCCCACATCGGCGCCTGCATCACCACAAAAAGCTGCACCGGTTGTTAATGGCAAAAGGCAAGATTTCATGGTGCAGCTTGCCGCCTCGCGCTCCCGCGCTTTGGCACGCGGCGTTTACAGTCGCTTGCAGGGCAATTATTCGGATTTGCTGGGACGGCGCAATCCGCTGATTTTGCGGGTTGATTTGGGCGATAAGGGCATATTTTACCGCGTTAATGTGCCGGGCTTTGCCAATCGCAACAGCGCCGATGTGTTTTGCGCCAATCTGAAAAAACGGGGGCAGGACTGCCTTGTCCGCAAACAGCCCTGATTGCCGGCCGGTTATTTTCGGCATTGCCGGAAAGCAAGTGTCGGATGCCGAAGGCGCTTTCTTTCATGACACAAGACCTTGGGGCATTATCCTTTTTGCCCGCAACATTGGCGATGGCGCACAATTAAAAGCACTGACCGACAGCCTGCGCGACATGTCGGGGCGGCCGCATTTGCCAATCCTCATTGACCAGGAAGGCGGGCGCGTGGCGCGAGTGAAACCGCCTCTGGCTATGGCGCACCCACCGGCGGCGTGCTATGGCGCGATTTATGAAAGAGACCGGCAACGCGGCTTGGATGCAGCCCGCCTTGGGGCGCGTCTGCTGGCCGATGATTTACTGCGCTTTGGCATCAATATAAGCAGTGCGCCCTGCATGGATTTGGGGTTGCCGGACATGTCGGATGTGATTGGCGACCGCGCCTTTGGGGGCGACGCAGATATGGTGGGCAAGCTGGGTGCGGCTTTTGCAAAAGGGCTGGAAAACGGTGGCGTGCTGCCGGTTATCAAACATTTACCCGGTCACGGACGCGCCTGTGTTGACAGTCATCATGACCTACCAATTATTGAAGAAGCTGTTGAAACTCTTAAACAAACTGATTTTGCCGCTTTCGGAAAAGTTAGCGGCGCGCTGCTCGGCATGACCGGCCATTTGCTGTTTGAGGCGATTGACGCAGCGCATGTCTCAACATTTTCGACTATCATTGTCGAACAGGTGATACGCGAGATTATCGGCTTTGACGGGTTGCTGATGAGCGATGATTTATCCATGCAAGCATTGGCTGGCGATATGGCAAGCCGCACGCAACAAGCCTTGGCGGCCGGCTGCGATGTGGTGCTGCATTGCAATGGCGATATGGCCGAAATGGAAGCCGTGGCCTCTGCCTTGCCGGCGCCGCAAGTGCAGGCCGATGTGCCGCGCCTAGCTGCGGTTCATGCCGCTTTGACAGCCTTGCCAGTCACGGCGTTGTCGGAAAATGAAAGACGGGCGCTGGTGCAAGATTGGGGAGAACTTGTCAGCGATGTTTTTCCTGATGCGCTGAACGCTGTATAATAAACCATGACTGAAACCGCATCTGATTCTGTCGATACAGAAACGGCACAAACTGAATTTGCAGAGGGTATCGCCTATGAAAAGGCAGGTATCGGCAATGGCATGGATGTGCAATTGGACGGCTATGAAGGCCCGCTTGATGTGCTGCTGACATTGGCACGCTCGCAAAAGGTGGATTTGACGCAAATCTCGATTTTGCAATTGGCCGAGCAATATCTCGATTTTATTCGGGAAGCGCAAAATCTGAAGCTTGAAATCGCCGCCGATTATCTGGTCATGGCCTCTTGGTTGGCTTATTTGAAATCGCGCCTGCTATTGCCGGTTGCGCCGGATGGCGAGGAAGCCAGCCCCGAAGAATTGGCCGCAAGGCTGGTGTTTCGCCTGCAATGTCTGGAAGCAATGCGCGATTGTGCGGCCAAGCTGATGGCGCGCGACTTGCTGGGGCGAGACTTTTTCCCTCATGGGATGCCCGAAGGGATACGCATTCGCCGTGAAAGCAAATATGACGCCAGCCTGTATGATGTGCTGGCCAGCTATTCCACCCAACGTTTACGCAATCATTATCAAAGCTGGACACCGGCGCAAATTGATGTGTTGAGCATTGAGCGCGCGCGCACCCGCATGGAAAGCATGTTTGGCAAACTGGATAATTGGCAACCGCTTGGCGAGATGGCCTTGGGTAATATGCGCGAAAAAGAAAAACGCCGCACTACAATGGCCAGCATGTTTAGCGCAGCATTGGAGTTTGCCCGCGACGGGCGCATTGAATTGCAGCAATCAAGTAATTTTGAGCCGCTTCTGGTGCGCCGCGCCCGCCCCAAAGCGGCAACGCAAGCAGCCGCATCAAGCGATACAAACGAAGATTTGTCCTGACCGGCAGATGAAAACAAACAAGGATTGGCATGATTATGGATGAAAATATCAGCGCGGAAGAGCAGGCAGCAGAATTGCAAGCACCGACGCCAGAGCATGTCCGCATGGTGGAGGCGGTGTTGTTTGCCGCCGAGGAACCGCTTGATTTGTCTAATATCAGCGACAAGCTGCCCGATGGGGTTGATGTTGAGGCGGCACTGACCGAGCTTGGCGATAAATATGCCGAAGCGGGCTTTCACCTTGTAAAAATCGGCAACAAATGGGCGTTCAGAACCGCGCCGGATTTGGCTCATGTGCTGCAAAAACACATTGTGCAGCAACGAAAATTATCGCGCGCCGCTTTGGAAACAATGGCAATTATCGCCTATCACCAGCCAGTGACCCGCGCCGAGATTGAAGATATTCGCGGTGTTTCCGTATCGCGCGGCACGCTGGATGTGCTGTTGGAAAGCCGTTGGGTGAAAATTCGCGGGCGGCGCAAAGTGCCGGGGCGGCCTGTCACCTATGGCACAAGCGATGCGTTTCTCGACCATTTCGGACTGGAAAGCCTGAAAGATTTGCCGGGGCTGGAAGAATTGAAAGCTGCTGGCCTACTTGATGACCGCTTGCCGCCGGGCTTTGCTGTGCCACTGCCTGACCCGGATAATGATGAAAATGAAGACCCACTTGATGAGGGCGATGATGGCAGCCTCGAAAATCTGGAGCCGCTGGAAATGGATTTGCCGGATGCCGCAACCGCACAAAACCCTGCGGGAGACGCATGACAGACATTCTCAGCCTGCGTGATTTGTCCTGCACATTGGGCGGGCGCAAGGTGGTGGATGCGGTTAATCTTAATGTCACCGCCGGAGAGATTGTCTGTTTGTTGGGTCATTCCGGCTGCGGTAAAACAACCAGCCTGCGCCTTGCCGGTGGGCTGGAAACCCCGTCTGACGGTGAGGTTTTGTTGGACGGGGTGCGCGTATCATCGCCCGACCATGTGTTGCCGCCGGAAAAGCGAGGCATAGGCTTTTTGTTTCAGGATTATGCGCTGTTTCCTCATTTGACACTGGCTGAAAATATCAAATTCGGCCTGCGCGGCATGGCGCATGACAGCGCTAAAAAAAGAATTGACGACATGCTCGACGCGGTCGGGCTGACCGGCTATGAAGCGCGCTATCCGAATATGTTGTCGGGTGGCGAACAGCAACGCGCTGCTTTGGCGCGCGCTTTAGCACCCAATCCGCGCCTCGTTTTAATGGATGAGCCATTCTCCAATCTTGACCCGCAATTGCGCGATAATATGCGGGATTTGACTGTGCGTGTGCTGGCCGAAAACGGCGCGGCGGCGTTGATTGTCACCCATGATGCGGCCGACGCTTTACGCATGGCCGACCGTATTGCCGTGCAGCGCGCCGGTCGGATTGTGCAAACCGACAGGCCGGAAAACATATTTAATACGCCGATTGATGTTGAAACGGCTGAGATTTTCGGGCCGGTTAATCTAATGGCTGCCACGCAACATGATGGCGGCCTGTCTTGTGCTTTGGGTGATATTGCGCTGCCAGCACCTGCACCGGCCTGCCAAATTGGCTTCCGGCCTCAAGATGTGCAATGCGGCGAGCAACAAGAAGCACTGGTGTTTACCGGTAAAACCATAAAATGCAAAGCCATTGCTCGGCAATGGTTGGTGCATATTGAACTGGCTGGAGGCCAGATTGTCGAGGGGCTGGTAGATGGGTCGGAAAAACCGACGGAAGATAAATTTTCTGTGCCGCTTCGTCATATTATGCTATTCAGCCAGAGTTAGGATTAGACGAAGAAATGGGTGTAAGCCGTGGGCATTAGCTGGATTCAGATACTTGTTGTCGCCGTTCTGGTGTTGCTTTTATTCGGGCGCGGGCGGATTTCGTCGCTTATGGGCGATATCGGCGCCGGTATCACCAGTTTCCGCAAGGGCATGAGCGAGGGACAGGCCGCGCTTGACGATAATGTGTCGGAACCTTCTGACGGCAAAACAATTGAGGGTGAGGCTACACCATCACCGGCTGATAATGCGGATAATGCGGCGGCTTCGCAAACCGACAAGTCGTCACAAGACACGAAAAGCTGACGGGGCAGAACATGTTTGACATTGGCTGGGCCGAAATGCTGGTTCTGGGCATTGTCGTTTTGCTTGTCATGGGGCCGCGCGAAATCCCGACTGTGCTGCGAACAATCGGGCATTATTTGGGGCGGATGCGCGCCATGGCAGCAGAGTTCCGTATGCATATGGACAATATGGAAACGGATATTGCATCTGACCGGCCTTCCGGCAATTCCCCGACCGGTAAATCGAAACCTGAAAAACGCGAGAGCCTTGATTTATTTGCCGAGCGCGAAACCCCAGCCCAAAAAACAAAAAATGAGAAACAGGGTTGAGCATGGCGCGGGATGATTTATCGGCATCGGAAGCCCCGTTATTTGAGCATTTGGTTGAATTACGCAGCCGCCTATTATGGTCGCTTGGCTTTTTTACGCTGGCTTTTGTCGGCTGTATCGGCTTTGCCGAGCGCATTTACCGGTTTCTGCTATGGCCGTTTGAACAAGCCATGATGCGTAATGCGGGCGCGGTGGAAAGTCTGGAGCTTATCTATACCGCGCCGCATGAGTATTTTTTCACCCAGATTAAACTTTCCATGTTTGCCGGTCTGTTTATCGCCTTTCCATTTTTGGCCTGGCATGTTTACCGCTTCATCGCCCCCGGCCTCTATGCCAATGAACGGCGCGCCTTTTTACCTTTTCTTATTGCTTCGCCGCTATTGTTTTTGGCGGGCGCGGCGTTGGTGTTTTTTCTTGTCATGCCCTTGGCGCTGGAGTTTTTTCTGTCCATGCAATCGGGCGGGGCGGATAGTGCCAATATACGCATGGTCAATCGGGTCAGTGAGTATTTGTCCTTCACCATGATATTGATGACGGCTTTCGGGTTTTGTTTTCAATTGCCGGTGGTGTTGACACTGCTGGGGCGGGTCGGTCTGGTGACGGCGGCCGGTTTGCGGGCGAAACGGCGCTACGCCATTGTGATTGTGTTTGCCGTGGCAGCGATAATAACACCGCCCGATATTATCAGTCAGATTGGCCTTGGCGTGCCGACTCTGCTTTTATATGAACTGTCAATCCTGTCCGTTGCCTCGGTGCAGGCGGGCAAGCGGGATAGGCAGGATTGATTGGGCTTTGAGAAGAATGACTGGAAACAACAATGCATGACATAAATCGCATTCGCCGCGACCCGGAGGGATTTGACGCAGCTTTGGCGCGGCGCGGTGTCCAAACGCCGTCAGCGGATTTGCTGGCGCGTGATGCGGCGCGCCGCGAAGCGATTGCCGAAGCACAAGCGCTGCAAACCAAACGCAATGAAGTGTCGAAGAAAATTGGGCAAGCCAAAGGGCAGGGCGATGAGGCGGCGGCGGCTGGCTATATGGCTGAAGTCGCCGGGCTGAAAGAGGCACTGCAAGCGGCGGAAGAGCGCGAACGCGCGTTAAGCGAGGCGCTGGATGCGGCCTTGTCGGCACTGCCCAATGAGCCATTGGAAAATGTGCCGGACGGGGCTGACGAAGATGCCAATGTTGAAATCCGCAAGCATGGCTCACCGGTTGAGCGCGACGTGCCGGAACATTTTGAAATCGGTGAAGCCTTGGCGCAAATGGATTTTGATGTGGCAGCAAAACTGTCAGGCGCGCGCTTTGTTGTGCTGCGAAACGGGCTGGCACGGCTTGAACGGGCTTTGGGCAATTTTATGCTTGATTTGCATGTGCAGGAGTTCGGCTATTGCGAAATCGTGCCGCCGGTTTTGGTGCGCGATGATGCTGTGTTCGGCACAGGTCAATTGCCGAAATTTGCCGAGGATTTGTTCCGAACCGAAGATGGATATTGGTTGACGCCGACAGCAGAGGTGACGCTGACCAATCTGGTGCGCGAGGAGATATTGGCACAAGAAAAACTGCCCTTGCGTTTTGCCGCGCTGACACAATGTTTCCGTTCCGAAGCCGGTGCGGCAGGGCGCGATACGCGCGGCATGATACGCCAGCACCAATTTTCCAAAGTCGAACTGGTCTCCATTGTCGCTGCCGAGGATGGCGAGGCCGAGCTTGAGCGCAAAACCCAATGCGCCGAAACCGTGCTACAAAAACTTGACCTGCCTTACCGGACAATGGCGCTTTGCACCGGCGATATGGGTTTTGGCGCCCGAAAAACCTATGACATTGAAGTATGGATGGCCGGTCAGCAGCGATACAGGGAAATATCAAGCTGTTCCTATTGTGGCGATTTTCAAGGTCGCCGCATGAATGCCCGCTATCGCGCCGAAGGTGAGAAAGCCACGCAATTTGTCCATACGCTAAACGGCTCCGGTCTGGCCGTTGGGCGCACATTGGTCGCGGTAATGGAAAATTATGTTCAGGCCGATGGCTCTATTGCCATACCGGAAGCTTTGCATCCCTATATGGGCGGTATGACAGTTATTTCAAAAGACGAGGATGGGTAAAATGGCCGGTAAAATAGGGCGTATATTGGTCACCAATGATGATGGCATTGACGCGCCGGGTTTGCGTAGCTCGGTCAAAATAGCCAAACAGCTTTCTGATGATGTCTGGGTGGTTGCCCCGCGCGAAGAGCAAAGCGGTGCCAGCCACTCGCTTAGCCTGAATGCCCCGCTGCGCCTGATTAAACGCGGCGTCAAGCGCTATGCAGTGACCGGCACGCCGACCGATTGCGTGATGGTGGCAACACGTTCCATGCTACGTGACACACCGCCCGACCTGATTTTGTCGGGTGTTAATTTCGGCCAGAACATTGCCGAGGATGTCAGCTATTCCGGCACGGTTTCCGCCGCCAAGGAAGGCACGGTTTTCGGGATACCCTCAATCGCCATGAGCCAGGCCTTGACGTTTAATCCGGAAAGTTTCAGCCGCAATGTGCGCTTTGGCGTGGCCGAAAAACACGGCGCGGCCATTATCCGCAAATTGCTCAGTGTTGGTTGGCCACCCGATACGCTGATGAATATCAATTTTCCCGATATTGACCCGAACAGCAAATGTCAGGTGCGTATCACCAAACAGGGCAAGCGCGACCAGCGCCTTTTGTGTATTGAGGAACGCATGGATCCGCGCAATAACCCCTATTTTTGGTATGATTTCAACCGCGCCATCAGCAAGCCGGGCAAAGGCACAGATATTGAGGCGATTATGCAGGGGCATGTTTCGATAACGCCATTGCATATGGATCTCACGGCAAACGCAATGAAGAGGAAGCTGCACACGCTCTTTGATTGATTAGGCGTGTTTGACTGATATGACTTGTCGCGACCGCAAAAACCGGAACAGTCTTCTTGTCGCTGCAACATTGTTGCTGTTTTTGGGCATTGGTCAGGCTTGTGCGCCGGTCAAATCCGGCAAATGGTATGACAGCGACAAGGATGTCGAAAAACCCAGCCCAGGCAACACCGCGCCCGTGCCGAGAAATGCCATTGACACTATGGTAGATAAAATGCGCGCCGGTATCCGCCGGATACAGGGCGTTGCGCCCAAGGATGGCGTGATAATTGTGCGTAGCGGCGATACTTATCACAGCCTGTCGCGGCGCTATCGTGTCTCCTTGCGCGCCTTGATGGAAATCAATCAAGCTAGCCCACCCTATAAGCTGGTGCCGGGCGAAAAATTGCAATTGCCGCGTCAGAAAACCCATATTGTGCGGCGCAAGGAAACGCTTTATGCGATTTCGCGCGCCTATCAGGTTGATGTCGCCAGTCTGGCGCGTGAAAATGCGCTGACTGCACCCTATACAATTAAAATCGGCCAGCGTTTGAACATTCCATCCGCCCCCGGCACTGCGGCAAGAAAAACGGCAAGCCGAACTGCACCGCGGCAAACCGCTGCCAAATCGGACAGCCGGTCAGCCGCGCCGGTGAAATCGGCGCGCCCTGCTGTCAAAGCGCCGACACCGCCTGTGCGGGCAGGGCGATTTATTTTACCGGTCAAGGGGCGCGTCATATCCGAATTTGGCCCGAAAGAGGGCGGTCTGCACAATGACGGCATCAATATCGCCGCCCCGATAGGTGCGGAAATCAAAGCATCGGAAAATGGTGTGGTGGTCTATGTCGGCAATCAATTGCGCGGCTATGGCAATTTGCTGCTGCTGCGCCATAGCGGCGGCTGGGTCTCGGCCTATGCCCATACATCGCGCTTTCGCGTCAAACAGGGCGACCGCGTGCGCCAAGGCGAAGTGATTGCCGAAGTCGGTCGCAGCGGCAATGTTGACCGCCCGCAGTTGCATTTTGAGTTACGCAAAGGCACGCGCGCGATAAACCCCAAATCGCTGATTTGACCCGACCGTCCGCCATAAGGTTTTTTTCATATTTTTTCGTAGGAAAAGCCGAGGCTTAGGCTTGGCGACGCAGTGGTTTATAAGTATAGTCCGCACAGCAAAAACGGAGTTGTTCAATGTTTATTACGCCTGCCCATGCACAGGCCGCCGCCGGTGGCGGGTCTATTTTTGAGATGCTGTTCCCGCTGGTAATGGTGTTTGCCATTATCTATTTTCTTATTCTCCGTCCGCAACAAAAGCGTCAGCGCGAACATCAGGCAATGATTGATGCCATTCGCCGCGGCGACCGGGTGGTCACGCAAGGCGGCTTGATTGGCAAAGTAGCCAAAATAAACGATGATGAGCTGGAAATTGATATTGCCGACAATACCCGCGTTTCAGTGGTGCGCTCTATGGTGATATCGGTGCGTAGCAAAGGTGAACCGGCCCAAAAAGATTAGGCCAAATATCCGGCCACAATAATCGGCCATAAGAATAGGAAAAGCGCATGCTGCATTTCTCCAACTGGAAAATCTCCGGCATATTATTGGTGGTATTTGCCGGTATCTTGTTTTCCCTGCCCAATTTCATGTCGGAAAACACCAAGCTTTCCATGCCTGAGTTTCTGCCCAGCAGCCAGCTAAATCTGGGGCTGGATTTGCAAGGCGGGTCGCATTTGCTTTTGCAGGTTGATACGGATGCCGTCACCCGCGAACGCATAGAGCAGCTTGTGAGCGATATTCGCCTTGCCTTGCGCGAGGAGCGCATTGGTTATACCGGCCTCGGCCAGTTGGAAAATGGCGCAAAAGTGAAAATACGTGACGCTGCAGACAGCGCCCGCGCGCAGGAATTATTGCGCGGGCTGGCGCAGCCTGTTGTTGCCAATGTTTTCGGCGGATTTAATCAGGCGCTTGACCTTGATGTGACAAACCCTGAGGAACAGCTGTTTCACCTGACCATAACCGATGAGGCGGTGCAGGCACGCAATACGCGCACGGTGCAGCAATCAATGGAAATTATCCGCTTGCGGGTTGATGAGCTTGGCACAACCGAGCCGACCATTCAGCGTCAGGGCGATACGCGCATATTGGTGCAAGTGCCGGGGCTGGATGATCCGGAAAGGCTGAAAAACCTGCTCGGCCAGACCGCCAAATTGTCCTTCCATTTAGTTGATCAGAACACAAGCGGTTATGAAGTCGCCAATGGGGCGCGCGTGCCAGCCGGCACAATGTTGCTCTACACTGATACTGAACCGGCCATTCCCTATCTTGTGCGCCGTCGCGCTATGGTCAGCGGCGAAGATTTGGTCGAAGCGTCAATTGGCTTTGACCAGCAGACCAATGCGCCGGAAGTCTATTTCCGCTTCAATGCATTGGGCGGCAAGAAATTTGGTGAAGTGACCAAAGCCAATGTCGGGCGTCCCTTTGCCATCGTGCTTGACAAAAAAGTCATTTCCGCGCCGGTCATCCAGACCGCGATTCTGGGCGGGTCTGGTCGCATTACCGGCAATTTCTCTGTGCAGGAGGCCAATGATTTGGCGATTTTGCTGCGCGCCGGTGCGTTGCCCGCGCCCATGCAGATACTTGAAGAACGCACGGTCGGGCCGGGGCTGGGGGCAGACAGTATTGTCGCCGGTCGCATTGCCCTGATTATCGGCTTTCTGGCGGTTATTGCTTTCATGATTATCAGCTATTCGCTGTTTGGCCTGTTTGCCAATGTCGCGCTGATTGCCAATCTGGTGCTTATCATGGCGCTGTTATCCGCATTGCAAGCCACGCTCACCTTGCCGGGCATTGCCGGTATTGTGCTGACAGTGGGCATGGCGGTGGATGCCAATGTGCTGATTTTTGAACGTATAAGAGAAGAATTGGCAGCCGGTAAAGCGCCGATTATTGCCATTGATGCTGGCTATTCGCGCGCGCTTGGCACAATACTTGATGCCAATATCACCACATTATTGGCCGCCGTCATATTGTTCCAGCTTGGCTCCGGCCCCATTCGCGGCTTTTCTGTCACGCTGGCCTTTGGCATTGTCACTTCGGTGTTTACCGCCTTTACGCTGACGCGCATGTTTATCGCGCTTTGGGTGCGTCGTCGCGGGCGACCCGAAACCCTGCCGGTTTAACGAGAATAAGAGGATTTGCCATGAAAACGCTGAAACTTGTTCCGAGCAAAACCGCCATTGGCTTTGTGCGCCATCATTTAACGGCTTTTGTGCTGTCACTGGCCTTTATTCTCGGCTCTGTGGCGACGCTGGTTGGCAATGGCCTTAATTTCGGCATTGATTTTCGCGGCGGCACGCTGATTGAAGTCAGCGCGCCGGAAGATATTGACATTGCCGCCTTGCGCGGGCGGCTCAATGCCATGCAATTGGGCGAGGTGCAAATCCAGCTTTTCGGCGCGCCCAATGATGCGCTGATAAGGGTGGCTGAAGCGCCCGACGCGGTATCGGCGCAATCGGATTTGAATAATGTGGCGCGTATTCGCGCCGAGCTTGAGCAAGATTTTGAAATCCGTCGGGTTGAGATTGTTGGCCCGCAAGTGAGCCGCGAATTGATTGAATCCGGCATTACGGCAGTGCTGGTCGCCATTGCCAGCATGTTGATTTATATTTGGTTTCGCTTTGAATGGCAGTTCTCAGTCGGCGCGGTGCTGGCGTTGGTGCATGATGTGGTGCTGACGCTGGGTGTGTTTTCCATATTGCAGCTTGATTTCAACCTCTCCATTCTCGCCGCAATTTTGACGATTGTCGGCTATTCGATGAATGACACTGTGGTGGTTTATGACCGGGTGCGTGAAAACTTGCGGAAGTTCAAAAAAATGGAATTGGGCAGCCTGCTCGATTTGGCGATAAACGAAACCCTGTCGCGCACAGTGATGACGTCGGTGACGACCTTGCTGGCGCTGACCGCCTTGTATATTTTCGGCGGCGAAGTTATTCGCGGCTTTACTTTTGCGATGATATGGGGCGTTTTTATCGGCACTTATTCCTCAATTTTTATTGCCGCGCCGCTTTTGTTGCGCCTTGGTGTCAAACGCGACTGGTCTGGCACGCAAACCGAATAAGATTTGCTGATTGGCACAGGGTTATTGGTCATAACCATTTAGCAATTGCCGAATACGGTTCGGGGTAGTAGATTCAATTTTAATTCGGATTCGCTGAAAAGAGGGGGAAACCATGGCATCCATTCTTACATCGCTTCGCAACACCGTCATTGCCGGTTTTGTTCTGGCCTTTGTGCTGGAGCTGCTTTACCTGCAATCGGGCGGTGTTTTTGACCAGAACTTTTATGCGTTTTTGTTCCGTTGGCTGCATGTGCTGAGCGGCATTATGTGGATTGGTCTGCTTTATTATTTCAATTTCGTGCAAATCCCCAACATGCCCAATATCCCTGATGAGCAAAAGCCTGCCATTAGCGGTGTTATTGCCCCTGCTGCGCTCTGGTGGTTCCGCTGGGGCGCCATGTCAACCATTGTCACCGGCCTTATTCTGGCGCATTTGAACGGCTATCTGGCCGACGCGCTGACATTGGGCTTTGTCAATGATTTCGAGGTGCAGAAAAATATCGCCATTGGCATTGGCATGTGGCTCGGCTCAATCATGTGGTTCAATGTCTGGTTTGTGATTTGGCCGAACCAGAAAAAAGCACTCGGCATTGTTGAAGCGGACGCGGACATCAAAGCGGCATCGGCGCGCACCGCCATGCTGTTCTCGCGTACCAATACCATGCTGTCTATTCCAATGCTGTTTTCAATGGTTGCGGCTCAGAACATTTACTGAGGCAATGTGATTTCGGGGGAGGGGGCCGCTTTCGAGCGGCCCTTTTCTTTAGACGGGTTTTTGAGGAGATATAACGGTGACACCCGAATTGCAGGCGATATTGCGCGAAGAATTGCGCGGCCTTGATGGCGATTTATATCTCTGTCATTTATTCGCACCGGCGGATAAGCGTCCGGCACTGCTTGCCCTTTATCACGCTCATGCCGATATTGCGCGCATACCTTATGAGGTTAGCGATGCCATGCTGGCTGCCATTCGCCTGCAATGGTGGCGCGATATGTTTGACATGACGGCGCGCGGCGAGATACCTGATGCGCCGATTGGCCGAGCCTTGCAAGCGGCACAATTGCGGATAGAAGATTTGCATGAATTGGTAGATGCGCGCGAAGCCTTTATTGCGGAAGACGGAGATGAGGGCGAGGCGACGGCGCGTGCGGGCAGGGCGCTGATGATGCTGGCGCTTGAGATTTTCAACCTTGATGCGGCGGTGCTTGGTGAATTGGCGGCGCAGGGCGGGGAAGGTTTTGAACGCCTGCGCGCCACGCCGGATGAAACATCAATCGGCCTTTGCCGTGACTTGCTCAATGCGGCCTGTTTGGGTTTTAACCGACTGCCAGTCAAGCAACGCAAAGCAGCGCTGCCGGTATTTTTGCCGATTGGCATGGCGCGGCGGCAAGCGCGGGTCTGGCCACACCGCAAATCACTGCTTTCCTATCAATTGCATTTATTGAAAATGGCGCTGACCGGTCGGCTTTAGTCTATTCGGCGGCGATATTATAATCGCGCATCCAATCGGCGAAATCGGCGCGCGCGCGAGATGTGAAACCGCGTTGGCGATTCTCTTTGCGTGCCGCCATACGCGCCTTGCCACGTAATTTCTTGCCTTCTGCATTAACCGGTGGCGCGCCGCGCGGTATGTCTGGCATCAGTCCGAAATTGACATTCATGGGTTGGAAACTGCCTGCATCGGCATTGACCGTAATATGCGCCAGCAAAGCGCCCAAGGCGGTGGTTGCCGGCGGGGCGGTCATGCGCCTGTCACTTATTTCAGCGGCGGCAAAGCGCGCCGCCAAAAGGCCAATCGCCGTGCTTTCGACATAACCCTCAACACCGGTGATTTGACCGGCAAAGCGGATATGCGGCGCATTATGAAGCCGCAGACTTTCATCAAGCAAAGTCGGGCTGTTCAAAAATGTATTGCGGTGCAGGCCGCCAAGTCGCGCGAAACGCGCATTTTCCAAGCCCGGAATTAGCCTGAACACATCGGCTTGCGCGCCATATTTCAATTTGGTTTGAAAGCCGACCATATTGAACAGCGTGCCGAGCGCATTGTCTTGGCGCAATTGCACAACAGCATGCGGTTTGATATCGGGCTGATGGGCATTGGTCAGGCCGCGTGGCTTCATCGGCCCGTGGCGCAGCGTATCGCGCCCGCGCGCGGCCATCACCTCAATCGGCAGGCAGCCGTTGAAATAGGGTGTGTCGGCTTCCCATTCCTTAAAATCGGTTATGTCGGCCGCCAGCAGCGCATCAATAAAGGCATTATACTGCGCCTCATCCATCGGGCAGTTAATGTAATCCTTGCCGTCACCGCCGGGGGCTGATTTGTCATAACGCGATTGCGCCCAGCAAATATCCATATTAATGCTGTCATGATAGACAATCGGCGCAATGGCGTCGAAAAAGGCCAGCCTGTCATCGCCGGTCAGGGTCGAGATATATTTGGACAGCGCATCAGATGTCAGCGGGCCGGTGGCGACAATCACATGACGCCAATCGGCTGGCAGCTCCGTTACCTCGCAACGCTGAATGGTGATATTCGGGTGGCTTCCCAAGGCCTCGGTCACATAGGCCGAAAAGCCGTGCCTGTCCACGGCCAGCGCGCTGCCGGCGGGGATTCTGTGGGCATCGGCGGCTTGCATGATAAGGCTGCCTGCATCGCGCAATTCGGCATGCAACAGGCCGACAGCATTGGTTTCAGCATCATCAGAACGCAGCGAATTAGAACAGACCAGCTCGGCCAAGGCGTCAGTAACATGGGCGTCCGTGCCGCGCACCGGGCGCATTTCATAAAGCCGGACATCCAGCCCTTGTTGCGCCGCCTGCCAAGCGGCCTCAGAACCGGCCAGCCCGCCACCAATAATATGTAAAATGTCCTGAACCATCAGTTTCTCGCATTACCCATGCCAGCTATATAAGCCATTGGCGCGCGATAATCCATGCGTCAGTCTGGCTTTTCCAGCTTGATAAAGGTGAACAGCCCCAACATGCCCAAGCGTTTTTCCGATAAGGGGCGCAGACCAAGCTCGTCAATTTTCAACGCATTTTTTTGAATATCAGGATGCCAGCCAAGATTGCGCGAGGCAAAGGCCAGCTTGCTTTCCAATGATTTCAAGATTGGCCGGTCACCGCCGGCGTGAAAATGGTTGAACACATATATTTTACGGCCCGGTTTGCACACGCGATGCATTTCCGCCAGCATTTACGCCGGATTGGGCGCGACAGACAAAACAAATGTCGCCAGCACCGCGTCGAAATGATTATCGGAAAATGTCATCGCGCCGCCATCCATTTCCAGCAAGGCTTCCACATTATTCAGCCTGTGTTTGGTCGCGCGGCGGCGCGCGCGTTGCAGCATATCAACCGAAATATCAATGCCGGTAATTTGCAATTCCGGTTTATACATGGGCAGGCTCATGCCCGTGCCAATGCCGACATCAAGCAAATGACCATTTGTCTCAGCATTGACCTCGCGCACCACGGCGCGCAAGGGTTGGCGTATCACCAGCGAAAAGGTTTTATCGTAATAACGCGCATGTTTTTTATAGACGCGCGCGACGTATTCCGCGCTCAGCGGCAAACGAACAGTCATGAACGCAAATCCTCTTGTTATTGTGTTCTGCCGAAGAAGTATTACTCAGCCGCCTTTGGCTGTTCAACAGGTTTTTTGCGGGTTTTGGATTTCGCTGTCGGTTGACGCGTCTTTAACAGTGATGTCAGATATTGACCAGTATAGCTGCGCTTGACTTTGGCGACTTGTTCCGGCGTGCCTTCAGCGACAATCTCGCCGCCGCCATCGCCGCCTTCCGGGCCGATATCAATAATCCAATCGGCTGTTTTCACAACTTCCAAATTATGTTCAATCACCGCCACCGTATTGCCCGTATCGACCAGTTCATGCAGCACTTCAAGCAGTTTGGCGACATCGTGGAAATGCAGGCCGGTTGTTGGCTCATCGAGAATATAAAGGGTGCGACCAGTGGCGCGTTTGGACAATTCCTTTGCCAATTTGACGCGCTGCGCCTCACCGCCCGACAGCGTCGTGGCCTGCTGACCAACTTTGATATAACCCAACCCAACACGCTGCAATGTCGTCATTTTTTCGCGCACCATCGGCACAGCGCGGAAAAAGTCCGCGGCCTCATCAACCGTCATGTCAAGAACATCAGCAATGCTTTTATCTTTGAAGCGCACCTCCAATGTTTCCCGATTATAGCGCTTGCCGTGGCAACTGTCGCATTCGACATAGACATCGGGGAGGAAATGCATCTCAATTTTGATAACCCCGTCGCCCTGACAGCTCTCGCAGCGCCCGCCTTTGACATTGAACGAAAACCGCCCCGGCTTATAGCCGCGCGCTTTGGCTTCCGGCAGACCGGCGAACCATTCGCGGATTGGCGTGAACGCACCTGTATATGTCGCCGGATTGGAGCGCGGCGTGCGCCCGATAGGCGATTGATCAATATCAATCACCTTGTCGAGATGGTGCAGACCGTCAATCGTATCATGCTCGGCCGGCGTGGCGCGGGCATTATTCAGCTTGCGCGCCAGCGATTTATAAAGCGTATCAATCAAAAAAGTTGATTTGCCGCCACCGGACACGCCGGTTACGCAAGTGAATGTCCCAAGCGGGATGGAGGCGGAAACATTTTTCAAATTATTGCCGCGCGCGCCATGCACTGTGATTTGCCGCGATTTTGCATCGACAGGACGTCGCGCGGGAACGGCAATCGATTTTGTGCCGGACAGATATTGACCAGTCAGGCTTTTCTTATTGCTTTTGATTTTTGACGGCACACCTTCAGCGATAATTTCCCCGCCATTGACACCGGCGCCGGGGCCAATATCAACCACATGGTCGGCGGTTAAAATTGCTTCCTCATCATGCTCAACCACAACCACCGTATTGCCCAAATCGCGCAAGCGTGTGAGGGTGGCCAGCAGGCGGTTATTGTCGCGCTGGTGCAGGCCAATGGATGGCTCATCCAGCACATAGAGAACACCGGTCAGGCCGGAGCCGATTTGCGAAGCAAGACGAATACGCTGGCTTTCACCGCCTGACAAAGTGCCGGAATTGCGCGACAGGGTGAGATAGTCCAGCCCAACATCATTCAGGAATTTCAGCCGTTCACGGATTTCCTTCAAAATCCGTGTGGCGATTTGTTTGTGCTTGTCACTCAACACATCTTCGAGCGTGTCAAACCATTGCTGCGCCGCGCGGATGGACATGCGGCTGACTTCACCGACATGCAGCCCGTTTATTTTCACGGCCAAGGCTTCTTGCTTGAGGCGGAATCCACCACATGCATCGCAATCGGTAATTGATTGATATTTCTCGATTTCTTCGCGCGCCCAATTGCTGTCTGTTTCCCTGTATCGGCGCTCCAAATTGGGTATCACGCCTTCAAACGGCTTTTTGGTCTTATAGGCGCGCAGACCGTCATCATAGGTGAAGGTAATCACATCATCGCCACTGCCGTAAAGAATGGCGTGGCGCGCTTGTTCGGGCAAATCATTCCACTTGCTCGACATCTTAAAGTCGTAATGGCGCGACAGCGCTTCCAAAGTCTGGGTGTAATAGGGCGAAGAACTGCGCGACCAGGGCGCAATCGCACCCTTATACAAAGTCAGCCCGCCATCCGGCACAACGGCAATCGGGTCAATGAAAAATTGCGTGCCAAGCCCATCGCAACTCGGACAAGCGCCAAACGGATTATTGAAGGAAAACAGGCGCGGCTCAATCTCATCAATGGTGAAACCGGAAACCGGACAGGCAAAGCGGGCAGAGAAAATCAAACGCTCCGGCTCATCCGCATCACCGGATTTTTTATCGGCCATTTCCAGAACCGCAATCCCGTCCGTCATGCCCAAGGCAACTTCCAGACTGTCAGCCAGCCGATTGCCCAAATCCGGCTTAATCACCAGCCGGTCAACAACAATGTCGATATCATGTTTGAGTTTCTTGTCGAGAGCCGGCACTTCCGAAATCTCGTAAAACTCGCCGTCCACTTTTACGCGCTGAAAGCCGCGTTTTTGCAGCTCCGCGAAATCGCGGCGATATTCGCCTTTGCGTCCGCGCACAATCGGCGCCAACAAATAGGCGCGTGTGCCTTCCGGCAGGGCGACAATACGGTCAACCATCTGGCTGACCGTCTGGCTTTCAATCGGCAAGCCGGTGGCCGGGGAATAGGGAACACCGATACGGGCAAATAAAAGCCGCAAATAGTCATAGATTTCAGTGACTGTGCCAACCGTCGAGCGCGGATTGCGCGAGGTGGTTTTTTGTTCAATCGAAATCGCCGGTGACAGGCCGTCAATCTGGTCAACATCCGGCTTTTGCATCATTTCAAGAAATTGCCGCGCATAGGCCGACAGACTTTCGACATAGCGGCGCTGGCCTTCGGCGTAAATCGTATCAAAGGCCAGCGAGCTTTTGCCGGAACCGGACAGGCCAGTAATTACAATAAGCTGGTCGCGCGGCAAATCGAGCGAAACATTTTTCAGATTATGCTCGCGCGCGCCGACTATGCGGATTTTGCGCGCTTGTGGAGCCTTGGGCTTGGATGGTTTGCGTGCCGACATGCGTTTTCCTGCTTAATGCTGCCTTTAATGTAGCCTCGTTTGGCGCTGCGCCAAACAGAAGCGACAGCGTTTTTTTGCCACGCCCCGGCGGCCTGCGGCAAAACATAAGCGCAAGTATCCACAGAAAGCCGCATCGCCCCCGAAACGGGCATAGGTTTGTTGGCGCAACTCGGATAGATTGGGGCACGCAAAGGAGAGAATCATGGCTGGAAGCGTAAATAAAGTAATTTTGGTAGGAAACCTCGGCGCTGACCCGGATATTCGCAGCACCAAGGACGGACGCCCCGTCGTCAATCTGAGCGTCGCCACAAGCGAGTCTTGGCGCGACAAAAACTCTGGCGAACGCCGCGAAAAAACCGAATGGCATCGCGTTGTGCTGTTTTCTGAAGGCCTGTGCCGGATTGCCGAGCAATATCTGAAAAAAGGCTCGAAAGTCTATATTGAGGGGCAATTGCAAACCCGCAAATGGCAAGATGACAATGGCAATGACCGCTATTCAACCGAGGTTGTGTTGCAAAATTATGGCGGCACGCTGACCATGCTGGACAGCCGCAATTCCGGTGGCGGTTTTGAGGCTGTCGGCAATGATGGCGGCACGGCGCCAATGGCCGCTTCCGGCGGCGGCGGCATGGATGACGAAATCCCGTTTTAGGCCTTGAAAAAGGCCGATTTTTCAGGCGGCTGCAAACCTTGTTTGTGGCCGTTTTGATTAGGAATCACTGCCGCTTTCATGCTAAAATGAGGCAGAGAGAAACTCCGGAAATAACAGTGTTCAGGGACGTATTTTGACCGATAATAATGATGAAATGGCCGAGGAAAACCGGCCCCC
>JAYPAN010000007.1:0-44777 GCA_038123715.1 Rhodobiaceae bacterium | reverse complement strand
AGGGACGTATTTTGACCGATAATAATGATGAAATGGCCGAGGAAAACCGGCCCCCAAATGACGCAACTGAAGAGGTTGAAACCTTGGCGGATGACGCTGGCTCCGGCGACGACGATTCCGGGCGTGGTGGCCGCGATGGCGGCAGTGATGATTTCGATGTCAGCCCGATCTCAATAGAAGAAGAAATGCGAACCTCCTATCTCGATTACGCAATGAGCGTGATTGTGTCGCGGGCGCTGCCGGATGTGCGCGACGGGCTGAAGCCCGTTCATCGGCGTATTTTGTTTTCAATGAATGAAAACGGCTATGATTTCAACAAGCCCTACCGCAAATCGGCGCGCGTGGTCGGCGATGTTATCGGTAAATATCACCCGCATGGCGACCAGTCGATTTATGATGCCTTGGCGCGCATGGCGCAGGATTTTTCCATGCGCCTGCCTTTGCTGGACGGGCAGGGCAATTTCGGTTCGATTGACGGCGACCCGCCCGCCGCCATGCGCTACACCGAAGTGCGTATGGCAAAGCCGGCTCACGCGCTGCTTGATGATATCGACAAGGATACGGTCGATTTCCAGGATAATTACGATAATTCCGAACGCGAGCCAGTGGTGTTGCCGGCGCGGTTCCCGAATTTGCTGGTCAATGGAGCCAATGGCATTGCCGTTGGTATGGCAACCAATGTGCCGCCGCATAATCTTGGTGAATTGGTTGATGGCTGTCTGGCGCTGATTGACAATCCGGAACTGGCAGATGAAGAGCTACTGACACTTGTGCCGGGGCCTGATTTCCCGACCGGAGGCATGATTTTGGGGCGCACCGGATCGCGCAATGCGGTTCTCACGGGGCGCGGCTCTATCATTATGCGAGGGCGCACGCGAATTGAGAATATCCGTAAAGACCGCGAAGCGATTGTGATTACGGAAATACCCTATCAGGTCAATAATTCGACCATGATTGAAAAAATTGCCGAGCTTGTCCGCGACAAGGTGATTGAGGGCGTCGCCGATATACGCGATGAATCCGACCGCGACGGCTTGCGCGTGGTGGTGGAATTAAAGCGTGATGCCGTATCCGATGTCGTGCTGAACCAGCTTTACCGTTACACCCAGCTGCAAACCAGTTTCGGTGCCAATATGTTGGCACTCAATCAAGGCACGCCGCAATTGATGAATTTGCGACAAATGCTCGAAGCCTTTATCGCTTTCCGCGAGGAAGTTGTCACGCGGCGCAGCAAATTTGAATTGAACAAAGCGCGCGACCGCGCCCATGTGCTGGCCGGTCTGGCCATTGCCGTGGCCAATATAGACGAAGTGATTGCGTTGATACGCTCTGCGCCCTCACCACAGGAAGCGCGCGCGCAATTGATGGCGCGTGACTGGCCGGCAAGCGATATCGCGCCGTTGATTGCTCTGATTGATGACCCGCTGCACCGCGTCTCCGATGCTGGCACTTACCGGCTGAGTGATGCACAGGCGCGCGCAATTCTGGAATTGCGCCTGCAACGCCTGACCGCTATGGGGCGGGATGAAATTGGCGATGAGCTGAAACAGCTTGGCGAACAAATCGCCGATTTGCTGTCTATTCTGCGAAGCCGCGAACGGGTGATGGGCATTATCACTGATGAGTTGAGCGAGGCCAAGGAATCCTTTGCCACGCCGCGCCGGTCTGAGTTTGTCGAAGATGATGGCGAAGTTGACGATGAAAGCCTTATTCCGCAGGAGGATATGGTCGTCACTGTCTCCCATGCCGGATATATCAAGCGTGTTCCTTTATCTGCCTATCGGGCGCAAAAGCGTGGCGGCAAGGGTCGTTCCGGCATGGCCACTAAGGATGAGGATTTCGTCACCCGCATATTTGTCGTGAACACGCACCAGCCAGTATTGTTTTTCTCCAATACCGGCATGGTCTATAAAATGAAAGTCTGGAAATTACCGGCCGGCAGCCCGCAAGCGCGCGGCAAGGCATTGGTTAATTTGCTGCCGCTGGATGAAGGCGAGATTATCACCACCATTATGCCATTGCCGCAAGACGAAGAGATCTGGCGCGATTTGAATGTCATGTTTGCGACAAGCCTCGGCAATGTGCGGCGCAATGATTTGTCAGATTTTGTGCAAATCAACCGCAATGGTAAAATTGCCATGAAACCAGATGAGGGTGAGCGCATTATTGGTGTTGAAACCTGCCAAGAAGATGATGATGTTCTGCTCACCACTTCCAATGGTCGGGCGATACGCTTCCCCGTCAATATGGTGCGGCTGTTCCGCAGCCGTAATTCAACCGGTGTGCGCGGCATTAAGCTGGACGCCAAGGCACATGTCATATCTATGGCGATATTGCGCCACAGCGATGCAACGCCTGCCGAGCGCAATACTTATCTCAAACAGGCTGCTGCCATGCGCCGCGCTGCCGGAGAAGACATTGATGAAAGCCTGCCGGATGATGAAAATGGCGAAGAAGAAGCCAATCTGTCGCCCGAACAATACGCCGCTATGGGAGCCAATGAGCAGTTCATCTTGACGGTCAGTGAAAACGGCTATGGCAAACGCTCGTCAGCCTATGAATATCGCGTTTCCGGGCGCGGCGGGAAAGGCATTATTGCGATGACAGTGACCGAGCGCAATGGCGACTTGCTGGCCGCTTTCCCGATTGAGGAGAGCGACCAAATCATGCTGGTGACAGATGGCGGCACGCTCATTCGTTGTCCGGTGCATGACATACGCATTGCAGGGCGAAACACACAAGGCGTGACGATTTTCAAAACCGAGGAAGATGCCAAAGTTGTCTCAGTCGCACGGCTTGGCGAAACCGGCGGCGGCGACAGCGATGATAATGATGCTGATGACGCGCCCGAGCCGCCAATCGATGATGAAGCGGGGGAGACGGAATAATGCGAAGTGGCTTTTATCCCGGCAGTTTTGACCCGATTACCGTTGGGCATGTCGATATTATCAAGCGCTGCCTGCGCGTCGTTGACCGGTTAATTATCGGCATTGGTGTCAGCGCAACCAAAACCCCGCTTTTTACTTTTGAACAGCGTGTTCGCATGATTGAAAACGAGATTGCGCCTATGGCAAAATCGCTTGGCGTGACGCTGGAAGTGGTCGATTTCAACGATTTGCTGGTTAATGCCGCACAGCGACATGACGCCACAATTATTTTACGCGGGCTTCGCACGGCGGCAGATTTCGAGTATGAAGCGCAAATGACTGCAATGAACCGAAGCATGGCTCCGGAGATTGAAACTGTATTTCTGCCCGCTTCGCCGGAAGTGGGCTTTGTTTCCTCCACGCTGGTGCGACAGATTTTGGCTATGGGCGGTGATATCAGTTCCTTTGTGCCGCCAAGTGTTCTTGAAATAATTGCAACTGAATTAAATAATTAGGGTGATAAGACAATGCGTTATCTCGTTTCTCTCATTCTGGCTGTCGCGGTCTTTATTGGTGTGAGTAATGTTGACAATCGGGCTTTTGCGGCCGGAAAGGGTAATTTGATGTTGATGGAATTGAAAAGCGGCACGGTAAAAATCAAGCTGCGTGAGGATTTGGCGCCCGACCATGTGGCGCGGATAAAGCAGCTTGTTGAAGAAGGCTTTTACAATGGGATTGTGTTCCATCGCGTGATTGACGGCTTTATGGCGCAAACCGGCGACCCGACCGGCACTGGCATGGGCGGCTCCGATTATCCTGATTTGCGCGCCGAGTTTTCTGATGAACCGTTCCGCCGTGGCACTTTGGGCATGGCGCGCTCGCAACATCCCGACAGCGCCAATAGCCAGTTTTTTATCTGCTTTGAAGATGCGTCCTGGCTGAATGGGCAATATACGGTGTTTGGCGAAGTGGTGGACGGCATGGAGCATATTGACGCGATTACGCGTGGCGAGCCGCCGGCAGACCCGGATAAAATTATCTCGCTTACCCTTTCTGACTGACGCTGATGCGGGTCGATCTGTTTGATTTTGACCTGCCGGACGCGCTGATTGCCTTGCGGCCCTCGCAGCCGCGGGAGGCGGCGCGGCTGTTGCATGTGCCAAAAGCGGCATCGGCCAACGCATTTTTTGACGACCGGCATATTTCCGATTTGCCCGAATTGCTGAAAGCCGGTGATGCGGTCGTCGTCAATGTCACGAAAGTAATACCGGCGCGTCTGGTCGGGCGGCGGATGCGTGCCGGTGAAACTGACACTGGCGATAATGGCGCGAAAGTCGAAGTCACGCTGACTGAAAGGCTGGGGCCAACCGACTGGCAGTGTTTTTTGAAACCGGCCAAGCGCGTAGCGATTGGCGACACATTGATATTTGAAAACCGGCAAAGCCGTGTCACCGCGCAAGTCACAACCCGCGAGGCGGGCATGGCATCCTTGTCATTCGCGCTTGCGCCGGACGCGATGGAGACCAGTTTGGCAACGCTTGGCACGATGCCTCTGCCACCCTATATCGCCGCGCGGCGGGCGCCGGACGCGCAGGACAATAAAGACTATCAAACCGTCTTTGCCAAAACCGAGGGCGCGGTCGCCTCACCGACTGCCGGTTTGCATTTCACGCCGCAATTGATAGCGCAATTAAAGGCCAAGGGCGTTTCGCTGTTTGAAGTGACTTTGCATGTTGGCCCCGGCACTTTCCTGCCGGTCAAGGCGGAAGATACCGACGCCCATGAAATGCATGGTGAGTGGGGGCAGGTGACAGCCGACACGGCCAATGCGCTGAACGCGGCGCGCGCGCAAGGCGGGCGGATTGTCTGTATCGGCACAACCGCCATGCGCCTGCTTGAAAGCGCTGCCCGACCGGATGGAAAAATCGGGCCTTTTGAAGAAGTTACTGATATTTTCATCACACCCGGCTACAGCTTTCGCGCGGTTGACCTTTTGCTGACCAATTTCCACCTGCCGCGCTCAACACTTTTCATGCTGGTCTCGGCTTTTGCCGGTCTCAAGAAAATGCAAGCCGCTTACGCCCATGCCATTGACGCCGGCTATCGTTTCTATTCCTATGGCGATGCCTGCTTGCTGGAACGGGACGAGGGAGAAGAACAGGGCAATGAAGTTTAACTTGCTGGCACAGGACGGGCAGGCGCGGCGCGGGACAATAGAGACGCCGCGCGGCACTATTCGCACACCGGCCTTCATGCCAGTCGGCACGGCGGCCACAGTGAAAGCCATGTATCCCGACCAAGTGCGCGATTTGGGCGCTGATATTGTGCTGGGCAATACTTACCATTTAATGTTGCGCCCCGGTGCCGAGGAAGTTGCCGCACTTGGCGGCTTGCAGCGCTTCATGCAATGGGACGGGCCTATTCTGACCGATAGTGGCGGCTTTCAGGTCATGTCGCTCGCCAAACTTGCGAAAATGAGCGAGGAGGGCGTGCGCTTTCAAAGCCATATTGACGGGCGCGATTATATGCTGACGCCGGAACGCTCGATTGAAATTCAAACCTTGCTCGGTGCCAATATCCGCATGGTGCTGGATGAATGCACGCCATTTCCCGCAACCCATGAGCAGGCCGAAACCTCCATGCAATTATCCATGCGCTGGGCCGAACGCAGCAAGGCGGCGTTTGGGCAATATGATGCAGGCGAGGGCGATGCGCTGTTTGGCATTGTGCAGGGCAGCACTTATGAGGATTTGCGCCATGCCAGCGCGGCACGGTTGATGGATATCGGCTTTGACGGCTATGCCGTGGGCGGGCTGGCGGTTGGCGAAGGGCAGGCTGCCATGTTGCAAGTGCTGGATTTCACCACACCGGTGCTGCCCCAAGACAAGCCGCGCTATTTAATGGGGGTCGGCACGCCCGATGATTTGGTTGAGGCGGTGGCGCGCGGCATTGATATGTTTGACTGTGTCATGCCGACCCGCGCCGGTCGCCACGGCACGGCTTATACTTGGCGCGGCAAGGTGAATATCCGCAATGCCCGCCACGCTGCCGACCCGCGCCCCTTGGATGGTGACAGCCCTTGCCCGGCCAGCAGCCAATATAGCCGCGCCTATCTGCATCACCTTCATCGCTGCGGTGAATATCTCGGCGCCATGCTGCTGACTTGGCATAATCTGGCCTTTTATCAGGAATTGATGGCGGCGATGCGCCAAGCGATTGAGGAAGGCCGCTTCGCACAATTCCGCGACAGTTTCAAAGCCCAACAAGCACAGGGCGATATTGACCCGGTCTAATTTTCTGTCAGACCGAATTGCAGCCAATTGGCAAACTCATTTTCGCGGATTTGCCGGTCAAGCACATCATCATCCGCCCCAAGGGCAAAGCGCAGGGCGAAATCATTCGGGTTTTTATCAATTTCTTCGCATTTATTTATAAAGTCTTGAATATCTTGCGGGTTTTTCATGCGCGCCTCGGCCACCAACCCCTCATCACGAAACCGCGTCAGCGCCGCCATCATGGCGAAATCAAATTCCGGATGATATTGCAGGGCGATGAAACGCCCGCCAGCATGGCTGATATCAGCCGCCTGTATCTCGGTCGCTGCATTACCGGCCAGCACCATTGCATTGGCGGGCAGGCTTTCCACTTCGTCAAAATGGCTGGTAAAGCCGTCAAAAGCATAAGCGCGTCCGGCGAATAAAGCATGGGCGCGTCCGGCGGCGGTCAGGGTGATTTTCCGCGTTAGACCAAATTCGCGCCCTTTGGGGTTTTTACGACAAGTGCCGCCCGCCGCAACACAGGCGATTTGCAATGCCCAGCACGAGCCGAAAGCGGGAATGCCGCGCCGATAGGCTTCGCGTGCCAATTCAATTTGCCGCGTCACTTCCGGCACATCATCATAAATGGTCAGGCTGGAGCCAGTCCATAAAAGCGCGTCATAGCCGGTGATATCAATCGCGGCATCAGCATCTGCCGGAAAGGCAATATCGCAATCCGCATCTGGTCGGTGGCGCAGCAGCATGTCGCGGTAAAGTTCGCCTGCCGGTGTCGCGCGGGCAGCGGCCAGCCCTTTACGCCCATTTGCATCATAGCAGTCAAGAATGAGAAACCGCGTCACGGCTAAACCGGTTTTTCGCCTTCTATGGTCACACGATACATGAGCCGTTCAAAATCCTGATAATCATCCACCGCATAATGCTGCACGACGCGATTGTCCCACAGAGCGACAGCATTTTCGCTCCAGCGAAAACGGCAGCAAAACTCCGGCTTGGTGCAATGGGCAAACAGATAATCCAAAAGCGGTCGGCTTTCGGCTTCACTCATGCCTTCAAAGCGCAGCGTGAACATATCATTGACATAAAGCGCTTTGCGCCCACTGACCGGATGGGTGCGAACCACAGGGTGCACCACCTCATCCATAACAGACTCTGACCAGCTATAGGTGATGGCGGTTTTCTTTTCATATTTTTCCTTTGTGCCATCCACCGTATAGGCGCGCGACGCTGAGTGAACCGCCTTCAACCCGTCCAGCATATGCTTCATTTTGGCAGACAGCTTTTCATAGGCGAGATATTGATTGGCAAACACTGTGTCGCCGCCATAGGGCGGAATGGTCTTGCCGAACAGCACTGATCCCATGCTGGGCTTTTCAAAGAAAGAATTATCCGTATGCCAGCCTGTGCCGAAAGAGGCGCTTTCACCGGCCGGTTTCAACACTTTGGTAATTTCCGGCGCATGTGCCATGCCGTCAACAATCGGATGCACTTCCAGTGCGCCAAAGCGACGGCCAAAGGCAACCAATTCATCCAGTTCGATATTCTGGTCGCGGAAAAATACCGCACCATGCGTCACCAGTGCCTCAACTATGCCGTCAAATTCAGCATTGCCCAAAGCATTAATTTGCACGCCGGATATTTCCGCGCCGCAAGCACCGGTTATCGGAGATATCGCCATATTATTCATTGCCCGGCTCTTTCTTTATGCGCGCCCGTCAGGACGTGCCAACCCGTTTCAGAATACCGCCAAAACTGGCAAGAACACCATCATTTTCTGTATAGATGCGCCCACGCACAAAAATCAGGCTGCGCGTATTGCGCGTCACTTCACCATCGGCAAAAACCGGTTGGCCGAGCGGTGCCGCACCTTTCAGAAACTCGGTCTGGCAGGAAACTGTGACGCTGTGCTGGCCTTCCGCCATCACATCAGCGGCAATCACAAACAGGGCATAATCGGCAAAACTCATCAACATGCCGCCATGCAAAAACCCGCCCCCATTCATGTGGCGTGGCTCGGCGATAAAGGCCGATAAATGCTTTCCATGCTCAGCGTCATGTTTCATAAAAAACGGCCCGGCATGGTTTTCAAACGGCTCGTCACCGGCCCAGACTTCATAGCCTTCAAGAATGTCGGGTATGCGCGTCATGGTTTAATCTCCCTTGCCTATAGCAGCCGAAAATAGGGCGGGGCAGGCCGCTATAGCAAGAAAATAAATGAGACACGCGGGCGGCGTGATCTGCACACGATAACAGCAAAAACTTAATATGTAAAAAAGAAAGAGGGGAAACCTCGCATTGGCCTATCGCCCAATTGCGCCGCTCATCTCTCCGGCGTTTATCCTTGCGCCGTCACATCATAGCCATAAAGCCAATCTTGCCGCGCATGAACGGCGCGCGGTGCCAGCTTGCCAGCCAGCCACATTGGCCCATAAGTGGTGATTTGCTCAAGCCGCGTCGCTTTATGGAATGTTCCGGCATTGGCGCGCGAGCCGGCCTGTGCTTTGCCGGTGCGGTGCTGCCGCAAGCGCTGATAGGCCGCCAACCCCGCCGATACTTGCCGGTGCGCCGAAAGCTGGTGCATGACAACCCATGCATCCTCCACCGCCATGGCCGCGCCCTGTGCCATAAAAGGCAGCATGGGATGGGCGGCATCTCCCAGCAAGGCCACACGGCCATCAACCCATGTCGCCAAGGCGGCGCGGTCAAACAGCGCCCAGCGATAAAGCGCGTCAGCCGCGTCCAAAATGCCGGTAATGGTCGGATGCCAGCCGTCAAAATCGGCCAGTGCATCCTCTTTCGCGCCGCGCTGTGTCCATGATTCTTCCGTCCAGTCATCGCGCTCAACCACGCCGACCAGATTGGCCAATTGCCCCTGCCGCAAGCGATAAGTCACGCAATGCCTACCCGCGCCCATCCAAGCACAAGCGGTCGGGCGCGGCGCCAAAGCACCCAGCTTTTCAACCGGCACAACGGCGCGCCAAGCCACATTACCGGTAAAGCGCGGCGCTTCCCGACCCGCCATTTGCGCCCGCAGCGGCGAGTGAATGCCATCCGCCCCGATAAGCACATCGCCGCTGATTTGCGTGCCATCGGCAAGTTGCGCGCGCACCGCCTTATCATCTTGCCAATAGCGCACCAGCTCGGCATTCAGCCGCAGCGCATCGGGATTTTTCGCCCGCAATGCCGCCGCCAGCACGCCAATATAATCGGCGCGGTGAATATGCAAATAGGGCGACCCCCAACGGGCGAGCGCCGCCTCGGCAAGCGGGATGTGAAACAGCCCAAAACCGGATTTTCCCATGCGCGCTTCAATCGCGTCGGGGCGAAACCCGGCCTCACCCAGCGCAGCGTCCAGCCCCAGCGCCTCAAACACTTTCATAGCATTGGGCGGCAATTGAATACCGGCGCCAATCTCACCCAAGGCGGGCGCGCGCTCCAGCACCGTCACCTGATGGCCGAAATGCAACGCACATAAAGCTGCGCTCAGCCCGCCAATCCCGCCGCCTGAAATGATGATTTTCATCGCCCGCCACTCACTTTCGCCAGCAGTTTCAATAAATCAATACGGCTTGTCATCAAGTAAAATCAGCAGGCGGGTCTTTCTTCGCAGTTTACTTTCGGCCCGCACTGTTTACGCTAATTTCAAATAAGGAGGGAAACATGGGCAAGGTCAAAATAACGCGATTGCCATTTCCGATTGTCAGCGTCGAAAAGTCGGATTTCAAAGAGACTTATGGCGGCGCGGAAAATCTGGTCGTGTCGCTGTGCCAGCTTATACGAAGCGAAGCCGACAGCGATTGCTGCCTTGTCACCATGCACCCGATTGGCGGCACGGGCTGGCTGCCAATAATGGGTGAATTTGTCAGCCAGGGCATGCATGTGCTGGCCTGTGACGGGCGTTATCGCGGCGTTGACTCAGCGTTGAATATGGAAAAAGTGACGCTGGATTTGGGCAATGCCATGCGCCATGCGCGCGAAAAGCTGGGCTATAAGAAAGTCATCTTATTGGGTTGGAGTGGCGGCGGCTCGCTTTCCGCTTTTTACCAATCGCAGGCCGAAAACCCGACCGTCACCGCCAGCCCATGCGGGGCAGGCCCGGATTTGACCAAGGCTGTTTTGCCCCCGGCCGACGGGCTGGTTTTAATGGCGGCGCATATTTCGCGCCACGGCACATTAACGCAATGGCTGGATGCCAGCATCACGGATGAAACCAATCCCGACACCCGCGACGCATCGCTTGACCTTTATGGCAATGCGGTGACCCCGCCTTTTGATGCGGCTTTTCTGGACACTTATCGCGCCGCGCAAATTGCCCGTAATCGCAAAATCACTGCCTGGGTAAAACACAAATTGCAGGAACTGGCCGATAAGGGGCGCGAGAATGAGGAGTTTGCCTTTGTTACCCATGGCACAATGGCCGACCCGCGCTGGCTTGACCCGGCGATTGACCCAAATGACCGCACACCCGGCCATTGCTATCTCGGTGTGCCGCGCATCGTCAATAATGGGCCGGTCGGTCTGGCGCGGTTTTCAACCTTGCGGAGCTGGCTGTCGCAATGGAGCTATGATGATGCCAATGCCGATGGGCCTGCCAGTCTGGCGCATGTCAGCGTGCCGGTTCTGGTGATTGGCAATTCGGCAGATGATGCTTGCACGCCCAGCCACACACAAGCCCTGTTTGACGGCGTGCGCCATGACAATAAGCAAATGGTGGAGATAAAGGGGGCGACGCATTATTATATGGGACAACCGGAACTGGCGGCCAAAGCCGTCGCCCATGTGCGTAATTGGATGGAAAGCCAGACGCTTCTTGGCTAGAGTGAAAGGCCGGAGCAGGGAGGACATGTTATGGGCAAGGTAAACGGGCTTCACCATATCGCCATTGCCACCGGCAATATGAAAGCGCAATTGCAATTTTTCAGCGATGTGCTGGGTTTGCGCCTGCAAGGGCTGTATTGGATGCATGGCGTCAAGGGCGCTTGGCACGCTTTCATGCAAATGGGCGATGAACAAATCGCCTTTGCCTTTGTGCCGGGCAATGAAAATATCGACATTGAATATGGCGTTACCCATGCCGGCAGCGGCGCCGGCAATAGCGCGCCGGGCAGCATGCAGCATATTGCGCTGAATGTGGACAGCAAGGCGGATTTGCTGGCTATGCGTGACCGGATTCGCTCGCGGGGCGTCAATGTGATTGGCCCGTTGGAGCATGGGCTGTGCCAGTCAATTTATTTCGCCGGGCCGGAAGGTCTGGCCTTGGAAATCGCGACATCTGACGAGGCTGTCGCGCCGCTTGACAATGATGGCACTTGGATTGACCGCGAAGTGCAGGAATTGGCCGGTATTTCTGATGCCGAATTGCACGCGCTTATGTCGCCGGCGGCCTATGCCGATACGGGCGGGGCGGTGGCGCAACCGGCCTATGACGCCGACAAGCCGCATAATCATTACCCGCAAGATGTTTATCAGGCCATGCTCGACACGCCCGATGAGGTGTTTATGGCCAGCAGTGCCAAATGGGCTGCGCCACCGGCCAATAATGCCGCCAAAAAGAACTGAACGGGCGCGCGCTTGACCGACCAGACCGGCCATATCGCACAATCGCGCCGCGCGCTTCGCGACAGGCTCAATGCCGGCGCGCAAATCATTGCGCCGGGCATTTATGATGGTCTGTCGGCGCGCCTTGCCGACGCGCATGGCTTTGACATGCTTTACTTAAGCGGTTATGGCGTCTCTGCCAGCCTGCTGGCCAAGCCCGATAATGGCTTTTTGTCGGCGGCGGATATGGCCTTTCGCGTTAAAAGCCTGACCGATTTTCTGAAAACCCCGTTAATTGCCGATGCCGATACCGGTTTTGGCGATATTGGTGAAACTGTCGCGCAATATGAAGCGGCGGGGGCGGCAGGCATCCAGCTTGAAGACCAGCAAGTGCCGAAAATATGCGGCCATATTGCCGGACGCGAGGTGATAGAGCGCGCCGCCGCCATTGCCAATATCGAGCAGGCCGTGGCCGCGCGCCAATCGGCCGATTTTCTGATTGTCGCCCGCACCGATGCGCGCGAGCAAAACGGGTTGGCCGAAGCGATTGCCCGCGCTCATGGCTTTTTTGAGGCAGGTGCTGATATTCTCTTTGTTGAATCGCCCGAAAGTGCCGAAGAAATGGCCATTATTGGCCGCGAATTGGCTCATGCCCCTTTATTGGCCAATATGGTTGAGGGGGGGCGCACACCGCTTTTGCCGCGCGCGCAATTGGCGGAAATGGGCTTTAATATCGTCATTTATCCGGTCGCGCCCATGGCGGCGGCAGCGTCTGCCATGCAAACCGCCTATGGTCAGTTACTTACGCGGGATGTTTCGGTTGAAAGGGTGGATTTCAAACAATTAAGCCGTCTGGTCGGCTTTGACCGCGAATAAGCCTCAATCGCCCGCCTGACAAAAAGAGCAAGGCGGGCAGGGCGCAAATCTCGTTTTGTCGCACTTTAATCTATTGCGAAGAAATGAAGGTCAGTGTAGTAAGGCACAAATTGTGGGCCCGTAGCTCAGGTGGTAGAGCAACTGACTTTTAATCAGTGGGTCGAAGGTTCGAATCCTTCCGGGCTCACCATTTCCCTGCAAATATACCGTTTCCATTTCTCTTTGATCGCAAGCGAGCAATTTAAAGTGCCGTCTGCAAAACCGGATAGTGGCCAAAAAGGAACGCCATCCATATAATCAGCACCTTCTGAACTCGCCGCCCCCAACACATTTTTGGCGCCACTGCCAATCCGGTCACGCGACCCAAAACTGCCCGTATCATTATCGCTAATCGTCACCATGCCAGTGGCCAATTCAATATCATCACTGCCGGAGACAACCTGATAAAGCTGTAACTCAAATGTCTCACCCACTTCCAAAGCCGTATCATTGGTCGGCGTCAGGGTGAGGGTCTGGGCTGTGCTTGAGCCGGAGGTAAAGCTCAGCGTGCCGGTCAGCGAAGAAAAATCACTGCTCGATATCGGTGTCTTGCCCTTGGGCACAATCACCCAGCGCACAGTGGTTGCCGCGCCAAGCGCTGATGAAGGGGTTATCGTGACCGTTAAGCTGCCGCCTTCGGCAATCGTCGCTGAAATCGTCGGGGTGGTAAATGATCCGGGCATATCTGCTCTCCTGCATGTTTATGTTGGGGCCATACATAAACGCAGAACAAATATACTCGCGGCCTGATTAAAGCCCGAAGTGCCGGGCCAGCCTAAATTTCGCATGTGTGAAATCCGCACATATTCCCCACGGCATCGCTGTCGGGTCTTTTATTCTGTGCGCGACCCGACAGGGCCTGCACATACGAAAATTAGGCTTGGAAAAAAAATAGCGCGAACCGCATGGGCATGTCCAGTCTAATTCTTTGAGGGCAAGGCGCGCTTGCTTGACCGGCAAGCAAGTCCTTTTAGAAGCTGACTAGTCAGGGTCGGGCGAATCTCATAGCATCCATCACAGTGACGAAAGCAATGCATTGATGGTCATGCGATATTTTTCTGACAGACCCGCCTTGGCGGTTATTTTTCTGGCTTGTGTTCTGACCGCCTGCGCCGGTGGGCGGGGCGGGCAGGAGGTGGTCGACAAGCGCGGGCGGATGACCGCCGCCGGTGGCATATATAAAATAGGCACGCCGTATAAAATTGAAGGGCAATGGTATTTCCCGCGCGAGGATACATCTTATGTCAATGAGGGAATTGCCTCTTGGTATGGCACGAAATTTCACGGGCGACGCACCGCCAATGGCGAAATTTTTGATATGAATCTGATTACCGCCGCCCATCCGACTTTGCCCATGCCGGTGCGCGCGCGTGTCACCAATCTGGAAAATGACCGGTCAATCATTGTCCGCATCAATGATCGCGGGCCATTTGCCAAAGACAGGGAAATTGACCTGTCGCGGCGCGCTGCCGAAATGCTTGGCTTTATGCAGCAAGGCACGGCGCAAGTGCGGGTGGAATATCTTGGCCGTGCTGCGCTTTATGACAGCGCCGGTCGCCCGATAAGCGGCCAGCCGCCAGATGTGTTTATCGCCGAAAAACCGCCGACACCGGAAGATGCAAGGCGCGTCGCCAGCGCCGCGCCGGTCGATGATGTCGCCGCCTATGATTTGGATGGCCGACCCGTGCCGGTGCGGCAAAGCCAATATGAAACGCGCTATGCGGTGCAGGTCGGCGTGTTTTCCAGCCGTGAAAATGCCGAGCAATTAAAAGCCAGACTTGAACGCATTGCGCCGGTTGATATTGTTGAATTTGAACTGGACGGAAACACAATGTTCCGTGTGAAAATGGGCGGCGCCAATATCCGCGCCGATGCCCGTCTGGTTCTTGACCGGCTTATCGGCGCCGGCCATCAAGATGCTGTAATAATTGAACAATAGGCAGGCAAATGACTGATAAACTGTATAAAATTGTAATTTCACTTTGCATGGTTGTGATGCTTGGCAGCCCGTTTGCGGCATATGCTCTTGACACGCGCGCCGATTATGCGCTGCTGGTCGATGCCGAAACCGGCGTGGTGCTTTTTGAGAAAAATGCCGATGCAGCGATGAGTCCGGCCAGCATGAGCAAGCTGATGACCGTGCTGATGGTATTTGATGCGTTAAAAGACGGCTCATTGGCGCTGGGCGATAAATTGCGCGTCAGTGATGATGCATGGCGGCGCGGCGGTGCGGCCTCGGGCGGCTCAACCATGTTTCTTGAAGCGCGCTCGCAAGTCAGCGTTGCCGATTTATTGCGCGGCGTGATTATTCAATCGGGCAATGATGCCTGCATTGTTTTGGCCGAGGCTTTGGGCGGCAGCGAGGAAGTGTTTGCCGATATGATGACGGCGCGGGCGCAGGAACTCGGCATGACCAAATCACGTTTTACCAATGCCACCGGCCTGCCGCATCCCGAACACCGCATGTCGGCGCGCGACTTGGCCACGCTGACCAGCTATATGATAGCCGAGCATGGCGATTTTTACCGGCTGTTTGCCGAGCGTGATTTTACCTGGAACAAAATCCGTCAGACCAATCGCAATCCGCTTCTTTATGCCAATATGGGCGCTGACGGGTTGAAGACCGGCCATACAGAGGCCTCCGGCTATGGGCTGGTCGCCTCGGCACAGCAATCAGGGCGGCGGCTGATTTTGGTGGTTAACGGGCTGACCAGCAAACGTGCACGGGCTGCCGAGGCGCGCAAAATGATGAATTGGGGCTTTCGTTCCTTCTCACGCGAAGCCATGATTGAGGCCAATATGATAGTCGCCGAGCTGCCGGTCTGGCACGGCCAGAAATCAACCGTGCCGGTGCGCGCCAATGGCTTGTTTGAAGTCGTGCTGCCGCGCAGCGGGCGTCGCAAAATGGCGATAACGCTGACTTATGAAAAACCGATATTGGCTCCGGTGCGCGCCGGTGACCGGCTGGCGCGATTGAAAGTCACTGTGCCGGGATTAATGCCACAAGAGACGACGCTTGTGGCGGCGGAAGATGTTGGGCGGGGCAATTTCCTGTCGCGCGCCTTTGGCAGTTTGGGTTATTTGCTGTCCGGCAAGCATTGATTTGGTCGAACAGGGTTTGTGAGGAAACACGATGCGCGGCAAGTTTATTACCTTTGAAGGCGGCGAGGGCGGTGGCAAAACCACACAAGCAACAAGGCTGGCCGGTTATCTACGCAGCAAGGGGCTTGAAGTGATTGAGACGCGCGAGCCGGGCGGCACACCGCAAGGCGAGGATTTGCGCGATTTGCTGGTGCAGGGCGATCCGGACAGGTGGTCGCCCCTGTCGGAATTATTGCTGATGACCGCCGCCCGCAAGGAACATGTTGACCGGCTGATTGCCCCGACATTGGATGCCGGAAAATGGGTAATTTGTGACCGCTTTGCCGACAGCACGCTGGCCTATCAGGGCATTGCCGGCGGTTTGGGGCTGGATATGACCCGCAATCTGCAAAAGGAATCGATTGGCAATAGTTTGCCTGATGTCACTTTTTTGCTCGATATGCCGCCCGAAGCCGGTTTACAACGGGCTGAAAAACGCGGCGGCGCGGCAAGGTTTGAGAAAAAAGGCGCTTCTTTCCACCAGACTTTGCGCGACGGGTTTCTGGCGCTATCAAATGAGGAACCGGAGCGTATTGTGGTGATTGACGCCGCCGACAGTTTCGAGCGCGTCTCGGCACAAATTCAACAGGAAATCAGCAACCGCTTCAAAATCTGATTTCCGCAGGCGGCTTGACGGGGTAAGAATAAACCATGAGCCAGGCCGATACTGACAATGAAATACCGGATATTGACGACCCGTTTCCGCCGCGTTTCACGCCGCGCCTGTTCGGCCTTGACAGTCAGGCCACGCTGTTTGAAAAAGCCTGCAAGGGCGACCGGCTGCATCACGCTTGGTTGCTGTGCGGCCCAAAAGGCAGCGGCAAGGCCAGTTTTGCCTATCACATGTCGGCTGCATTGCTGGCCGCCAAAACACCCAATAACTTCGCCCCCATATCCATGACTGGTGACAATGCCGAGCTGCACCTTTTACAAGGTGACGCCCATCCGGATTTTTTTGTGATGAAGCGGCGCTGGCAAGCCAAGGAAGAGAAGTTTCCGCAAAATATTTCCATTGAAACACTGCGCGCGGTGCAAAGCGGTTTTAACCTGTCCGCCGCCCGCGATGGCTGGCGCATTGGCCTGATTGATGCGATTGACGATATTCGCCCTGATGTGACCAATGCATTGTTGAAAATGATTGAAGAACCACCCGATAAGACATTGTTTTTTATTGTTTGTCACAATCCAGGGACAGTGCTGGATACGATTAAATCGCGCTGCCGCAAGCTGCAATTCAATGCGCTGGCGCATGATGTTTTGAAACAAATCATCCTCGACAAGCGACCGGAAACAGCGCCGACAGAAGCGGCGGCGGCGGCGTTTCTGGCCGAGGGCAATGCCGCGCGCGGGCTGCAATTGGCCGCACATGGCGGGCTGGGACTGTATCAGGATTTGATTGGTCTGCTTGGCGCATTGCCGCAAATCGATATTGAGGCCATTCACGCGCTGGCCGGACGGTTTGGCTTGCGCGCGCAAGCCGATAGTTTTGACAGTTTTGCCGGATTATTTGCCGGCTGGCTGTATCGCATGGTGCGCTGCCATCAAAGCGGCACGGCTTGGCAGCCAGTCTTTGAGGGTGAGTTGGCCGCGACCCAGCGTCTGCAAATGCAAATGGCGCTTGAACCGACCATTTCCTTATGGGACAAGGTCGGCCAAGACAGGCGCGAGGCCGACAGTCTGAATCTTGACCGCAAGCAGATTGTGATTGATTGGATGATGGCGGCAAGGAATTGTTTCAACAGTGCGGTATAGCCGAATGACAGATTTAACGGACAAAAACTTCTTTATCACAACGGCTATCTCCTATCCGAACGGGCCGCCCCATATCGGCCACGCTTATGAATTGATGGCGACTGATGCAATTGCCCGGTTTGCCAGACTTGATGGGCGCAATGTCTATTTTTCCACCGGCACGGATGACCACGGCCAAAAAATGTTCCAAACCGCGCGTGACCGCAATATGACAGCGCGCGATTTGGCCGATGAAATGACCGCCGCGTTTCAAGATATGACCGGCCTGTTAAACGCCAGCCAGGATGATTTTATCCGCACATCCGAGCCGCGCCATTACAGCGCAGTTCAAGATATCTGGCGCCGCATTGCCGCCAATGGCGATATTTTCCGCGACACTTATGCCGGATGGTATTCGGTGCGCGATGAAGCCTTTTATGCTGATGGCGAATTGGTGAAAGGTGAGGGCGGGGAGAAATTGTCGCCACAAGGAACGCCGGTCGAATGGGTGGAAGAGGACAGCTATTTTTTCCGCCTGTCAGCCTATCAGGAAAAATTGCTGGCGCATTATGAGGCGCATCCGCAATTCATCCAACCGGACGCGCGACGCAATGAAATCATTTCCTTTGTCAAATCCGGGCTGAAAGATTTGTCGATTTCGCGCACAAGTTTTGACTGGGGTGTGCCGGTTCCGGATGACCCGTCGCATATTGTTTATGTTTGGATGGATGCGCTGACCAATTATCTGAGCGTTGTCGATTATCCGGATACGGTCAGTGCCGCCTATCAAGATTTCTGGCCGGCTGGCTTGCATGTGATAGGCAAGGATATTACGCGGTTTCACGCGGTTTACTGGCCAGCCTTTTTAATGGCTGCCGGTCTGCCCTTGCCCAAGCAGATTTTCGCGCATGGTTTCCTCACTGTGAAGGGCGAGAAAATGTCCAAATCGTTGGGCAATGTGCTTGACCCATCTGTGCTGGCCGGCCATTACGGGGTTGATGCGTTGCGCTATTTTTTCCTGCGCGAAGTGCCGTTTGGCCGTGATGGCAGCTTTTCTGACGAAGCGATTGTCAATCGCGTCAATGCTGATTTGGCCAATGATTTGGGCAATCTGGCACAGCGTAGCCTGTCCATGATTGCCAAAAACTGCGATGGCCGATTGCCGAACGCCGATAATTTGCAACAGGCCGACAAGGATTTGCTGGCGCTTTTCGACAGTCTCTACACCAAAGCCCGTGACGATATGCAGAATTATGAATTGCATAATTATCTGGCGCATGTGATGGAGGCGGTGTCGGAGGCCAATCGCTATTTCGCCGGACAAGAACCTTGGGCGCATAAAAAGGATAACCCGCAACGCATGGGAACCATACTTTATGTCACGGCGGAAGTGGTGCGGCAGGCGGCGATTTTGCTGCAACCGGTTGTGCCGACAGGGGCGGACAAATTGCTTGACTATCTGGCGGTTAGTGAGGACAGGCGGCGTTTTGCCCATCTCGGTGCCGATAACAGGCTGACGCCCGGCACCTATTTACCGACACCGGAAGGGGTTTTTCCGCGTTTGCAGCCAATGGAAAACACACAAGCCGACGGCAAATAGACGAAAAATAAGCGCCGTATTGCTGTTGCCTATTTGCAACATTGGGGCAGCCATGCCATTATGACACCAGATTTCCTTTGAGCTGTTGTCACTCTATGCGGATGGTCAACACAGGTGGGAATTGGGAGGCCGCATGGCACTGGCTGAGCCACAAAATACAAGTTTCCGTCTCGGCGCTTATCTTCGCGCACGCGGCCTGGATGGCCGTCTGGCGCGCTTTTCGGCGCTGGTTTTTGGGCTGCTTGGTCTTGTGGCCGGTGTGGCAACTTATGCGGTGCTGTCCAATTTGACACCGTTAAGACCAACACCGGTCATTATCTGGACATTACTGTCGGCCAATATCTTTATTGTCACCGGCCTGTTATTCATTATTGCTTGGCAGTTTTTCGCGATTGCCCGCGCCCGCCGCAAGGGCAAGGCAGGTGCTAAGCTGCACGCGCATCTGGTTTCATTGTTTTCCTTTATCGCCGCTTTACCGGCTGTGCTGGTGGCGATTTTCGCTTCGGTAACGCTGGATCGCGGGCTGGATAGCTGGTTTTCCGACCGCACCAAATCAATCATTTCCGGCAGCACGGCAATTGCCAGCGCTTATTTGCTGGAACAGCGCGAAGTCTTGCAACGCGATATCACCATGATGGCAACCGACCTTGGCCGCGCTGCCGGTGTTTTTCAGCGCGACCCGATGCGATTTCAAAAGTTTTTGCAGGCGCAAGCCGCTTTGCGGTCACTGCCGCAAGCGCTGATTGTGACCCGCAATGGCAAAGTTCTTGTCGCCGCATCACCCGACCAGAAAATACTGACCGATTTGCCGCCCGGCGGTGCTTTTGAGTCCGCCGACAGCGAGCAACCGGCGGTGATGACAGTGTCATCCAAGGCGCAAGTGCAGGCGCTCATAAAAATTGACGGTTTCGACAATGGCTATCTTTATGCTGCGCGGCTGATATCGCCTGAAATTATCGGCTATTTGCAGCAAACCGATGCCGCGCTGTCCGAATATACGCTGATGGAGTCGCGCCGCTATGACGCGCAAATCACCTTTTCGCTGGTTTATGTGGTTCTGACTCTGGTGATTTTGCTGTCAGCAATCTGGTTGGGGCTTGGTTATGCGCGCCGCCTGACGCGCCCCATTGCCCAATTGATGCGCGCGACGGAGCAATTATCGGATGGCGATTTGGATGCGCGGGTCATGCATATCCCGGCGCGCCAAGATGATGAAATGCGCCAATTATCGCGCCGCTTCAACATTATGGCCGAACGCCTCGGAACCCAGCAAAAGCAGCTTGTTGAGACGCGCGATAAGTTGGATACACGCGCGCGCTTTACCGAAATGGTGCTGAACGGTGTCAGCTCCGGCGTTGTCGGAGCCGATGAAAACGGCATTATCCGCCACGCCAATGCGGTTGCCTGCGACTTGTTCAACAAAAACCGCGACGGGTTGATTGGCACGCCGTTAAAACAAGCCATGCCGGAATTTGCCGATATTGAGAAAATGGCACGCGCGGCGGGCAGGGTGCAAAACCAGCAAATTGCCAAAACCGGCGCGCGGCGTTCCGAACATGTGCTACTGGCGGCCGCCGCCATGAGCGATACGGCGGAAGGCAAGTCGCTGGTGATAACTTTTGACGATATTACCGATATGCTGGCCGCCCAGCGCAATGCCGCATGGGCTGATATTGCCCGCCGGATTGCCCATGAAATCAAAAATCCATTAACCCCGATTCAACTTTCAGCCGAACGCTTGCGGAATAAGTTTTCCAATGCGGTGGAAGATGACGACAAAGTGTTTGAAAAATGCACGGATACGATTTTGCGCCAAGTCGATGATATTGGCCGCATGGTTAATGAGTTTGCTTCTTTCGCGCGTATGCCGCAGGCGGTAATACAGGATTTTGATATAGCTGCGTGTCTTTCACAAACCGCTTTCTCCCAACGCATCACCCATCCGGGCATTCAAATCATTTATGACAATCCGGGGCCGACATTGATGCAAGGCGATGAACGCCTTGTCGCGCAGGTGATTACCAATGCGATTAAAAACGCGCAGGAAGCGATTATCGGCAATGTGGACAATCCGCATCAGGACGATTTGGGACAAATTGATTTGAGCGTTGAGGCCAATGACGGCGAAATACGCATAACGGTCACGGATTCCGGCCCCGGCTGGCCGGAAGCCGACAGATATTCACTATTGGAACCCTATAAGACTTCGCGTCCGACCGGCACGGGTCTGGGGCTTTCCATTGTGAAAAAAGTGATGGCAGATCACGGCGGAAAATTGCTGCTCGAAGATGCACCCATATGCATTGAGGGCGGCACGGGAGCCAGCCTTGTGCTGGTTTTTCCACGCTATCACGAACAAACGGTGGGACATTCCAAAATTCATGAGGAAGTATAATGTTTGGAGATGTGTTAATCGTTGATGATGAAAAAGATATTCGTGACTTAGTTGCGGGTATTCTTGAAGATGAAGGCTATCAGGCCAGATTGGCTCAAGACAGTGACAGCGCCTTGCGCGCTATCAGCACACGCTGTCCCAGCCTTGTTGTGCTGGATATCTGGCTGCAAGGCAGTCGGCTGGATGGTCTGGAAGTGCTGAACATATTGCGCGAACGGCACCCGCATTTGCCGGTGATAATTATCAGCGGTCACGGCAATATCGACACCGCCATTACGGCCATTCGCTCCGGTGCGTATGATTATATTGAAAAGCCGTTCAAATCGGACAAATTGCTGCTGACAGTCAGTCGCGCGATTGAAATGACCCGTCTGCAACGCGAAAACAGCGAATTGCGACGCAAAGCAGGGGTCAATTTTACTCTTTTGGGCGACGCAGGCGTCATCCAGCAATTAAACACCAAAATCGACAAGCTGGCGCAATCCAACAGTCGCGTCATGATTATGGGGCCGCCCGGCAGCGGCAAAGAAGCGGCCGCGCGCCAATTGCATTATCGCTCCCCCCGCGGCAGGCAGAACTTTGTCGCCATTCATGCCGCCATGCTGGAACATGATGAGGCGCAAATCTCACGCCTGCTTTTTGGCATTGAAGAAAATGGTCGCGTCGAACCCGGTCTGTTTGAGCAAGCCCATGGCGGGACATTATATCTTGATGATGTGTGCTGCTTTCCCGCCAGCGTGCAGCAGGAATTGTTGAAAGTCATTCTTGATCAAAGCGTCACCCGCATTGACGGCAGCGCGCCGGTAGAAATCGATGTGCGTCTTGTTTCATCCTGCAATGCCGACCCGCAAACAAGTGTTAAAAATGGCGCCTTGCGGGAGGATTTATATCACCGCCTCAATGTGGTGACATTGGAAGTGCCGGGTCTGTCGCAAAGGCGCGATGACATTCCTTTCCTTGTTGATTATTTCATCACTTCCGTCGCTGACCAATTCAACATGCCGGCGCGGGAAATTGCGCCCGATGCGATGGCGGTTTTGCAATCCTATGACTGGCCGGGCAATATCCGCCAGCTTCGCAATTGCATTGAACATATGATGCTTGCCAGTCTGGCGCAGCAATGCGATGTTTTGAAAACCGAATTGCTGCCCAGCGAAATTATCTCCGAAACCGATGTCAATGAGGCAGTGGTCAATTCAGGCCATATCATGTCGCTTTCCTTGCGCGATGCGCGGGAAAGATTTGAGCGCGAGTATTTGCTGGCGCAAATTGACCGGTTCAGTGGTAACATCTCACGCACGGCAGAGTTTGTCGGTATGGAGCGATCGGCGCTGCACAGAAAGCTTAAATCGCTTGGTATCGTCGGTGGCAATCATGCTAAAAGCCATGCCTGAGGCATTTTGAAGAGGCGGATATGAAAGTCGTTGTCTGTGGGGCAGGCCAGGTGGGGTTTGGCATTGCCAGACATTTGGCCGGAGAAGGCAATGATGTAACGGTTGTTGACCGTGACCCGTCGCTGATGCAGCGCATTAGTGACACGCTGGATGTGCGTCCGGTGCTGGGGCATGGCGGTCATCCCGATGTTCTTGAGACAGCCGGCGCGGCGGACGCCGACATTCTCATTGCGGTAACAGCCAGTGATGAGGTGAATATGGTGACTTGCCAAGTCGCCAAGACATTATTCAATCCGCGCAAAACCGTGGCGCGGGTGCGCGACCGGCAATATCTGACACCGCGCTGGCAACAGCTTTTTAACAATGACAATACTGACGGTCATGGCGGCATTGGCATTGATGTTATTATTTCGCCGGAAACCGAGGTCGGCAATGCCGTCATCCGGCGGCTGGCGCTGCCCGGCGCGTTTGACAATGCCAGTTTTTGCGCCGGTGATGTTCAGCTTATCGGCATTTCCATTGAGGAAGATTGTCCGGTTGTGGATACGCCGCTTAATCAATTGACCGGCCTGTTTCCCGACCTTGGCGCGATTGTCGTCAGCATCCGCCGCAATGGCAAACTCTATGTGCCGCGCTTTGACGACACAATGGAGCCTGGCGATGAGGCCTATGTTGTCACTTCGCATAAAGATACTGAGCGCACTTTGAAGATTTTCGGCCATGAGGAACGCGCTGCCCAGCGCATTGTTATCATGGGCGGCGGCAATATCGGCTTTCAGGTGGCGCGCCAATTATCGCTGCAGGGCAGTAGGTTTGCGGTCAGCGTGATTGAAAACCGCGAGGAGCGCGCGCGTCAAATTGCCGAAAAACTGCCGCGTGCCGTTGTGCTGCATGGCGATTGCCTGACGCCGGAAATTCTGGTCGAGGCCGGTGTGCGCTCGGCTGATTTGGCGCTTGGCCTGACCAATGATGACCAAATCAACATTTTGTCCACCATGCTGGCAGGGCAGGAAGGCAGCGCCAGTGGCCTATGCCTGATAAATGAAAACAGCCTGCAAACTTTGGCCGGTCAATTCGGCATGGATGCCGCGATTAACCCGCGCGCTATTACCGTGTCATCAGTGTTGAGCCATGTGCGTCGGGGGCGCGTTAAGCGTGTCCATGCGGTTGGCGACGCCGCCGCCGAAGTGCTGGAAGCGGAGATTCTGGATAATTCGCCCCTATCCGGACTGAAATTGCGCGATGCCGAACTACCCGACGGTATGCGACTGGGCGCGATTATGCGCGGGCGCAAACTCATTATGCCGCGCGGCGGCACGGATTTACGCAGCGGCGATATTGCGGTCGCCTTTGTGATGGCCGATATTCTTGAAGACGCCGAAAAACTGTTTAGCGGCGAGACAGAAAGCGCATAGTTTATATGCATTTATCTGCTTTTCTTTATGTTCTTGGTTATGGCGGCGCCATGCTGTCTATTTTGATGGCTTTGCCATTGGGTTTGAGCTTTTGGAACGGCAATATGCAGCAAGGACAAGGCTTTGTTATTGGCTTATTGCTCAGTGTTTTTGTTTCCGGCGCTTTGCTTATGGCCGGATTTCAAGCGCGCCGCCTGCGCGCCCAGAATATCGAATTGCTGGTTCTCATGATTTTGTTTTGGTTGGTGCTTCCGGTTTTGGCGGCGATTCCATTTATGGGCGCGGCGCAAGTAAACTCGCCAATCGGAGCTTATTTTGAAGCGGTTTCAGCGCTGACCACATCAGGCGGCACGCAGATGCAATATCCCGAACAGGAGGCGCAATCAATTCTGCTCTGGCGGGCTTTGCTGGCTTGGCTGGGTGGTTTGTGGACGCTGGTTTTCGGCGTCGGTGTTTTGGCTCCTTATGCGATTGGCGGGCTGGCATTAAGCGGCAACCCCCTTTTGCAGCATGACGAGAATGCGCCGTTGGCGTCGCGTTTGGGTCGGCCGCTTTTTATCATTCTGCCGGTCTATGTGTCGCTTACCGGCATTGGCGTGCTGGCCATGCTGGTCGGCGGGCAGGGCGCGTTTGACGCGCTGACCCTGACCATGTCATCGCTTTCGACAACCGGCTTTATCAATGACAGCACAGCAAGCCCGGCCAGCATGAATATGACATCGCAAACCGTGATAAGCCTGCTGACGCTGACCGGCGCATTGAGCCTGCCATTGGTCATGTCACTCACGCGCGGGCGCTATAAACAGCTCAATGCGGAAGTCGAGTTGCGAGTCTTTATTCTGCTGATAATCGGCTTTGCCTTGGTCTCATGGCTAGTGCTGCCAAGCGGGTTGTTGGCGAGCCTGTTACAAGCTATCAGCCTGTCAACGACAGCCGGTTTTGCCTTTCTCGACAGTGCCGAACTGGCGGGCTGGCCGATGGTCTGGATTATGGTTCCATCCCTGATTGGCGGCATGGCGCTGTCCACAGCCGGTGGCATTAAAGTGATGCGGGCGATTATTCTCGCCAAGGATATTGGCAGCGAATTGGGGCGGTTGGCCTATCCCTCATCGGTTCATCCAATGACATTGAATGGCCGCCGCCTTGCGCATCGGGATTTTTCTGCCGCCTGGTCATTTTTCGCCGTCTATTTGCTGTTTGTCACTTTATCGATATTAGTGACCGGCCTGTTCGGCGTGGCGTTGGAACAGGCTTGGCCGCTGGTATTGGGGGCAGCAGGCAACAGCCTATCGATTGTCGGCAATCTTGGCCTTTATACCGACTTTGCCGGTCTCAACGATTCTTTGAAAATCATGCTTTCCCTGCTAATGATTGCAGGACGAATTGAATTTCTGGTCATATTGATTTTGTTCACTGGCTCCTTCTGGCGGCTGGTGGGATAGAAACCGAGGCAAAGACCCATGGCACGCATTGCCTATATTGACGGACAATATCAACCAGCCGGTGACCCGGCCATTATGGTTGAGGATAGGGGCTATCAATTCGCCGATGGCGTTTATGAGGTTTTTGCCATTCGTCAAGGGCATTTGCTGGATGAAGATTTGCATTTGGCACGCCTGCAAAACTCATTGGCTGAAATGGACATTCCCGAACCGACCAGCATGGCGTCAATGAAACTGGTCATGCGCGAATTGATGCGACGCAATCGGGTGCGCGAGGGTGTTCTGTATTTGCAGGTGACGCGCGGTGTGGCGCGGCGCGAGCATATATATCGCACAAGGCTGCGGCCTGTTCTGGTGATGACGGTAACCGCCACCAATCCGGCCGCACGCGCCAAAGTGCGCCGCGAGGGGATTAGCGTTATCAGCGTGCCGGATCAGCGATGGGCGCGCTGCGATATTAAATCGATTTCACTGCTGCCAAATGTGCTGGCGCGCCAAAGCGCCTATACATCCGGCGCGGGCGAGGCATGGCAGGTTGATGCGGCAGGCTTTGTGACCGAAGGGGCGGCGACAAATGCCTTTATCGTTGACAGGGAAGGCTGCTTGCGGACGCGCTTGGCCGATAACGGCATATTGAACGGTATTGTGCGACAGGTCTTGATTGATATCGCATATCAGCTAAACTACGAAATGAAAGAAGTAGCGTTCACGCTTGAAGAGGCGAAAGACGCGCAAGAATGTTTTTCAACAGCTTCGACATTGGCTGTTTTTCCGGTTGTATCGATAGATGGTTGCGTCATTGGTGAGGGCAAGCCGGGGCCGGTCGCTTCGGCACTGGCTGAGCGCTATGATGCGCTTGCAAAACAACCGCAGTGATAAACTGATTAAAAAAGAATTCTCGTATTAGTTGAAATAATCTTAAAAATGTAGCAATAGTTATAGGTATTGAGTAAAGACGCAATGCAAGGGGAGCATTGCGGAGACAGTAACAGGCTAATAATTCCCCATAGCCAAGAAGAGTGGGGCCATACCCATGAGCGAAAACGAAAAAAGCCTTGAGGATGCATTTCTTGACCATGTTTGCACGCAGGCCTTGCCATTGACGATTTTTCTGGTCAATGGTGTGAAATTGCAGGGCAGTGTGACCTGGGTCGATGACAATTCCATGTTGTTGAGCCGCGACGGTCACTCACAGCTTGTTTACAAGCATGCGATTTCAACAATCATGCCGAATAATCCGGTCGAAATAGCAATAGAATAGGGGCTGGCAGGAAATCGAGCCGCTTAACCAGTGTGCTTTTTTGCCTGCTGCCACAGCAACTCCATTTCATCGAGATTAAGAGCCGACAGGCTCTCTGAGCTTTCATTTTGGTGGTTTTCCATCCAACGGAAACGGCGTTCAAACTTGGCATTTGTCCGCCGCAGCGCCGCTTCAGGATTTACATTCAAATGTCGCGCCAGATTGGCCGCGACGAATAATATATCGCCCAGCTCGTCTTCCAGCCGGTCAAGCGACGGGGTTTCAACCGCCATTTCGGTTTGCAATTCACCAATTTCTTCGGCCAGCTTATCAAATATCGGGGCGGCTTCTGACCAATCAAAGCCGCAACGCGCTGCCCGCTTTTGTAGCTTCACCGCACGATTGAGACCGGGCAGGGCAAGCGGCACATCAGCCATCAAGCTGCTATCCACCGGCGCACCCTTGGCGGCACGCTCAGCGTCTTTTATATCCTCCCAATTGCGCCGCACATCAGATGTTGTTGCCGCTTCAGTGTCGCCGAAAACATGCGGATGCCTGCGTTCCATTTTGTCGGATATGGCGGTCGCCACATCGTCAAAATCAAACGCGCTTTGCTCTTCGGCCATGCGCGCGTGAAACACCACTTGCAGCAGTAAATCACCCAATTCATCGCGCAAATCGCCCATATCGCCGCGCTCAACCGCATCAGCAACCTCATAAGCCTCTTCCAGCGTATATGGCACGATGGAATTGAAATCCTGCTGCAAATCCCACGGGCAGCCGGTCTCCGGCGTCCGCAAGGCCGCCATAATGGATTTCAGTCTTTCTATTGCTTGCACAGCCATCGCTTTTTCCTCTATACCTGAAGCATAATGTTGCGATTCTTCCCACGACGACATTAATCAGGAATTATTTATATGTATGACAGAAATAGCATGTTTCTGGTGCTTGGCGGTAAGCTGGCCACCATTGGCGGTGTTGAATTTGAAAACATGGCCGAACTTGACCTGATAGGGGTCTATGACAATTTTGATGCGGCCGAGAAAATATGGCGCGCCAAGGCGCAAGCCACGGTTGATGATGCGATGATGTGTTATCGTGTTGTGGCCTTGCCGCAATTGATTTCGCCCAATGACACGATTGATGATTTCCTGCAACGCCATCCGGTCTCACCGGGCTTGCGGATTCAGCCGGATGTCACAGTCAAAGAAGTATGCCGCCAGATGAATGATATGCGCGTTGGCTCGGCCTGTATTGTCGAGGCAGGGGCGCCGGTTGGCATTTTCACCGAGCGTGATTTATCGCGGCTGGTCGCCAATGAGCCGCAAGGCTGGTCATCAGCGCCGATTACCCAATTTATGAGCCGTCCGCAAACCGTCAAGCTGACCGATTTGCTGATTGACGGGCTGATGTTGATGCAAAAGGGTCATTTCCGGCATTTGCCGGTGATTGACGCGCAAGGCCTGTTACGCAATGTGATTTCAATCCGTGATTTCGCTTTCCGCGACAATAGCCGCTAGGAAAATCCGGCAAGCGATTGTTTTTAAAATAAAAAGAGGTCGGATAGGGCAGTTTTTACAAAGAAAAAACGCCTGCTCAGCCGACCTCTTATTTTCGCATAATAAATATTATGACAAATATAAAAGCTATGGACAGCTTGCCGTTACAGTGTCCTCGTCACTTTGAAAAAGACTTAAATCTAGGCTGGAATTATCCGTTCCGCCCCAATTGGCGGCAAAATCGAATGTCACAGTGCCGCTTGCAGATTCCGGAATATATTCAAACGCATTTTCATTCTCGCTCGAATCTTTCCCTTCAATGCTGACTGAATCATCCAGCGTATCGACACTCCACGAAAAAGCGACACTGGATGATAAACAAGATGTAATCGACAGCGTGTTCGCGGCATTCGCAAAACTGGCGGACATCAGCAAAACAGTTAAAATGCGGACAGATTTAATAATCATGGGTTACTCCAAACAAAATGAGCCAATTAACAACTGGGAAGATCTGCACAAGTATAATAAATCGTCGCGTTCACGCCGGTTCCGCCGCAATTATGCCAACCATCATGCTTTCTCTTGCGCGAATATTTCGACCCATAACCGAAATGGCACGACTTACCGGCCACGCGACGCGCATTGCCATCATTGATTGTGTAGGCCATATCCGGGTCACTGGTGGACCAATGGAACAATTCATAAGAAGTATTGCCCAAGGAATTATGTTCGCTATGGGTCGCCAATCGACCACCGAGATTGCGGCAAGCGGTTTGCGCGGTCAGGACATTTTCACTTGAGCCATTATTATAGCGTTTCTTGCCATTTGTGGCTCCGGCGACAGCGGCTTTCACATTGTAGCTTTGCGTCACATCCTTTGTATAGGCCGGTGTATAAATCCCAAGGCTCATCCGAACCGTGGCTGACTGGTTATTGCCAGCTGTGGCATTGGCCGGCACGACCAAATTGCCGCCGGACAATGTCCAACCGCTTGGGCCGGACTGCAATGTGCATGTCCATTGCGGGTGACCACATTGGGCGGGAATGGAAAGATTGACCGATGAACTGCACCCCCCTGCCGGTGATGCTGACGGAATGGCAGCCGCAGAAACCGCTGTCACCATTTGGGCGCGCATCAGCTCATTTATTTTGGCGGTGACTTGCGAGGCCGTGGAAGAGGCCGTCAGACCACTGGAAGCCAATGCCGTTTTCAGCGCAGCAAGACAAGAACTATTGCCGGCAGCGCCACAATAATTGCCACCAATCACATTGGTGCTGTTGGACGCAATACCGGCATCACCCAATGTGCTGGTGGTTATCACGCTGGCGATTGTGTAGGAGCCTGAATTATCCGCAACCGCCTTGCCGATTTCAAAACTGGTTGCATTGGCAAGGAAGGAACTGGATGAAGCGCAATCCGACACGGCTTGCGCCGCATCGTCACCCGACGCGCAGGATTGCAGATAATCCATATGTTTGCTGTCCGAAGTATTGACCGAAGAATTAGCGGTCGCGCCGGTCGCTGACAAAATACTGGTCACATTGGATGCTGTCAGATTGGCATCGCCGTCCGCGACGCTGGCAATGGCATCCACTGTTTCCCAGCCGGATTTGGACACGGAACAAGTTGAACTGCCGCCAGTCGCATCGTCAGACGAGCTCAAACAAGAGTCAAATGTTGCCTTGTCAGCAGATGATGATGTCCAGCCTCCATTTGATGTCGCAGTCACATAATTGGCGACTGTCCAGCTATTCCCCGTCGCTGTTGTAACCGACGCATAGGTCGTGCCGTCAGCAAAACCGCGCGCCTCGGTTAGGAAATCATTCATCTGTGTGGCGGTCGGTGAAGCTGAAAACCCGGATGACCTAATGTCGGTAGCAATTTGGTTATTGGTCACGCCCAACGCCGTCACCGCGGCTGAAACACCGGCGTTGTTAAACAATGTGGTTGTTGCATTGCTGGCCGCATAAGTGCCGGAACTGTCAGACGATGCCGCGATTTTCCAAATATACCAAGCGCTTGCCGTGGCCGCGTTATAATTATCAATAGTCGTCTGCCAATCAGATTTGGTGATATTGGCGCCGGTTCCCAGAACAGTCTCCAAATAATCCAACTGCCAACCCGAGGGGCTGGATGTCAGAGCCGAGCTGCTTGCCCAATCTGAGCCGAGCAATTCGGACAGATCAGACGCGGCTAAATTGCCATTGGTCACAATGGTTTTCTTGGCAGCGATAAGCGCATTGCCTTGTTTGGCATCCTTATATTGCGTGCGGGTCAACTCATTACAATTAGTGATGGTCGAATCCTCTGCCTGACAGGCAGTCTGAATGGAATTGCCCTTCGCTTCCGCCCATAATTCGGCGTCGCTCGTATCGTCGCCCAAATCCGGGTCATCAGATGTGTTGTCTTGCGAATACCCCAAGGCTTGCGCGTCCAGCCAGTCGCTATAGCCGGTAAAGCCATTGTCTATGGCATCTTGTCGGCCATCATAAATGTCATTGAAATTGGTTTTGCTAATGGCGTTGCATGCACCGGAATAAGCAGAGTTACAATCAGCGTTTTGCGCTGAATTTCCCGCCCATGATTTGGCCGATGACCACAAAGACCCATCAGACGAAGTCAGCCCATAGCCAATGGCCGAGGCTGTGACATAATCTGTGTTGGAGTCATAACCGGCATTGGTGGCTTGAGTGTATTTTTGCTGGACAATCTCATATTGGCCGGTTGTCAATTCAGCGCATGGCTGACCATATTGCGCCTGACAATCGGCATCCAGCGTGCTGTTGACATTCCAGGATGAAGTTGAGCTGTCCGAGGAATAACGCCCCTTCCCGCTTCCCGATGAACTGAAACCGCGCCGCGCTTCGGCAACCGACACCACCAAAATAATGGCGACCAAAATAAAGCTCAGCTTTTTAACAGCAACCATGAACCACTCCCTAACAACACCGAACGACAGTTTATGTCCGGTTACAAAAAACTACTGACACGGGTAAGAAGCATCACTCGGATTGTCACACGCGCACCCGACAGCCGATGAGGCCATATTCACAACCGGTTGCGGACACAACCAATCCGGCATGTGAGTGCCAACTGCCACATAGCGCGAGGCATTTGCGTCACTGGCTGTGCCAGTCCAGACCTCAATGCCTTGTGAAACCAGCGCCTGCGTCTCGGCAAATTGATAATAATCATAAGCATCGCGCGGCGCGTCGCCCTCATCATAGGCGCAGCTGGCGGTCAATGTCGGATAGCAATCGGAATCGGCAATAAATGTTTCGTAATCGGCTTTGGAGAAATTAAACAGCGTGCAATCTTCACTGCCGGTGCAACTGCATGTGTGCAGATAAAAATTGCCGCCGGTCGGCTCGCAGATATTGGCGCATTGCAAAGCAAACTGGCCGGGCTTAATGCTTGTTTTGGGACTGGCCAGCGAATTGGCGTGTTCCGTATGCAGATTGACCGCATAATCAACATCACTGTCATAGGCGTTTTTCCAAGTCTCATTGAGATATTGGCGGATATTTTCGCTATATTTATAGCAACTGCTGTCGCCCTTGACCTGGGTGGTTAATTCAACACCGGCAATGGTCAGCTTGTTGCCCAATTCTGTTGTGCCGTTAATGCCATTTGCCAGTGACAACCAATCCTGCTCAATCGCACGGGCAACCTGACGGCCATTGGCCAACGAGGCTTCTTTTTTCGTTGCATCAATATAGCCCTGATAGCCAACCACCCCGACGGCTGCCAGAATGCCGATTATGGCGACAACAACCAATAATTCGATGAGTGAAAACCCGGCACGCATAAAATAAATCCCACTAAAACCCAAAATAAATTAGATAAAATAGCCAATAACTTCAAACAAATATAAGTGAGGCAAATTCATTTTTGCACCTTGCGATATATTCCGGCAACAGTTTACCGCTTGAGCCAGCCTCAATCAGCCGCCCCAACACTCATTCCGTCAAAACCCGGCCGGATATGGGGTGGCAATTCGCGGCACAATGTTTCGTAATCCATATCAATATGCAAATTTGTCAAGACCGCTTGTTTTGGTTGAAACTTTTCAATCATTTGAAGCGTTTTATCGAGATGAAAATGGGTCGGGTGCGGGTCGCGGCGCAGCGCATCAACAATCCATAAATCAAGCCCGGTCAATGCATCATGGCTTTCTTCCGGCACATCGCTGACATCGCTGGAATAGGCCATTTGCCCAATGCGAAAGCCAAGCGAGTCAATTCTGCCATGTATCTGGCGAAAGGGCAGCGCAGAAATACGCCCGCCCTGCCCCTCAATATCAATCGGCTGATAGGGCTTTTCAATCCGGTTATCGTTCAAAATTGAGGGGTAATCGGAGCCTTGCAATTTTTCAAAACAATAAGCGAAACGATTGGTCAGCGTTTTGGCCGTGGCCGCATCCATCCACACATCAATCCGGCGGCGCGCCGCATAGACCATAGCGCGCAAATCATCAATGCCATGCGTCTGGTCGGCATGGTCATGCGTATATAAGACTGCATCAAGCCAGCCCGTGCCGGCATCTACCAATTGCCGGTGCATATCGGGCGAGGTATCAATCAACACATTGGTCTGGCCGCCCTGCCCTTGACGGGATACCAGCAAGGAACAGCGAGTCCGACGATTTTTCGGATTCTCAGGGTCGCAATCGCCCCAGTCGCCATGAATGCGCGGCACACCGCCGGATGAACCGCAGCCGAGCAAACGAAAGCTCAAACCCATCAAGCGTCCGCCTGCATTGGCCGTTTCGCTTTACTGAAAAGGCGAAAAAAATTATCAGTTGTCTGCGTCGCCAGCGCTTCCGGCGATATATCAAATAATTCGGCCAGCGCAGAAGCTGTGTCAGCGACAAAGGCAGGTTCATTGCGCCTGCCGCGATGCGGCACTGGCGCCAGAAAAGGTGAATCGGTTTCCACCAAAAGCCGGTCAAGCGGAATGGTCTTTATCACATCGCGCAAATCGCGGGCATTTTTGAAAGTGGCAATACCGGATATGGAAATATACATGCCCAAATCCAGCGCCCGACGCGCCAGTTCCGGCCCGGCAGTGAAACAGTGAATCAGCCCCGGATAAGCGCCCTTGGCCATTTCATCTTCCATAATATCCGCCGTATCTTCATCCGCGTCACGGGCATGGACAATCAATGGCAGGCCGGAAATGCGCGCCGCATCAATATGGGCGCGGAAATTGCGCTGCTGGGCATTGCGGGGGCTGTGTTCATAAAAATAATCAAGGCCGGTCTCACCAATACCAATCACCCGTTCATGCGCGGCAATGGCAACAAGTCGGGCGCTGTCGGTTACCGGCTCGCGCCCGGCCTCATGCGGATGAATACCAATTGAGCAACCGGCATCGGGAATCGACTCGGCCAGCGCGATAATTTTCTCGGATTCGGTAATTTTGGTTGATATGGTCAGCAAATAGCCAACACCTGCCGCCCGCGCCCGCGCCAAAACCTCCGACCGGTCAGGGTCGAAATCGGGAAAATCCAAATGGCAATGGCTGTCAACAAGCATGACTAACTGCTATCAGATGTATTGCCCATCATCAACCGTAATGGATGTGCCGGTCATGCCCTTGCCCTGCACGCCGGACAATAATAACAGCGCGCCATCCAAATCTTCCTGTCCGGCCAGCCGACGACGCGGGAAGCCACTTATCTGCTTTTTGCCGCCTTCCGTCTGCCACCAAAAATCATTGATTTCCGTTTCAATATAACCGGGACATATCGCATTGACATTAATTTCATGGCGCGCCCATTCGCGTGCCAGCCCCCGCGTCATCATCAAAATGCCCGATTTTGACATACAATAAGGGGTGATGCCGGGCAGCACTTCGCGCGCGCCCACCGAGGCAATGTTGATAATCCGAGCCGGATTGCCTGCCGCGATATGATGACGGGCAAATTCGCGCGCCAAAAAGAACGGAGCCGACATATTGGTCGAAATAATTGTCTGATAATCCTCAACCGACAAATCCAGCGCTGTGCCGACGACATTCATACCGGCATTATTGACCAGAATATCCGGCATCCAACCCTGCTTCTCCAGATTCTGATAAAATGCCTCTATCTCACTGATATTATTAACATCAAACTCTTGAGCGATAACTTCAGCACCGGTATTTTCTATCTGTTTTTGCAATTCCTCAAGCCGTTCAAGCCGTCGCGCCACAATGACCACCCGCGCGCCGGCCGCCGCCAGCACATGAGCAAAACGCGCGCCCAGACCCGAACTCGCGCCGGTCACCAAAGCCGTCTTACCTTCCAATCCATGCGCCAGTAAAATATCCGTATTTTCCATGATTTTCTCCCCTTTGTTCAAACTCATAAATGAATCGGCGCGTAAGTTGACATGCCCGACCGATTTTTGCCACAGTTATTGCACAGCGTCAGGGAGAAACAGATGACCACTGCCAGCGATACGGACAATGCAGACAATACAAACAAAGCGGGCGAAAACCCCGTCCTGCAACTCGACATCATCTCCGATGTGATTTGCCCTTGGTGCTATATTGGCAAGCGCAAGCTTGACGCTGCGCTGGCAAGCCTGGGCGATGTGCCGGTTAATCTGATGTGGCGTCCCTTCCAGCTTGACCCGGCAACACCATCACAAGGCTATGACCGCGAAAAACAGATGCGCGCCAAATTTGGCGCCGATGGTGGCAAACATATTATGAAAAACATCATGGCGGTGGCTGAAGGAACCGGCATCAACTTCGCCTTTGATAAAATCACCCGAACGCCTAACACCATGAACGCTCACCGGCTTATTCGTTGGGCGGCCAGCACTGGCCTTCAGCATCAGGTCGCGGAGACGCTGTTCTCGCGCTATTTCGAACAGGGACAAGATATTGGCGAAACCGAGGTGTTGCTTGATATTGCCGCCGCGCATGATATGGACACGGCGCTGATTGCCCGCCTCCTTGCCTCCGATGCCGATATTGAACAAACCCGCAATGATGATGCCGCCGCGCGCGATTTGGGCGTTACCGGCGTGCCGGGTTTTCTGGTCGGCGGTAAAATGCTGGTGGTCGGCGCGCAGGAGCCGGAGACGCTGGCGCGGTTTTTCCAAAAAGCCCAAAGCAAGCTGGCGCAGCAAAATCAGGCAGCGGCCAACTCCGCCAACTGACGCGCTACCCGCCGCGCAGCCTGTAAGCGCGCATCATCCGTATCGGCCGCCACTCGAAAAACAAGGCTCTGGTCAGGCCGGATTTTTATCTGCGTCTGATGCTCCGTCACATAGGCAATCAGCTTTTCAGGATTGGCGAATTGCAGATTGCGGAAAAACACTGCCACGCCCTTTGGGCCAGCATCCATTTTTTCAATACCCGCCGCAAGGCAATCGAGTTTAATCTCCAGCACTGCCAGCAAATGGCGCACCTCTTCCGGCAAAGCCCCGAACCGGTCAATTATTTCTGCCGCCAGCGCGTCAATTGCCAGACTGTCGCCAAGGCTCGACAAGCGCCGATAAAGCCCCATGCGGACATCCAAATCGGGGATATAGCTGTCGGGGATAAGAACCGAAATACCGGCATTGATTTGCGGCGACCAGCTTTCCTCCGTCTCCACCCCTTGTTGCTGGGCGACGGCTTCCTCAAGCATGGACTGGTATAATTCATAGCCGACTTCCTTCACATGGCCGGATTGCTCCTCTCCGACCAAATTGCCGGCACCGCGCAAATCCAAATCATAGCTCGCCAGATTGAAGCCTGCCCCCAAACTGTCAAGCGATTGCATAACTTTCAGTCTTTTCTCGGCATTTTCTGTTAATGGCATGTTTTCATTATAGGTTAAATAAGCAAAGGCGCGTGTTTTAGAGCGCCCGACACGCCCGCGCATCTGGTATAATTGAGCAAGGCCAAACATATCGGCGCGGTGAATCACAATCGTATTGGCAGTTGGGATATCCAACCCGCTTTCAATGATGGAAGTCGAGACCAGCACATCATAGCGCGCCTCATAAAACGCCGTCATCCGGCTTTCCAAATCGCTGCCATTCATTTGACCATGCGCCGTGATAAACCGCACTTCCGGCACGCTGTCATTCAGGAAGCTGACCATTTCCTCAATATCGGAAATGCGCGGCACAATGATGAAACTCTGACCATTACGGAATTTCTCGCGCAGCAGGGCTTCGCGTATGCCCACTGCATCAAACGGCGTGACATAGGTACGCACGGCAAGCCGGTCAACCGGCGGGGTTGCGATAAGCGATAAATCGCGCACCCCACTTAATGCCATTTGCAATGTGCGCGGTATCGGCGTCGCCGTCAGGGTCAGCACATGCACTTCAGCGCGCAATTCTTTCAGCCGTTCCTTATGGGCAACGCCGAAATGTTGCTCCTCGTCAATCACCACCAAACCAAGCCGGTCAAAGGCGATATTCTTCGACAAAAGCGCATGTGTGCCAATCACAATATCGACCTGCCCATCGGCCAGACCGGCTTTGGTATCGGCTGCCTCTTTGCTGCCGACAAGGCGGGACAATTCGCCAATCTGCACTGGCAGACCGGCAAAGCGGTCTTTGAAGGTTTGGCCGTGCTGTCGTGCCAACAAGGTTGTTGGCGCAACCACCGCCACTTGCTTACCCGACATGGCGGCAATAAAGGCAGCACGCAAGGCGACTTCGGTTTTGCCGAAACCGACATCGCCGCAAATCAGCCTGTCCATTGGCCTGCCGCCCGACAAATCATCCATCACCGCCGCAATGGCATCAAGCTGGTCGTCGGTTTCCTCATAGGGAAAGCGGCTGCAAAACCCATCATAAATGGCCGGCTCCGCCAGCATTTTCTCGCCATTTCGCATGGCGCGCGCCGCCGCGGTTTTAATCAATTGCTCGGCAATCAGTTTCAGCTTTTCTTTCAGCCGGCTTTTACGCATTTGCCAAGCCGTACCACCCAGCCGGTCGAGCGCGACCGCTACATCATCGCCGCCAAAGCGGCTCAGCAAGTCAATGTTTTCAACCGGCAAAAAAAGGCGCGCATCACCGTGATAAACAAGTTTCAGACAATCATGCGGCGCGCCGCCCACATCAATCGTCTGCAAGCCCTCAAACCGGCCAATGCCATGTTCGACATGCACCACATGGTCGCCCTGGCTGAGGCTGGAGGCTTCGGTCAGGAAGTTTTCCGCCCGTTTACGGTTGCGCGGACGCACCATGCGGTCGCCAAGAATATCCTGCTCGGTGATGATGGCCAGATTTTGCGTTACAAACCCATGCTCAAGCCCAACTGTTGCTATGGCGCAACTGGCTGGTGGCAGCGTTTGAACATCCTGCCAACTTGCAATTTGCTGTGCGACATCCAGCCCATGATCGCGCAACAGACCGGTCAGTCGCTCGGTTGAACCGTCACTCCAGCCCGTCAACACAATGCGCCGCCCGGCCTGTTTATGGGTCTCAATATGGTCAACCACTGCGGCAAAAAGATTGACATCCTGCTGCGCGCGTTCGGCGGCGAAACGATACCCTTCCTCGCCGTCGAGATTAACCACCTGCTCCGCTTCCGGCAGAGTGAAGGGGTCGAGCCGCCGCATCCGCACCCTGCCACATTCTGCCGCCCAATCATCGGCTAAAATATAAAGTTGTTCCGGTGTCAGCGGTTTGATGATGCGCGTTGATGACGCCATCCGGCCAATTTTCTGCGCGTCCTGTCCTGTCGCTTCCAACGCATCGGCGCGCGCCTGATAATAATCAGATATTTGCGCCATGCGCTCCTGATAGGCTGTATCCATTTGGGCATCGGCCACAAAAAGCGCATCGCCGCAATGGTCGAACAAGGTTTCAAGCCCGTCATAAAAAAGCGGCAACCAATGTTCCATGCCGGGATAGCGCGCGCCGCCGCTAATCGCCTCGTAAAGCGGATCAGCATCCATCACCGTGCCAAAGGCGGCGACATAGCCGCGCCGAAAACGCTGCACCGCATCGCTGTCCAGCAAAACCTCTCCGGCGCCGGTCAGGGTCAGCGCCTGCAATTGTCCGGTCGTGCGCTGGGTTTCGGCATCGAATGAGCGAATGCTTTCCAGCGTGTCGCCAAATAAATCGAGCCGCACCGGCGCATCCGCCCCGGGCGCAAACAGGTCGATAATGCCGCCGCGCAGAGCATAATCGCCCGGCTCCAAAACGGTTGAACAGCGTGCATAGCCATTTTCGGCCAGAAATGCCGTCAGGGCGTCAACATCCAGCACTTGCCCGGGGCGACAATGAAAGCTCAATCGCGCAATATGCGCCCGTGGCGGCATTTTCTGGCAGGCGGCGGAAATGGTGGTCAACACAATATGCGGTTTGTCGCCCATCCCCGCCAATGCCGACAAAGCCGCCATACGCGCCGCACTGACCGCAACTTGCGGCGACAGCCGGTCATAGGGCAGGCAATCCCATGCCGGCAGGTCAATCAGCGTTATATCCGGCGCAAAAAAGGCGAGACTGCGCTTCAGCGTGGCAATACGGCTGCCATCGCGGGCGATAAACACCAGCCTGCCGCCTTCCATCCGGCATAATTGCGACAGCATCATAGCCTGATAGCCATCCGGCACGCGCCCCAATGTGAGCGCGGGCGCGTCAATCAGCTTGTCATGCAACGCATCGGTCATGAATTCTCTGTCCGGCAAATCCGCCAGCCTTAAGCCTGCATGGCACTGTCAAGCAGTCGCACCAGCAAAGGCGAGTTTAATTCTTCCGGCACTTGCTCGCGCCCGGTTGCCCAAGCAAACAGCATATCATCCGGCAATTCCAGCATGCGCTCATAATCATCAAGCGCCGCCTCATCCAGCTCAGCAAGGACAGCGCGGGCAAACCGGCTGAAAATAATATCCATTTCCTTAATGCCGCGATGGCAGGAGCGAAAATAGAGTTTGCGACGGCGCACATCCAGCTTGTGGGAGTCAAAATTATCCGTATCACTCATCTTTCTGGCCTCTTTTCTCTGGCAAGCCTATTGGCGGTGCTATAGCCGATATAGACGCAAATTTGTGCTAAACTATATACATGCGTCCATCAGCCCTAGATAGCCTGTTTGCACAAGTTGAGAAACTGCCCGGTATCGGCCCGAAAATGAGCCGTGTTCTGGCCGGATTTACCGGCAATCGGGTGATTGACCTCATGTTTCACCTGCCCGCCAATCTGGTTGACCGCAATTATCGCCCGGCCATGACCGATGCCGAAGAAGGCCGAATCGCTAGTTTCAGCGTTGAAATTATCAAACATGACCGCCCGCCGCGCCGCAATCTGCCCTATCGGGTGGTTTGCCAGAATGAAACCGGCTTTCTGACATTGATATTTTTCCGCGCCCAAGGTGATTGGCTGACCCGCGCTTTACCAATTGGCAGCCGACGCATTGTGTCGGGGCGGGTAGAGCGATTTCGTAACCAGCTTCAAATTGCCCATCCCGACCATATGCTGCCGGAAGAAGAATTCGCCAAATTGCCCCCAATGGAGCCAGTTTACCCGCTTACCGCCGGACTGGCCGCGCGCCCCTTGATGAAAGCCATTCAAGCCGCCCTGCCCGACCTGCCGAAACTGCCCGAATGGCAAGACCCCAAATGGCTTGAAAAAAACAATTGGCCGAGCTGGCAGGAAGCCGTCATCGCTGCCCATCGACCCGACAGCACTGATGCGCTGTCGCCATTGTCTCCGGCGCGGGCGCGGCTGGCCTATGACGAATTGCTGGCGCATCAATTAGTGCTGGCACTGGTGCGGCGAGACCGGCGCGCGCAACCCGGCCGCCAATTGCCCGGCACGGGCGATTTGCGGCAAAAATTGCTGGCTGCCCTGCCCTTCGATCTGACCGGATCCCAAAAAACCGCCATTGGCGATATCGAAAAGGACATGGCCAGCGAAAGACGCATGTTGCGGCTCATTCAGGGCGATGTCGGCTCCGGCAAAACAATGGTCGCGCTCATGGCCATGTTGCAAGCGGTAGAAAGTGGCACACAGGCCGCCCTCATGGCGCCAACCGAAATTCTGGCGCGCCAACATGCCGAAACCATTGGGCCTTATCTCGACGATATGGGCATTGCCTGGTCGCTCGTCACAGGTCGCAATAAGGGTCGCCAGCGCGAGGCGGTCATGGCCGGGCTGGGCGATGCGACCACGCAAATTGCCATTGGCACACATGCGCTGTTTCAGGAGGACGCGCAATTTGCCGATTTGGGGCTTGCCGTGGTCGATGAGCAACACCGTTTCGGTGTCCAGCAGCGTTTACAATTATCGTCCAAAGGCCGCAATGGCGCAGGCGTCGATGTGCTGGTGATGACGGCGACACCGATACCGCGCACGCTGACTTTGACCGCCTATGGCGATATGGATATTTCACCCATGCCCGATAAGCCGCCCGGTCGCAAGCCGGTCGATACACGGCTTGTCAGCATGGATCGCTATGATGAACTGGTTGGCAGCCTGTCCAATCTGTTGGCGCAAGGCGGTCAGGCCTATTGGGTATGTCCATTGGTCAATGAAAGTGAGATGCTTGACCTGGCCGCCGCCGAAGACCGCTATGCCGATTTGCAAAAGCATTTTGACGATAAGGTGGGGCTGGTGCATGGGCAGATGAAACCAGCTGATAAAGATGCCGTCATGGCGCGCTTCCAATCCGGTGAACTGTCCGTGCTGATTGCCACCACCGTCATTGAGGTAGGTGTGAATGTGCCGCGCGCAACGGTGATGATTATTGAACATGCCGAGCGTTTTGGCCTGTCGCAACTTCACCAGTTACGCGGGCGCGTCGGACGCGGCGGCGACCAGTCAAATTGCGTGCTGCTTTACCGTGGCCCGCTTGGCGAGACTGCCAAGGCGCGCCTCCAAATCATGCGCGCTACGGAAGATGGGTTCAAAATCGCCGAGGAAGATTTGCGCTTGCGCGGCGCGGGCGAAGTGCTTGGCACGCGCCAAAGCGGCCTGCCGCAATTTCGCCTTGCCGATTTGGAAGTCCATGCCAATTTGCTGCCCATTATTCACGATGATGTAAAGCTGATTTTCCAAAGTGATGCAAAACTTGATTCAAATCGCGGTAAAGCGTTGAGATATCTTCTTTATTTATTCGAGCGTGATGAGGCGATACGCTATTTGCAGTCGGGCTAATCCGCTTTGGATGCGGCTAATTCGTCACCGGTAATGGCCGCGCCCTGTTCATCCACCAGACCGGCGGAAATAACCAGCTTTGCCCCATCCTCAACACTCATATTCAAAATCTTGATTTCCCGCGTCGGCACAAACAATAAAAATCCGGATGTCGGATTGGGCGTGGTCGGCAGAAACACGGCTGTCATTTCCTCGCCGGTTGTCTCGTTAATGCGCGTGTCGGCCGCATTGGTGACAAAGGCCACGGCAAACAGCCCCTTGCGCGGATATTCAATCAGCGCCACTTTGGAAAAGCCCTGCCCGTCCTCGCGCACCGCCGACTGAAAAATCTGTTTCAGCGCTGAATAAACACTGCCGACAATCGGCATATGCCGAATGATGCGGTCACCCAACCCGACCAGCATCCGGCCAATAATATTGGCCGCAAATCCGCCAATCAAAGTCAACAGCACAAGCGCGGCGATAACGCCAATGCCAGGCACATAAAATGGCAAATAGGTCTCAGGCCGATAGGCAACCGGAATAAGCGGTTTGAACCAGCCATCCAGAAACTCCACAATCCACATGACCAGATAAAAAGTAATGACCACTGGCGCGGTAATCGCCAGTCCGGCCAGAAAATAATTCCGCAATATGCCAAAGGCCGTTCGCTTTTTCTGGGATGCGTCAGTCATGCCCTATCTATACGCAATTCGCGGCAAAGGTAAAACCCATTCGGCCAGTTTTCCCTCAAACCCCGTCCGTGGCAATAAGCGTGAAAGAACCAAAGGCCAAAGCCGTGTCAAAATCTTCCAACACCATAACCAATTCATCCAGATTAGCGCCCGTGCCGCCCAGCGAATCTCTTAACTCACTTTTATTGCTATTTCTTTCTTCAGCAAGTCTCATATTTTTCTTTATTTTTTTCAAAGGCAATATCCTAAATAGAAACGGAATGAGCCGCCTTACAGTGCCGCCTTACAGTGCCGCCTTAGAGCGCCGCCTTAGAGTGATTGACGCCGCACGGCTCTTTAATGTTAGACTTGGCGCAGGCAGGGATTATTTACAGGCTATGACGCGCCCATGACAGACACGCATAAGAATACGGAAAAGCAAGATTTTGAGGCGTGCGTGACCGAGATGACACAGCGCGTTTTCGGCCAAGCCGCACAAGCCCTCACTCGCCTGTCGGGCGGCGCCAGTCAGGAAAGCTGGCGTTTTACGGTTGCCGGTCAAAATTATGTCTTGCGGCGTGCACCGGGCGGGCGGGCGCGCGATCGCGCCACGGCGTTGAGCCTGTCATCAGAAGCACAAATCTTGCAGGCCGCCGGTCAGCATGGCCTCCCCGTGCCGCAAGTCGCCCATATATGCGATGCGGCGGACGGGCTGGGCGAAGCCTATATTATGGATTTCATTGAGGGTGAGACCATTGCCCGCAAGATTTTACGCGACGCTGATTTCGACATAATTCGCCCGCAATTGGCGGCGCAATGCGGCACGGCTCTTGCTGCCCTGCACAATATCCCCCGCGCCTCAATACCGGACATGCCGGTCTCTGATGCCAAAGGCGAATTGACCCGATACAAACAGGCTTACGTGGCCGCCGACCATCCGCATCCGGTGTTTGAACTGGCCTTTGCCTGGTTGGCTGAAAACCTGCCCCCGCCGCGCCCACAAACACTTGTGCATGGCGATTTTCGCAATGGCAATCTGATGATAAGCCCGGACAAGGGCGTTATCGCGATACTCGACTGGGAGCTTGCCCATTCAGGCGACCCGATGGAAGATTTGGGCTGGATATGTGTGCCGTCATGGCGTTTCGGCCAACATGATTTGCCCGTCGGCGGCTTCGGCCTGCGACAAGCCATGTATGATGCCTATCAAGCCGCAGGTGGCATTATTGATGAACGCGCCATCAACTTTTGGGAAATCCTCGGAACCTTAAAATGGGGGATTATGTGCAGCGCGATGATGGTGCAAGCATTCGAGTCCGGCCTCGACCCGTCAGTCGAACGCGGATCAATAGGACGGCGCGCCTCTGAAACCGAAATTGACCTGCTGCGTATGTTGCAGCAATTGGACTAACCGCAGGAACACACAATGCAGGACAAACCCGATATAAAAGACCTGATGCTGGCCGTGCAGACCTATCTGGAACAACAGGCTTTGCCGCAATTATCCGGCCATACCGGTTTTCACGGGCGGGTGGCGGCCAATGTGCTGGGCATATTGCACCGCCAACTGACCCTCGCCCCCGGCTTTGAAGCGGCGGAAAAAGCGCGGCTGGAAAATTTATTGGGCAATACCGGCACATTGGAGGACTTGAACCGACTTTTATGCCAGCGCATCGCCGCCGGTGACATGGGATTGGACAATGCCGCCCTGATGGAACATTTAACCAAGACCACAATGGGCAAGCTCGCCATTGACCAGCCCAAATATGCCGGTTATGCGACAGCCCAAAAGCTCGGCTGGCCGGAAGAGGACTCCGCTTGACCGGCGGCTCAGACGCGGCGGCGCAAAAAACGCCGATATAAAAACGGCGCCAACAGCCGGTCATAGACCAGCCCGGCCATAGGCCGCATCGGAACCCAGTCCAACGCCCGCGCCAGCCAGACAAAATAGGGAAGCTGCCGCCACAAAGCGATAAACGCTTCCACGCCGACCAGCATTTTCTCTCCCTGCACCCGCACATGCAAGCGCGCCAAAAGCGTGTCGCGCGCATAGCCCTTCGGCAACAGGCCGGCAGCAATCGGGGTGAATATCAGTGTCTCTATATTATGGCGCGCTGCCAACCGCTTATAGGCTTCGATTTCAGGCCCGCAAATCGAGCAATCGCCATTGTAAAATACTTCCAATTGCGGCGCGCTCAATTCACCACCCCGCCCTGCGGCGCGGCCTTGCACTCGCGCAAATCCTTCAAATAAGCGATAATCGCGTCCCAAGCATGCAGCGCATCCACATCACCGGCCGCGGCAAATTCAGCAGCCCGCAATGTCGCCACCACTTCGGCATCATCGCCATATTGTTGCATTAGCGAGGCGGCAGCCGCCGCCACCAGCGCATCACCTTCCAGCTCGGAAACATCGATTTGGTCATTTGTCTCGGTCATGCCGACATAATTAGGCCGGGGCGCAAAGGCGGCAAGACGCAAAATGTCACGGGGTAAAAGCACCAAGCGCGCTGAACTGATGATAGCGACCATGTTTTTGAAGATTGAGATAATCGGCCAGCGCCTGCATAATCGC
>JAYPAN010000006.1:52475-81621 GCA_038123715.1 Rhodobiaceae bacterium | reverse complement strand
TGAACTTTTAAGCTTAACCTCAACCACATTTTCTGCCTCAAACTGCTCTTTTGCTCTCATTTTATTAAATTCAAGCGCCGAAATATCAATATCGTTGCCGCCTAAAAGCCACTCATAGAGATAACGCCGATAAGTCTCGCGCATTTCAAGCACGAGCGCGTTCTGCTCTCCAGCTGTTAGACCTGCAAAGCGGTTCTCTCCAACAATTTCTAATAATGTCCGGCGTGGGCTCGTATATTGAAAAAATACGGCAACCGGTCCATTTTCGAACTTCTCAAAATCGCGCATATAAGTTTCGCGATTTTCCTTAACATCATCAAGATGCCTGGCCATATTTTCAGAGATCTGAGATATTTCCTCGATTTTTGGGCTTTCTGCTTGAGCAGGCAGACAAACCCAAAAGAAAAACCAAAAACCGATAAACCGAGTTATCAAAAGTCTCATAAGAATCCCAGCCAAAACAAGACAGCTAAAGCAAAATATTCAGATTTTACCCAAAACACAAATAGATCACAGACTTGTTCGCTCTAATGCGTTCAATGAGAAACACGTCATTAATCAACGCAATCAATTTTCGTGAGAGGGGTTTACTCAAAACCCGGATAGGGCGATAAGCAGATAACGAAGCGGCTTTTGGCAATTTTCATGTTTTCGCTCATTTATATCGCGCTCACCGGCACCATATTTGTCAGCATTCTTGTTGTGCTTTTGCATCCTTTGGCCGTTGTGGCAAAGCTGGTGGACAAGCCCGATGCCCGAAAACATCATCAGGGCGACATTCCGCTGCTGGGTGGGCCGGTTATTTGGCTGGTCGCGCTGATTGGCTTTCTGACCGTGCCTGATTTACTGCCACCGGCACTGATGGCGATAGCCAGTGCGCTGGTTATGCTTGGCATTATTGATGACAGGTTCAACATATCGGCTATTTTCCGGCTGGTCTTTCAACTGGCCGCCGCCATAACTGCCATTTTGGCGCTTGGTTTGAGTGTGCATGATTTCGGGATTTTTACCGTGCCGACCGGCGCGGATTACCAATTATTTGTTCTCATCGCTTCCATGTTGGCCGTGGTCGCGGCGATAAATGCTTTTAACTTTATTGACGGAATTGACGGGTTGTCGGCCAGTCTGGCGGTTATGGGTTTTGTCCATGTCAATCTTGCCTTTGGGCTTTTGGCGCAGCCGACCCCGCCGGAGATTCTGGCTATCATCATGCTGATGCTGGGCAGCCTGTCCGGTTTCCTGCTGTTCAATCTGCAGGTGTTTTCTGAACGCAAAATCTTCCTTGGTGATTCCGGCTCCATGTTTCTCGGTTTTTTTACAGCCTTTGTGCTTATCCGCGCCAGTCAGGGCGATATGGCCACAACCGGCGCGGGCATTCCTGCCGGCCTGTGCCTTTGGATTATCGCCATTCCCATCACCGATTTGATGACCGTCACCTCGCGCCGCATGCTGGCCGGACGCTCCCCCCTGTCGCCCGACCGCGCCCATTTGCATCATATTCTACTTGATAACGGGTTTTCAAGCCGTCGCACATTGGTCATGCTTGTCATGTCTGCCGTCGGCATGTTCTGGCTTGGCTATCTGATATTTTTCTGGTTTGGCGAGCTGGCTTGCACGCTGGCGTTTTTTCCCGCTGCCTTTGGCTATTATTACGCTGTTTTGAAATCCGGCAATCTGCTGCGGGCCATTCAAAAGCTGACTGATGCCGGTTGAAGCAATAATCGGGTCAAGCGGTCGGGCGCGCGCAGCAGCGATTTTTATGGTCTTGCTGGCGACCGTCCTGCCCGCCCAAGCACAACCCAATACCGACCCCGCCCCGGCATTGGAAGCGGACACGATTGAGACCGATGCCGACAATAACCGGATTTTCGCCAAAGGCGCGGCGCTGAGCTGGCAGGGTCGGCTTTTACAGGCCGACACGCTGGTCTGGTCGCGCGACACGAACATTGTTGTTGCCAGGGGCAATGTCGCCATAACCGACACGGATGGCACAAAAACACTGGCCGATGAAATCACCCTGACCGGTGACATGGCCAGCGCCTCCATAACCGGATTGCGGATGCGCCTGCCGGAAGATGCCCGCTTTGCCGCGGTTTCGGCCAGCCGCGACGGCGATAATATGCAATTGAGAGATATCCGCTATACGGCCTGTCCCGAATGCGCCGACCCGGAAGCCGCGCCTTTATGGCAATTGCGCGCCGCGCAGGTTGATTATGATATGGCGGCGCAAAATGTCTTTTACCGCCATGCAAGGCTCGAAATATACGGCACGCCGGTTTTTTATACGCCGTTTCTGGCACATGCCGGGCCGGAAGTCGAAAAGCGCAGCGGCTTTCTGGCGCCGCGCTATGCGACAGACAGCAGTTTCGGCTTTGGGTTGGAAGTGCCTTATCTGTTCGACCTTGCCCCCAATTATGACTTCACCCTGACGCCGCGTTTTAGCGAAAAGCAAAACCCGTTTTTTATCGGCGACTGGCGGCATTTAACGCAGCGTGGGCGATATGATTTGACCCTTTACATGCATCAACCCAAGGGAGAACTGGCCAGCGAGGATGGCGACCATGCGTTTCGCGGTGGTCTGACCGGCACGGGCAATTTTAACTTTGGCGCATGGCAATTGGGTTTTAAAGCTGAACAGGCTGGTGATGCCCTGTTTTTTCGCCGCTATAAAATCAATTCTGAAAACACGCTTGAAAATCGGGTAACGCTGCAACGGTCGCTGACCAATGGTTATATTCGGCTTGCGGCGCATGGCTTTCGCAAAGTCTTGGGTGATGAAACCGACGCCACGGTTGATTTCATTCTGCCCAATATCACCCATCGCCATAATTTCGCTGCACCGGTGCTGGGCGGTGCTTTGAGCCTGACCAATCGCCTGTCTCACACGCTGCGCGATTTGGGGCTGGACGCGACGCAAGCCAGCAGCCGGTTGGACTGGTCGCGCCGACAAACCACGCAAGGCGGTTTTGTTTGGCTGTTTGAAAACACACTGGCACTCGACGCCTACCGCTTCACCAATAGCGATGACAGCGCTACACAAGCGCCCGAAGACGAAACACTGGCTGCCAATTCCTCGGCCATTACATTGTCCTATCCCTTGGTGCGCCGACGCGCCAACGCCGCCCATTATCTTGACCCGCAAGTGCAGCTTGTTATCGCCTCCGACAATGACAGCTATGACGCGCTGCCCTACACTGCCAGCGCGCGTTTTGATTTATCGGTTGGCAGCCTGTTTCGCCGCGCCGCGCCGGAAGATGAGGTCAGCCGCGTTAATGCCGGTTTGCGCCACCGCATGACACGCACCAATGGCTTGACCAGCGATTTATTCATCGGCCAATCCTATAATCTGTCCAGCCGTGACTTTGCGCTGAGCAGCGGCTATAGCCGCAATGAATCAGCCATTTTGACCGAGGCAAAAATCGGCTATCGCGGCATGGAAGCGACACAAACCCTGCGGATTGACAGCACCAATGGCGAGATTCTGCGTAACCGCACCCATTTGGGCTGGCGCTATAACAGCCTGTCGCTGGAGGCTGACTATGCCCGCCTGCAAGCCGGACAGGCCGGTTCGGAAGAAGAAGAATTGACCTCGCGCGCCAAGTTTGCCCTCAATCGGTATTGGTCAGTCAATGCCGGTTTGCGCCGCAATCTGGTCGCCAATCGCACACTGACCTCCGACGCCGCTTTGGTCTATCAGGATGACTGCACTTTGGCGCGGCTCAGCGTTTCGCGCGACAATACACGCGCTGGTGGTATTGACCCTGAAACCTCAATCAAGCTGACCCTTGTTCTGCGAACGCTTGGCACAATCGGCCGCCAATAGGCTATTATTGCCGCTTCACCATGCGGGCGCTTTCGCGCCATTTATAGACCAGCGCAAAGCCGCCACTATAACCGATATTCTCTTTGAAAAGCGGGCTGTCAGCATTGGCCGCGCCTGAGTAAAACTCAATGTCAAACCCGCCATAAAGCTGCACGCGGTCGCTCAGCGGATAGGCCATACCAATGCCCAACTCCGTGCCGATATATCCGGCTTTGGCATCGAAAACCGGACGCTGCGCCGTCGCATAGGCGGCATCCACCTGATAGAAATAATCATTCAACTTTTCCGTGCCATAGAGAATTTCGATATCAAATTGCCATTCCAGCCGATTGTCGAGCCGCGATTTCATCTCATAGACAAAGGCCGGTTCAATGACAAAGCCGATCGGGTCGAAACCGGCGAAATCCGTGGCCACAACGCTGCGTGCGCGCAATTTAATGTCAAACTGGCCGCGCCAGTTTTGATAGTCATGGCGGGCAGCGTGAAAAATCACTTGCGGGCCAATTTCAAACAGGAAATCCAAATCCGGCATACCGGCTCGGTCAGCATCATCTTCTGAATCGGCATCAAGCGACGCCCCAAGCGACAAGTCAAACTCCACGCGCTCATCAGCATAGGCCAAGGCGCGCACACCGCCTTCTTCGCCAATGGACAGCCTTTCGCCGCGATAAATCACATAAGGCACGGCCAGTGCCTGAGAGGTTGTGTCATCCGATCCGGGATAGGATGACCCGCCATAAAAACCCGTGCCAATGCCCGCCTCCCAAAGCGGTTCAAAATCGCCCTTATCGGCTTTTGCGGCGGCTGACAGGCATAAGATTAAGGCAACAAGATAAGGGCGGGAGGAAAATTTCACGGCAAAACCTTCTTAAAACAGCACGGGCAGAAAATATCACATGGTGTGCGATACGCGCCCTTTAGGCCATAAGCCACAACAAAATTCAAGGTTTTCAACCCCGTCGCCATGCCACTGCCCGCCAAACCTTGCAAATATCATTGCAAACTTGCAATCCTCGGCTCATTGCCGATATGGTGTTGCCGACCAGCCAAAGGGAAAAGCCAATGTCAGTAACCATTAGCAGCGAAATTGCCGGACAGGTATGGAAACTTGTCGCCACGCCGGGCGACCAATTGCAAGCCGATGATGTGATTTTGATACTTGAATCGATGAAAATGGAAATCCCCATATTGGCGCCCACCGCCGGTGTGTTAGCCGAGATTTTGGTCGCTGAAGAAGACATGATTGGCGAAGGCCAGCCAGTCGCGCGGCTGGATGCGGGCGCATAAGGCGGGATATCGGGCGGATGAGTTGGGACAAGGAAATCAAGGAAATTCACCTGCGTCGCAAGCTTGCCAAACAGCAAGGCGGCGCAGATGCGGTTGAAAAACAACATGAAAAAGGCCGCCTGACCATACGCGAACGCATTGATGAATTGCTCGATGCGGACAGTTTTAATGAGCTGGGCGAAGCCGCAGGCGTGCCTGAATATGACGCGGCGGGCAATCTGACCGGTTTTCAACCGGCCAATTTCATCCTCGGCTTTGGCACGGTGAACGGGCGCAAAGTGATTATTGGCGGCGAGGATTTCACCGTTAAAGGTGGCTCCCCCAATCCGGCGGGTTTGCGTAAAAGCGTTTATGCGGAAAAACTGGCGCTTGATTACAAGCTGCCGCTTATTCGGCTGCATGAGGGCGGCGGCGGCTCGGTCGGCGGCGCGGCGCAAGAAAAAAACCGGCGACCGCTGGGCGAACCGGTATTTTCACAATCGCGCTTTGTGCCATTGGCGCAAACAATGGGTATTGTGCCGGTCGCCACTGCCGCTTTGGGGCCGGTTGCCGGCCTGCCCGCCGCGCGCCTTGTGGCCTCGCATTTTTCCGTGATGACTCAAAATGCCGCCCTGTTGATTGCCGGGCCGCAAGTCGTCAAGCGCGCTTTGGGGCATGAATTAACCAAGGAAGAATTGGGCGGCCCGCAAGTGCATCTGGCCAGTGGCGCGGTGCAAAATCTGGCCGGTGATGAGGCGGACGCACTGGCACAAATCGCCCGTTTCTTGTCCTATGTGCCGGATAATTGCTACCAGTTTCCGGCATCCCGCCCGACACAAGACGCGCCTGACCGTTGCGAGGATGCGCTGGCCGGTATCGTGCCGACCAATCGGCGCCAGCCTTTTCAAATGCGAAAAATCCTCGACATGGTGCTGGATCGCGAAAATGGCGAGAGCAGTTTTTTTGAAATGGGACGCAAATTCGGGCCAAGCCTGATTACCGGTGTGGCGCGGCTGAATGGCGAAAGCGTCGGCGTTATTGCCAATGACTGCATGTATTATGCCGGTGCGATGACAGCTTCGGCAGCGCAAAAGCTGCGTCGCTTTGCCGATTTCTGCAACAGCTTCCATTTGCCAATCATCAGTTTTGTTGATGAGCCGGGCTTTATGATTGGCCCTGACAGCGAGGCGGCGGGAACCATTCGTTTCGGCACAGAGGCGATTGCGGCGATTTTGCAATCGCGCGTGCCTTGGGCCTGTGTGCAAGTGTTGAAAGCCTTTGGCGTTGCCGCGCAAGCCCATTTCGGGCCGGATGCCTATGTGCTGTCTTGGCCGAGCGCGGCCAGTGGCGCATTGCCGGTGGAGGGCGGTGTTGCCGTCGCCTTTGCCCGCGAGATTGCCGCCGCGCCCGACCCTGCCGCGCGTCAGAAAGAACTTGAAGACATGCTGGCCGCCAGCCAATCGCCCTTCCCGCGCGCCGAGGGCTTCAGCGTGCATGAAATCATCGACCCGCGCGAGACGCGGCCGAAGCTGATTGCCTGGCTGGAGCCGGCATTGGCCGCCTATCGAACCACGCCGCCGCAACCTTATTTGACCACAATGCGCCCCTGACAAAGGTCAATCAGGGCTGGTCGCGGGGGTATTTTTGGCCTAGCCTTTCAAAATGTTTCTGAGGAGGACATTATGGCGAACAATAAGCAGATTTTTTCAACCATTACAGGTGACGGACAACTGGAGCTGACCATTCAAAATGTCGCCATGCCGGAGCCGCAACCGCATGAAGTGGTGGTGCGTATGGAAGCCGCACCAATTAACCCGTCTGACATGTTTCCGCTTTTCGGCATGGCCAATGTCTCCGCCGGTGCGCTCGAAACCGATGGCGATGGCGTGAAATTCGTCGCCCCCGTGCCACCGGAAATGATGCGCGCCATGAAGTCGCGACTTGACCAGACTTTGCCGGTCGGCAATGAAGGCGCTGGCACGGTTGTCGCCACCGGCGACAGCGAGGAAGCGCGCGCGCTGGACGGTAAGCTGGTCGCCATGCTACCGCGTGCGGCTTATGCCCAATATGTTTGTGTGCCGGCGCAAATGTGCCTGCCCCATCATGACGGCACGACAGCGCTTCAGGCCGCCTCATCCTTCGTCAATCCGCTAACCGCGCTGGGCTTTCTGGAGACCATGCGGTTGGATGGTCACACTGCCATTATCCATACGGCGGCGGCTTCAAATCTGGGGCAAATGCTGGTCAAGCTGTGCCGGAATGAAAATGTGCCTTTGGTCAACATTGTCCGCAAAAGCGAGCAGGTTGATATTCTGAAAGCTTTGGGTGCCGAGCATATTGTCAATTCATCGGATGATGATTTCGCCGAACAGCTTGTCGCCGCGATTGACGCGACCGGCGCGACTTTGGCCTATGACGCGACCGGTGGCGGCACGCTGGCCGATACCATATTGGGGGCGATGGAGCGTTCACTCAGCAAAGCAGCTTCCGGCCTCAACACTTATGGTTCAGATACATTCAAGCAAGTCTATCTCTATGGCGGGCTGGATTTGACGCCGACGCAATTAAAGCGCGGTTATGGCATGTCTTGGGGCATTGGCGGCTGGCTGATGCCGCTTTTGCTGGCGCGTGTCGGCGCGGAACGGGCAGCCGAAATGCGCGCCCGTGTGGCCGAGGAATTGACCACCACTTTCGCCAGCAGCTATACGGCGGAGATTTCGCTGACCGATGCCATTTCGCCCGATTTTATTGCGCGCTATTTGCCCAAGAAAACCGGCGAAAAATACATCATCAATCCGCAAAAAGATGCCTAAGCGATAAAATCGCTTGCCAGCGGCGCCAATTTCGGGTGTTTTGGGCGCGCATTTTGCGGGAGTGTGTCATGATGCGTAAGGTTTTTGTTGCAGCTTTTTTGTCGGGTTTGATGTTTAGCGGTGCGGCGCAGGCCGGGCCGAAACTTGGGTTTGGGCTGGGCGTGTCCACGGTCGGCTTTGAAGCCACGGCGGCAATGCAATTGACCGGCAATCTCACCGTCATTGGCGGTTTCAGCTCGTTTTCCTATGATGACACATTCGACGATGATGACAGCAGTTTCAGCGCCTCGGCCTCGATTGAAGCGCCCCGCGCCGGTGTGCAGTTTTACCCGTTCAAAAGCGCCGGTCTGCATATTGAAGGCGGGGTGATTCTCGACAGCCCAAGCATTTCAGTTGATGCGTCGCCATCGGCCAACAGCACATTCGATATTGGTAACCGCACCTATGATGCCGCCGATATTGGCGATTTGCGCGGCTCGATAGGCTTTGCCAATACCACCGCGCCCTATTTGCTGCTCGGTTGGGGACGCCCTGCCGGCGGTGGGCTGAGCCTGAATGTCAGCCTTGGTGCGATACTTTACGGCGCGCCCAGTGCCAAACTTGGCGTCACCAATTGCCAGCTCGGCACAATAGAATGTGACATTGTATTGCCAGCCGAATTGGCGATTGAGCAGGGCAAGCTGAATGCGGATGTGGAAGAGTTTGAATTCTGGCCCTTCCTGCGCGCCGGTATTACCTATTCTTTTTAGTCCGGCCTTGCAGCCAGCCTAATCGGTCAATTTATCCAGTCCGAATTGCGTCTCAACATGATGAATCTGGTGTTTTTCATCCGGCGACAAATTGCCGTCCGCCGTGGCAATGGCCTGTAAATACTGGAAAATCTCAGTTTTGGCCGCCAATGGCAGCAAGGGCGCGATACTGTCCACCATATCAGTGAATTTGGGCAATTGGTCATGCGCCAATATCAGTTTCCTGAAATCGCCGCCGTCAAAACCGGGTATCAGTTTCTGACCCAAACGCTCGGCCATTTCCACCTCGCTTTTTTCGACACGCCCATCGGCCACCACCATTGAGGCGGCCAGACCATAGACAATGTTCAAAAATCCGGCTTCGCGCTGTTTCATCAACTGGCCGCCCGTCTCATCGGCATGGCGCGCTTCGACCGCTTCAAACGCGGTCTTTCCCTTGCCTTTCCGCAAGCGCAAGACCAGCAAACCGCCAAGCAAAACGACCGCAAGGGCAGCAGCAATCAGGATAAGTTGCGATGTCGGCATGATTTGTCCCCTCACCAAATTGTCATTTCCACCGGTATCACCTCAGTTTTGTCTCATAAAAACTGTTTCCGCCAGACTAACAATGATACACTCAAAGAAGATATTATTCTTCGAAATTATTTTTGTCAGTTATTTGGTTTTGCGTATTTTGTTTTCATTCAGGTCTTTTTTACTGCTGAGCTGGCTTTTGCCGACAGCACCGGTTTTGGCGGTTGAGTTTGAATTGCAATTGGGGTTGGCCTCTGACAGTGCCGCCGCGCTTGAAGAATTGGTTCCCAATGCCAGCAATGCCACAGGCCGTGATGATATTGTCGGTAGTCTTGAGCTTAATGCCACGCATCAAGTCAATGAAAATATATCCGTCGGTGCCGATGCGATGACCGAGCATTACAGCTCATTTGACGAGAATAATTCCACCTCATTGGGGGTGAACGGCCAATTGAGCTATGATATGGATACGCTGTCGCTCTCGGTGGATGGTCATGTCATGTCTATCACGCTTGATGGCGATGATTTTCTCGATTTGACCATGGTGACGCCCGCGCTTGGCTATCTCAATGATACCGGCCTTTATGCCAGCCTGTCGGCGACCGGCATGAATAAGGGCTTCAAAACAATGCCGGATTTCGATGCCGACCAGCTCTCCGTTTCGGCGATGGGCATATTTTTCTTCAATAATTTCAAGTCCAATGTGATGCTGCGACTGAGCGATGCCGAAGAAGATGCGGGCAATAATATTTATGATTATGAGGAAAGCACTTACAGCCTGTCCACCACATTACCCCTGGATGTCGGGCCGCGCGGCAGCCGTTTGAAACTGACTTATGAAAACCGCGACCGCGACTATATAAAAGCGGTTGATGCGGGGCAGAAAACCAATGAGGCGCGCGATCGCGGGCGCATTATTCTGGATACCTCGCTGACCAAACATCTGACTTTGCGTAGCGAATATGACTACAAAGACCGGAAAAGCAATTTACCGCAAGCCACTTATGACAGTTCCGAATTGTCACTCAAACTGATTTACCGACAGGATTAAACCAATGACACGCCCACGCCGAAGCCCGATTGGCTATGTTTTCATTGCTTTGATGAGCGCAAGCCTGCTGTCGGGCTGCGGCACAAAATTCGGCTCGAAACTTTCCGAAGGCACCAGCCGCACCCTGTCAGGGCTTAAATCGGGTGCCAAAAATGTCGAAAAATCCCTGAAGGGCGAGAGCGATTACGAAAAGGAAATGGCCGCGGTGGGGCGGCGTTTCAAGAGGATACCAAGCGACCAGATTTGCTGGCAAGCGCGACAGGAGATTTCGCGCAGTTGGGAATTATTCAAAATCAGCAAGAAATTTGTCCGCCGCAATAAGGAAAGCGATTTCGGTAACCGGTTTTGGACGGAACTAACCGCCAATTTCTATAATACGGTGGATAGCGCGCTGCCGCTTTCCCTGCCGGATTTGCCGCTTGACCGGCTGGCCTATGCGGCCAAGCAAATTGAAATCAATCAGAAAAACATGGTCGAATGGTCGGCCATTCATAATGCTTTGTGCAAAAAATAGCTGGCGCGGACGGCTATTTCGGATTGCGCGCCACACATTTGTAATAAGACATAATAATCCCGTCTTCGGCGGGCGGCATTTCCGAATAAGCATTCAGAGCCAGCGCTTGTTCACGACATTCTGACAGCGCAACATGGGTCAGACCCGTATCGACCGTTTCAATGTCAATCACGCGATTATCGTGACCGGCAATCAGAAAAAGATATATCGCCCAAACCATATTGACCCTCTAACGGTAAAATCTCGGATTCTGCTCAACCCGTTCTTCATAGACTTGGTCACACAGATTTGTCTGCTCGGCCACCCAAAACACATCTTCCATGCGCCCTGCCGAAAGTGTTGCCTTGCCGTCACCCAGCCGGTTGAGCAGCACGCGGCGCAGGAAATAGCGGTCAATGCCGGTCACTGTATATTTACGGCGAAAAGCTGCATCACGCTGCGACTTGGTGCGGTCATGGCGTTCGTAATAGCTGGACAGCCAGTAAAACACGGCGCCACATTCCTGCAAATCCAGCTCCGCTTTCAAATTGGCGATATTCAGTTCGCGGCGCGCCCGTGCGCGTTCTTCTTTTTGTTTTTCATAAAAATTGGCGATAGCTTTGCTCGGTTCCTGTGCCAGTTCAATGCCCAGTCCCAAATAAGACATATAGCCGCCACCGCCACAGCCGGCCAGAACACCCGATAATATTAAAACTGCAAAAACGCGCATGACCCAACCTCTTGAGCCTTACAGTGAACAGGCAGGTCGCTTTTTCGTCAAGGTCTGACAGCCATTTAAGGCATTTTTTTTGCCCAAAAAGAAAGCCTGCAAAATACCGCTATGCTGTTATGTTTCTTTTATTTTCCCTTCTTCCCTTTATATGCAAATGTACAGTGGGTTAATGGGCAATATATATCTGAAAACGACCTAGGTTTGTGCGTGTTCAAATTTACACAATTGCCGGATCCGACATTCGCTATTTTTACGATTAGTTTGACCGAGCGAACAGTTAGAACATTCCTTACCGTTTTGGTTATTTGGCTTGGTTCCGGACAAGCCATCGCCGCGACTTTGCCAAAATCCGACAAGCCATCCGCACTGTCTATTTACTTCGCCAATGACAGCATTAATGGCCTTAAATTCTCGGACAGCTATGAGACCCATAATGCTGGCTTAATATGGCATGACCCAGTCTGGCGACTACAACTAGATACAGCAATTGTTTCACCCAAGCTCGGCAAATCACATCGCCAAGGCTGGACGGCCAATCGCGCTTATGGAGAACTGATCAGCCTAGCGTTGGAAAAGTCACTTGGAAGCAACACAATGCTCGGCGTCAGCTATATCTCGGCCGGGAACTTCGGCTTCAACCATTGGCAAGAGCGGGTTCACCAGCTTCTCGGATATGCAGGACATGAGGAAGATATTGAAGCGGCGCGCATGCCCAATGCTGAGTGGCTTGGCCTGACATTGCGCCAAACCTCGCCCGGCTGGCGCTTTTTGCCAGACCAGCTGTCGCAAAATTTAAGCTGGCGAATAATATGGGGAGATGCGCGACAGGCCATCGGCATCTCATTCGTTTCAAAAAAGACATCACAACCGGCGAAAACAGAGGACAACTGGAAATTCCATTGGCAAACCGGCATAGATTATGTCACCCAGGATGCGATCGTCTCGGCGTCCCCAGTTGATGCCACACATCGGAAATGGCGTCCGCGTTTCGCTATTGGCATCTCGCGCCAAATTCTGGGCTGGCATGTTTCAATCAGGGAAACCGCCACTCTGCCCACCATCGCCACAGATGATGAGGTTTTCCTTACCTTGCGCATCGGTTTGACAAAACATTTTACCGGCGCGGCAATAAAATAAAAGAGCCTGCCGCTGCGGCGACAGGCTCTTCGATTGGATTTCCGCCGATTTAGCGGGTTAACATCTTGGAGACCAAATCCGTATCACCGAAAACGGCGACACTGGTGCCCATGATGCTGCCGATAATGGTTGCATGACGTGACATTTCTTTCTGGAAACGCGCCCAATCTTTATTCTGACCGGTGCGGGCAACCCATTCCTCATATTCACCGCGGTCATCGTAAAGCACAACAAGGCTATGCGTGAAGCCAGGAACACCACCTGCCCGCAGCGCCAGCAACATAACATCACCGGGGCTTGATTGACCGGTTTCGCTGGCACGGAAACGGTCAAGCGCCTTCACTACGCCAGCCGGATTTGTGGCAGCGACAGCGAATGTTTGATATTGGCGCGGTGTGGCTTTTCCGCTGCCCCAAAGTTTAACAACATTGAAGCGTGCGCTCGGCCCTGCTGGCTGACCCAATTTGGAAATCGTGCCAACAAAAGCACGTGCCGCATTGCTGCTTTGCATGGCTTGATCCATCGCATTTGCTGCGGACGGGCTTTCCTGAAAAACAGCGAAACTATGCGTGCCGCCGCCTCCAATATCGGTCTGGTTCAGATAAACCGCACCTTTCAAATTTCCAAACGCCTTCGAGTTGGAAAATGTCGCCATGGCTTTAGCAACTGCAGGTGCCGCGCCGGGCGGAAAGTTGAAATTATAGGTTTCAACAACGGCCTGTGCAGATGCAGAACTAACGCCTATCATTGCAGTGAATACAGCCGAGACAATTCCGGCTTTCAAGTTTTTGTAAAAATGCATTTTAAAATCCCTCATTCTCAAAACATTAGGAGTTTGAACGAAAATATAACTTCATCACCCCCAAAAATTTTGCTTCACAAAACGTTCATATTGGGCCCTTCGTCCAAACCGATTGCGCGCAAACTAAAACGTGCCAGGGCATCACAGGGCCTTCACAATAGTCCGCCCAATGGGTGCCGCACCGACCCCGCCACTGCACTTGTCAGCATAGCGGCCAAAAGCGGTGTCCGTGACAATTCTCGCACCAAGCGCGGATTGCCGCATACCCGTATCCGACAGGTTCAAATCGATATTTTTTCCATAGCACACAGCCTCGTTGGCGCAATGACCCTGCATCCACTCAAACGCTGCAAAAGATTGATGGGCAATGGACTTATTTATCGTTAATTGCCCTCGCCACTTAATTTGAGCCAATCGCTGAGCGGCAAATCTTCAAGAGACGATTGCTTGCCAGCGCATGATTTACCAGTTAGTTTTTCGGTAAAGCAAAAAAGCAACAACGCACTGTTGGGGAGATACGCATGCTGACGCATGAAGAGCAACGGACGACAGAGCAGACCGCCCAACCGGCTAGCGAACAACCGACAGGCCGGGCCATGCCCGCCACGCGCGCATGGCAAAACTGGTCGCAATCAATCGCGCCGAGTGCCGCGCAAATTGAAATACCAGCTTCTATCGACGCATTACTGGCGCGCATGCGACAAGCCAATCAAGACACTTCTGCCCGGCCGGTGCGTCCGGTCGGTGCCGGTCATAGCTGGACGGATTTGGTACCAAATGACACCAGCATTATTCGGGCCGACAGCTTTACCGGCCTTGGCGAGATTGACCAAGACAAAAACCGCGCTTGGCTTGGTGCAGGAACGCGACTGCGCGAATTGTCACCATTGCTGGCGGCACAAGGGTTGGCCTTTCGGAATCTTGGTGATATTGATGTGCAAACACTGGCCGGAGCAGTCAGCACCGCCACCCATGGTACTGGGCGCACCTTGCCCGCCTTGTCGGCGGAAATCACTGGCTTGCGCATGGTCACGGGCAGTGGCGAATTTCTGGAAATCAGCGACGGGCAAAATGACGATATGCTGGAAGGTGCGCGGGTCGCGCTGGGCAGCCTTGGTGTATTGACCGAAATCCAGATGCAATTGGTTCCGCGCTACAAATTGCACCGGCACGTCTGGTTTGAACGCCATGAAAGTCTGCTTGGTCGCGCCGACAGCCTGTGGCAGGAAAACCGCAATTTTGAATTTTTCTATTTGCCTTTTTCTGGTCAAAGCATGGCCATCACCCATAATGAAACCGACGCTGCCGATACGCCACGCAAAAAAGATGATGACGGCTCGGCGGTTATGCAGCTCAAATCCGTGCGCGATTATTTTTCTTGGTTCCCAGCGCTTCGCAAGCATTTGCTGGCACGGGCACTATCGCGGGCGCGTGAAGAAAATGTCATTGGCGAAAGCTGGCAATTGCTGTCCACCGATCGCAATGTGCTGTTCAATGAAATGGAATACCATCTGCCGGTCAATGAGGGGCTGGAGGCTTTGGAAGAAGTGCGCCGCTTTATCGAGAAAAAACGGCCTGACATATTCTTTCCGTTTGAAGCGCGCCGCACAAGCGGCGACACAGCTTGGCTGTCGCCCTTTCAAGGCGAGGAACGCATTTCTGTGGCCGTGCATTGTTATGCCGAAGACGCTTTTGAGTTTTTATTCACTGATATTGAGCCGATATTTCTGCGCCGTGGCGGGCGACCGCATTGGGGCAAGCTGAACCGGCTGGATTTTGCCACCGCGCAAAGCCTGTATCCGGATTTTGACCGCTTCCGCGATTTGCGCCACCACCTTGACCCGAATGGGGTGATGCTGAACCCCTATCTGGCCAATTTGTTCGGGGTGACACAATGACCCCGGTGGCCGCATCAAAGGGGCGGCGTCCGGTCATTGGCAAAGCCGCATTGATGCCAGCCTATTTTGCCGGTCTGCAATCCGCGCTGGCCAAAAAGCATCTGGCCGAACCGGTGCTGGTGCTGGACAAACAACGCCTCGACCGCAATATCACGCGGCTGCGCGACCGCCTGCCGCGCGATATGGCCTATCGCATTGTCGCCAAATCTTTACCTTGCGTGCCGCTATTACAGCATATTGCGAAGCGCGCCAAGACTGACCGGTTAATGAGCTTTAATGTTACCATGGCCGGGCAATTGCTCGCCGCCATGCCACAGGCCGACCAGCTTATGGGCAAGCCAGTGCCGACAGCGGCGATTGCTGGTCTTTTTGACACCCTCAAACCGGCGGCGGCAAAGCGCGCGGCGCAGCAAATACAATGGCTGGCAGACACGCCCGAACGGGTGCGCGAATTGGGCGCGCTCGCTCACCGCCTGCAAGTGAATTTGCGGATTGCGCTTGAAATAGATGTCGGCCTGCATCGGGGCGGCATGATGGCAGGCACGGCATTGGATAATGCGCTGGTGACGATAGCTGCCCATCCGCGCCTCACCCTGTCGGGTTTGATGGGTTATGAGCCGCATCTCACCAAATTGCCGAAAATCGGCACATGGCGCAAACGCGCGCAGCAAGGTGCTTTGTCGCTTTTCGCCGATGCTATGGCGCAAATTGCGGTGCAATTTGGCGAAGCGGCAGTCAAAGATATGATACGCAATATGGCCGGTAGCCCGACTTTTCCGCTTTATGGTAACACAGACCACGCCAATGAGCTGGCCGCCGGTTCGGTGCTGGTCAAACCTTCCGATTTCGACATGCCTTTGCTGAAAGATTTTGAACCGGCCGGTTTTATTGCGACGCCGGTATTGAAACAGTCGAAAGGCGTGCTGGCACCGGCGGCTGAATTTTCCGGTGGCTTGTTGGGTGCGCCACGGCGCGGCACAACCTTGTTCATTCATGGCGGCAATTGGATGGCGAAACCGGTCTTTCCACGCGGGCTTGAGCATAGCCCGCTATTTGGTCGCTCTAGCAATCAGGATATGCTCACCGGCTCAGCCGCGCTGAAACTCGCCATTGATGATTTCGTCTTTCTGCGGCCGACACAAAGCGAAACCGTGTTTCTGCAATTTCCTAAAATCGCCATTTTCGACGGCAAGCGCATCAGCGATCTCTGGCATCCGCTTCCCGTCTCTGCCTGACCGCCGGGCTAGTCGGCGCGATACCAGGTTTCCTCCAAAATATCATCGCCGATTTTGACCTTTTGATAGAACAGTTTTCCGCCGCTTCGCAATTCCGGTTCAAAGGTGAATGTCTGACCAATAAGGTTTTTATAGGAATGGTTGATAATAAACTCCGTCAGCTTGCTTCCATCAAATTGATAAGTGCCAAGCCCGACCGCAAGTTTGGGTTCAATATTTGCCGCCTCTTCCGGCGACACTGGTTCGCCGTTAACTTGGAAATCATAATAGGTGTAAATGACATGTTCCTTGGAATAGATTTTCATGGAGCGCGGTTTAGGCAGTTCCACCTCCTGACCATTCCAAACGCTTTTGTTAATAACCCATGCGCCCATAAGCGGATGTTCGCTATCCCAATTGTTCTCGCAAGCCGTCAGCGCAAAGCCAAATGCAAAGACAAAAAAAATACTGCGTTTCAGTTTACCCAACATGACTGCCTCCTGTTACCACTCTAGAAATGCTAGTCGATTCCTGTGAACGCGCCGAACCAAATTATTTGCTGTGTCTGGAACACAATGTTCAGCGACCGGCCATATCGGGTGGGCATGTTTCGCGTAAAGCACTCCGCTCAATCAGTCGCGCCAACCTGCCGGGCATGTGGCGTTGCGGGTTATGGTCACTGGCCAGCTCGCAAATCAGCCATTTATTGTTTTGCGCGCGTTGTTTGGAAGTGGTCACAAAGGGCAGCAAGTTTTGCGTCACCGGGTCACGAAAGCCGATATAAACACCATGAATTTCGGCGGCTGCCGGATTGGTCATGCTGACTGGCTCAGTATAGCTGCGAAGCGGATGCGGCACATCGCGGGGAAAGCTTTTTGTATCCTGAAGCCAGGGAAAATATATCAGTCCATTTTTCACCGGCAATTGCGCCTCCCCCAGCTCGGTAAGCTCCAAAGCGGACATGCCGTCTGCCGGCAGCATGGCATCAAGATAAACCACCGCCGCCAGACGTTCCGGCATTTTATGAAGCACGCCCGATATCACCATGCCACCATAGCTGTGGCCAACCAGCACTACATTCTGCAAGCCCTCGAAACGGATGAGGTTCTCAATATCGCTTATGTGAGTGGTAAGATTGACATCCGGCCTCGCCAGATGCATGCGCGCGCCCAGCCCTGTCAGGGTTGGCCGAAACACTTGATGGCCATTTGCCTGTAATTCTTCGGCAACCTTTTTCCAGTCCCAGCCGCCGCCCGTCGCGCCGTGAACAAGAATAAAGCTGGCTGGTGCGCCAAGCGTTGTGTTGGGAAAAATCCCCGTTGCAATAAACAGAATAATGCCCGGCATATATCGGGCAATCGGCCTCATTTGGCCGCCCAGTCAAAAATGACGACGCCACGATTGGCAACTACTTTTTGTTCTTTGCCCTGGGCGTTACTGTCGAGAAGCGTGCGGCATTTTTCCATTGCCGCTTCATCCCTGTATTCAAGATGCCAAGTCACCCGATTGACGCCATCCTTGTTGAACACCTGACTTACCGTAGCGCGCAAAAGACCATATTGTTCCATCTTGCCGAATAATTCTTCTGACCTTTTTTCAATATTACTCAAATGCACTTGCAAATGCGCTTCTGATGGAAAATCAATCGTGTTGAAACTGATGATTTTCGGATCTGACATTTTTCCGCCTCCGCAACGTTGAAACTATCCTCACCATAAAAGCATCATTGAGGATTGAGCAAGGTTTACCTCCGGGAAAACAATGCAATGAAATTGCTTTGGACAGGCGATATCAATGCCGCTAGGCTTGCGCCAGAATATGAAACAGGGCGAATGGGAGGCGCAGATGGAAATCAGAAAATTCAGACCTTATGGCACGGTCAGCGCCTTGACTTTGGGCGGCGGCGGCCTCGGCCAGATTTGGGGCGCGACCACGCGCGAAGAGGCCGTAGCTACTGTGCGGTTGGCGGTAGAGCAAGGGATTACCCATTTCGATTTGGCGCCCATGTATGGCAAGGGCGAGTCGGAAATGGTTATCGGCGAAGCGTTTCAGGGCATGGATAAAACCGGCCTGCGCTTTACCACCAAACACCGCCTCGGCCATGTGCCGCCGGAAGCGGTTTATGACAAGTTGAACGCCTCGCTCACACGCTCTTTGCAGACTATGGGGATTGACCACGCCGATTTGTTTCTTCTGCATTCGCAATTGATTGAAGATGGTTACACGCTGCCTCAATTTAATGATTTACGCGACCGGCTGACCACGCCAATCAGCTATTTTTTCGATGCCGTTATTCCCGCCTTTGAGCGCTTGCAGCAAGAGGGCAAAATCGGCGGCTGGGGATTTGGTCTTGGCCAGCAATCGGCGCTGGAAAAAGCCATAGCGCATGAAAAACCACCCAGCGCCGTGCAATGTGTTGTCAATCCGTTAAACTCGCCGGGCGCTATTGGCTATGTAACCGGCACGCTGGATTCGCGGGCTGTTTTGGATGCCTGCCGCAAACATGATGTGCCGGCATTGGCCATTCGCGCCGTGCAGGCCGGGGCGTTGACCTCGGCCATGGACAGGGACTTGCCCGAAGATGACGCCGACCGGCAAGATTTTGACCGCGCTGCCGGTTTCCGCGCGCTTGCCGCCCAATGGGGGCAAACACCAGCACGGCTGGCGCATCGCTATGCGCTGTCAATTGATGATATCGGCTCGGTTATTCTGGGCGTGAAAAACCGCGAGGAATTAACCGAATGTCTGGCCGCGGCCGCTGACCCGAAATTGACACCGGACGAAATCCGCGATGTTGAAAGCTCATGCCTTGGGCAGTGAAAGCTCTATGCGGTTTTTCATATTTCCCCTTATCTTCCTTTTTTCGGCAGTTCAGCCCAAAGCGCAAATTATCGGCAATCTTGTTTCCAATATGCCCTTTGACTCAATTGCCCAAGGCGATGCCAAAAACGGATTTGGCTTTGCCGGTTTGCGGCAAAAAGACCGGCAAAGACTTCTCGACCTCAGACAGCGTTATCGGGAGTTGAACCCGCAAAATAAAGGCATTGTGAAAGTCTTTGACATTGATACGCCAATACAGACGCAAGAGGATGCTGAGTAACGCCGGTCAACCGCCAAAATCAAGAATGTTTATTGTTCGATAAGCATTCCGCTTCAGCGTCACCTTGCGGTAAAACTCGGCATTCTCTTCGACAAATTTATCGTTTAATTCCCGACATTGTTTGAAGGCTTTTTCATCTTGATATTCATAAAGCAAGGACACTGAAAACTTGCCTTCCTTGTTCCACACGCGGCTGACGCGCCAGCGATTCAACCCGCATTTGTTCAATTTCTCAAACAAGGCTGGGCCTTTTTCCTCAAAAAAAGCCAGATAGATTTCCATTTCCGCCTCAGAGGAGAAATCGACAAAAGTATGGCTGATGAGTTTTGTCTCCGCCGACATGATTAAAACTCCCACGCTTTACGAAGCAGCCGCCGCATCGGGTTCAACAAAGCCCGCCCAAGTTGACATATATTTCACAAATTTCGGCCCCAGCCCTTCTTGTGTCAAATGCTGCGGTGAGACCGGCGTGCCGATGGAGATGAAATCTTCATTTTCGGCAAACCGGTTCGGCCAGTCATGGTGCAGAATACCGGCGCGCCCCAGCGCGACGAAATCAACACCGGCGGCCAGAACATTTTTCACATCCGCGCCGGTCATGATTTTACCGGCCACGGTCAGCTTGGTTGCCTTGCGGTCAATGCCGGCAAACACATCGACCAGCCTTTGCCCGGCAAACGCGCCTTCCTCAATTTGTTGGAACACATCCCAAAGCGACATATCAATAAAGTCAAGGGCGCCACCGGCACAGAGCCGTTCATAATAATTTGCGATTTCCTCAATCTGCATGCCAAAGCGTGTGGGCGACAGGCGCAGCGCAAGGCTGAAACCATCACCGCAGCTTTGCTTGATACCGGCAATGATATTGTCTATCAGCCGCGTCCGATTTTCCAGCGAGCCGCCATAATCATCATCACGCTTGTTAATCTCAGCCGACAAAAACTCACACAGCAAATAGCCATGCGCGCCGTGAATTTCCATACCGTCAAAACCGGCTTGCTGCGACAGTCTTGCCGCTTCGATAAAGGCTTCCTCGGTCGCCTTAATTTCATCCAACCGCATGGCGCGCGCGCCGGTCTCTTCATTATCGGACGGGCAAACCGGCTGCTGGCCGGTGAATTTTTCCAATGTTCGCATCCCGCCATGGACAATTTGCGTATAGGCGAGGCTGTCATATTGCTTGATGCCTTCGGCAAGGCGTTTCAACCCGTCCAAATGATTGCCATCTGCCGCGCCGAGTTGGCCGTCAAACCCCTTGCCCGATTTTTCGGCAAAGGCAGCGCAGGTCATGGTCAGGCCGAAACCGCCCTTGGCGCGCATGGTCAGCCAGCGATATTCATCATCGGCCAAAGTTCCGTCATCATGGCTTTGCATATTGGTCAGTGGAGCCAACATGAACTTATTGGGCATAACAAGACCGCTTTTGAACTTAACACTATCTGACATAATCTCTCCCTTTCCATCAAACTAGACCGAAGCTGCGGCCTTGGGCAAGTCAGCTATTCATGACTCATCCCGACCACGCGAGACCGCGTCCAGATAAAGCTCGTAAAAAATATCGCCATCCACCTTGTCGCTGCAAACCCGTAAATAATCTTCCACTTGGCGGCGTTTGAATTTTGTCTTGATATCTGACAGCGCTTCATTGGCGCAGGCGATTGTTTCTTCCTTGCCAAACTCTTCCTTCATCCGCGTCAGGCACTCGGCCAGCCGCGTGCCACTTGCCAGTTTTTCCTGTATTTTCATCACCCTGTCATGGCGACCACGACCGATATTTGTCTCAATCACATAATCGCGCACAACCCGATTGTGCCGGTCTTCCCAATAAACCCAGCAGGCCAGAAACCCAATCACAAAGCCAAAAAAGAAAATCATTTCCATCGGCAAAACTCCAAAGCAAAATCGCTAAACCAGTGCAAAAATTATTTTAGCAAAGCCGCGCCGCGAAACCCAGTGCTTTGCAAATGGCGCCCGACAATTTGCCGTTTGAAGAAAAAAATATAGTTCCCTGTTATCAGTTTCGAGGTTTGGTGGCATGACAAAGAGTTCGAGAAAACATTTGGTCAATCCAACCGTCAGCACATTGCCTTTATTTGTGCTGGCCGCTTGCGGTGGCGGCGGTGGTGGCGGTTATGGCGGCGGCGAATATGGTCAGCGTGACACACAGACCAATAGCGCACCAACCGCGTCCAATGCGACGATTTCGGTTGAAGAAAATACGACCCACACATTTACCGCCAGCGATTTCAATTTTTATGATGCGGATAGCGACGCGCTCGCTTCCGTCATTGTCAGCATGCTGGACGACACTGATGATGGCACATTAACCCTCGATAATGCGGCCATTACTTCACGCACGACCGTCACCCGCAGCCAGTTGGATGATGGTGATTTGCAATTCACGCCGGATACAGACGAAACCGGCAACGCCTATAATAGTTTCACATTTTCGGTGAATGACGGCACGGATGACAGCACACAAATGTATATGCTGACCATCAATGTCGGCGCAGCGCCAGACCCGACCAGCTATACTGTCTCGGTCAGCCCGGCCAGCTCCGGCGGCGGCAATGCCTATTATTTCGGCGGTGAGGAAAAGAAAAGCTTCCAACTTCAGGAAGGCCAAACCTATGTGTTTGACTGGAGCAATGTAACCAATCATCCCTTGCTCTTTTCCATCACAGATGACGGCGCGCATGGCGGCGGCGAGGCATATACAGACGGCGTGGTCGTTGATATGGCGGCAGGCACGACCACAATCACCGTCGCGGCCAATGCGCCTGACTTGTTTTATTACTGCGAGCGCCATGCCGGCATGGGTGGCGCGGCAACGACACCGGCAGTAAGCGGCGGTGGCGGCGTGGGCAATTATGCGCTGGGTGCGGACATGGATGCCGCCGACAGTGACGCCGCCGACAGTGACGCGCTCGGCTTTTACGACATGCTGCCTCTGGCTGTCGCGCCCGCACCCGCCTCCGATATTGCCTGACTGATATATTTCTGACCGTCTCATCACCCGCCCAGCGCACACCATATCGGCGCCACCAAATTATTTGGGGCGCGCAATCGTGCCGTCCGCGGTTAGACTTTTCAGGCAATTGATTAACCGAGGGGGAATTGCAATGTTGAAAAAACTTTATCTTATTCTGGCGCTTTTGGTGACGCCACAACTGGCTATGGCACAAGCCTTTTGGATTGATTATGGCTGGAATGTCAAACCCAAAGACGAAGCCAGATTCATGGCAGCGGTTGAGCGTTTTACAGCCAGCGATGTGTTTGCAAGTTTTCCGGGCAAAATGTGGTTCAACGCCCATGTCGCCAATGGGCCGGACAGCACAACCCATTCTTTCGCCGTCGTTTATGACGATGTCAGCCAGTTTGAAAGCTTCAGCGCGCAATTGCAGGGAACCAAGGAATGGGATCGGTTCCGCAAGGCACTGAACGCAACTGGCACGCCAACCAACGAGACAATTTACAATCATGTGATTGGTTTTGGCGACCATCCGAAGGACAAAACCGCCTTTATCGGCACTGCCATGCAGGTTTCCAATCCGGCCGGTTATGTCGGCGCGTTGAAAGATTTGGTGCAAATCGACACAATGTCAACGCTGCCCGGTTCGCTTGATATTTGGGCGGTTATGGCAGGCGGGGCGCCCGGCGTCACCCACACTGTTGTATTCGGTTATGACCGGTTCAGCGAGGGGCAGGCATTTTTGCGCGAAGCCGTCAAAGACCCGGTCTATGTGAAAAAACTGACCGCTTTGGGCAATTACCGGACTTTGCTGCCGAGCCTTTGGGTCAACACACCCAAGAAATATGGCACGGCTGAATTGTCAAATATGCGCTAGCGCCAGATTTGGCCGCCAAACAGTTAACCCCCGCTTTTCATTAAGCGGGGGTTTTTCTTGTCTTCTAAGCCTCAGCAATAGGCCGCGCCGCCTCACGATAATCGCTTATGCCGCAAACCACATCGGCAAAATGCTGCGCCATGATTTTGCGCTGCGGCACAAAACGGTCAGGGTCGGCCATATTGTCACCGCGCTTTTCCTCGCCCAACTGGCAGACCACAAAATGTTCTTCATATCCCGCCTGCGCCGCCCAATGGCGAAATGTCTCGCGCCAGCTATTGGTGGACATTTTATAGCGATATCCCGGCACTTTCTGCATATTGAAACGCAGGCCATTGGCTTGTGCCGGGCAAACCCATTCCGATATTTCGCCTGTATTATTCAACAAACCGAAAAGCGGGTCGGGAATATGAACCTTCCGCGGCGTGCCTGCCCCGTCTAGGCCGATGCGCCAAGTCTGCTCAATCCAGTCAATCGCATCCCAGCGCATTTTCACCGCCTCTGTCGGGCGCACTTGCGTAAACATAACCACCAGACAGGCCAGATTTTCCGGCGCGGTCAACGCCCGCGTCGCGCAAAACGCCTCATAATAGGCGGCGATGTCACCAGCATCTAGAAATACGGAGGATATTTTGCGCTTAACCGGTTTGACGAGATGTTTTGTGCGGTCAATCAACTCAACCGGATTGGTCATCTCAACGCCCATGACCCGTATCGCATGCGCCATGATTTTCTGGACATATTGCAAATTACGATTACCGCGCGCATAGGCTTCAGCAAATTCCGCCTCAAAAGCGCGCACAATTTTGCCCGGCATTATTTGGTCAACCGGCATATCGCCAAAATGGGGATAGGTCAGCGCAGCGATATCATGCAGGCAGCGTTCGCTATGCTTGCCGCCCTTTTGCCAGACACCGAATTCCAGACAATGCGCGTGCCAGGCTTCATGAGCCGCCTTGAATGTCGGCGCGACAAACCGCAATTTCCTGTCATGCAGGCGGAACACCATTTCCGCAAATGTGTCGGCATTTTTTGTCCAGATCAGCGCGTGATTTATCATGTCAATGCCATGATTGGCCGCCAGCGCCAATTGCACTTGCCGATTCAGCGCCCGCGCCGCCTCCAAATCAAGCGCCGGATAAGCACCAAGCTCCAGCCAACTATTATCCTTCAGCCTGTGCCGGAAGATTTTATTGCCATTGTGATTTCCGATAAATAGGCCGTTGCCTTCGCCAATCTGCCTGCCTTGCTGCAAGGCATTTATCTTTCGGATCGTTAACGCCATTTTCCCACAATATGACTTTGTCGCTTAAACATCCGCACCAATAATAGCAAACGAGTCGGCAATTACGAAATATGCTGTCCGGCAGCGACATAGTTCTAAGCACCAACCCGCATCCAAAAGCGGCAAGTTATTTGCACTATCCGTTAAAGCCGCGCCGGTAAAGCAGCCGGAAAATACCCGGCACGCCATTGCCGTAAACATTTATCGCCCGATTGAACGGGGCATCGCCATTTTCATCATAGGCGGAAGCGGCAAAATTATTTTCATCCCACAAGACACACGCTGCTTCCGGCAAATTGGCCTTCAACATATCCTGCACCGGGGCATCAAGCGCCGCCCATTCAAGGCGCAAAACCTCAAGACACCAGACCCGATAGCGCGATGTCGGTATTTTGCGATATTGGCAACCCTGAATTTTCATGTCATAGCGGGCAGCCCCGGCAGAATAGGCTTGCGCGTTAAACGCATGCTGCACCAGATTTGTCTCGCAGGCTTCGCGCAGCAGAGCAAGCAATAGCGCGTCGGGTTTTTCAATAAAGTTGGGCGGCGCATCAGCCGCTTGCATCTGCCACATGCGCGCCACCCATTCAAAAACCGCCGGCGCGCGCGCGCGCATGATTTCGGCTGGTATCGCATCTTGTGAAAAATGCCGCAACATTGGCCCCATCAGGCCATAATCGGCAATGCTTGGCGTATCACCCAGCATAAACGGGCGGTCTTGCAATATGGCCTGCATGCGGTCAAGCGCGGCAACATAAGTGGCCTCTATATGCGCCCAACTCGCCGCGCGCACGCCATCGCCTTTAACAAAGCCGAATAATTGGCGCGCCATAATCAAACGCACGGCCAGGAATCTCGGAAGGGCGCGATTGCCCTCAACCAAATCGGAATAAATCATTTCCGCCGCACAGACCCGGCCAAGCCGATAACTCCAGCGATAATGCATAGCCGGTCGCCACAGCCACTCATCGGCATAATCCTCGATCAGCAGCGCCATCATACGCATGGCGGGGTCGGTCGGATAAATTGAGCCGGTTTTATAATGTCCATCCAGCCAAGCCAGCATGGGCGTTGTATCGCTCATCCATCTGCCATCATCCAATTGCACCACCGGCATTTGCACCACACCTGCACCGGCCAGTAATTTCTTTTCATTACCGACCGTCGGCAGATTTGTGTAGTCAATCGCGCGATAGCGCAAATAGGCTTCCAGCTTGCCGGTAAAATAAGATATATTGCAGCCATAGACACTGAGTTTCATGGCACTCAGGCTAGACCAATCGCCAATTCGGACGCAAGCGCGCAATGCCGGTCAAAAAACCCCAAACCGCCGGCAATCTTGCGGCAGCTCATTTGGCGACAGATTTTTTTGTTTTCCGCGTTATAAATGAAGCTCTGTGTAGTGAGGAGGCGGGGATGAAGACATTCAAAAAAGCGGCAATTTTCGGCGTCGTTGGTTTGCTGGTCATTGTCATTATTGGCTCAGTGGCGATTACCCGTGACGGACAGCTGGTCACGCCTGCCGGTCGGGGGCAGGTTGAGCTGGCCGCTGGCACATTTGAAGCCTTTCCCCTGCCCGATTACGCAAAGCCTTTCGTGACGCAAGATTATAAGAGCTATTTCATTGAAGCCGCGCCGGGAATTAAAATTCATATATTGGAAACCGGCACTGGCTACCCACTCCTGCTCATGCATGGCAATCCGACATCAGGTTTTCTGTATCGCAAAGTGGTGGCGCAATTGCCGCTTGACCGCGTGCGGGTGATTATGCCGACTTTGGTCGGGCTTGGGTTTTCGAGTAAAATACCGGTCAGCCAGCACACTCTGGACAATCATATGCGCTGGCTCAACGCGGCACTCACCCAATTGCAGTTAAATGAACTTGTCTATGTCGGGCAAGATTGGGGCGGGCCGATAGGCATGGGCGCGCTGGCTTTGTCGCCTGATTTGCTGAAGGGTGTTGTGGCAATGAATACAGCCTTTAATGCGCCAAAAGAGAAAAGAAACCTTTCCACCGCCCATGCGACCGTGAAAACACCGGTCATTGGTGAAGTGCTGACCGGTATAGTCGGTTCGATTTTCGATACATTGCCGCGTGTGCAAAAAGACCCCGCTTCCATGCCGGCAGATGTTTTGGCGCTTTATCAGCGTCCGTTACTTGACGATGGCAATGAAAAGGCGCCGCTTACCCTCATGCGGATGGTGCCAGACGGGCCAGACCATCCCAGCAGCGCGCAAATGCGGCAGATTGAGGCCTATGTGAACAGCCTTAATGTGCCTGCCGAGATTGTATGGGGCATCCATGACCCGATACTTGGCAGGGGCGTGAATTTCATGAAAGCAAACTTCCCCAATGCGCGTGTGACCGAGACCGAGGCCGGCCATTTTCTGCAAGAAGAAGTTCCGACCGAAATTGCTGCCGCCATTATGCGCGTAATCACGCAGGTGCAAAACCGGTAAGGTCGCACCGGAAGGCGAGCATTTCTAACTAACTTATTGTCTGGCGCGGCGGCGGTTCAAAATGTCATCAAACCGCGACTCACCAATAATCGTGCCATCTTCGGCCAGTGACTCGGCCAGCGAATTGTCAATCGCCTTCAGATTAAACAAAACCAGCGCCCCTTCCGGCCCGCCGCGCTCCATATGCACATCACCCGGTTCCTTATGCACATAGTCCCCCGCCTTGCGGATTTTTGTTTCCAATTCCGCGCCGGTTTCGGGGTCAATCGTAACGACATGCAATTCACCGGCCAGCACGGTTGAGGTGGTTTCCGCCGTATGTCGGTGAAAATGGCAATAGGAATTGGGCGCCCAGCGATACAGCAAATCGACATGGCCGTCATCGCGAATACTCAGCAGCGCCGCCTCATAATCAATCGGATAATCAAAACTGTTATCGCCGACAAAACGCCGCCATTTTAAACCTTCATTGTCGAATAAGTTCATCGCCAGCTCCCAAAACGCTTACCTATAGATTAGACCAAAGCCGAAGCGCAGAGCAAGAGGCTGATGGCAATTGCGCGACCGTAATTTTTCAGCATATGCCAGCCTGTTTTATGTGTTAGATTACACTCATGAGTACCGTCAGATTGTTATACAGCATATTCATTCTGACAGCGGCAATCTGGTCTGCCCTTGTCGTTGTCATATCGCTTTTGGGTGACAAACCCTTCCTGTTTGTTCCGACATTGATTGTCGCGCCGTCGGATTTGGCCGACCGCGCGGAAGTGCTGCGATTGTCTTTTTTCACCTCATTTGCCTATTTCGCCTTTTTGCATATATTTGGCGCCGACAAGCGCGTCTCGTCCGGTCATGTGCTGGTCAGCATATTGACGAGCCTGACTGTCATTGGCGGCATCAAGCTGCTTACCGCGGAAAGCTACGCCAATGAAACCGTCTTTATCATTGTGTTTGGCCTGACAGCCACAATGGTTTTTCTGGCCACGCGCCCAAAAGTAAGACGCTATTTCAGGAATCGCTGATTGGCCTGAATGTGGGCGCACCATCCTGCATTGCCGATAATGTCGCCGCCAGACGAGCACCGCTTAAAAATGCCTGCTCGACACCCGAGCCGCTGCACCAATCACCAATGGCCGACAATCCCTGTTCGTCATCCAGCAAATAGGGCTGCGCTTGTGTGGCCGCTGCCTGACAGGTCGAGGCATAGCGCCAGCGGTGCAGGCTGTCATAAGCGCTGGCAGCGGTCGAACATCCGGTCAGTTCCTGAAAGCGTCGTTTTATCCTTGCGCTGACCATCTCCAAATCATCTTCAATATGGGCTTGCGACCAGTCATGGCGCGTTTGCAAGACCAACGCAAAACCGCCCTCGCGCCCCGGCTTCATGGAATTGACGCAAGCCAAGCCCAGCACCTCATCGTCAAAATCGGCAAACGCCCAATCCAAATCGGGTGCTTCATCAGGCTGATAGCCAAGCATCAGCGTATGACAGCCCAGCATTTGCGCCTTGGTCAAAGCATCGCCAAAGCCTGCACCCTCCGGCAGCAGCGCCAGCGCTTGTTGCGGCGGTATGGCAAACACCACATGCGCGAATGGCCCGAAACGCTGTTCACCGGCAGACAAAACCCATGCGCCCGCCACACCTGTAACCGCGTCCACCGCGCAGCCTGTATGGATGTTCCATTGCGGGCGCGCGGCGATAAGCGATTTACCGACCGCACTCATGCCCGGCGTGAAAACCCATTTCGGCTTTGCGTCTTGGGTTAGCTGGCGCGCGCCATTATCAGAAAACCGCATATGGCGCGGCGTCCACAATGTCACAGCGCCGCGTGCCTCAAAGCTTTGCAGCCAGTTTTTGAAGGCGGCCGTGTCGGCATGAAAAAACGGCGCGCCATGATCAAAGGCATAATCAGAGGCATAATCAAAAATTTGGTCAGAAGCATGTGGCGCGCGCCGCGTTGACA
>JAYPAN010000006.1:0-52375 GCA_038123715.1 Rhodobiaceae bacterium | reverse complement strand
TCAGAGGCATAATCAAAAATTTGGTCAGAAGCATGTGGCGCGCGCCGCGTTGACAGCCGCCCCGACAGACCACGCGATTTGTCAAAAAGCGACAGGTCAAAAGCCTGCGCCAGACCATCGGCGCAGGCCAATGCCGCCATGCCAGTGCCAATAATGGCGAGGGCGGGTTTGGTCATTGATATATTGTCCTCATGGTTAAATCAGCCCTTTTTATAGGCAATCGTTAAACGCCAGAAAAGACGTGACGTCCAAAACCAAATGTCGCGGGCAGGTGAAATAAAATCAGACCTTTTGCCATGAATATGCTAATAAGCCTGTAACTGTCCTTCGCACAACATCTCTCCGGGTCAGCTAGACAGACGGATTAACCCCTTTGTCTTAACTATGCGATGCAAGTGAGAATTAAACTAGGACGATGAAATGATTACTGGAACCGTAAAGTGGTTTAACGCCACCAAAGGCTATGGCTTTATTGCAGTTGAAGGCGAAGATGATGTTTTCGTGCATATTTCAGCCGTGCAAGCAAGTGGCCTGGATTTGAAAGAAGACATGAAAGTTTCTTTTGAAAAACAGCAGGGCAATAATGGCAAATTCTCTGCCGTGAACCTCGTCAGCGCAATATAATTATACTGCTTTCAAGGGTGGATAGGGGCTGAGTATTCAGCCCCTTTTTTCTGGAGCTGGCGTAATTGCAGTCGGTTTTGCTGACGCCTGCCGGTCAGTCAACAATCAACATTATTTGACCCAAAACATAAAAAGCACCCTGTCTCAGAAATGAGGCGCGCGAATAAAAAGAAAACGCGACCGCATGGGTCGCGTTTTCAATCAATCATGCCATTTACAAATTATGAATTGTCTGATTTGGCCGGCACAAAAAGAGGCAAAATGCAGAAAGCCAGCGCAGCAAGGCCAATGACCACTTGCAGCGGGTTTCCGAAAAGGCTGAGTTCAGGAACCGCGTCACCAACCCCGATACGCTCAATAAAGGCGAGCGAAGTGGCGGGCAGGTCCATGCCTTGTGCGGCGAACTGCTTCAATGAATAAGCGTGGTTTTGAAGTTGCAGTGCCAAATTGGCGCTAATCAAAATGTAATTGAGACTGACCGCCAAGCCGAAGATTACCGCCAAGGCTTTAGCCAAAATATTGTCAGTTTCGCGTTCGACCAAAACGGATGTAACCCGCATACCAACCCAAAGCAAAAACGATGAGCCGATAAAGGCCAAGCCCATGAATTGATAGACCCCTGCGTAAAACATATTTACTTCTGTAAAAGTCATATTTCCCTCCTATATGCCAGACTTAAACAAATCCCCTTAACTCGAACATATTGGCCGAGAAAGTGAAAGGGTTTAATTGCCGATTATTGGCAATTACCTTTTGCGGAGCAGCGATTAGCCTCCAAAGGCAGCATTTTTGTGCAAGCGCCTTGTTCCAAAACACCTGTTTTCCCGAATTGATTTTCGCAATAAACGGAAAAAAGGCGTTCTACCATTTTGCGATTGCCGTAGAGGTAAGAAGCGTCCACCCGCATGCCGGTAAAACTCATTTGTGTTGTGCTGTCAAAATCTCGCGCCAGAGCCGGTGTCGCAAACAACAAGGCAAGGATGGATAAAATGCGGGTCATTAGTCACTATGTTCTGCTATGTATTTAGAAACCGCTTTGTTCAAATCCGCAAGCGCATCACAGCCTTGCGGGCATAGAGCCTCCAATTTCATCAGATTCGATTGAGCAGAATTAATATCATTAAGGGTGAGATATAATTCCCCCTGATATTCAAGTGCCAATTTATGGTCTGGCTGAATGGAAAGCGCTTCCTGATAATAGATTTTACTTTCCTCATAATTGCCGATTTTGCGATGCGCGAACCCCAGATAATTAAAAATATCGGCATTATCAGCTTCATCTTTCTTCGCTTTCTCCAACTTGACAATCGCGCGTTTATATTTTTCTTTTTCGATGAGTTTCTTGGCATCATTGATGAGTTTGCTCGCACTTGGTTCATATCTGTAACTGCCCGCGGCCATAGCGGGCGTCGCAAACAACAAGGCGATAATGGTCAGTATGCGGGTCATTTATGTCCTCCGACAAAACAAACACACTGTATATATTGGGCGTTGCTACGCTTCCTCAAGTTTCTTCACCATAATTGCATTGCCCACACTGGCTTCCAACCTGTGCTTTGCAATTTCTTGATATTCCGGTGATGTCATCCAAGCCATAGCTTGTTCCGCCGATGGAAACTCAATCAAAACGGATCGTGTAAAATCAAACGCGCCTTGCAAGATGGTCGGTTCCTCATCAACGCTGAGCAGCGTGCCACCAAATGGCTCAAAAACTTCCATAAAATTTTCTTCGTATCGGTCATAGCCAGCGCGGTCGTGAATTTTGAAACGCGCAATTATATAAACAGTCATAAACATCTCCGATTTGAAAAATCAGCCTAAACCAAACTTTAATTCGCAGGCAATACGCCATACGCGATAAATCAGAGTGTTTTGTCAAAGGCATGGTGGCGAGGTGAAAGGCAGGATGTGCTTTGTTTTGGCCGCCGCCATTATTGAGCCGCTGGTGGGCGATACTGGGATTGAACCAGTGACCCCTACCATGTCAAGGTAGTGCTCTCCCGCTGAGCTAATCGCCCCCGCCAGACGGCAAGATGGCTGTCTTATCGCAAAACGACCGGCCTGCCAAGACCAATCAGTCGAGACCGGGAGGCGAGATGCGGGCGGCATGAAAAGCCGCAATGTCGCGGCCGCAAAATCACCATATATTCGCGCGCCACGCTGTGTTAAGTTTCCCGCATGAGTGCGGACAACCCCCAGCCCTATCGCGAAATATCGCCTGCCCCGTCAGTGGCTGCCTTGCCTGTTTTGGTAACATCGCCGCATAGCGGGGCATTTTACCCGGCTGATTTTCTGGCCGCCGCGCATTTGGATGACCATGCGATACGCCAGTCGGAAGATATGTTTGTCGGTGATTTGTTTACCGAGGCGGCGGGCAAGGGCGTGCGTGTGCTGGAGGCGGTTTATCCGCGCGCCTATGTTGATTTGAACCGCGGCGCTTATGAGTTGGAACCGGCTCTGTTTGACGGGCAATTGCCAGCCCATGTTGACAGCAAATCACCGCGCGCCGGTTCCGGCCTTGGCACCGTGCCGCGTCTGGTGGCCGAAAACAAACCGATTTACAATCGCAAGCTGCAATATGCCGAAGCCGAGACGCGCATTGAAACCATTTATCGGCCTTTCCACCGGCGGCTCGCCGAATTATTGGACGGCATGCATCAAGCCTATGGCATGGCGGTTTTGTTGGATGCCCATTCCATGCCCTCGCAAGCAGCGCGCGCCAGCCATCACTTGCCGGCCAGCGGCGCGCCGGAAATTGATTTTGTTCTGGGTAACCGGCATGGGCGCAGTTGCCATGCCGGTCTGACCAATTGGTTGCGCGATTTTCTGACATCGCAAGGCTATCGTGTGGCGCTCAACAAACCCTATGCGGGCGGCTTTATCACCGAGCATTATGGCCGTCCCGCCAAAGGCATTCACGCGCTGCAAATTGAAATCAATCGCGCCATTTACATGGATGAAAAAACCTATCGTCAACATGAGGGGTTTGAGCGTTTGCGCGCCTTGTTCAGCCTGATGCTGACCGAGATTGCCAGCAATCTGCCGGCTCTGCCGACACCTTCGCAATCGCCCGATAATGGCCGTTCCGCCGCCGAATAAGTGATGACTTTCCCGCAATGAGCCAGCAGACCATCAATTTGCCCGACCTGCTTGCCCTGGCGCATGACATGGCCGACGCTGCGGCGCAACAGACATTGCCGCTATTCCGGCAAGCGCCGCAAGTGGACAATAAGCACAGCGACGGTTTTGACCCGGTGACACAAGCCGACCGCAATGCTGAACAGGCAATAAGGCAAATCATTGAAAGCAACTGCCCGGAACATGCCATTCTTGGCGAGGAATATGGCGCCAAAGCCGGCAATGCCCTGCAATGGGTGTTGGATCCGATTGACGGCACGCGCGCCTTTATTTCCGGCGCACCAAGCTGGGGGACGCTGATTGCGCTGAACAATGACGGCGCGCCGCTATTGGGGATAATGGACCAGCCTTTTACCGGAGAACGCTATTCGGCCTGCGCCGGTCACGGGGCTTTTCTGGCAAAAGATGGTCATAAGACGCAGCTTGCAACCCGCGCCTGCGCCGACTTGCAGGAGGCCATTATGGCCACCACGACACCTGATTTATTTGAGGACGCACAAGGCACGAAAATCTGGCAGGCAATTCGCCAAACGGTAAGGCTGACCCGTTATGGCGGCGATTGCTATAATTATGCGCTGCTGGCCGCCGGTCATATTGATATTGTCTTTGAACAGGGCTTGCAGGCTTATGACATTCAGGCCTTGGTGCCGATTGTCCGCGAGGCTGGCGGCGTGGTGACCGATTGGCAGGGCGGTGACCCGATGCAGGGCGGTCAAATTATTGCCTGTGGCGATGCCCGCTTGCATGACAAAGCCCTGTCGCTGATTGGTGGATTATAATTTTAATTCGGCCTGTGGCGTTCAAAAAATGCCAGCACCTCATCCAGAAAGGCGGCGCGTATGGCGTCTTGCTCCATCATGATTTCATGCATGGCGTCGCGGTAAAACCGCCCTGTGCCGTGCGGCAAATGTGACAGGGCGCGCTCATGCGCCCGATTATCAACCAATCTTTCATGCTCTGCTGTGCCGATAAAGACCGGCGTCGCAATAGAGCGCAAAAAAGCCGGTTTTTGCGAGGCCGCCATTTTGGCAAATGCAGTGCGCGACCAGCCAAGCGAGCGACCATTGACCTGCAAACGTTCATCGGTCAGGCATAATTCCTCGCAGCGCTCATAGCGCGCCGTGTCGGAGGTGACATTATTGCGCGGCGGATTTTCCGGCGTGCGCGATGGCGGATCCATCGGATTCCACCGGTCGCCGCCCATCACGGCAATCATCAAAGGCATGACAATCGCACGAATAAAATTGAGTAAAGGCGGCAGCGCGACACCCAGCATGGGCGCTGATTGCGCCAGAGCAGACAGCCAATCTGGATGGCGTTGCACCATACGCAGGGATATTTGCCCGCCCATACTATGCGCCAGCCCGAAATAAGGCGGCGGACAGGCAGCGCGCACCAGCCGGTCAAACCGGTCTTCCATATCCTCTAAATTCTGGTCGAAATCGCGCAAATGCAGCCGTGTCGGCTCTTTGCTATTGCCCTGTGACAAGCCATGGCCGCGCCATTCCAGCGCCGCCACGCAATAGCCGCGCGCCGTTAAATCTGCAATGGTTTCAAAGTATTTTTCGATAAACTCCGAATAGCCGGTCATCAGCACAATTGTGCCTTTCGCTTGGCCGTCCGGCGAAAATATCGCGTTTCGCAGCAATTTGCCGTCACGGGCGCGGATATAACCGGCTTGCGCCCCGGCCGGTATCGGATTGCCGTCAATCTCTAAAAGTTCGGCATCGCCATCCCAGACAATCGGTTTTTCTTGAGCCATTGTTAACTCCCTGTTTGTGCCGCGACATTATCAGCCTGCCGCGCAATAGAAAAGCCGGATATTGCCGCGCCTTGACGATTCTCACATTTTGACAATTCCGACCTTTTGACATTCTTGGCAATGAGCAACAAATCTGCAATTGTGTCAGTGATTTTAGGCCAGTGTATTTGGGCAAGTGGATTTGAATCGGGGGCAGAGCATGTCGGAATATGCGTTGAACAAAAGCCATTGGACAAGCCGGGCCGGTTTTATTCTGGCCTGTATTGGCGCGGCGGTCGGTCTCGGCAATATTTGGAAATTCCCCTATATGACCGGCACGCAAGGCGGCGGTGCTTTTGTGCTGATATATCTGGCGAGTATTTTTGCCATTGCCGTGCCGATTGCGGCGGCTGAACTTATGGTCGGGCGCGGCGGGCAATCCGATGCGGTCAGCTCGGTGCGGCGTCTGGCGGTGCAAAGCAACCGCCCGCAATATCTTGGCGCGATTGGTGCGATTGGCGTGCTGGGCAGTTTTATCCTGCTTACTTTTTATGCCGTCATCGCCGGCTGGGTCTCGGCCTATTTTCTGAAATCGCTTGGCGGTCAATTGCACACGCTCACCGCCGACAATTCCGGCCCGCTATTTGACGGCCTGTTGGCCTCATCCGGCCAGATGATTTTTCACCAGATATTATTTCTTGCCCTGCTTGGCGCGATTGTCCAACGCGACCTCTATACCGGCCTTGAGCGCGCCAATCTGATTTTGATGCCGGCGCTTATCATCATGCTGGCAGCGATTGCGCTTTACGGCGTCATAGCCGGTGATATCGGGCGCACTTTGGCGTTTTTATTCACCCCTGATTTCAGCAAAATCACGCCCGCAACCGTGCAGGCGGCGATTGGTCATGGCTTCTTTTCCGTCGGTGTCGGCGCGGCCATGCTGGTCACTTATGGCGGCTATCTAGACAAAAAAATCGATTTGGGCAAAACCGCCATTATCATCGGCCTGGCCGATACCGCCATTGCGCTTTTGGCCGGAATTGGCATTTTTGCCATTGTTTTCGGTCAAGGGCTGGATCCGGCAGCTGGGCCGGGGCTGATTTTCATCACCCTGCCTGTTGCCTTTGCTCAAGTGCCGGGCGGCATTGTGCTTGCACCGCTGTTTTTCCTGCTGGTCTATTTCGCCGCCCTGACTTCCGGCCTGTCACTTCTGGAAGTGACCACGCGCTGGGCGGAAAACCGCTTTGGCCTGACCCGCCCGAAAGCACTCGGCCTTATGTTGACCACCACTTTTCTGGTCGGGCTGGCGACCGTATTTTCGTTCAATATCTGGGCCGATATCAGGCTTGCCGATAGCGGCGTTTTGGCTGATAAAACCTTGTTCGATGTGAAAGACTATCTGGCTACCGCCTATGTCATGCCGATAGGCGGGCTGGGCATTATCACCTTTGCCGCATGGGCTTTGCCGGCTGACCGGGCGCGAGAGGTTTTCGGCAATTACGGGCTGCTTTTCACCCTTTGGCTGTATCTGGCACGCTATTTAGCACCGATTGGCATTATCTGGATGTTCGTGGAAAACCTGTAAAACCGCGCCACGCGCTACTCTTTCATGCCGCCAACCAGCTTTTTTTGAAAAAATTGTCAAAAAAATGACGGGTAGGGATTTTTTTTCAAATTTCAAGCCCTGTAAAGGTCGTTAAACGCCTCTTATCTCCATTGTGTCGGCGGCAATTGTGCCATCGGCAAACCGCCGGAAACGGGGCTGTAACAGACCGATTTCCGGTATCTGGCTTCATAGAAGGAGATGACTTATGACTGGATTTGATTTGACCCCCCTTTACCGTTCAACGGTTGGTTTTGACCGTCTGGCAAACATATTTGACGCGCTGGGCGCTGCGCCGGAAAAAACCGCTTCTTACCCGCCCTATAATGTCGAACGCACGGGCGAACGCGATTACCGCATCACCATGGCGGTTGCCGGTTTTTCCAAAGATGAGCTTGATATTGAGGAATGTTGCGGTGTGCTGACCGTGCGCGGTGTGCATCAAGGCGACAGCGAAACGCAAGAGCGCAATTATCTGTATCGCGGCATTGCCAATCGCAGCTTTGAACGCCGTTTTCAACTGGCCGACAATGTTCAAGTGTCCAGTGCCGGTATTGATAACGGCCTGTTATCCATTGATTTAACGCGGGAAATCCCCGAAGCGGAGAAGCCGCGTAAAATCGACATCGCAAAGACACTTAAGGCCGCATAACGACAATTATAAGGCCTGAGCGTCCGGTGTCCGGTCGGTGGTTTTGCTCCTCCCCACCGGCCGGACACCATGCACCTTTTCAACAAGCACCCTTTTCGTGTAAACTATCGCCAACCGAAACCAATAATGGGAAAATAAAATGGCCAGCCTGCGTGCCAGATTTTACAAAAAACTGCTCCGCCATTATGTCCGCAACGGGCTGGTCGGCAACACGGCAGACGATGTGAAGAAAGCCCGCGAGCGCGAAGGGCGTGGCCTGCTGAAATATATTGTGCCAACAAAAGTGGCACCGGAAGGCTTTCGCATTGGCGACATATATGCCGAATGGCAAGGCGCGGCAGATGCCCCCCATACGCTGCTTTATCTGCATGGCGGGGGCTATATGGTCGGCAGCCCGACCACCCATCGCCACATGGTGCAACAATTATGTCATCTGACTAATATGCGCGCGCTGGTGATTGACTACCGGCTGGCGCCTGAAAACCCGTTTCCGGCAGCGATTGAGGATGCCGAGCAAAGCTATGATTGGCTGCTGGCGCAAGGCATTGACCCGTCCACACTGTTTGTCGCCGGAGACAGTGCCGGCGGCGGCCTGACTTTGGCGCTGATGCAACGCCTCAAGCAAGCCGGCAAAGCCCTGCCGAAAGCGCTGGCGCTGCTGTCGCCTTGGACGGATTTGACCATGAGTGGCATTTCCATCAGCGAACGGGCAGACCGCGATGACATGATTGATCCGGCGCGTATTCCGCTTGCAGTGGATTTTTATCGCGGCGACGCGCCTGCCGATGACCCTCTGATTTCTCCGCTTTTCGCCGATTTTTCCGATTTTCCGCCAATGTTTGTGCAGGTCGGGTCGGAAGAAGTTTTATATGATGACAGCACAAGGTTGGTGGAGCGCGCGCGTCAGGCCGGATGCAGTGCGCGGCTGCAAATCTGGCCGGATATGCCGCATGTCCATCAAATCGCTTTTGGTCTGATACCCGAAGGGCGCGCCGCCCTGCATGATATCGCCCGTTTTCTGGCTGAACATCGCCAATAAACAGCCCCTGCGACTATGTTTCGCGGCCTCGAAATTGGCAGAAATCAGGCATATTGCGGCTGAAATGGGCAGATTCCCCCAAATGGGTCAGCAATGTTGACCAATTTACTTGAATTTTCGCCCCGCCTGCGCCTATATTATTGTCAAACGGAGCGTCTCTTGACGCCGCATGAGGCCATGCCGGTTTGCATGGATTCAACAAGCATATGGGAATGAGCCAAGCCGGTTTCCGGTCAGACGGAAGGCATGGCACGGAAAGCATAGCAGTGACGAAGACGGACGGAAAAAGCATGGATAACAAGCGGCAAAACAACAAAGCGGCACAACGCAACGGGCTTCCCGCCCGCCAGGGGCTTTATGACCCGGCCAATGAACATGACGCTTGCGGCATTGGCTTTGTCGCCAATATCAAAAATGTCAAAAGCCATGACATTATCCACGACGGTCTGACAATACTGGAAAATCTGGAGCATCGCGGCGCGGTCGGTGCTGACCCGAAAGCCGGTGACGGCGTCGGCATGCTGATTCAAATGCCCGACGCATTTTTCCGCAAAGTGACAACCGACAGTTTCACGCTGCCCGAAGAAGGCCATTATGGCGTCGGCATGGTGTTTTTGCCGCCCCATAAAGGCGCGCGCGCCGATATTGAAACACGTTTTGAGGCGGTGATTGCCGAAGAAGGCCATAAAGTCTTGGGTTGGCGCGATGTGCCGGTGGACAGCAGTGATTTGGGCTATTCTATTGTGCCGACCGAGCCGGTGATACGCCAGATTTTTGTCGCCAATGGCAAAAATGCCGATGACCGCGACGCTTTCGAGCGCGATTTATTCATTATCCGCCGCGTTATGGAATTATGGGTCGCCAAGGCTGATTTGCCCGACACCAAGGATTTTTTCTATATCCCGTCCCTGTCCTCATGGACAGTTTTGTATAAAGGTCTTTTGCTGTCGAGCCAGCTTGGCCCCTATTATGATGACTTGCGCGATCCTGATACCGTGTCGGCTATGGCGCTGGTGCATCAGCGTTTTTCAACCAATACATTCCCCACATGGTCGCTGGCGCAGCCTTTCCGGATGATTTGCCATAATGGCGAAATAAATACGGTGCGCGGCAATGTGAATTGGATGGCGGCGCGCCATGAAACGCTGAAAACGCCGCTTTTTGGCGATGATTTGGAAAAACTCTGGCCGCTGATCCAAGAAGGCCAGTCCGACAGTGCCAGTTTTGACAATGCGCTGGAATTGCTGGTCATGGGCGGCTTTTCGCTGGCCCATGCCATGATGATGCTGATACCCGAAGCCTGGTCGGGCAATCCGCTGATGGATGAGGAACGCCGCGCATTTTACGAATATAATGCCGCGCTGATGGAGCCGTGGGACGGGCCAGCCGCCGTCGCCTTTACCAATGGCCGCCAGATTGGCGCCACGCTTGACCGCAATGGCCTGCGCCCGGCACGCTATTATGTCACTTCCGATGACCGCGTGATGATGGCGTCTGAAATGGGTGTGCTGCCCGCGCCGGAAGATAAAATTGTCGAGAAATGGCGTCTGCAACCGGGCAAAATGCTGATGATTGACCTTGAGCAGGGGCGGATTATTTCCGATGCCGAAATCAAGGCCGAACTGGCCGGCGCCCATCCCTATCGGGAATGGCTGGGTCGCGCGCAAATCAAGCTCGAAGACCTGCCCCGCCCCGAAGGCGCGGCGCATGTCTCCTCCGATATTCCCTTGCTCGACCAGCAACAGGCTTTTGGCTATACGCAAGAGGATTTGAAATTCCTGCTCTCGCCGATGATTGAACGCGGTGAGGAAGGCACTGGCTCAATGGGAACGGATACGCCGATTTCAGCTCTGTCCGACAAATCCAAGCCGCTTTACACCTATTTCAAACAGAATTTCGCGCAAGTGACCAACCCGCCGATTGACCCGATACGCGAGGAATTGGTCATGTCGCTGGTCTCCTTTATCGGCCCGCGCCCCAATCTGCTTGATTTTGAAGGCTCGGCCACAGAAAAACGTCTGGAAGTGGCGCAGCCGATTTTGAGCAATGATGATTTGGAAAAAATCCGCCGCATCAGCGATATTGAAGACAATAATTTCCACGCTGTCACGCTCGACATGACATGGGATTTGGCCAGCGGTGTCGATGGGCTGAAGGCGCGGCTGGACGCGCTGTGCAAAGAGGCTGAAAACGCCATTGCCGGCAACCATGAAAATATCATCATCCTGTCCGATCGCGGCCTGTCGGCGCAGCGCGTGGCCATTCCGGCCTTGCTGGCCACGGCGGCGGTGCATCATCATTTGATACGCACCGGTCTTCGCACCTCGGCCGGTCTGGTGATTGAAACCGGCGAGGCACGCGAGATTCACCATTTCTGCTGTCTGGCGGGCTATGGGGCAGAAGCGATTAACCCCTATTTGGCCTTTGATACGGTCGATAATCTGCGCGAAAAAATGCAGCTTGATTTGAGCCGCGATGACGCGCATCTGCATTTCGTGAAAGCGGCTGGCAAGGGCATGCGTAAAGTCATGTCGAAAATGGGGATTTCCACCTATCAATCATATTGCGGCGCGCAGATTTTTGATGCGGTCGGCCTCGCACAGGGCTTTATTGACAGCTATTTCACCGGCACAGCAACGACGATTGAAGGCATTGGGCTTGCCGAAGTGGCCGAGGAAACCTTGCTGCGCCACAAGGCAGCGTTTGGCGATGATGCAATTTTGCGCGACGCGCTTGATGTTGGTGGCGAATATGCGGTGCGGGTGCGCGGCGAAGACCATGTTTGGAACGCCGAAACAGTTGGCTCCTTACAACATGCTGTGCGCGGCAATAGTCGTGACCAATATCGCGCCTATGCTGCCGCGATAAATGAGCAGGATGAGCATTTGCTGACATTGCGCGGCCTGTTCCGCATCCGCAATGCTGAAGAGACCGGTCGCACGCCCCTGTCATTGGACGAGGTGGAACCGGTCACGGAGATTGTCAAACGCTTTGCCACAGGCGCCATGTCGCTCGGCTCAATAAGCCCGGAAGCGCATGAAACCCTGGCACTGGCGATGAACCGCCTGGGCGGCAAGTCCAATACCGGTGAGGGCGGCGAGGAATCGGCGCGCTTTGTGCCAATGGAAAATGGCGATTCGCGTCGCTCGGCGATTAAGCAAGTAGCGTCGGGGCGTTTCGGTGTGACCACTGAATATCTGGCCAATTCCGACATGATACAAATCAAAATGGCGCAAGGTGCCAAGCCCGGCGAGGGCGGCCAATTGCCCGGCCATAAGGTTGACCGCCGGATTGCTGCGGTGCGCCATTCAACCCCCGGTGTCGGGCTGATTTCGCCGCCGCCGCACCATGATATTTATTCGATTGAAGATTTGGCACAGCTGATTTTCGATTTGAAAAACACCAATCCGCGCGCCGATATTTCGGTCAAGCTGGTTTCCGAAGTCGGCGTCGGCACAGTGGCGGCAGGCGTCTCCAAAGCGCGTGCTGACCATGTCACCATTTCCGGCTTTGAGGGCGGCACGGGTGCCAGCCCGCTGACCTCCATCAAACATGCAGGCAGCCCTTGGGAAATCGGCCTTGCCGAAACCCATCAAACGCTTGTGCTGAATGATTTGCGAACCCGCATTGCCGTGCAGGTGGATGGCGGCTTGCGGACTGGCCGCGATGTGATTGTCGGTGCTTTGCTGGGCGCTGATGAGTTTGGCTTTTCCACCGCCCCGCTGATTGCAGCTGGCTGTATCATGATGCGGAAATGCCATTTGAACACATGCCCGGTCGGCATTGCCACGCAAAACGAAGAATTACGCAAGCGCTTTACCGGCACGCCGGAGCATGTGATAAATTACTTCTTCTTCATTGCCGAGGAAGTGCGCGAAATGCTGGCTGAAATGGGCTATCGCAACATGGATGAGATTATCGGCCAAACCGATTTGCTCGACACCAAAAACGCGATTGACCATTGGAAAGCGCAAGGGCTGGACTTCACCCGCCTGTTCACCAAAATCGAAAGCGACCGACCTGTCTTTCATTGCGAAACGCAGAACCATCCGATTGATGACATTCTTGACCGCAAGCTGATTGAACAGGCCATGCCGGCACTGGAAAGCAAAACGCCGGTGCAAATTGAAACGCCCATCACCAATATCGACCGTTCGGCAGGCACGATGCTGTCGGGCGAACTGGCTCTGCGCCACGGCCATGCCGGTCTGGCGGAAGATACAATTTCGGTGCGGCTGACCGGCACGGCGGGTCAAAGCTTTGGCGCGTTTCTGGCGCGCGGCGTCTCCTTTGAACTGGAAGGTGAAGCCAATGACTATGTCGGCAAAGGGCTTTCCGGCGGGCGCATTGCCATTTATCCGCCCAAAGACAGCGCCATTGTGCCGGAACAAAGCATTATTGTCGGCAATACGGTGCTGTATGGCGCGATTGAGGGCGAGTGTTATTTCCGCGGTGTGGCGGGCGAACGCTTTGCCGTGCGTAATTCCGGCGCGGTTGCGGTGATTGAGGGCGCGGGCGACCATTGCTGCGAATATATGACCGGCGGGTGCGTTGTTGTGCTGGGCATGACCGGGCGCAATTTTGCTGCCGGCATGTCGGGCGGCATTGCCTATGTCTATGATGAGGATGGCAGTTTCGAGACACGCTGCAATATGGCGATGGTTGAGCTTGAACCGGTGACCGGCGCGGTCGGCACGGCCTTGACGCAACTGACCGGCGATATGCGTCACCATGATGCTGAACGTCTGCATAAGCTGTTGGAAAATCACGCCCGCTATACCAATTCGGCGCGCGCGCAGGCGATTCTTGCTGATTGGGAAAATCAATTGCCGAAATTCCGCAAAGTCATGCCGACCGAATTCCGTCGCGCCCTAAACGAACTGGCCGGTGATGCCGAGCAAGCCAGCGCAACAGCAGGAGAGTGAAATGGGAAAAGCAACCGGTTTTCTTGAGTTAGACCGTCAGGATCGCACTTATTTGCCGCCGGAAGAGCGCGTGCAAAACTTTCGTGAGTTTGTTGTGCCCCTGGATGAAAAAGACCTGCGCGGTCAGGCCTCGCGTTGTATGGATTGCGGTGTGCCTTATTGCCATAATGGCTGTCCGGTCAATAACCAAATCCCCGACTGGAATGATTTGGTCTATACAGCCAACTGGAAAGCGGCGCTGACCAATCTGCACTCAACCAATAATTTCCCCGAATTCACCGGTCGGATTTGCCCTGCCCCTTGCGAGGCATCCTGCACTTTGAACATTGATGACAGCCCGGTGACGATTAAAAGCATTGAATGTGCGATCATTGACAAGGGCTGGGAGAATGGCTGGATTGAGCCACAAATCCCGACCGCCAAAACCGGCAAATCGGTCGGCATTGTTGGCTCCGGCCCGGCTGGCATGGCGGCAGCCCAACAGCTTGCCCGCGCCGGCCATGATGTGCATGTCTATGAAAAACACGCCAAGGCGGGCGGCCTTTTGCGCTATGGCATCCCGGATTTCAAAATGGAAAAACACGGCATTGACCGGCGCGTTGAGCAAATGCAGGCCGAAGGCGTAACTTTCCATTATGACACACATATTGGCGTCACCCTGTCGGTTGCTGATTTACAAGCCAAGCATGATGCGATTGTGCTGGCCGGTGGTTCGGAAGTGCCGCGCGATTTGCCCGTGCCGGGGCGCGCCCTTGACGGTGTGCATTTCGCGATGGATTTCCTGCCGCAGCAAAACCGCCGCGTCGGTCAAGAGCCGATTGGCAACATTGAGCCGATACTGGCCGAAGACAAGCATGTGATTGTCATTGGCGGCGGCGATACGGGTTCTGACTGTATCGGCACAAGTTTCCGTCAAGGCGCGCTGTCAGTGACACAATTGGAAATTATGCCCATGCCGCCGGAAAAGGAAAATAAAGGTCTGACATGGCCGGATTGGCCGCTGAAAATGCGAACATCTTCCAGCCAGGAAGAAGGCGCGATACGCGATTTCTCAGTCATGACAACCGAACTTATTGGTAAAGATGGCAAGGTGACGGCAATTAAATGCGTCAAAGTGGATGACACCATGCAGGCGATTGAAGGCTCTGATTTTGAATTGCCGGCCGATTTGGTGCTGCTGGCTATGGGCTTTGTGCATCCTGTCCATGAGGGCATGATTGACACGCTAGGTCTGGAAAAAGACGGGCGCGGCAATGTCGCCGCCGACACGGCCACCTATCAGACATCGCAGGATAAAATCTTCACCTGTGGCGATATGCGCCGCGGTCAATCGCTGGTTGTGTGGGCCATCCGTGAGGGTCGCCAATGCGCCCGTGAGGTCGATTTCTGCCTGATGGGTGAAACCGCACTGCCGCGCTAGACACGCATTCGTTAAACGCTCAAGCGCAGCAAATCATCCAGCACGCGCTCGACATGGCGCACACTGTTGCACACATTCACTTGCGTGCAATATGCACCCAGCCTTTTCATTTCGCTGTCGCCCGTATTCCAGCTTGATTCCGGTTCCGGATTCAGCCAAATCACCCGACGCGCGCGCTCATGGATTTCCTTTAGCACCAAATGGCCGGGATCGCCGAAATTCGACCGGCCATCACCCAAGACGATAAGCGTGGTTTTTTTATCTACCTTGTCCAGCACCGCTTCAGCCAAATCATGCAGCGCCACCCCATAATCGGTTGAGCCGCCGCCATAGGCGCGCAAGGCTTCCTGCATCGCTTCGTCAATATCCTTTTCCGCCATTAAATCGCTGATTTCACCGGCACGATTGGAAAAAATGAAGGAACGGGTTTTCGGCATTACCTCGCCGAGACTGTAGAGAAACATCAGGAAAAACCGCGAAACCGCCGCAACCGAGCCAGACACATCGCACAGAACAATCAGCTTGGGGCGGTCAACCTTGGTGCGCCGCCAAGCCAGCTCAAATAAATTGCCGTCATAAGCCTGATTGCGCCGCATGGTGCGGCGGATATCGAGCATGCCGCGCCGCGCCTTTTTGCGGCGACGGGCGTGGCGGCTGGCAAGTCTTTTAGCCAGTCGTCGGATAAGATTACGCATCAGCGCCATGTCGGATTTGTCCAAATGTCCCAGACGTATGCGGCTCAACGCTTCCTCGCGCAGCAGGCGACCGGCATTTTTGGTACGCATGGCGATTTGGCGTTCAACAAAGTCATGCACTTGGTCAAACAGGCGCGCGCGGCCTTGCTGCAAGCGCGCCGCCGCGTCCTCCATGCCAGCTTCGCGGTAATTGCGTAAATCCTCATCCAGCCCAGCCAGCCCCATCGCCTCCACTATGCGGCGCGAAAACATGCCCTGCTGGGTAAACAGCCGCGCATTTTGCAAGCCGACCTGTGTCGCCGCCGCAGTCATTGCCGCCTGCAAAGCGGGCTGGTTATTGGTCTCCACCATTTCCGTCAAGCTTTGGCTGATATCAATATCTTTATCGGGCATTTGCGCCCCGCCCTGCGCCGGTTGACCGCCCTGACCGGATGGTTCACCACCTTCGCCCCCCTCACCGGGCATTTGTTCATTATTTTGGCCGTCACCGCCTTCATTATCGGCCTCATTATCGCCATCACCGGCTTCGCCAGCGCTCTGCCGGTCATCGCTGTTATCGCTGTCATCACTGTCGGCGCCGGGCGGTTCCGGCTCGGCGGTCTGCGGCGGCATGAAATAGGCTTCGAAACAAGCCTCAAAAGCCAGTTTCTCTTCTTCGGTTTTGGCCACCGCATGACCCAATGCATGTTTCAACAAAGCGCGCTCGCCCAGCCCCATCATGTCAATCACCGCCGCGACATCAATTGCTTCAGCCGGAGACACACGAATATCCGAGGCGCGCAAAACGCGCATAAAATCGGCAATCATCGCCTGCTGCCCCGTATTGGCGGGATTTGGGTTGGCGTTCATGGAACGCTAATCGGCGGCGGCGGTTTGCGTCTCGCGCATCAGGCGCGGCAATTCGCTGCTCACACTGTCAATATCGGATTTGAACTTCAGCAGCACATTCAGCGTATTGGCAACAAATTCGGAATCCAGCACATCCATATTCAGCAACATAATCGTGCGCGCCCAGTCTATTGTCTCGCTGACCGCTGGCGGTTTTTTCAAATCCATATCCCGAACCGCCTGCACAAAGGCGACAATATGCGCGCGCATCATCTCATTCAGCGATGGCACACGCGCCTGCAAAATCGCCGTTTCGCGCGCCGCATCGGGAAAGGGAATATATAAATGCAGGCAGCGCCGCTTCAGCGCATCACCAATCTCGCGCGTATTGTTTGAAGTCAGGAAAACGATAGGCGGCGTATTTGCCTTTATCGTGCCAAGCTCCGGCACGGAAACCTGATAATCGGACAGGATTTCGAGCAGAAAGGCTTCAAACTCGTCATCCGACTTGTCAATCTCGTCAATCAGCAGCACCACGCCATCATCGGCACGAAGCGCTTGCAGCAAGGGGCGGGTCAACAAAAACTGCTCGGAGAAAAACACATCCTCAAACCCATTCAAGCGCTCCATAGAGCTGTCGAGCGAGCCTGCCCCGTCCATCAATTCGCCGAGCTTTTCCTTCAATACCTGCGTGTAAAGCAATTGCTTGCCATATTGCCATTCATACAGCGCCTTGGCCTCATCCAGCCCTTCATAGCATTGTAGGCGTATCATATCGAGGCCGAGATATTCCGCCGTCGCTTTGGCGAGTTCGGTTTTGCCGACACCGGGCGGGCCTTCAATCAGTAGCGGTTTTTGTAATTGCTGCGCCAGATAAAGCGCGGTGGCGATTTGCTCGTCGCTGACATAGCCCAGATTGCGATAGCCCGATTGCAGGGCTTCAATCGCATCGCGGGCGGAAGTTTCTTTACGCATCATAATCCTCGTTTCGCGGCGCACCATAGCACAGCGCGCAGGCAAAGCCAGCACTGTCAGACAGGCCATAACGGGCTGACATTTCTATTTTGTCATTAAATGGGTCAACAGGCCGGGCGTGGCATAGCCATCGGCAACCAGATTTTCTGCCGCCTGATATTGCCGCACAGCGCGCCTTGTCAACCGACCCAGCACCCCATCCGCATCACCCGTATCATAGCCTTTAGCCGCCAATTGCCTCTGCAATTCGGTGATTTCACGCGGCAGCAAAGGCCTGTCGCCCAGCGGCCAGGCGCGGGCAATATCGCCCAATCCGTCAAACCGGTCGGCCAAATGCCCGACCGCCAGCGCATAGGCCGGTGCGGTATTGTATCGCAGCAAAGCGCGGAAATTGCGCGTCACCAGAAAGGCTGGCCCGCGATGCCCTGCCGGCGCGAACAGCGCCATTTCCCCCAAAGAGGCATGCAGCTTGCCAATGTGCGCGGTCACGCCTTTTTCTTGCCAAAGCGACACCGGCTCATAGCGTTTCAAATCAGCCAAGCCAAAATCAAACCCATCCGGTAAATTGACCTCCACCCCCCAAGGCAGACCGGCGCGCCAGCCGGAGACTTTCAGATAATTGGCGGTGGAGGCCAGCGCGTCACGCGGTTGCGTCCAGATATTGCGGATACCGTCGCCCGTGCCATCGGCGGCATAGCCGAGATAAGTTGTCGGGATGAATTGCGTATGCCCCATCGCACCGGCCCAACTGCCCTTGAAATCGGCCAGCGCGACATCGCCCGATTGCAGAATATCCAGCGCCGCCAGCAATTGTTGTCGCCCAAAGGCCGCCCGCTTGCCCTGATAGCCAAGCGTGGCCAAAGCCTGCAAAACCGGAAAACTGCCCTTATTGGCGCCATAATTGGTTTCAACGCCCCAAATCGCCACAATAATGTCGCGCGGCACGCCATATCGGCTTTCCAATTGGCCAAGAAATTCATCCCATTTTTGCAATTCGGCACGACCCAAACGCAAACGCTCATCAGTCACCATAATGTCGAGATAGGCCCATATCGGTTTGACATATTCGGGCTGGCGTTCCGACAAGCGAATGATTTCCGGGTCGGGCGTCAGCCGTGCCAACGCTTCAAGATAGGCCGCATCAATGCCCTTACTGCGCGCCTCTGCCTGCACTGACTGGATAAACCGGTTAAAAGCCGCATCCGCCAAAGCGCCGGTCAGGGTCAGCAGTATAAAAGCCGGTATCAGCAAAAGCCGTTTTGCGCGTGTCATGTGATTTTCTGTTTCAGCTTCAGCCTGCCGGTCTTTTGCCGACCCTCCCCGATTGCGCTTCCCGCCATCCTATATTTCTGCGGCTTGCGTCAGTTTTATGTTAGATGATTCAGGTGGATTTTGCCACTTTATGCGCCCTGTCCTCTTTGGCGATTTTCGCCTCTGTGCTAGAACACTATCATCCTCCTGGTTTTTATTGTGTAAAGGTTCCGCATTATGCCCCAACCCATTCGCAAAGTCGTTTTTCCCGTTGCCGGACTTGGCACACGTTTTTTGCCGGCCACCAAGGCCGTGCCGAAAGAAATGCTGCCCGTGGTTGATCGCCCGCTTATCCAATGGGCGGTTGAGGAAGCGACCGCAGCCGGATGCACAGAGTTTATTTTTGTGTCGGCGCCGGAAAAGAAAGCCATTATCAATCATTTTTCCGATGCGCCGCATTATGAGACCGTGCTGCAAGCGCGCGGCAAAACCGCCGAGCTTGAACTGCTAAAGGCTGGCCTGCCGCAAGGCGCGACCATAATCGAACTATTCCAGGAAACCCCGCTTGGCCTTGGTCATGCCATTTGGTGCGCCCATGAGGCAGTGGGTGACGAGCCATTCGCCGTCATACTGCCCGATGATATGGTGCTGCATGGCACGGGCTGTCTGTCACAAATGGTTGAGGCTTACGCGACGACCGGCGGCAATCTGGTGGCGGTGGAAAATGTGCCGGCTGACCAAACGCACCGCTATGGCGTGCTTGACCCCGGCGCGGAAGACGGCGCTTTGGTTGAAATCAAGGGGCTGGTTGAAAAACCGGCACCCCAAGACGCGCCGTCCAATCTGGCGATTATCGGGCGCTATATTCTTGACCCACAAATCATGCACACGCTGGCTGCCTTCAAAAAAGGGGCAGGCGGTGAAATCCAAATCACCGATGCGATGGCTGATTTAATCGGCCAAGTGGCGCTCAATGGTTTCCGCTTTGATGGCACGCGCTATGATTGCGGCAATCGCGAAGGCTTTCTGGCTGCCAATCTGGCCTTTGCGCTGGCCGATACAGATATTACCGCCAATGGCACATTGCGCGCGCGCATGCAGGATATTCTCGACACAACTAAATAATTGGGCAATGTGGCACGGCGGAATTAGCTGACATTGACCGAGGACTATATTAGGTTTGCCGGAAAGGGAGGCAATCATGTCGGACAAGGCACTGGAATCGGCGCGGCGCACATTGGCGATTGAAGCTGATGGATTGGCGCAATTGGCCGATGGATTGACCGGAGAGTTCGCCCAAGCTGTTGACTTGCTGGCCGCAGCCAAAGGTCGGGTGATTATTTCCGGCATGGGCAAAAGCGGGCATATCGGCACGAAAATGGCGGCCAGTTTTGCCTCCACCGGCACACCGGCGCAATTTGTCCACCCTGCCGAAGCCAGCCATGGCGATTTGGGCATGATAACCGAAAATGATGTCATTCTGGCGCTGTCCTGGTCGGGCGGCACGGCGGAGCTGGCCAATCTGGTCAATTACGCCTCGCGTTTTGACATTGCGCTGATTGCCATGACTTCCAATCCCGACAGCCTGCTGGCGCGCGCCAGCCGCGTTTGCCTGACCCTGCCCAAGGCCGCCGAAGCCTGCCCCAATGGGCTGGCGCCGACCACATCCACTCTTATGCAAATGGCGTTGGGTGATGCGCTGGCCGTCGCCCTTTTGGAGCAGCGCAATTTCACCCCAGCCGATTTTCGCAATTTCCATCCCGGCGGCAAGCTGGGTGCTGGGCTGATGCTTATTGGTGAAGTCATGCATCAGGGCGATGCCCTGCCACTGGTCTCCGAAGACACGAAAATGTCCGCGGCGATTGTCACCATGTCGGAAAAAGGGTTTGGCTGTATCGGTGTCTGCGACGCGCAGGGGCGTTTGGCGGGCGTGATTACCGATGGCGATTTGCGCCGCAATATGAGCGCCACATTGCTGGAACAGGCCGCCAGCGACATTATGACCCGTGCGCCCAAAACCGTTGACAGCACTCTGCTGGCGGGTCAGGCTCTCAGCCTGTTGAATGACAACAAAATTCAGGCTGTCTTTGTATGTGAGGATGACAATCCCATAGGTCTTGTGCGTATTCATGACCTACTCGCCATTGGCGTCGCCTGAAGCAATTTCGCGGGGAGCAAATGACTGATTTATCAAAAACCAATAACAGGGTTGTGGCCGCGCTTGTCGGCTTTCTGCCCATGCTCACTTTGGCCGTGCCGCATGGGCAAGCACAAGACGCGCCCGGTGTTGAGGCAATTGATGAAATTATTGTCACCACCACGCGCGCGCCAAGCGCACGCGGCAATAATCCGGGCAATATCGCAGTTCTCGCAACCGACACCACACCGGCGCTGTTTCCGGTCAAATTGGTGAACAGCGCGCCGGGTGTGCATATTCACCGTGGCAGCGGGCAGGAACATTTGACCGCCATTCGTTCGCCGGTTCTGGTTGGCGGGGCGGGTGCTGGCTCCTTCCTTTATTTGGGGGATGGCATATCCTTGCGCGCGCCGGGCTTTGCCAATGTCAATGCGCTGATGGATGTCATGCCCTCGGCAGCAAGCCGTGTGGAAGTGGTGCGCGGGCCGGGCAGCGCGCTTTATGGCTCCAATGCGCTGCATGGTCTGGTCAATTATATTTCCGCCCCGATTGAAGCCGGCAGCAATGCCGCGCTGCGTGTCGGCTCATTTGGCCGCTATGGCGTGACAGGTCAGGGCGCACAGCAAGACGGCGATTATGCCACGCGGCTGGCCGTATCAGCCACGGGCGATGGCGGCTGGCGCGATGAAAGCGGCTTTCAACAACAGAAATTGCGCTTTCAAAGCCAATGGGGCAGTGACGACACGCGCTATCATTTTTCTTTTGGCGGCATGAATCTCAATCAGGAAACCGCCGGTTATATCAAAACAGAAAATTGCGGCGATGGCACGGTGGAAGCCTATAAAATACGCGCCTGCGCCAAATCCAATCCCAATCCGGAAGCCTATCGCGACGCGCAAAGCTGGCGCGCTTTTTTACGCATGGACAGGGCATTGGCCAATGGCGGCGAAGTGACTGTTACCCCCTATTGGCGCAGCAATGATATGGAATTCATCATGCATTTTCTGCCCGGCAAAGCGGTTGAAAAAAACGGCCATGACAGTATCGGCCTGCAAAGCGCCTATCAAAACGGCAATGACACTCTGTCTTATGTCATTGGCGTGGATATGGAAATGACGCAGGGCGAATTGAGCGAAGTGCAAAGCGCACCGCCAGCCGGTTTTGGCGGCTATTTGCCCGGCACACATTATGATTTTGAGGTGGATGCGCTGGTCGTTGCGCCTTACGCCCATATTGTGTGGGCGCTGGGCGCGGCAACCGATATAACCACCGGCTTGCGCTTTGAGCGCACCGAATATGATTACACCAATAACACCGATACCGGCCTGCAAGGCAAGCTGTTCCGCCCGGCCAGCCAGTCCAACAGTTTTTCCGACTTGTCGCCCAAGCTCGGCCTGCTGCACAGGCTCAATGAAAATGCCCGGCTGTTTGTCAATCTGGCGCGCGCCGCCCGTGCGCCGCAAGTCACTGATTTATACCGCCTGCGCGATGATGACAAAACCGGCCCATTGCTGGCGCCGGCACCATCCGCCTTTGACAGCGAAACACTCGACAGTCTGGAATTGGGCTTTCGCAATCGTGTCGGCCATGCCGCTTATGAAGTCACCTATTTTGTCATGCGGAAGGAAAATTATCATTTCCGCGACGGCGATGACCGCTATGTGACCGACGGCAAAACCGCCCATCAGGGCATTGAATTGGAGCTGGATTGGCAAGTGACCCGCACAATATCGCTGACCCATGCGTTGACATTGGCCAACCATGAATATCGTTTCAATCGGATTTTGCCCGATGGCAATCCGAATGCCGCCGAGACGATACGCGACGGCAATAAGATTGACGGCGCGCCGGAGACTTTGGCCGCAACCGCGCTGAGCTGGTATGCCAATGACCGGCTGACCGCCAAGCTCGGCTGGCAGCATGTCGGCAGCTATTTTATGGATGCCTCAAACAGCGCCGAATATGACGGGCATGATATTTTCAGCGCCGAACTCTCTTATCGCATGGGCAATGGCATATTGGCGCGTCTTGATATTGAAAACCTGACCGATGAGGCCTATGCCAAACGCGCTGATAAATGGTTTGGGGATAATCGCTATTTCCCCGGCGAGGCGCGCAATGTCACCCTCACTTTGCAAAAACGCTTTTAGGCACGCACAGCTATCGGGCAGGCAACCCCCGTGCCGCCCAAGCCGCAATAGCCATTGGGGTTTTTGCCAAGATATTGCTGGTGATAATCTTCGGCATAATAAAAGGCCGGTGCGTCAATAATCTCAGTGGTGATGGCGCCATATCCGGCTTCGGCCAATTGCGCTTGAAACATATCGCGGCTGGCTTGCGCGCGCTGCAATTGGGCGGCATCAGCACAATATATGCCGGAGCGATATTGCGTGCCAATATCATTGCCCTGCCGCATACCCTGTGTCGGGTCATGATTTTCCCAAAACACTTGCAGCATGGCGTCGAAAGAGGTTTGCGACGGGTCAAACACCACTTGCACCACCTCATTATGGCCGGTGCGCCCGCTGCACACTTCCTCATAGCTGGGATTGGGTGTAAAGCCGGCCGCATAGCCGACTTGCGTGGAATAAACGCCCGCCGCCTGCCAGAATTTGCGCTCCGCCCCCCAAAAACACCCCATGCCGAAAACCGCCCATTCAAAGCCTTCCGGCCAGGGGGCTTGCATGGCCGTGTCCAATATAAAATGCCGTGCCGCGACCGGCATAATGGCCTCGCGCCCAGGCAAGGCGGCGTCAGGGGCAGGCATTTCAGTTTTGCGTCCCAGTCCAAACATTTTTCAAACTCCTGTCTCAGGCAGCGCTGACAAGTGTTGATATGGGGCCATCGCGACGCCCTTCAAGCAATTGCCGCAACCACGGATTCGTATCGGTTTCAGCCGCTTTGGCCGCGCCGTGCCAGCGCAGACTGCCTTCATCAAGCACGGCAATTTCATCATAAGCCTCAGTAATGCCCACCATATTGCCGGTGACGGAAATCACGCAAGCGCCGCTTTCGCGCGCCAGATTGGAAATCATGCCGTCAATCCGCGCCGCCAATATCGGGTCAAGACCGGCGGTCGGATTGTCGAGCAGCAAAATATCCGGCCTTGTCGCAATGGCGCGGGCAAAGCCGACACGCTTTTGCATACCGCCCGACAAATCAGCCGGAAACAAATCGGCATTGGCGACGGGCAGGCCGACACGCGGCAGCAAATCCTCCGCCTCGGCGCGCGCCTGATCGCGCGGCATGCCATTGGCAATCAGCCGGAAGGCGATATTCTCCCAGACCGGCAGGCTGTCAAACAGCGCATTTTGCTGAAACAACATGCCAATCCGGGCATTGGTGCTGGCACTGCGCCGCGCGCTGACGCCGACACGCTCACCGTCAATTTCAATTGAGCCGCTGGACGGCGCATAAATGCCGACAATGCATTTCAGCAAAACCGACTTGCCCGACGCCGCCGGGCCGATAAGCGCCAGCGACCGGCCACCGGGCAGCGCCAGCGACACGCCATTCACCGCGCGCAAATCATCAAAAACCTTGCTGACCATATTCAGCCGCAATCGGCTCTGTGTCTGCTTATCGTCCATCGTCTAGTCTTTTGTGTCCCTTACCGGATGCAGCCAGCGCATGCTTTCTGAACCGGTTTCAGCATAATCTATATCGAAAATAGTGCCTAGCCGCGCCGCCGACAAGACCTCATCAACCGACCCTGCCGTTTCTATGCGCCCCTGTTTCATCAGCACGGCATGGTCGCAATAATGACGCGCCAGATTTATGTCATGCATAATCACCACCACTGACCTGCCTTTTCGGGCTTCTTGCGCCAGCACATCCAGCATGGTCATTTGCGCCGCCGGGTCAAGCGATTGCAAAGGCTCATCAAGCAATAATATATCAGCCTGTGTCGCTAGCAGCCGCGCCAGCATAACCCGCGCCTGTTCACCGCCCGACAGTGTGTCAATCGGGCGGTCAGCAAAACCATCTGCGGCGCAAGCCGTGAGCGCCGCCTCAATCGCTGCCGCATCCGCCTCGCGTAGCCGCAAGCCGCTTTGATGCGGCAAACGCCCCAGCGCCACAATATCGCGGCACGCCATCGGCCAGACAATCTCTGCGCTTTGCGGCAAATAGGCAATGCGCCGCGCCCGCATGGCTGCATTGGCGAAGTCGGCCTCGTCATCAAAAAGCACACAACCGCTATCGGGTGACAATAATCCGGCGGCGATTTGTAAAAGGCTGGTCTTGCCTGCGCCATTCGGCCCCAAAATAGCTGTCATCGCGCCGCCCGGCACATGCAGGCAAGCATGGGTTAAAATCGGCTTGCCATTGCGGGCAAGGCAAATATCGTCCAACCGCAACATCACACAGACCTCGGCTCAAGCTGTTGCCAGCCCTGCCCTTTATGGCGGGGCGGGAAATGGTCGGGATGCAGTGAGCCGTTAATGCAGAAGTCCATACGCATAGTGCCTTATGCCACAGCCATCATGCCATATCCATGCGCCAGCCTAAAAACGCTGTTGCAAGCCGATATAAAAAGCGCGCCCCGGCGTGCCATAGCCAAGAACTGTCTGGTAATGTTCATCCAGCGCATTTTCGACCCGTGCCGTGAGCTGCCGGTCACCGGCCAAGGCATAAGCGACGGCCAGATTGACCAAAGTGTAATCAGCAAGCGGTACATCGGAAAAGCTGGCAAAGTCAGTATCCAATGCATCGCGCACATGCTGAACACCAAGCGACATATCAAGGCGTTCACCGAAACGCTGCGCCAGGCGCAAATTCGTGACATGACGCGGGCGACGAATAGCGCGATTGTCATTTTCATCGCGCGCATCCAAATAGCTGTGATTCAAATCCGCCATAAAGCCATCACCTGACCGCCATTTCACCCTGACTTCCAAACCCTCATTTGTTGACGCACCGGAAGATTGCATATAACGCCCGCATGTCGTTGCTTGGAACGCCCCATAACTATTGGCCGCCAGACAGGCATCATTGCCATTGGCGGGGACAATCTGGTCATAGACAATCAGATTGCTGATTTTGATACGGAACGGCGCGATATCAATCGACAGATTATCATAAGGCGTGACCACCAGCCCCACATCAAGACTGTCGCTTTCTTCCGGCGCCAGACCGGCATTGCCGCATATTCCGCCCACACAATAAATGCTGGCGCCAAATAATTCATACAGGCTCGGCGCGCGATAGCCAGTGCCGATATTACCGCGCATAGCCATCGTGTCAGTCACTTGCCACAAGCCGCTTGCCCGATAGGTTTCGAACCCGCCAAATTTTTCATGCTCATCAAGACGAACTGCCAGACTGCCGGAAAGCTTGGCATGAAAGCGGTGCTGCACCAGCGCCAGACCGGCCAGCGTTGACACATCATAATCGGCACCGCTGCCTTCATAGCTTTCGGTTTCATGCTCGGCACCGAATAAAATGCGCGTATCGGGCGACATTGCCAACACGCTGCGATAGGCAAAAACATTGCGTCCGCCTTCAAAACGCGACAGGCCAAAGCCAGACTCCGTGGCATTTTCATCGGCCATACCGGTCAGGCTGAAACTGTGCTGCGCGCTTTCATCGCCGCTTTCAACACCCAGCCTGTAGGCCATGCTGTCATGCTGCGTATAAGTGCCGACTGAATCGGCAGGCACCATATTATCTGTCTCCACGCGACTATCGGTAACCCGCAAGGCCGCATTAACCGACAGGCTGTCCGACAGGGTTGCGCGGGCGTGGAAATTGCCGCTTGTCGCGCGATAACCATCGGCTTCTGTATTGCCATTGCGGGCATCAGCATGGGATATGCCGTCAGTTTCGTGATGCAGCAGCGCCGCGCCATAATCATAAATGCCCGCACTGCCGCCGGATGACAAATTAAGCTGTTGCGTGCCATAGCGCCCGGCCTCCAGCCGCGCCAATGACGGCGTCTCTTCGCCAATCATCGTCCGCAGATTGACCACACCGCCAACCGCTTCACTGCCATAAAGAACACTGTGCGAGCCGCGCAACAATTCGACCGCGCCGACACCCGTTACATTCAAATGCGGCCAAGCCGCCTGCTGACTGACCGGGTCATTTATCTGGATACCGTCAACCAAAACCGCGCCATATTTGCCGGCCATGCCGCGCAAAAAAACATTGGACTGACCGCCAGTGCCGCCGGAACGATAGACACTGACCCCGGCCAGCTCGGCCAGTGCCTCCTGTAATTGTGTAACCTGCCGGCGGCGCAACATATCACCGGAAATCACATCAACCGATGCGCCCAGCCTTTCAGCCGGTGTCGGCATGCCGGTTGCCGAGACAATAATTTCATCCGCCACCTCATCTGCGACGGCAAGATTTATTTGGGAAAAAACTGCCAAAAATGACAGCAAGGCCAATGACAAGATTGTCATGATTGTCATAGCCGAAAATCGCGCATGCTTCATAGCCTGCTCCTATAGACGTTTTGACCCGCGCCAAACCATGCCGCGTGCCGGTTATTATTTGTCGTCTGTAACGGAGTTCCGCTTTGCGCCGTCAGTCCCGCCGGTGCAAATGGACGACCATGACAGGCAGGTTTCCTGGCTTTGCGGGTCATCACCCTTGCACCGCCTTCCCCGAAATGAGTGGCCTATGGTGCAGGACTCGTCGCTGACAGTTGCGGGAGCAGCCGCAGACTTGGCGCTGGAATCATCGCCGCACTGCGTTCCCTATTACCCCCTTGCGGGGCACCTGACATGTGCTGCCACATTAAGCGGGTTTTTATGCTCAGGCAAGTTTCCTGAAATGCGGCAGGCGCAGCAAATAAAGCAGCAGGGGAACGCCGAGAAAAGCCGTCAACACGCCGAGTTTCAATTCCGGGCTGACCGGCAACAGGCGGATAAGACTGTCAGCGGCAATCAACATAATCGCGCCAACCAGCGCCGAAGGTAGCAAGATTTGTGACGGTCGATAGCCGCAAAACGGCCTCACCAAATGCGGCGCAACCAAACCAACAAAGCCAATCACACCGGTCACCGCCACAACCGAGCCAAGCGCCAGCGCCAATCCCAACGCCATGCGGATATTAAGATAACGCAAATCTGTGCCAAGGCTTTCAGCCACCCTGTCGCCCAGTGCCAGCGCATCCAGCGCACGCGCACAAGAAGCCAGCAGGCATAGCCCCAGCATACTGCCCGGAAGCGCCAGCCAGACATGCGCCCAGCTTCGGTTTTCCACCGCACCAAGCAGCCAAAAGGCAATTTCCAGCGCGGCAAATATATTGGGCGACAGATTCAGCACCAGCGAAATCATCGCCCCAGCCAAGGCGCTGACGGCAAAACCGGCCAGTATCAACCGCAAGGAAGACGGGCTTTTACCGGCAAAAAGCAGCAAAACCACCACTGAGGCCAAAGCCGCCAAAGCGGCAAAGGCAGGAACGATAAAAGATAATGTGCCGGACAGGCCAAGATATATCGCCACCACCGCCCCCAAAGCGGCGGCATTGGACGCGCCCAATAAGGACGGCTCGGCCAGCGGATTACGGAGCAGACCTTGAATGGCAGCACCGGCCATGCCGAGAACCAGCCCGTTCAACGCCGCCAGTGCCACACGCGGGGCGCGGATATCACCAAAAATAATCGCAGCAAAGCCATTATTGCCGGCGCCGCCCATCCAGTCGAGCAAATCGCTGAGGCCGACCGGCGCATCGCCGCATAAAAGCGAAACGAAGGACAGCGCAATAAGCACAGGCAGCAGGCGCAGGCTGAGAGACAGACCGGTCATGGCGGCAAGCTAGCAGAGTGGGGCTGAAATGCCAGAAGGAAAACAGCACTGATTTGAGGCTGGACATCAGCCAGTCGGCATGGCACAGCCAGACCATGCACAGGGTTTTTTTATATCTGTTTTTGTGGCTGGCCGGTTTTGGCACGGCGGCGGCGTTGGATGCGCCGGATGCCCATACCCCCCTGCCGCGCCTTGTCAGCCTCAATATGTGTGCCGACCCTTACTTGATGGCATTTGCCGACAAAAGCCAGATTCTCGCCCTGACCGCCTTTTCAAAACAGGCTGAATTGTCACCCTTCACCCATTTAGCGCGCGCTTACCCGACCGGCACAGGCAGCATTGAAGATTTGCTGGCGCAAAAACCGGATTTGGTGATTACCAGCACCTATTCCGACCCGAACCGGTTAAAATTACTGGCAGCAGCCGGGATTGAGGTCTTGCAATTGGACGCTGCCCAAAGCTACGCCCAAACGCGCGGCGAAATTATCCGCCTTGGCCGCGCCATTGGCCGCCTGCCGCAGGCGCGTGCCTATTTGCGCGACCTTGATGCCGCCGTCAAAGCGCATAGCCGGACGCCAACTGACACGCGCCGCCCGCGCCTTGTCAATTTCCAACGCCGTGGTCTGTCGGTCGGCGAAGGCCATATTGTTGACGATATTATTGCATTGGCCGGTGCTGAAAATGCCACGCGGCAAGCAAGCGGCGGTCATCGCGCGCTAATGGTGTTGAGCTTGGAAACCCTGCCCGGCTTGCAGGCCGATTTTCTGCTCACCGGCACGCCGGTATCGGAGGATGCAAAGCCGGTTGATCGGGGCAGCGATATTTTGAGCCATCCGGCCTTGCTCAAGTTTTTTCCGCCGGAAAAACGCATCATCCTGCCCGATAATCTGGTGACTTGCGCCGGTGCGGCAACACCCTTGGCACTGGCCAGACTGCGCGCCGCGCTGGATGCAGTTGCCGGCAAAACTAATCCAAATTGAGCCATTGACGCATCATGGCAATCGGGCGGCGCAGCACATAAAGCGGCAGGGGCATATGGGCGTTTTCAATCGTCACGCGCTCCAGCACAGGCGGAGCCAGCCCATCTGGCGCTCGCACCAATCGCGCGCGCACATGGCGGTCGGCAAACAGACCGGCCATCCACGGCGAAATATGCTCTACCTCAAGCTCATAATCCATATTGTCATGGCGGATTTGCAGCCGTGACCCGGCCTCCAGCGCCATCGCCCCTTGCGGTGGCAGGCGAATGTCAATCTGCGCCGGCCCGCGCGGCGCAAGCCCGCTTTCAATCGGCACAGCCAGTCGCGCCGGCACATCGACATTGACCGGCACAGGTATAAGAAAACTGCCGAAAATGATAAAAAACACACTCAGCACCACACCGAGCCGCGTCAGCAGCGCCGACCAGCCGCGCCCGCCATGCACGCCGCGATCCATCGCTTCCATTGTATAGGCCGCCGCTTCGGCAAGTTGGTCAAACAGCACGCGCACCGGCTGTGACCAGCCTGCCTCACGCAGCAAAAAAATGCCGCCCTGCACTTTGCCCTTGCGATTGACCAGCGGCACATACAGACCGGCGCGCGGCATATTTTGCGGCCAAGGTTCAAGCTTGTCATTGCCGGCAATTACCTGCGCCGAGATTTGCTTATTGCCCCAGCCCGATTTGTGCAGCCATTTGCCCAATTTCTGCCCCCACAGCAAAACCGGCTTGTTTTCCTTGCTTTTGGCAATGCCGGAAATTGTGACATCAAACCGCCCGAATCGACCCTTTGTCCAAAAAACCGCGCAATCATAAGGGGCAAACCGGTTCAGGCGATTGACCAGCAGGCGCGCCAGATAATCATGCCCAACCACCCGACGAAACTCATGCTCAAGCAAAAACAGCCCGGCCAGCGCGCGCATACCGACCGTTTTCTGCCGGTCAACGGCCTGATAGGCCACCTCCAAATCGGCGTCAAACCCGGATTTTTCGTCTTCTGTCACCAATAATCATGCCCGTCGTTAAAAAAATGCACACGGCATAGCCAAAATTTTGCTTTATTGTTAAATGTTACTTAGATTCGGCAAGCCAGAAAGTGCTGTTTGTGCGTTTGCCGGTGTGTTGCGTAGGTGTTTCGTGTTGATAAGACACGATTCAGGAGTTGGTAAAGATGGCGGATGAAGAAAGCGAGATTCGGCGCATGGCCGAGATTGCCGATGCCATAAATGCCATTTTGCAATCGGACACGGCGCAATCGGAAACATTGGCGTCCGGCGCGAAAAATAAAGACACGCAGACCGAGCCGCCAGAAAATGGGGAAGATGGTCATTCGGAAATTGAGGTCGCGGCTTTCGGGCTGGATACAACTTCCGATACTGAACAGGACGCAAAAACCGCCCCCGACGCCGATGCGCCAGCAGCGGAAATGACGGATGACACCGCAGCGCCGGAATCAATCGAAGACCTTGATGCCGCCATTGCCGCCGAATTTGGTGCAGACAATGAAAGTGCTGATGCGCCTGCCGACAGCCTCGACAATTCGGATGACCCGTTTGGCCCACCCCCGACGCTCGACCTGCCCGGTGCTGCCCCGGCCAATGATGAAATCGGGCGCGAAGTGCGCGCCGACAGTCAAATGTCGCATTTGTCCATGCGGATGCAAGATACGCTGCATGAGCTTCGCTCAAAAAGCAGCGAGCAATATGGCAATGCCTCGGAATTGCTGGCCGAAATGGAGGCTGCACGCAGCGCCATTGCGGCGCAAATGCGTGAGCAGATTGACCGCTTTGCTGAAGATACGCGGGCGCGCAAACAGCGTATTCTTAACGAGTTGGAGCAATTGGAAAGCCAAAGCCTGCTGGCGCGCGATGAAATGGAAATGATGCTGGTCAATTTTGAAAACAGCCTGACCGATTTGCATGGCCGCTATTTTGCCAATGCCGAGGATGAGCGCGCAAGGCTGGAGCGCTATCGCGAATTTCTGCAATTCCTTCTCGCCGAGCGCGGTCTGTAACCACCTCTCTTGCCATCCCTATTGCCATGACCTGCCTGGCATGTCAGCATGAAGGCAAAGGGGAGGATAATATGGATATCAGCAGCGACGCCCATCCAAAGAAAACAATCAATGTGCTTGGCAAAAAAATGGCCTATGTGGAAATCGGTGACCCGAATGGCCGGCCAATCATTTTTCAACATGGCAATCCGACATCATCCTATTTGTGGCGCAATATCATGCCCTATGCCGCCACGCTGGGCAGGTGCATTGCGCTTGACCTGATAGGCATGGGCGACAGCGACAGGCTGGACGATAGCGGGCCGGAATCTTATGGTTTTGTCGAGCATAGTCGCTATTTCGAAGCGGCGCTTGAGGCGTTGGGCGCCACCGACAATATGGTTCTCGTCATTCATGATTGGGGGTCAGCATTGGGTTTTGATTATGCCGCGCGACACACTGAAGCGGTGGCGGGTATTTGCTATATGGAAGCCATTGTCCGCCCGATTGCCGGCTGGGATGACTGGCCGGAAGGCGCGCGCAACATATTTCAGACTTTTCGCAGCCCGGCAGGCGAGGAAGTTGTGCTGGAAAAAAATGTCTTTGTTGAAGGCGTTTTGCCCAATTCAATAATCCGCAAGCTCACTGAAGCGGAAATGGCGACTTATCGCGCGCCGTTTGCCGCGCCGGGCGAAAACCGGCGGCCGACTTTGAGCTGGCCTCGGCAAATCCCGATTGCCGGTGAGCCGGCCGATATTGTCGCCATTGCTGAAAATTATGCCGGTTTCATGTCGCAAAGCGACATACCGAAATTGTTTATAAATGCCGACCCCGGCTCGATATTGGTCGGCGCGCAGCGTGATTTCTGCCGTGGCTGGAAAAACCAGCGCGAAGTGACAGTAAAAGGGCTGCATTTTTTGCAAGAAGACAGTCCGCATGAGATTGGTGCTGCGTTGCAAAGCTGGCTTGAGGAGACAGGCGTGTAACCCACGCCGCGCTATTTGCTAAAAAAGGCCTCGCCAAAAATGGCGAGGCCTCTGCGTGTCTCCCAAGAGGGGGTTGGAGACCCCAGCAGAACACTGTCATTGCGACAGTATTTTCTATACGCTGCGTATAATCATTTGGATTGGCGAAATCGCGCCAATGCGAATTTTTTTGAGCGCCCGAATTGGGGCGTAAAACCGGTGGAAGGCAGGCATGAACGCCAAATTTAAGCCAGATATGACCCGCACCCCCCTATCTGAGTGGGATGATGACCGGCTCATGGCGGAAATTGGCCGCGGCAATCAACACGCCGCGCATATTCTGATTGACCGGCATCTTTCCTATGTTTTGAAAATCTGCACGGCCAGACTGGGTAATGGGCAGGATGGCGAGGATGCGGCGCAGGATGTTTTCGCTTCTGTCTGGAAAAATGCCGCCCATTGGCAAAGCGGGCAGGCCAAAGTGACCACATGGCTGTATCGCATAGCCGTTAATCGCTGCATTGACATTATGCGTAAAAGGCGGCCGCAATCGGGTCTGGATGAGATTGCCGAGCCGGAAGATGACACTGAAAATGCCGAGGCGCTGATGCAGGCGGCTGACCGCAATCGCGTCATCCGCATCGCTATGGCCGAATTGAGCGACGACCAGCAACGCGCCATAGAGCTGGTCTATTACCGCGAGATTCGCCAGCGCGAAGCGGCGGAAATGATGGGCATTTCCTTGGCCGCGCTGGAATCTGTTTTGCGTCGGGGGCGTCAACGCCTGCATGAAAAACTGGCCGCCCTGCGCGCCGATTTGCAAGCCGTATGATGGTCGTTTGATGGCCGAAAGCGCGAATGAAAAGAGAGTAAAGATGATGGATATGGACGAAAAAACCTTTCAGGAACTGGTCACTGCCTATGGCGGCGATGCGCGGCGCTGGCCCGATGACAGGCGCGCGGCCATGCAGGCTTTTCAGGACGCCCACCCGCAAGCGCGCGCCATTGTCAGCTGTGCTGCGGCATTGGATGACTGGCTGGAGGCACGACTGCCCGACGCATCTGCCGATTTACACGCCCGCATCAGCGCCGATATGAGCAAGGCGCTGGCGGCGACAGAGCCAGTGCCAATTCGCACCACCACGCCGATGGTGCAAGGGGAAACCCCTTATGCGCGCATCCGACAAACCGCCTTTGCGCTGGGCGCGATGGCAGCCTGTTTGACGGTCGGCATAGTCAATGCGCCCATGCTGATTGATTTCATCTTCGGCGCGCCGGATCCGCTGACCATGCTGACAATGGTCGGCGATGAAATGCTTTTGAATTGAGGGTGATTGACGGACACCGAACCGGAAAGGAAACCAAATGCTGAAAAATATACGACCCCTCCATGTCGTTTTGACCCTATCGCTCGGCTTGAACCTGATAATTCTCGGCGCGGCCGGTTATTACGGCCAGAAATGGCGCAGTATTGGTGGCCGCGATTTGATTGAAAATCGGCTCGACCGCGCGCAGGAAGAACTATTGCAGCATTTGGAAGGGGCTGACCGCGAGCTGGCGCGCACCGTTTTTGAGGCACGCCGCCCGATTGCTCGCGATGCGCTTGGCGAAATTGCCGCCGCGCGGCGCGATTTGGCGCGTGCTTTTGACGCTGATGTGCCGCAACCAAAGGCGCTGAAAGCCGCGTTTGACCGTTCGCAAGCCGGTGCGGCCATTGTCAATGAGCAATTTCATGGCCTGATGCGTGATTTGGCTGGCGGCCTGTCACCGGAAGCGCGCGCCCAAATTGCCGGCCATATGCGTCGCCATCACGACAATGACTAAGGAAAATGGCGGCAAGCGTCCATTTCTTCTCGCCAAAAGCTGTTTCTTTTCCTAGTGTTGGGTGGGGAGGAACAGTAAATGTCAAATCTGGACACAACGCCAAATGAAACAACCACATCCGGAGAGGGCGCTGCAAGCGTAGGCAAGCGCACCCGCAATTATACGTTGGCTATGCTGGTCGCCATTTACGCCTCCAGCCATGTTGACCGGCAAATTGTGTCAATTCTGGCGGAATCAATCAAACAAGACCTCCTCCTGTCCGACAGCCAGCTTGGCTTTCTTATCGGCCTGTCTTTCGCGCTGTTTTACGCCACGCTCGGCATTCCGATTGCCATGCTGGCCGACCGTTATTCGCGGCGCAACATTATCGCCGCTTCAGTGATTGTCTGGTCGGGCATGACGGCGCTGTGCGGTTTGGCGGTTAATTATACCCAGCTTGCCTTGGCGCGCATAGGTGTCGGCATTGGCGAGGCCGGCTCCAGCCCGCCCAGCCACTCCATGATATCCGACCTGTTCCCGCTTGAAAGTCGCGGCGCGGCGATGGGCATTTACGCAGCCGGTATCAATATCGGCGTGCTTATCGGCTTTCTTGTCGGCGGCTGGATTGATGAATGGTATGGCTGGCGCATTGCCTTTTTTGTTGTCGGCATACCGGGCATATTTCTTGGGATTTTGATGGTCACAACGGTGAAGGAGCCGCCGCGCAGCCAGCCGCCCAAGCCGCTTTCGCGCAATATATTCCGTGAAATCTGGCAGACTTTTAGCATTATGATGAGCATTCCGAGCCTGCGTCACATCGTTATTGGTTGCACGCTTGTGGTATTTGTCGGCTATGGCACTACCTATTGGAACGGCGTTTATTTCCGTCGGATACATGGTCTGTCCCCCGGCGAAACCGGCACATTGCTGGCATTGATTGGCGGGTTCATTGGCGGCATTGGCACATTTTTTGGCGGTTGGCTGGCCGACCGGATGGCGCAGCGCGACAAACGCTATTATGTCTGGCTGACCGCCATTGTTAAAACCGCCTTGGCGCCGTTTGTTGCCTGGTATTATCTTGCGGCAGATATTTATCTGGCAGCAGGTTTGCTGGTATTGGTGGCGTTTTTTGGCGGGTTTTATCTCTCCGTCAGCTTTGCCATGAACCAAAGCCTGTTGCCGCCGGAAAATCGCGCTCTGGGCGCTGCCTTGCTGCTCTTCTGCATCAACATATTGGGGCTGGGCTTTGGCCCTTATATGGTCGGCGTGTTGTCTGATGTGTTCCAGCCCGATTACGGCCAAGACAGCTTGCGCTATGCGCTGGTGCTGGTATCCCTGCTCAATATATGGGGGTCGGTGCATTATTTCATCGCCGGGCGTCGCCTGCGCGAAGATTTGGCTGCCCGCGAGGCTGCCTCCGCCGGTTAAGCCGCACCCAATAGATGGCCAAGAGTTCATTTGCCCTGTCTAATAATCTGTTTTTGTCGAAAAAATGAAAAAATCCGTGTGTTATGCGGGATTGCCGAAAAAGCTGTGCAACTTTAGATTTGCCGCAACACTACGTAATAGGATGCAAAACTAGGAACTGCACTCAGGACGAATATTAGCAAGAAAATCAGGTGCAAATCATCGGCTGTTTTGTCAAACTAGCAGATAGGGAGGGCTCTCACATGACGGATACGGGCATCGACGCAGCAGGCGACAACAGCAACTCGCTATCACAAATGCAATCACGGGCGCAGAGCCTGACGCCAGGTGTGCTGGGCGTATACGGTTTTATGGCCCTGCCCTTGGCGTTGGTCGGCTATCCGGTGGCGATATGGCTGCCGGCCTTTTATGCCGGTCATGTTGGCCTGCCCTTGGCGGCGGTGGCGACCATGCTGTTGCTGGCCAAGCTGACCGATGTGGTGACCGACCCGGCCGTTGGCCTGATATCCGACCGCATGCGCACGCCTTTTGGCCGGCGTCGCCCGCTAATATTTCTCGGCACGCCGATTTTGGCTGTGTCGGTCTGGCTGCTGTTTGTGCCGCCGCAAGGTGTTGACCAATATTACCTGCTCTTATGCATTGCCGGCATGTATATCGGCACCACGCTTATCGGCCTGCCCTATGGCGCATGGGGGGCGGAGTTGTCGCCCGATTACCACCAGCGCGCGCGGGTTACCGCCTGGCGCGAGCAATTCACCCTTATCGGCCTGTTGGTTGCTGCCTTTGTGCCGTTTCTGGTTGAGCAATATGGCGATGGCACCACTGCCTCCATCATGCGCGGCATGGCGCTGGCCATTGCGATAAGCGCGCCGCTGGCCATGCTGCTGCTGTTCATCTTTGTCGCCGAGCCGGAGCCGCAAGGCGGCACCAAGCAAGCGCATGTCAGCTTTTGGGATGGTGTGCGACGGATTTGGGCCAACAAGCCGATGCGGATGATTATCGGCATTTTGCTTATCGTCACGCTGGCCGAGGCGTTTCGCAATGCGCTGTCGCTGTTTTTCATGCGCTCGGTGATACAGGCCGGTGCGGTTGGCACGCTTTATTTCGGCTATTTCGTGGCCGGGCTGGCGGCGGTGCCGTTTTGGCTGTGGCTGGGGCGCAAATTCGGCAAGCATTTATCCTTTTCCGCCGTTTTGATAACTGTGGCGATTATCTCCACCATAAATATGGCGTTTCATGCCGAGACTTACGCCATGTTTGTTATTTTCTTCATGCTGAAGGGCGCGTGTTTTGGCGGTTTGCAATTTTTGCCGCTGGCCATGCTGGCCGATGTGATTGATGTTGAGACGGCCGAGACCGGCAAGGCGCGCGCCGGTTCCTATTTTGCCTTTGCCGGCATGACGTCGAAAATCTCGACCGCGCTTGGCACATTTCTAGCGATATGGGCGCTGTCCTTCACCGATTTCAATGCCAAATTATTGTCGGAGAACAGCTTTGACGATTTGCTGGCGCTGCGCGTTTTATATGCGATTGTGCCGGCGGTGTTTTTCATCTTCGCCATTGTGATAGCCGTGCGCTTTCCCCTCACCGCCCAACGACAGGCCGATTTGCAGGCGCAAATCACCGCCCACAACAGCGGGGAATAGAAGCGCTGTATTCAAATCATCAAGTAGGAAAAATGGTACAGCCTCCCCGATTTGAACGGGGGACCTCTTGATCCACAATCAAGCGCTCTAACCTACTGAGCTAAGGCTGCACCGGCATCGGCGTGCATGCACCTCCGATGCCGGGAAAATAGTCGCCTTTACAAAAAAAAACAAGATGTGTAACTACACAACAACGCCCAAAGTTAAAAACCGGGCGACAAGCAAAGTGGCTCTCGCGCCCTTCCGCCCCGGCGCGGCGATGGGCTTCGTGCCGTCGCCGACCAGCTATCACGGCTTTGAGCCGCGCAAAATTACCGGCATCCGCAAATCGCTGATTGTCAATTATGTCACCGCTGACTGGCGCGCCACCGAGCAACTCGCCTTTCCCGACCAGCCGGTAAGACTTGCCGCCTGACCGGCAATTCTTTATGCATAAGGCTTGCAAAGCCGGAGTATGAGATGGGCATAAATACACCTTCAGAAATCGAGGCGGAATTGTCCGTTGGGCCAACCGACCGCGCCATGGTGCGGATTTTCGTCACCACGGGCGAGATTGAAATCCCGATGGATTTTACCGCCGAGGAGGCCGAAGAAATCGCCCGCGAATTGCAGGCCGCCGCCGCAAGCTGTCGCAAGCAATAGGCGACTGGAGGAGGGATAAGTGGCAGGCAGGGCGAATGCACCGTCACTCTTTGACCGCTATATAAGGCGCGTGCCTTGGTATGTCTGGGCGGCGGCGGCATTGGCGTTGGCCTTGCTGACACCGATTGGGGCGCTGTTCTGGCTGGCCGCCAATCCGCAGGATAATATATGGCCGCATTTATGGCGCACCGTGCTGCCCGGCCAGATAAACACCACATTATATCTGATGGGCGCGGTGGCGTTTGTTACCGCGACACTCGGCACAGGCACGGCTTGGCTGGTCACATTTTGCCGCTTTCCGGGGCGCGATGTGCTGGCGGTTGCCCTGTTATTTCCTCTCGCCATGCCTACCTATTTGCTGGCCTATGCCTATAGCGATTTTTTCGACGATGCCGGGCCGGTTTTCAATCTCTGGCAAGCGCTTTTGCCCGGCATGGCCTATCCGTCGCTGCATTCGCTTGGCGGGGCGGTTTTTGTCATGTCGCTGGTGCTGTATCCTTATGTCTTTCTGTCCACCCGTGCCGCCTTTATCCAGCAGGCGCGCGGGCCGGTTGAAGCGGCGCGCAGCCTCGGCCACGGGCCAGCAAGCTGTTTTTGGCGCATTTCCCTGCCACTGGCACGACCGGCGCTGATTGTTGGCGTGTCGCTGGCGCTGATGGAATGTCTCAATGATATTGGCGCGGTCGAGCATTTGGGCGTCCGCACATTGACGATTGGTGTTTACGACACTTGGCTGGTGCGCGGCAATCTGGCCGGCGCAGCGCAAATGGCGTTGGTGCTGCTCGGCTTTATCGCTTTGCTGCTGGCGCTGGAGCGCAGCCACCGTCGCGGCCAAGCCTATGCGGCGCGCGCCGGTCAAACAATCATAAATGCCCCCGGCAGCCTCATTGCGCTGGGGCGGCTTGGCGGCATGGCGGCCTTGCTGGCCTGCCTGTTGCCGGTGCTGCTCGGTTTCATTCTGCCGGTCATGCTGTTTTTCGACCATGCCGCGCGCGCCGAGATTCATTACGGCCTTGCCGCCGCCACCCGCAATTCGGTGTTTCTCGCCATGCTGGCCGCTTTGCTGACTTGCTTGATTGGCATGGTGATGGCTTATGCGGCGCGGCTGCAGGCCGGGCGCGCCATGACGCTGCTGACCAATGCCGCCTCGCTTGGCTATGCCGTGCCGGGGGCGGTGCTGGCAATTGGCGTGATGGTGGTGCTGGCGCAGACAGACAGCTTAAGCGGCGGCGCGCTGGCTTTTGGCGGCACGCTGACCGCCTTGCTGTTTGCCTATTTGATACGGTTTATGCCGCTGGCTTTCGGCACAATAGAGGCCGGTTTCGGGCGTATCCCCGGCGCGTTGGATATGGCGGCGCGCAGCCTTGGTCATGCGCCCTTATCGGTTTTACGCCATGTGCATATCCCGCTTTTGCGCCCCGCCGTGATTGTCGCCGCCCTCATGGTGTTTGTCGATGTGATGAAGGAATTACCGGCCACGCTGATTTTGCGCCCCTTTGATTTTGAGACGCTGGCCAGCTCGGTTTACAGCTATGCCTCCCTCGGCGCAATGGATGATGCTGCCCTGCCCGCGCTTATTATTATTGCTGTTGGTTTGGTTCCGGTCGGTTTTGTGCTGGGTCTGCTTGACCGGCAATCGCGTATTTGAAAAGTCAGTCAGCTTGTTTCAGCGAATAATTCGCGGCCGATAAGCATGCGCCGGATTTCCGACGTGCCGGCACCAATCTCGGCCAGCTTGGCGTCGCGCAAATAACGTCCCACCGGATTGTCATTCACATAGCCTGAGCCGCCCATAAGCTGTATCGCATCGAGCGCGCATTGCGTGGCGTTTTCGGCGGCGAATAATATGGCGGCAGCCGCATCCTTGCGCGTTGTCTCGCCACGGTCGCAGGCTTGGTTGACCGCATAAACATAAGCCCGGCTGGCACTCAGCCTTGTATAAATATCCGCCAGCTTGCCTTGCACCAGCTGAAATGTGCCAATTGGCGCGTCAAACTGGCGGCGCTCATGCATATAAGGCAGCACGGTATCAAGACAGGCCTGCATAATACCGACCGGCCAGGCGGCCAGCACAGCGCGCTCATAATCCAGCCCGCTCATCAGCACTTCGACACCGCGATTAAGTGGCCCCATCACATTTTCTTCCGGCACTTCGCAATTTTCAAATACCAGCTCGCCGGTCTCCGAGCCGCGATGACCCAATTTATCAAGCTTTTGAGCGCAGGAAAAACCGGGGAAATCCTTTTCAATCAAAAATGCTGTAATCCCGCGCGAGGCCGCATCCGGCTCGGTTTTGGCATAGACCACCAGCACATCGGCTGACGGGCCATTGGTAATCCAGAATTTGCCGCCATTGAGAATATAGCGGTCGCCCTTTTTCTCGGCGCGCAATGTCATCGACACAACATCCGAACCGGCACCGGTTTCCGACATGGCCAAAGCACCCAAATGTTCGCCCGATACCAGCTTGGGCAAATAGCGTTCTTTTTGCGCCTCATTGCCCCAACGGAAAATCTGGTTGATACACAAATTGCCATGCGCCCCGAAAGACAGCCCAACCGAGGCGGAGGCGCGGCTTATTTCTTCCACCGCAATTGCCTGCGCCAAATAACCCAGCCCGACGCCGCCATATTCTTCCGACACGGTCAGCCCGTGCAGGCCAAGCGCGCCCAGCGGCTCCCATAAATCACGCGGAAAAGTGTCGGTGCGGTCTATGTCAGCGGCGCGCGGCAATATCTTGTCATCGACAAAACGCCGCAATGTGTCGCGCATTATGTCAATCTCTTCGCCCAGCGCGAATTGCAGCATTGGATAGCTGTTGGACAGCATGTTTTCGCCCTTAAAGCAATGCCGCCAACCCGCAATCGGGCTGGCGGTCACTCATTATTCTGCGGCGTAGCCCAGCACCGCTTTGGTTTCGAGGAAATCCTCAAAGCCATGCGGCCCCCATTCGCGGCCATTGCCCGATTGCTTATAGCCCCCAAAAGGAGCCATCAGGTCTGGCCCTGCGCCGTTCAGATGCACATTGCCGGTGCGTAATTGCGAGGCCACATTGCGGGCATGGTCAATATCGCCCGATTGCACATAGCCCGACAGGCCATAAACCGTGTCATTGGCAATCTCAATCGCCTGTTCTTCCGTTTCATATTTCAAAATAGACAGAACCGGCCCAAAGACTTCCTCGCGCGCAATCGTCATATCATTGGTGACATTGGCAAAAATTGTCGGCTTGCAATAATAGCCCGCATTCAGCCCATCTGGCTTGCCGGGGCCACCGGCGACCAATTCCGTGCCTTCCTCAATCGCCTTTTCAATCAGCCCCTGCACTTTTTCAAACTGCATTTCACTGACCACCGGGCCGATTGTTGTGCCTTCCGTCATCGGGTCACCAACCGTGACTTTTGCCGCCGCCGCTTTGGCGATTTCGACAACTTCATCATGGCGGCTGGCCGGCACCAGCATCCGCGTCGGCGCATTGCAAGACTGGCCTGAATTCATGAAGCAGCTTTGCACGCCTTGGGCGACCGCCTTGTTGAAATCGGCATCGTCAAGAATGATATTGGCCGATTTACCGCCCAATTCCTGCGCCACGCGCTTAACTGTATCGGCGGCTGATTTGGCTACCATCACACCGGCGCGGGTCGAGCCGGTAAACGACATCATGTCAATATCAGGGTGACGCGACATGGCATCGCCAACGCTTGGCCCGTCGCCATTGACCAGATTGAACACACCGGCTGGCACACCGGCATCATCCAAGATTTCAGTCCACAAGGCGGCGTTCAAAGGCGCAATTTCCGACGGCTTCAGCACCATTGTGCAACCGGCAGCCAGCGCCGGAGCGACTTTACAGGCAATCTGGTTGACCGGCCAATTCCACGGCGTGATAAGCCCGCACACGCCGACCGGCTCCTTGGCAATCAGCGTGCCGTTTTCTTCCTTCTGGAACTCATATTTTTCAAGAATCCCGCGCGCTGTCGTCAAATGGGCAATGCCCATTGCCGCCTGCGCCGCCTTGGACAGCCAAATCGGCGCACCCATTTCCGCGCTGATTGTCTCTGCGACCTCGTCAAAACGGTTCTGATAAGCGCCGATAATCGCATCAAGCAACTCAAGTCGCTCCTGCACAGTGAAACGCGAATAGCTGGCAAACGCCTTTTTTGCCGCAGCCACCGCCTTGTTCACATCTTCTTCATTACCCATCATAATCTGACCAATGACTTGTTCATTGGCCGGATTAATCACATCAAACGGCTTGGGATCCACCGGATCCACCCACTGACCGTCAATATAGAATTTCAAGCAATTTTCCATTATGCCCTCCCAATATTTATAATTCCTGCACCTATGAAACCAGATTTTGAAGGCCAATCAAGCAAAATCACCCTGTCGTCAACAGCCAGTCAGGTCAATCAGCGCCGCCGGTGATGAAACGGCGCAAATCATGGGTGTGAGTTTGCAGAAAAGCGGCCAGTGTTTTGGGCGGCAAATGCGCCTCCATTTGTGCAAAATCCAGCGGCTCACCAACCACCATATCCAAAGGTGTGCCAATGCGGCGGCAGACTTCGCGGAAAATCAGCGCCACACGCAGCGCATAGCTGACATGGCTGGCCATTTGGAAAGCGAGACTGTTCTGCCCGTCAAAAAACACTGGCAGGACAGTGGCTTTTGACCGGCGGACGAGCTGGCCGACAAGCGGCGCCCACGGGTCATCTTCGGCCGTGCGCGCCCAAAACCGCCCGGTTGTGGAAATCCCCCCCGCCGGAAACACAATCACCGTGCCGCCCGCATCCAGAATTTCCCGTGCCTGTTTGCGCGCGCTCAGATTGGTCGCCAGCGCCTCCGGCGACTCGGTAAAATCAACCGGCAGAACATGGGGTTCAATTTCCGGCGCGCGACACAGCACATTATTGATAAGGATTTTGAAATCCTGACGTTTCTGCGCCACCAGCCAGCAAATCGCAATACCGTCCAACACGCCATAAGGGTGATTGGCGACAACCACCAGCGGCCCGGTTTCGGGTATTTTGTCAAAACCACTGCCGTAAAGGCGCATATCCAGATTGAGCAGCCGCACCGCCTCGTTCCAAAATGCCGAATGGGGCAGGTTTTCCGCCTGATAGCCGCGATAGAGGCGTTTCAGACGCGGTTGACCGCTGGCCAGCTCTATCGCTCGTATCGCCAGAATACGCGGCAGCGAGTATTCCGGAGAGGCAAAACTGAACTCGTCAATCAGCATTGAGATTCCCAAATAATTACCATCACGCCCCGATATGCGGCAGTTTACACCATGACTTGCCGGTCAGGCCATTACTTTCCTTGGCCGCCAACCGGCGCAGCCGCAAGCGCCTTGTGACCTATATAGAACATGAAAACAATTTCCAAAACCGCCAGCCTATTGTGTTTTGCACTGTGTCTGCCCCGGCTTCTATCTTGCGCGCGCATTGCCGGGGTTATAGGCACATTTCGAGACTTCAGGTCATGCAATGTATCGGCGTATGGATGTGTCTGTTGGGTATCGGTTTTCCGTCATGGTCCCTCGTATCCGATATTCAGTCACGGTGTCCGCACGCACAATCGGACACCGTGATGGCCCCCGCAAGGCCTATCCGGCCAGCGCGTTTTGAATTTCATGCGCCAGCAGCCAGATGCGGTCACGCCCCCAAGTGGCAAAAATCTCCTTGCCCTTGTCATCCAGCAAGCGATAACTCGGCACACCCCAAAGACCGGAAGCCATCATTTGCAGCCGGTTTTCTTCCATCTCGGCTTCCCAATCGGCATTGCCGATAAGCGGCTCAGCGACCGACCAATCGAGACCGGCGCGCTCTACGGCTTTTTTCAGACCGGCATCATTGCCCATATCAACACCTTCCGACCAAGCCATTTGGCAGAAGGACAAAAGCCATTCCTTTTCCAGTCCGGCCTCGCGCGCCATATTGAACAGCGAATAGCACCGGCGCACAGGCTCACCAACCGGGTCGGCAATGCGCCCAAATGGCACATCAATCCGATTGGCCTCGCGCTTGGAGTCGGCAATGATATACATGCCCTTGCGGCGCGGCACGGGCAGATTACGCATCACCATAGGCAGCACGGGGCGCACCACCAAATCAACCGGGAAATGATTGGGCAGGTCAAATGTTTCCGGCATAGCCAGATAGCTATACGGGCTGCGCGCGGACGGGAAAAACTCAACCGTCAAGCGCCCCTGTGCCGGTTTTGACATAAAGGCCGGACGCTCCTGAAAAGCCGATATTTGTCGGCAGCCGCTATGGCGCAATTTGGATTTGCTCAAGCGTTCTTCCAGATAAGGCAAGCGGTCAATGCCCCAATACCATTCGGCGGCATAATAAAGCGTGCCGCCAAGATAATGGCCGAGCGCGTTGCGCTGCTGGGTGCCGGCCTCAAACACGCCATCGGCCTGCGCTTCGCTGACCAGCGCCATGCGCTCCAATGCCATCGCATCATCGCGCCAGAAAGCGGCGGTAATATCGGCGGCCACATTAACCGCATTGCTGGACGCCGCCAGCGCCCGCTTGGCCAGCCCAAGGCTGGCAGCAGAGGGTTGATGACCAATATCGTCAAATGTCAGACCGGCATAGGGGGCGATTTTGGCGGCATCGCGGCGCGAAAAATCTTCCAGCGCCTTGCGTTCCGGGGCAACATCATCTTCGGGTTCATTGACCGGCACAACATGAATATTTATGTCATAGCGCGACACCAAATCCGGCAAAACCTGCGCCAGCAAATGACTGTAAGGGTCATCAATTTGCAAAAAGAAATAGATTTCATGGCCGGTGCCACTTACCCGCCTTTGCACGTCATGAAGCCCAAAGCGCAATTTTTTCGCCCATTGGCTTGTCAAGGCTGCCGTGACCACAGGCCTTACGCGAAACGCCATAATTTCCCCCTTTTTTCAACGCCCAAGAATGGTCGGCACAGCGCGGCAAGTCAAGGGGTAGATGGGGCCGGATAGGCCATGCCGCGCCGGAAATCGCCTTGACCTTGGGGCGCGCCAACCCATTTCAGCACAAGGAGGTTGGCGCGTTATGGCCATGCGAAAAAAGTCTGATTTGCCGAGCAAAATATGCGCGGCCTGTCACCGCCCGTTTAGCTGGCGCAAAAAATGGGCGCGCGACTGGGACAATGTGCGCTTTTGCTCGCAACGCTGCAAACGCGCTGGTGTCAGCGCAACGGAAGCCCCCCATGTCTGAGCTTGTTCTGCTGCTGGGTGACCAGCTTTCCCCCGATATATCGAGCTTGAAGGCTGCGCCAAACGCGCCCGTGCTAATTGCCGAGCTGGCCGATGAGGCCAATTATGTGCGCCATCACAAACAAAAAATCGTGCTGGTTTTTGCCGCCATGCGCCATTTTGCCCAACAGCTTGCGGAAAAAGGGCGCGAGACAATTTACCACCAATATGATGCCCAAGCCGCGATACGCTCATTTGCCGATGCGGTGGCCGCCGAGATTGACCTACGCGGCGTCACGCAGCTTTTTGTGACCGAGCCGGGCGAATATCGCCTGCTGGCCGAAATGCGCCAATGGGCGGCGCGCTTTGGCATTGAGGTGGACATTCTGCCCGATACGCGCTTTATCGCCAGCCATGCCGATTTTGACGAATGGGCGCAAGGTCGCAAGCAATTGCGCATGGAGTATTTCTACCGCGATATGCGCCGCCGCACCGGCATTTTAATGGAGGGCGACGACCCGCTTGGCGGCCAGTGGAATTATGACGGCGACAATCGCAAGAAATTGCCGCGCGGCCATATTGTGCCAATGCGCCCCGGCTGCCCGCCCGATGCGGTCACGCGCGCGGTGATAGAGCTTGTGGCGCGCGAATTTGGCGACCATCCCGGCACGCTTGACAATTTTGCCTGGCCGGTCACTCACGCGCAGGCGGAAGCGCAACTCGACCATTTCCTCGATTTCTGTCTGCCCTTATTTGGTGACTATCAGGACGCCATGAAAAGCGGCGAGGTTTTTCTCTATCACGGGCTTGTCGGCGCTTCGATAAATCTTGGCCTGCTCGACCCGCTTAAAGTCTGCCGCGCTGCCGAGCATCGCTATCATGACGGCCAAGCACCACTTAATGCGGTTGAGGGTTTCATCCGGCAAATCATTGGCTGGCGCGAATTTATTCGCGGTGTTTACTGGCTGAAAATGCCGGACTATGCCGATGGTAATTTTTTCGGCCATGCGCGCGCTTTGCCGGATTTCTACTATAGCGGCGACACGGATATGGCCTGTATGCGCGCCGCCCTGACCGCGACGCGCGATTATGCCTATGCCCATCACATCCAAAGGCTGATGGTGACCGGCAATTTCGCCCTGCTGGCCGGTCTGTCTCCGCAAGCGGTCAATCAATGGTATTTGGAGATTTATGCCGACGCTTATGAGTGGGTGCAATTGCCCAATACGCAAGGCATGGCGCTGTTTGCCGATGGCGGCATTGTCGGCTCCAAACCCTATGCCGCATCCGGCGCCTATATTAACCGCATGTCCGATTATTGCCGCGATTGCCGCTATCAGGTGAAACAGTCAAGTGGCGAAACGGCCTGCCCGTTTAATTATCTTTATTGGGATTTTATGGAGCGCAGCCGCGACAGTCTCGGCCAGAACCCGCGCATGGGCATGATTTACCGCACACTCGACAAAATGGACGCTGAAAAACGCGCCGCCATGCGCGACAGCGCCCGCGACTTTCTGGAGAAATTGTAATGTCCGATGCCGAAAGCCTGCCTTTGGAGGCGCTGAGCCTGTCTATTACCGGCTATATTGCTTGCAGCAAATGTGCCGATGAGGCCGGCCAGAGCGACCCGCCCGCCTCCTTGCAGGATTATGCGCGGCTGGATGCCGGTTTCACCGATTACGGCCTGCAAATATGGTGTCGGCGGCATCAGGTCAATGTGGTGCATATAGATTTTCAGGGCAATCGCCTGCCGGCCGATTTTCGCCGTCTGGAAACCAGCTAAGTCATTTTTCATTGGTCAAGCTGGGATTTGCTGCCCCTGCCAGTCAAACACATGGCCGCTATCTTCACGGCTTAACCCGTCAAGCACATGAAGCAAATAACCGGCTGATTGCTGCGGCGAAAATAATTTGCCTGCCGCCACATTACCCTGAAACGGGGCGGATAATTTTGTATCCACCGTGCCGGGATGCAAGCCCACGATAAGCAAATCGCGGTGTCGGCGCGCCACTTCTATCGCAGCATTTTTGACAATCATATTCTGCGCCGCCTTGGCCGCGCGATAGCTATACCAGCCGCCAAGCCGGTTATCCGAAATCGAGCCGACCCGCGCCGATAAATGCGCCATCACCGCCTTGCCATCCTTACGCATAAGCGGCAAGAAATGCCGCAAAACCAGCGCCGGGCCAATGGCGTTCACCGCCAGCACTTGCGCCATGATAGCCGCCTCTATCTGGCGCAAAGACTTTTCCGGCGCAATCTCGGCTTCGCTGTCATGCAATAGGCCGGTAGCATTCACCAACACATCTATCGGCGGGTGCGCGGCCAGCTTTTCGGCGGCGGCGGCAAGACTTGTTTCATCGGTAATATCGCAGGCAATTTGTTGGGCTTCCGGCCTGCGTGCCAAAACGCTGAGACGCGCATCCGGCAGAGCCGTTTGCAGGCAATCGACAAAGGCAGCGCCAAGGCCACCGCCGCCGCCCAAAATAACCGCATGAAGGGGAGAGGAATAACTGTTCAGCATGAACAGGAGATAGCGCGTGCGCCCTAACAGGCAAGCGCGGCGCGCAAGGCGGCAAGCCGCGTGGCGGCCTCTGCTTCTAAATAGGCTTGTGCCGCTCCGACCCCCCAAACCGCCCCCGGCCATGCCCCATCGCCAATATGGCGGGCAATGACATGGACATGAAGCTGGCGCACCATATTGCCAAGCGCCGCTATATTCATCTTATCGGCACTGGCAAGCTGTTGCATGTGTTGGGCGGCAGTGAGCGCCAATTCATGCAAAGCGCTTGCCTCTGTCGCGGGTAAATCATGCCACTCCACCGCATTGGGAAAATGCGGCACAAGCACCAGCCACCAATAGCGCGCATCATTCATCAGCCTGATTTCAATATTATCGCGCAGGCCAACCGCCAGCGTGTCGGCGGCCAATTGCGGGTCAAGCGTGAAATGGGCGGCGTCAGCCAAGGGCGACATCTGACACAAACGGATTGGTCTGTTTTTCAAAGGCGAAAGTCGATGTCGGCCCATGACCGGGAATAAAGGTGATATCGAGGTTTTGCGTCCACAGGCGTTGGGTGATGGAATCAATCAATTCCTGATAATTGCCCTGCGGCAAATCAGTGCGTCCGATAGAGCCGCGAAACAGCACATCGCCAACCATTGCCACTTTATCTTCCTGCTGGATGAAAACCACATGGCCGGGCGTATGCCCCGGACAATGCACGACATCGAATTTTACGCCGGCCGCCTCAACCACATCACCATTTTCAAGCCATTGGTCAGGTTCAAAAACCTCGGAGGCCGGAAAATTCATTTGACTGGCCGCTTCCGGCAGCCCGTCAATCCAGAACTTGTCGCCAATATGCGGGCCGATAATCGGTATATTCCGCGCTTTGGCCATTTGCGCCACACTGCCCACATGGTCGAGATGACCATGCGTCACAAGGATTTTTTCAATAGTCAGACCCTGCTCGTCAATGAACTTGTCGAGCAATTCAATATCGCCGCCCGGGTCAACAATAGCGCCGATTTTTGTTTCCTCATTCCAGAACACAGTGCAATTTTGCTGGAAAGGGGTCACCGGAATTATCTGATAGCGTATCATGGCCACATCTCCGAACAGCGGGATAAAGGATTTTTCATTTCGGCAGCATAAACCTTTTGGTGTGCGAATCAAAACGCATTAAACTTTGATTCGTATCTTCAACCATTGAAAGGAGGTGGTCCATTGTCTAGTGAACGGTCTATTTTAAGGTTTTCAATCCGGCAGCCAATAGCGGACGTGGAGCAGCCTTCGCGTTACGCGGGCGCACGAAAATAACTCAAGGATTGGCCTTAAACCCAATCACGGGGCGCCCGCCAGTCGGGCGCCCTATTTTTTTCCGGTAACAGGAAAATTGGCAATTTGCCGCTTTTGGGCGATATAGAGCCTATGGGTATTTTTCTTGGCATTGATTTGGGCGCTGGCAGCCTGAAAGCAACACTGATTGCTGATGACCGTCTGGGCGACGGGCAAAATGCCTTGCTTGCAACGGCCATTGCGCCGGTAGAGACGTATCAACCGGCACCGGGGCATAGAGAGCAAAAACCGCAAGACTGGCGGCGCGCCATGCAGCAGGCTTTGGCTGAACTGACCGCCAGCCATGCCGAAGCCATGCGCGGTCTGACCGGCATTGCTTTTTCGGGCGGCGCGCATATTGGCGTTTTATGCGACAGCGCGGGCGTGCCTTTGCGTCCGGCAATTATGTGGAGCGACCAACGCGCGGCTGCCCAAGCGCGGCAATTGCAAAATGACGGCATTTGCGAGCGCGTGACCGGCAACCGACCCAATGCCACATGGACGCTGCCGCAATTGCGCTGGCTGGCCGAATATGAAGCCGACATTCTGGTCAAATGCCAAAAGCTGTATTTCGCCAAAGACTGGCTGCGTTCGCAAGTGACCGGCGACCATGCCACCGATATTGGCGAAGTGGTCGGGGCAATGTTGAATAATGTCGCCATGACCGGCTGGGACGACGCTTTGCTTGCGCTGTCGGGTCTGGACGGTGACGCCCTGCCGCGCATTATGTCGGCGTGCGATTTGGCCGGCAGCGTGACAGATGCCGCCGCCGCCGCCTTTGGCCTGCCAGCCAATGTGCCTGTCTATATCGGCAGCATTGACACCAGCACGGAATGGCTGTGTTGCGCGCCGCTATCATCTACAACAGCCAGCCTGAAACTGGCCAGCGCGGGTGTCTTGTCTTTCGGCGCGCCCGCGCCCGCGCCGACCTATCCGCCCGTCTCGCGCTATCCGCATATTCTTGAAAATGGCGTCTATCATGCTGCCGGCATGAGCAATTGCACCGGCGCTTTGGAGTGGATGCGACAAAACTGGCTGGGCGGCATGTCATGGTCGCAAATGACAGCATTGGCCGAAGCAGCCCCGCCCGGCGCAGAGGGTGTGCGCCTTTACCCCTATCTGAATGGCGAGCGCGCACCGCTGTGGCGCGACGATATCACCGCCAGCCTATCCGGTCTGACGCGGGCGTCTTCATCTGCCGATTTGGCGCGCGCCGCTTTTGAAGGGGTGAGCTTTGCGCTGCGTGAAATATGGCTGGACATGACCGCTAAACTGCCCAACCGACCTGACTGCCTGCATGTGCTGGGCGGCGGTGCGGCAAATCGGCACTGGCTTCAAATGCTGGCCGATATTTTCAATGTGCGGTTGGTCTGTGGCAGCCACCGCGATGCGTCATTTGCGGCAGCTTTGTTGGCGGCGCGGGCGCATGGCTGCTTTGACAGCCTGTCGCAAGCGGCCGATACGGCTTACCGGCAGGATGCCGTCTTTTTGCCTGACAAGGCAAAAAATGACAGATATGATGATATTTATTGTGCATTTTTGGCGCACCGCCATTTGACCGAAGACCATTAAACCGGCCAAAGCGGGTGCGCTTGTATAATCGGAATAAACCGAAAGGGGAGACAGATGGAAAACCGGATTGATTATCGCATTGAGGGGCATGTCGCCCATATTCACATGGTGCGCGCCGACAAGATGAACGCGCTCGACAAAGATATGATGGACGGCCTGATTGAAGCGGGCGAACGTCTGAAAGCCGAAAAATCAGTGCGCGCTGCCGTTTTGTCGGGCGAGGGTCGCGCCTTTTGCGCCGGTCTTGACATGGCGAATTTCGCCAGCATGGCCGATGCGGGCAATAAAAACGCTGTCGCCAAGCGGGAAAAACTGGCGAACCGCACGCATGGGCTGACCAATCGGCCGCAGCAAGTCGCCTATGTCTGGCGCGAGGTCGAAGTGCCGGTGATTGCCGCGGCTCAGGGCTTTGCCATTGGCGGAGGCTTCCAGCTTTTTCTCGGCTCCGATATTCGCTATGCCGCACCGGGAACCAAATTCTCGGTTATGGAAATCAAATGGGGGCTGGTGCCGGATATGGGGACAACCCATGTGATGGCGCGCCTGTGCCGCGAAGATGTGCTGAAGGAATTGGCCTATACGGGGCGCATTTTCGAGGCCGAGGAAGCGCTGCAACATGGCTTCCTGACCCGTATTTGCGATGACCCTCTGGCAGCGGCAATGGACACAGCCAATGACATAGCCGCGCGCAACCCCGATGCCACGCGCCGCATGAAGCGCCTGTTCAACGAACCGGCAGACCGCTTTATTGGCGATACGCTAATGCTGGAAAGCGTCTTGCAGGATGACATTATCGGCAAGCCCAACCAGATTGAGGCGGTGATGGCCGAAATGGAAGGCCGCCCGGCCAATTACGGCGCGGACGCCAAAAAGGCAGAAGCGGCAGAGTAAATTGGCTGGATAATCAGCCGAGCAGGATGCCGGGGAAAAATCCCAAACTGCGCTCAATCAGCCAGTAAACAGATACGCCGCCAATCACCACAATCGGTGCTTCGGCGAGAACCGGTCGCTTGTCTATTACAGGTCGCAAATAATGGCCGGCGACAAGCGCGCCTGCAACCACAAGGAGCTGACCGGCTTCCAGACCGATATTGAACAATGCCAGCGCCGGCACGGCCAAATCGCGCGGCAGGCCAATATCGCCCAGCACGCCGGCAAACCCGAAGCCGTGCAGCAAGCCAAAGCCAAAGGCGACAGCCTGCGGAAAACGTGTCGCCAATGGCGAGCGCTTTTCTTCCGGCAGCGATAATTCAACCGCCAGAAACAGGATAGACAGGGCGATAATCGCTTCAACCACGCCGGACGGCGCTGACACATTGCCCAGCATGGACAGCGCCAATGTCAGGGAATGTGCCAGCGTAAAGGCGGTAATCACATAAACCAGCCGCCGCAGGTCGCGCACCAGCATAACCAGACCCAAAACGAATAAAATATGGTCAAAACCGAATATCAAATGCTCAACGCCAAGGCCGAAATAGGCGCGTAAATGCGTGCCGCCACCGGCCAATATTTGCATGGGACGCTCCGC
>JAYPAN010000005.1:81867-85212 GCA_038123715.1 Rhodobiaceae bacterium | reverse complement strand
TGGTTTGCCAGAACCAGTCCATTGATGACAGCGATGCGCCCCTGGCGCAGGATTTGCGCGCCCTTGTGCGTGCGCGCTTGCAGGCCGGTGACACAGATGATGAGATTCGCGCCGCCATTGTTGCCCGCTATGGCGAGTTTGTTTTGTTCCGGCCGGTTTTTGCATGGCACACCGCGCCGCTGTGGCTGACCCCTTTATTGTTGATGCTGTTCGGTCTGTGGCTGGCATTACGCAAAGTGCTGATCCGACAGCCGGACACGCCACCACCACCCGAATCCCCGCCCGAAGCCCCACCCGAAACTTGAACCGACATGTTCCGCTTCATCCCGACGCCAAAGCGTATTAGTCTGTGGCTGTGATGGATATCCTGCTTGTGGAAGACGACCTCGCGGCAGCGGACTTGTTGAAAGAGAGTTTTGCGGCACGCGGCCACCGCCTGAGCCATGCTGACAATGGCGCGGAGGGTTTGCGGCTGGCACAAGCGCAAAATTATGATGTGCTGGTGGTTGACCGGATGCTGCCGGAAATGGACGGGTTGAGCCTTGTCCGGCATTTGCGCGAAACCGGCCATCAAGTGCCGGTATTGTTTCTTTCTGCGCTTGGCGAGGTAGAAGACCGCATTGCCGGCTTGAAGGCTGGCGGTGATGATTATCTCATCAAACCTTATGTCTTTGAAGAATTGCATGCGCGCCTTGAGGCCTTGACGCGGCGCGGCGGCGACAGTGAGACGAAAGTCACGCTGGGCGATTTGACGCTCGACCGGCTGGAACGGCGGGTCACCCGCGCCGGACAGGAGATTGACCTGCAAAAGCGTGAATTTGAGCTGCTGGATTTCCTGCTGCAACATCAGGGGCAGACAGTGACCCGCAACATGTTGCTGGAGCATGTGTGGGGTTTTGACTTTGCTGCCCAGACCAATGTGATTGACGTGCATATATCGCGCCTGCGCGGCAAAATTGACAAAGACTTCGACACGCCCCTGCTGCACACGCTTCGCGGTGTCGGCTTTGTGATGAAATGGCAGGGTTAAAAATAATGACACGCCTCGGCACGATACTCCGCACGGCGCGGTTTCGAGCCGCGATTGTCTTTCTGCTGCTGTTTCTGGTGCTGACCGGCATTGGTCTGGCTGGCCTGTTTGAGCGCAGCACAAGGCTGATTGTCGAGGCGGCGGACAAAACCGTCTGGCGCGAGGCGGCAATGGCGGAAATGGCTTTTGACAAAGGCGGGCGGGTTGCGCTGATGGTGCATCTGGACACGCGCCTTGCCGCGCCCGATGCGCCGGTGTTTCGTTTGTCGTCAAATCTGGGGCAGTTTCTCGGCGGTAATTTGAGCGCTTTTCCCGCGCCCGACACGACACGCCGCAACGCGCAAGACTGGCTGATTTTCAGCACTGGCGAAGGTCTGCCCATACGCGCCCGCCTGTTCAAGTTTTCCCAAGACGATGTTTTGCTGGTCGGCTATGACAGCAGCGATATAAAAACCCAAGCCACCAATTTACAAAGGCAGTTTTTGGTCACCTATATCAGTCTTGCCTTTCTCGGCCTATTGGGCGGGCTGGTCATGGCGTCACAAACCGTGCGGCGTGTTGCCCAATTTGACCAAGAATTGCGCCGCGTCGCCGCCGGTGATTTGCAAACAAGGCTTAAACTGTCGGGCAGCGGTGACGCATGGGATGATTTGACCGCGCAAATCAACACCATGCTGCACAAAGTGGAGACGCTGGTTCAGGAAATGCGGCAAGTCACTGATAATCTGGCGCATGATTTGCGTCGCCCGCTGACCCGTGTGCGGGTGCGGCTGGAAACCATGCATGAAAAATTGCAAGCCGGGACGGCGGCTGATTTTAGCAATGAAATTGCCAATGAAATTGCAGAGGCGCTGTTGGATATTGACGAAGTTCTGAACAGTTTCGCCGCCCTGCTCACCCTGTCGCGGCTGGAAAGCGGGGCGGCCGATATTGACCGCGCACCGGTTGATTTGGCCGATTTGCTGGAGGATGTAGCGGCGCTTTATGCGCCGGTATTTGAGGCCGCATCGCGCACATTATTGGTCACGCCGCATAATACCGCCCATCCCATCATTGCATTGGGCGACCGCAATTTACTGGCGCGTGCGCTGAGCAATTTGCTGGAAAATGCGCTGGCGCACGGCGCAGGTGCGGTTGCGCTGTCGCTTTGTGAAAACCGGCAAGACCGGCAAGCGCGGTTTGGTGTTGCCGATGGCGGCACTGGCATTGCGCCGGATTTGCGCGATATGGCGCGCAAACGCTTTATGCGTCTTGAAGCCAGTCGCGCCACCCAAGGCAATGGTCTGGGGCTGGCATTGGTTGAAGCGATTGCCCGCGCCCATCATGGTCGGCTTGCGCTTGGCGATGCGTCGGCATTGCACGGCGCTGGCGATGCGCCCACCGGCCTGTTGGCTGAAATTATTCTGCCGCTTGCGGAGCCAAAATAATGACCGCCCTGTTTGGCCGCTTGCCGGATGTGGCGCCTTTGGAGGAAGCGACGGCGCGCCCGTTATTGGATGATTGCCTGTCTGTGGCGCAGGCTGAAAATTGTGACCAAGCGGTCGCGCTTTTATCAGAGCATTGGTTGTTTTTTGCTTGGCTGGTAGAGGGCAGTCCGTTTTTGTGCCGCCTGCTGAAAAACTATCCCGATGTGGTGGACGCGCTGGCTTCGCAAACGCCGGATATCTATCTTGACCGGCAAATTGCCGATGCAATCGCGGCGATGGAAACTGCCACTGGGCGCGATGCGGCAATGGCGATATTGCGTCGCGCCCGCAACCGGCTGGCACTGGCCATTGCGCTGGCCGATTGCGCCAATTTTTGGGATGTCGAGGCAGTGACAAGCGCGCTCAGCCGCTTTGCCGACAAGGCGGTGTCGCTGGCATTGGATTTTTTGCTGCGCGAGGCGGTGACGGCTGGCCGCTTGTCTGATTTTGGCCGCGACGGTTTGGTGGTTTTGGCGCTCGGCAAACATGGCGGGCAGGAACTCAATTACTCCTCCGATATTGATTTTGTTGTTTATTACACGCCCGATGCTATGCCCTTGGCGGATGGGCAGGATGAGCGCAAATTTTACATTTCGCTGGTGCGTGACCTTGCTGCCATGCTGCAAAACCCGACGGCTGACGGCCATGTCTTTCGCGTTGATTTGCGCCTGCGTCCAGACTCCGGCGCGACGCAAGTGTGCATATCTGTGCCGGCCGCGCTCGCCTATTATGAATCCATGGGGCAGAATTGGGAGCGCGCCGTTTACATCAAGGCGCGCCCGATAGCCGGTGACATGGCGGCGGGTGCTGCTTTTCTGGACGAGCTGACCCCCTATATCTGGCGGCGCT
>JAYPAN010000005.1:79386-81767 GCA_038123715.1 Rhodobiaceae bacterium | reverse complement strand
ATGGCGGCGGGTGCTGCTTTTCTGGACGAGCTGACCCCCTATATCTGGCGGCGCTATTATGATTTTGCTGCCATTGAGGATGTTCATTCCATGAAGCGCCAGATTCATGCCGTGCGCGGTCATGGTGCGCTGGCGACACGCGGGCATAATCTGAAACTTGGCCGCGGCGGGATTCGTGAGATTGAGTTTTTTGTCCAGACCCAGCAATTGATTGCCGGCGGCCGCAATCAAGATTTACGCGGGCATCGAACGGTCGATATGTTGCAGGCATTGGCATCAGCCCAATGGGTGTCGCAAGAAACCGCGCAAGGCATGACTGAGGCCTATTATTTTCTGCGGCGGCTCGAACACCGCCTGCAAATGCGCCTTGACGAGCAGACCCAGACTTTGCCGGTGGAGGAAGACAGTCTCACCGGTTTCGCGCGCTTTGCCGGATATGACGGGCTGGCCGATTTTGAACAGGCCTTGCACAAAACACTGGCTTATGTGACCGGCGAATATGCGCTGTTGTTTGAAAGCTCCGAAAGCCTTGCCGACAGCACTGGCAATCTGGTTTTCACCGGCGGCGAAGATGATCCGGAAACGCTTGAAACCCTGTCGCAAATGGGCTTTGCGCGGCCTGAATTGATTTCCGCCCAAATACGCGCATGGCATAGCGGGCGCTTGCGGGCGACACGCTCAAGCCGGGCGCGGGAAGGGCTGACCCGCCTGCAACCGCTTTTGCTCCGCGCCTTGGCACGTGCCGCCGACCCGGATGAAAGCTTTGTGCGTTTTGACAATTTTCTTCAGGCTTTGCCTGCCGGTGTGCAGCTTTTCGCCATGTTCCAGTCCAATCCGCAATTGCTGGATTTGCTGGTTGATGTGGTCAGCGTGGCACCGCGTCTGTCTTCATGGTTGGGGCGCAATCCGCAATTTGTCGATATGGTGATGTCCGGACAGGACGCCGATGCGGGTGCGCTGGCCGATTTGGTGTCGGCTGAAACCGGCTTTGATGCGGTGATGGACAAGGCGCGCGTCTTTGTCCATGAGCAGCATTTCCGGCTCGGCGTTCAGCTTTTGGCTGACCCGGCTTGTGCGCCACTGGCTGGCGCTCGTTTCACCGCGCTTGCCGAGCAATGCCTTAATGCGCTGCATCCGGCGGCACTGGCCGATATTGAACGCCAATATGGTCGGATAGACGAAGCGCAATTGCTGGTGCTGGGGCTGGGCAAGCTGGGCAGTGGTGAAATGGCGTTACAGTCGGATTTGGATATTATCATTATGTGCGACTGCGCTGATTTTGCAGCGCAAAGCACGGGTGCAAAGTCAATAGCCGCCGATGTCTGGTTTGCCCGCGCCGCGCGACGGCTGATTAGCGGCCTGACCGCGCCGACGGCGGAAGGCCTGCTTTATGAGGTTGATATGCGCCTGCGCCCGTCGGGCAATGCCGGGCCAATGGTCACCAAACTGCCCAGCTTTGTCGCATATCAAAAGGCCGATGCATGGACATGGGAGCATATGGCGCTGACACGGGCGCGTTGTCTGGCCGGGCCGTCGGAGCTGGCCGATAAGGTGAAAGCGCAAATTGCCGAAATACTGACCCGCCCGCGCGACCTGCGCCAATTATGCGCCGATGTGACCGACATGCGGGCAAAAATAATCGACCATCAAAAACCGGCCGGGCCGTTTGATATTCGTCGCGGCGCTGGTGGTCTGGTCGATATAGAGTTTGTCTGCCAGACATTGCAATTGGCGCACGGCGCGCATCATGCGGAACTGGCCGCCCCCATGCCCTTGCCTGACTTGCTGACCCTGCTGCGCGATAGCCGCGTGCTGGATGTTGCCGCCCATGCCCCTTTGGCAGCGGCGGCGGATACTTATGGCCGCCTGCGCCAGATTGCCAGTCTGGCGATTGAAGACCATGAAGCCGAATTGGGCGTGGCGCGCGAACATTTGCTGCTGAAAACGCTGAATGAACCGGATATGGCGCGTTTGCGCGACCGTCTGACGCAGCACCGGCAGGAAGTCGAAGGCGTATTTCAGCGCGTTTTGACCGATTTGGCCGTCCGCCCTGCCAATTGACGCGCCCCATATATGGCGATACGCTTTTGGCCTGTTGTGCGGTTTTGATTTGCCGCACCACTGACCGGGAGGGTGGAGATGAATTTTGATTTTTCGGATGATCAGAAAATGCTGAAGGATCAGGCGCGTAAATTCCTTGAGGATAAATGCAGCCTTGATGCCGTGCGGAAAATTCTGGACGGGACGGACAGCCATGATGATGCAGTTTGGAACGGGCTGTGCGAGCTGGGTTTTGCCGGGGCGGCCATTCCTGAAGAATATGGCGGATTGGGGCTTGGCGCGCTTGAGCTGTGCGTGATTGCCGAAGAATTGGGTCGCGC
>JAYPAN010000005.1:64476-79286 GCA_038123715.1 Rhodobiaceae bacterium | reverse complement strand
TTGTCACTGGTTGCGGTGGCGCTTGACCAGCCCGGCGTGTCACGGCGCGAGGTGACAACGATTGACCCGACGCGCGGTCATGGTGAGCTGGGTTTTGACAATGCCGAGGCCTCATTGCTTGGCGATGCCGGTGATGGCTGGCAGCTTTATAAGCGCGTGGAAGCGGGCGCGGCTGTTTTGATGGCTTTTGAGCAGGTTGGCGGTGCTGAAGCGGCAATGAATATGGCCAAGGATTATGCGCTGGAGCGCCATGCTTTCGGGCGGCAAATCGGCTCCTATCAGGCGATAAAACACAAAATCGCTGACATGTATGTGAAGCTCGAATTGGCGCGCTCCAATTGCTATTATGGTGCGATGGCGCTGGCCGATAATGCGGCGGATTTGGAAATTGCTGCCGCCGCCTCGCGCATTGCGGCCACCGAAGCCTATCGCTTTGCCGGGCAGGAAAACATTCAAGTGCATGGCGGCATTGGCTTTACTTGGGAAGCCAATCCGCAATTTCATTTCCGCCGGTCGAAATTGCTGGCGCTGGCGCTTGGCAGTGCCGGACGCTGGAAAGACCGTCTGGTCACCGAACTTGAAAAGAGCAACGTAGCTTAAGCGGCCTTTTTGCTGAGCTGGCATAAGATAAAACTGAAGGAGAGTTAAAATGGATTTTAACGACACACAGGAAGAGGCTCAATTCCGCAGCGAAGTGCGGAGCTGGCTGGAAGCCAATGCACGCCCCCGTGACCCGATGCGCTCGCGCGCCGGGCGGGTTGAAAAATCGGAAGCCGAGCGTCTGGTGCAGGCGAAAGCCTGGCAGGCCAAAAAAGCCGAAGCCGGTTATGCCGCGATTACCTGGCCGAAAGAATTGGGCGGGCTTGGCGGCACGCCGATTCAATCGGTGATTTATTCGCAGGAAGAAGCTAATTTTGATGTGCCGCGCGGCTTTTTTGAAATTGGCCTCGGCATGTGCATCCCGACTTTGCTGGCTTGGGCAACCGAGGAGCAAAAGGAGCGTTTCACCAAACCGGCGCTTTATGGCGAGGAAGTCTGGTGTCAGCTTTTCTCCGAGCCCGCTGCCGGTTCGGATGTTGCCGGCCTGCGGACGCGCTGCGAGCGTGATGGCGATGATTGGGTGATTAACGGCCAGAAAGTCTGGACATCCGGCGCGCATTATTGCGATTACGGCATTATTGTCACCCGTTCCGACCCGAATGTGCCGAAGCATAAAGGCCTGACTTTCTTCTTCCTCGACATGAAATCGCCGGGCATTGAAGTGCGTCCGATTAAGCAGATTTCGGGCGATGCCAATTTCAATGAAGTGTTTTTCACCGATGTCCGCGTGCCGGACAGCCAGCGCCTCGGCGCGGTTGGTGAAGGCTGGAAAGTGGCTTTGACAACATTGATGAATGAGCGTCTGGCGATTGGTCAGGGCGCTGGCGTTGATTATGAGGAATTGCTGCAATTGGCGCGCAAGACCGAATTGGAAACCGGCCCGGCCATTAAAGACGCCTCAGTGCGTGAAAAACTGGCCGATTGGTATGTCCAGACGCAAGGTCTGAAATACACCAAATTCCGCACTTTGACTGCGCTGTCAAAAGGTCAGACACCGGGGCCGGAAAGCTCTATCGGTAAAATCGTCTCCGGCCCGAAAATGCAGGACTTGGCATCTTTCGCCATGGATTTGCAAGGCCAGGGCGGCGTTATGCAATCGCTGGAGGACAGCGAATTAAACGCCGCTTTCCAAAACCAATGGATTGGCGGTGCCGGTTATCGCATCGCCGGTGGCACGGATGAGATTTTACGCAATATCGTTTCCGAGCAGGTGCTTGGCCTGCCACAAGATGTGCGGGTTGATAAAACCGTGCCGTTCAACGAATTGTCAGGTCAGAAAAAATAGCTTGTCCGGCACTGTGAATATAGCACCGCCCGCAGGCTCCGGCTTGGCGGGCGGTTTGCTTTCAGGCTTGCCGAAATGCTGAAAACAGGCGAAAACGGCGACATGGAACCCGATTTCACATTTTGCGTCGCGCCGATGATGGATTGGACAGACCGCCATGACCGCTATTTTCTGCGGCTGATTTCCAAACGCGCGCGGCTTTACACCGAAATGGTCACCGCCGATGCCATTCGTTTTGGCGACCGCGACCGGCTGCTGGGGTTTTCTCATGCCGAACACCCTGTCGCCTTGCAATTGGGCGGCAGCGAACCGGACGCTTTGGGCGAGGCGGCGCGTATCGGCATTGATTACGGCTATGATGAGATAAATCTCAATGTCGGCTGCCCGTCCGACCGTGTGCAATCAGGTCGTTTCGGCGCTTGTCTGATGCGCGAGCCGGATTTGGTGGCCGATTGCGTGGCCGCCATGCAGGTCAGCAAAGCCGTGCCGGTCACCGTCAAATGCCGTATCGGCGTTGACGACCAAGAGCCGGAGGAAGCGCTGTTTACGCTGGTTGATTTATGCGCCAAGGCCGGTGTGCGCCATTTTATTGTCCATGCGCGCAAGGCTTGGTTGCAAGGTCTCAGCCCGAAAGAGAACCGCGATATCCCGCCGCTTGATTACGGGCTGGTCGCGCGGCTGAAGCAGGCGCGCCCCGAATTGAGCATTATATTAAATGGCGGCATTGAGAGTTTGGCCGAGGCGCAGGCGCATTTGGCGCAATTTGACGGCGTCATGCTGGGCAGGGCGGCCTATAAAAACCCTTATATGCTGGCGGCTATTGACCAGGCTTTGTTTGGCGACACGCAAGCGCCGCCCTCGCGCGAGGAGATTATTGACCGGCTAATACCTTATGTGGAAGCCGTGCTGGCCGAAGGCACGCCCTTGCATGGTGTGACGCGGCATATTTTGGGGCTGTATCAGAGCTGTCCGGGCGGGCGGCACTGGCGGCGGCATTTGAGCGAAAATGCGCCACGCGCCGGAGCCGATGCGTCGGTTTTGGTTGCGGCGCAAAAGCTGATGCAAGATTATCTGGCCGAGAGGGCGGCCTAGTGGCGCTTTCCCCTGACATGGTCTTGCTGGTTGCGGCACTGGCCGGGGCGGGTTTTCTGTCCGGTCTGATTGCCGGTCTGCTCGGCGTCGGGGGTGGCATTGTGCTGGTGCCGGCGCTTTATCAGACATTTGTGTTTTTCGACCTGCCAGCCTATCTGCAAATGCATATGGCGGTCGGCACATCGCTGGCGATTATTTGTTTCACTGGCGCGCAATCGGCGCGCAGCCATTTCAAGCGCGACGCGGTGGAACCGGCCAAATTGAAAAGCTGGGGCGGTTTCATCATTGCCGGTGCGTTGGTCGGCGCTATCGCCAGCCGCTTTATTGCGCCATCGGGTTTGAAACTGGTTTTTGCAGCCCTGTCCTTGGGGTTGGGCGTGCGGATGCTGGCGCGCGGGCAAAATACCGAAGCGGCGAAATTATCGCCTTTGCCGGTGTTTTGGCAAAAAAGCGGCGCGCTGAATATCGGTTTTTTCTCGGCGCTGATGGGCATTGGCGGCGGCACATTCTCAGTGCCGCTATTGGGGCGCGCCGGTCTTGATATTCACAAAGCGGTCGGCACATCTGCCGCGCTTGGCGTGTTTGTGGCGATACCGGCAACGCTTGGCTTTATGCTGGCCGGACAGGGTTTGCCGGAGTTGCCGGCGCTCTCTGTCGGCTATGTTAATATGCTGGCGCTGTTATTGATGATACCGGCAAGCATGCTCGGCGCGCCATTGGGCGTAAGATTGGCGCATCGGCTCAGCGAAACAACGCTGCATTTTATATTTGCCGGCTTTCTGCTGCTCAGTGGCGGACGCATGGCGCTTGCACTGTTTTTCTGAGGTCAGATTTTCTGGTCATACGCGCCGACTTCGGGATAGCTGCTCAACAGCGCGTCAATAGCGGCGAACATGGCGCGCATACTTTCCTCAGATACCGGACTTTCAACCACAACAACCAGCCCCGGCTTATTGGAGGAGGCACGCACCAGCCCCCAGCTGCCGTCTTCCACTGTAATACGCACCCCGTTAACCGTCACCAAATCGCGGATATTCTGACCGATAAGCGTGCCGCCTTCTGCCGCCAGTTTTTCAAAATGGGCAATGGCGCGGTCAACCACCTCATATTTTTTGGTGTCATCGCAATAGGGCGACATGGTCGGCGAGCCATAGGCGACCGGCAGGGAACGGCGCAAATCGGCCATTGAGGCATCACCGGCGCGGGTCAGCATGTCGCAAATGGCAATCGCTGTCACCAGCCCGTCATCATAGCCGCGACCAATCGGGGCGTTGAAAAAATAATGCCCGCTTTTTTCAAAACCGGCCAGCGCGCCAAGCTCATGCGTATGGCGTTTCATATATGAATGACCGGTTTTCCAGTATTGCGTGGTCGCGCCAGCTTCCAGCAATTGCGGGTCAGTCATGAACAGGCCGGTTGATTTCACATCGACCACAAAAATCGGCTTGTCATGCTGTCCGGCCAAATCACGCGCCACCAGCACGCCCATTTTATCGGCGAAAATCTCCTCGCCCTCATTATCAACCACGCCGCAGCGGTCGCCGTCGCCATCAAAGGCAAAACCGATATCAGCGCCGGTTTCGAGGATTTTATCACGCAGCGCGTGAAGCATTTCCATATCTTCCGGATTGGGATTGTGATGGGGAAAGCTGTGGTCAAGTTCGCAATGCAGATCAACCACCTCAACCCCCAAAGCCCGCAACACATCCGGCGCAAACGCCCCGGCCGTGCCATTACCGCAGGCGACAACCGCTTTCAACTTGCGGGCAAAAGGCGCGCGGTCTGTCAAATCGGCCTTATAGCGTTCGGCCATGTCGGCAATATGCGTATAGCTGCCGCCAGCGCGCGCGACACCCTGATTTTCCAGCACAATCTCGCGCAAACGGCTCATTTCATCAGGGCCGAAAGTTAAAGGCTTGGCCGCCCCCATTTTAACGCCCGTCCAGCCATTTTCATTATGGCTGGCTGTGACCATAGCGACGGCGGGAATATCTTCGGCAAATTGGGCAAAATAGGCGGTTGGTGACAGGGCAAGGCCAATATCATGCACCGCCACACCGGCGCTCATCAGCCCATTGATTAAGGCCAGCTTGATAGATTGCGAATAGGCGCGGAAATCATGGCCGACAATAATTTTCGGCTGTGTTTCGCTGCCCAGCAATTCGTGTAAAATTGTGCCAAGCCCGAAACCAAGCGCCTGCACTCCCAACAAGTTAATCTCCGAGCCGAACAGCCATCTTGCGTCATATTCGCGAAATCCGGTCGGTTTGACCAATGGCATATTCTCAAATTCGGCTGAATTTTCGGCGATTTCGGGGAGAGGTTTCACAAACATAGGGGGAGGCTCCTTGATTAACGAAGTGACGCTGTCATAGCAAAAAATAGCCGCCTGTGCAGTCCATTTGTCTCAAATCATTTCCTCGCCTATAAGGCGGCATGGAAGATGAACCATTAAAGCAGGAAATTATCAGGCTTGCCGCCGCCAATGCGCCGCTGCCGGAGCTTGAGCTTTCCGGCCTGCCGGTATTTCAGCCCGGCTGGGTATGGCTGGTCGGCGCCGGGCCGGGGGATCCCGGCCTGTTAACCCTGCATGCGGTCAATGCGCTGAAACAGGCCGATAAAGTGGTCTATGATGCGCTTGTGTCAGAAGATATTTTGTCGCTGGTCAGGCCGGAGGCGGAGACATTTTATGCCGGCAAGCGCGGTGGCAAACCCTCTTGGCAGCAAAAAGATATTACCGACCGGCTGATTGAGCTGGCGCGTGACGGTCACCGCGTGCTGCGCCTGAAGGGCGGCGACCCGTTTGTTTTCGGGCGCGGCGGCGAGGAAGCGCAGGCGCTGGTTGCCCAAAATGTGCCATTTCGCATTATTCCGGGCATTTCTGCCGGTATTGGCGGTCTGGCCTATGCCGGTATCCCGGTCACCCATAGGGAAGTCAATCATGCGGTGACATTCGTGACCGGCCATTTGGCTGGTAAGGGCGCGCCGGAATTGCTCGATTGGGCGGCGATTGCCAAAGCCTCGCCGGTAATTGTCATTTATATGGCGATGAGCCGCATTGAAGCGATTGCCAGTCAATTATTGGCGGCAGGTCGCGCGGTTGATGAACCGGTTGCGATTGTCACCCATGCCACCACGCCGCATCAATGTGTGGTTACCACCACATTGGCCGAAGCGGCACAGGCGGTTAAACAGCAAGGTTTGGAGCCGCCTTCAATTATTGTGATTGGGGCAGTGGCCGATTTACATGCCACGCTGGGCTGGTTTCAACCGAGCTGAACATCTTGCGGCAGCGATGCCAACCGCGCCGGCAGCGCATCCAGCACGGCGCGCTTTTCATCATCCGACAGGCCTCGCCAGCCCCCGATTTCTGCCAGCTTGCGCCCGCATCCAATACAAAAACCGGCGCGCGCGGAAACCGCACACACACCGATACAGGGTGATTTCGGAGATTGATTGGCTGTCTGTTGCTCGGACATGGTGAGAAGCTAGCGAAAACCGCCGCAAATGACAATCCGCCGGTCGCGTCCCTTTATGACCTCTGCGTCACTTTATCCCCTGCTGACCATTGATTTAGTCGGTGTTTCGTTTAACTTTAGGGCAATCTTTTTGCAGGAGTCTAACATGGACGTAGAATTTACCCCCGAAGACAACGCCTTCCGCGAGGAAGTGCGTAGCTTTATCGCCGAAAACAAGCCGGCACATCTCGACGGTATGGAGCGCGGCGACTTGACCAAGGAAGATTTTCTGGCTTGGCACAAAACGCTTCACAAAAAAGGCTGGGCCGCCCCGTCATGGCCGGAAGAATATGGCGGCACGGGTTGGTCGGTCACGCAGAAATATATCTGGAATGAAGAAAATGCGGCTGCCGGCACGATTGCACCTCTGCCTTTTGGTGTGGCCATGCTTGGGCCGGTGATTTACACATTCGGCAATCAGGAGCAAAAAGACTGGGTGTTGCCGGGTATTCTGTCCGGTGAAACATGGTGGTGTCAGGGCTATTCTGAGCCAGGTGCCGGGTCTGATTTGGCGGCACTGAAAACCCGCGCCGTGCGCGATGGCGATGACTATATTGTCAATGGTCACAAGATTTGGACAACGCTGGCGCAATATGCGGATTGGATGTTCTGCCTTGTCCGCACCGGCGACAGCGAAAAGCGTCAGGAAGGCATTTCCTTTTTACTGATTGACATGAAAACGCCGGGCATCACTGTGCGCCCGATTATCACCATTGATGGCGGCCATGAAGTGAACGAAGTCTTTCTTGAAGATGTGCGTGTGCCGGCCAAGCATTTGGTGGGTGAAGAAAATAAGGGCTGGACGATTGCCAAATTCCTGCTTGGCAATGAACGCTCCGGTATTGCCGGTGTGGCGCGCTCGAAAAAGGCGATTGAACGCTTGCGCGAAATTGCCCGTGGTGAATTGGAAGACGGCTCGCCTTTGATGGAATCGCCGGATTTCTCGCGCAAAATCGCCGAGTTGGAAGTTGACCTCACGGCGCTGGAATATACCGAATTGCGGACACTGGCTTCTGAAAGCAAAGGTCAGGGGCCGGGGCCGGAAAGCTCGATTTTAAAAATCAAGGGAACGGAAATCCAGCAGCGCATTACCGAATTGACGGTTGAAGCGGTTGGCAATTATGCCGCCCCTTGGGTGCCGCAGCTTGAGCGTGGCGATAATTATATGGCGATTGGTGCAGATTGGGCGGAAGGCGCGTCACAAACCTATTTCAACACGCGCAAAACCTCAATTTACGGCGGGTCAAACGAGATCCAGCGTAACATTATTGCCAAAATGGTTTTGGGGCTCTAGGCTCGTCCGACATATCCAGCATATAGGGAGATAACAGTGGATTTCAGTTTTACCGAAGAACAGACATTGCTACGCAATATGGTGCAGAGCTTTGTTCAGGACAATTATGACTTTGACGCGCGGATGAAGATTGTCCGCAGCGATGAAGGCATGAGCCGCGAGATTTGGCAGCAATTTGCCGAGCTTGGCCTTTTGGCCGCGCCTTTTTCGGAAGATTTGGGCGGCTTGGATGGCGGCCCGATTGAAACAATGGTGATTATGGAAGAATTGGGTCGCGGCCTTGTTGTCGAACCCTATCTGCCGACCGTTGTGTTGTGCGGTGGTATTTTGAGCCGTCATGGCTCGGCGGCGCAACAGCAGGGTCATTTGCCCGGTTTGATTGCTGGTGAGGATATTTGGGCGTTGGCTTACAGCGAATCCCAAAGCCGTTTCAATCTGGCCGATGTTCGAACCTCCGCCAAGGCGGATGGCGATGGCTATGTGCTGAATGGCGCCAAGGCTGTTGTGATTGGCGCGCCTTGGGCGAATAAGTTGATTGTCTCGGCGCGACTTTCCGGCGACCAGTTCGACCGCGACGGGCTGGGTCTGTTCATTGTCGATAAAGCCGCCGCCGGTGTCAGCACGCAGGATTATCAAACCGTGGATGGCAGCCGTGCCAGCGAAATCACTCTGGAAAATGTGGCGGTCAGTGCCGATGCGCTGATTGGCGATGCCGGCAATGGCTTTGCTGTGCTGGAAGAAGCGATTGATTTCGGCATTGGTGCGGTCTGTGCCGAGGCCATTGGGCATATGAAAATGCTCAATGATGCGACAGTTGAGTATTGCAAAACCCGCAAGCAATTCGGTGTGCCAATCGGCTCTTTCCAAGTGCTGCAACACCGCATGGTGGACATGTTCATGGAATATGAGCAGTCAGTTTCCATGACCTATATGGTCAATATGAAACTGGCCGAGGCGGAAAGCGAAAGGCGCAAGGCGGCTGCCGGTGCGAAAGTGCAAATCGGCAAATCGGGTCGCTTTGTTGGGCAGGAAGCTGTGCAATTGCATGGCGGTATGGGCATGACAGAAGAGCTGAGTGTCGGGCATTATTTCAAACGCCTGACCATGATTGATATTCAGTTCGGCAATGTTGACCATCACCTGAAACGCTTTGCGGCGGCATAGGCCGGTTCATGGCCGATGCGCTGCGAGTTGAAAAGGACGGGCCGGTTGTCACACTAACGATAAACCGACCCGAAATGCGCAATCCGCTGGGCGAAGATGGCGATGGCGCGCTTTTCACCTCTGTTGTCAATGAGATTAACGCCGACCGGTCGGTGCGCTGCGTTATTCTGACCGGCGCGGGTTCGGCTTTTTCCGCCGGTGGCAATGTCAAACGCATGCAGGAGCGTCAAGCGCCCTTTGGCGGGCCGGGGGCGCATATTGCCGATAGTTACCGCACTGGTATCCACCTTATTGTCAAGGCGCTGTGGAACTTGCAAGTGCCTGCCATTGCCGCGGTCAATGGCCCGGCCATTGGGCTGGGCAATGATGTGGCCTGTCTGTGCGATATGCGTATTGCTGCTGAAAGCGCGGTTATGGGGTCAACTTTTCTGAAAGTCGGCCTTATCCCCGGCGATGGGGGCGCATGGCTTTTGCCGCGCATTATTGGCAGCGCGCGCGCCAATGAGCTGTTATTCACCGGCAAGGTGATAGACGCCAAAACGGCTGAAAGCTGGGGTCTGGTTAATATGGTCGTGCCGGATGACGCGCTGATGGATGCGGCGCAAAATATGGCCGCGGATGTGTGCAAGCAATCGACGGAAGTGCTGCGCTCGGCCAAGCGGCTGTTGCGCGCCGGACAAACCACCGGATTTGAAACCATTATGGAAATGTCGGCGACCACGCAGGCATTGATGCACCAGTCGGATGACCATATTGAGGCGGTGACGGCAATGCTTGAAAAACGCGCCGCCCAATATACTGACAAATAGCCAAAAGGGAGATTTCAATGGCTGTAGGAATGATTGCAACACTTCGCGTTAATGACGGCAGGCAAGCCGATTTCGAGGCTGCTTTTGCCAAAATGCAGGAGGCCGTTAAGGCCGATGAGCCGGGCTGCCTGCTTTATTCATTGTGCCGCGACCGCGATGACGCCACCACTTATCGGGTGATGGAGCAATATAGCGATGATGATGCGGTGAAAGTGCATGGTAAATCGGACGGCTTCAAAGCTGCCGCTGCCGGTCTCGCTGGCGTGCTGTCCGGTGCGCCGGAAATTGTTTTTGTCGAAATTGTCAGCTAATCGGCTGCCGTTTTAAGGGAGAATAAAATGGATTTGAATTTCAGCGAACAGGATACGGCCTTTCGTCAGCAAGTGCGGGATTTTATCGCCGAAGCGTTTACGCCGGATTTGCAGCGTGAAATGGCGCGCTCGAAAAATGGCTATATCAGCAAGGAAGGCCATGTGACATGGCAGAAGCGGCTTTTTGAGAAGGGCTGGATTGCCCCCAACTGGCCGGAGCAATATGGCGGCGCAGGCTTTACCCCGACGCAGAAGTTTATTTTCTCGCAGGAAATGGAAGCCGCCGGTGCGCCCCATTCCATCGCCTTTGGCCTGACTATGGTCGCGCCGGTGATTATGGCTTTTGGCTCGGAAGAGCAGAAACAGCGTTTCCTGCCGGATATTCTGGAGACCAATGTCTGGTGGTGTCAGGGCTATTCCGAGCCGGGATCGGGGTCGGATTTGGCGTCGCTGCAAATGAAAGCCGAAGATAAGGGCGATTATTATCTGTGCAATGGCTCAAAAATCTGGACAACAATGGCGCAACATGCCGATTGGATTTTTTGCCTGGTACGCACGGCGAAAATGGAAAAGCGCCAGGACGGCATTTCCTTTCTGCTGATTGACATGAAAACCCCCGGCGTGCGTGTCGCGCCGCTGATTACGCTGGATGGGCCGGTTGACGGCAAGCAGGAAATCAATCAGGTATTTTTTGAAGATGTCAAAGTGCCGAAAGAAAACCTGATTGGCGAGGAAAATAAGGGCTGGACTTACGCCAAATATCTGCTCGAATTTGAGCGCGGCAATCCCTATTCCGCCGGTCTGGCGCGCGCGCTGGTGAAAGTGCAGGAATTGGCGGAAAAAACCCAGCTCGAAAACGGCTCGCTGGCCGATGACAAGGATTTCCAGCACAAGCTGAATGATTTGCACCAGCAGGTTATGGTGATGGAAGCGACCGAATTGCGTATTTTCTCAGATATCAGTGCCGGCCAGAATATCGGCCCCGGCGCATCTTCCTTGCTGAAAACGCGCGGCACGGAATTGCAGCAGGCGATTTCCGAATTGGCGGTTGAAGCGGCAGGTCTTTACGGCTTCCCCTTTGTGGCTGATACGCTGGCGGCAGGCAATGAGCCGGATGTCGGCTTTGACGGCGCACCGGTGATTGCACCGGCCTATTTCAACAAGCGCAAAGCGACGATTTATGCCGGTTCCAATGAAATCCAGCGTAACATTATCGCCAAGGCGGTGCTTGGCCTCTAAGTCATTCACAATTTGACCGATTGAACGCCGTCCCAGAATAGGGGGCGGCGTTTATTGTATCAGGAAGCGGAACAGCATCAGCAGGGCAAAGACCGCCAGAAAGACACCGGCGGCAGCGCCTGTTGTTGATATGCCCGATACCAGCCCGCTATTGCGGCTTGCCTGTTCGCCCTTGAACAAAGCCTGCATGATGCGGGTTTGCGCGCCTTGAACACCGGCAAACCATAGAGCCATAACCGGACGGCCAATAGCCAGTATCGCGCGCGGAATGGCGCGGCGGATAAACCAGTCCGTGTTCAAGACGGTTGAATCAATTTCCGGCGGATACCAGCCCCGCACCATCAAAATCACAAAGGCCAGCACAGCAAAGAGCAGCAATTGTAATTCGCCCAGCACATGCCCGGCATCCCAGACTTTATAAGTCACTTCATAGGGCAGCATGGCATAGAGCAATTGCGGGAAAATGCCGATAAGCACACATAGCCCGGCGGCTATGCCCATAGCGATAAGCATATTCAGCGGTGCTTCCTTGACTTTGAATTTCCGGTCATGGCCGAAAAACGCGAAATAGGGGATTTTAATGCCCGAATGTTCAAGCACACCGGCCGAGGCGAAAATCAACGCCATCCAGACCCAGAAATAGCCTTCCTTGGCGGCAGCGCCAATGGTCAGCGATTTGGTAACAAAGCCACTAAACAGCGGAAAAGATGAAATCGACACAGCGCCGATTATGCAGAAAATCGTGGTCAGCGGCATATTGCGCCACAGCCCGCCCAGCTCGCTGGCTTTGGCCGTGCCGGTACGCAGCAGCACCGCACCCATAGTCATAAACAAAAGCGCTTTGTAAATAATATGGGCAAAGGCATGGGAGACCGTGCCATTTATCGCCAAATCCGTGCCGACGCCAATGCCGACCACCATAAAGCCAAGCTGGTTGTTCAGCGAAAAAGCCAGCACGCGGCGCAAATCATTTTCAATCACGGCGAAGAAGACGGGGAACAGTGTCATCACCGCGCCAATCCAGATAAGTGGCTCAAGCCCGCGGAAACACAGCGCCAGCATGTATATGGCGAGCTTGGTGGTAAAGGCCGATAAAATCACCGTGCCGGTAATGCTGGCTTCCGGATAAGCGTCCTGCAACCAGCCATTAAGGAATGGAAAAGCCGCTTTAATGCCAAAGGCCAGCAAGACCAGAAACCCGCCAAGACTGCTTGCATCCAGCGCCTGAATGGTCAGCCCCGCGCCCTGATGCCACAGCAAAATAGCACCGCCGAGCAATATCACGCCGGAGGCGACTTGCATCAGCAAATAGCGCATGGCAGCAGGCAGGCTGCGCGATGTGCCACCGGCCAATATCAGAAAGACCGAGGTAAAGGCGGTTGCTTCCCAATAGATAAACAGGGTGACAAAGTCACCGGCAAACAAAGCCGCAATTGCCGCCCCGGCATAGGCCAGCCCGGCACTGGCCGTCATACGGCTGTCCTCATGCATGGCGTAAATCACATTCAGCGCGGCTGCGATATGAAAGACAAGGGCAAAGGGTCGGGTAATCGCCTCGGCGCGCACCAGCGTCAAATCCAATCCGGCCAAGCTGGCCGTCACATGCACGCCTGGGTCAATCTGCCAGCAGGAGAAAGCCGAAACCGCAATCACCACCAGCATATAGGGGTTGCGCGCCATGACCGGCAAGACCGGCACCAAAGCAGCACCGATAATCATCAGCAATCCGGGAAGGGCTAGAAGCGCGTCAAGCATTGTCGCCCCCATCCGTATCATCTGAAGCGTCATAATAATCGGGTGCGCGCATGACCAGCTTACGCAGCAAGACACCGCCGCCAACAACAATCATGAAAGCGGCAAAGCCATAGACGCCAAAAAACAACGGCATGCCCTCGGCGGTGAAATAGGTATGGCGGTGGATGATAAACTCCAACACCACCAGCGCAACGCATATCACCGCCAGCGCACGAATAAACCGGCGGGCGGCGGGGCTAATCTCACTTGGGCTATGCTCGGTCATAATCGGTTATCTCATCCGCTAAAAGGCAGCATAAACAGGTCAACGCCGAAGAACAGGGCAATCGACAAAAGCGCGGTCACCACAAGCGGCACCAGACAGGCTAAAGGCGCTTCGCTGATTGTGCTGTCAGGCTGGCTTGGGGTCGCAAAAAAGCCGCGCAGCACGAACTCGCCCAGATAGACCAGATTGAGCAGCGAGGAAACCATCAGCACGGCCAGCACAAGCAAATGACCATTATCCAAGGCGCCGCCCATCAGAATAAATTTCGACCATGCCCCGCCCAGCGGTGGCACGCCGATAATTGACAAAGCACCAATGGCAAAAGCCAGATAGGTAATCGGCATTTTGCGCCCCAGCCCGTCCATATCCTTTATGTCGCTCAAATGATGCGCCACATAAATCGCCCCGGCGCAGAAAAACAGTGTGATTTTGCCCGCCGCATGGGTGGCGATATGCAAAGCCGCCCCGCTTGCCGCCAAGGGCGAGGCCAGCGCCGCGCCCAGCACAATATAACCAAGCTGGCTGACCGTCGAATAGGCCAGCCGTGCTTTCAAATTGGTTTTGGTCAGGGCAACACAAGATGCCGCCAGAATGGAGAATGAGGCGACATAGACCAGCCAGTCACTGCCGCCGCTTTCGGCCAGAAAATCCAACCCGAAAATATAAACCGCCACTTTCAGCACGGTGAATACACCGGCTTTCACCACTGCCACCGCATGCAATAGCGCGCTGACCGGTGTTGGGGCAACCATGGCGGCGGGCAACCAGCGATGCAAGGGCATCAGCGCCGCCTTGCCGATACCAAAGGCAAACAGGCCGAGCAGCAATGGCACATAGGCGGTATCTATTTTCCCAGCCAGAATACCGCCGGCAGCAAAATCCAACGTGCCAGCCAACACCCAAACGGCAATCACGCCAAACAACAGCAAAATCACCGAGCTGGCGACCAATATGCCGAGATAGACGCGACCGGCTTTTTTAGCGTCTTCTGTGCCTTTATGCGTCACCAGCGGATAGGTTGAAAATGTCAGGATTTCGTAAAACACAAACAGCGTCAGCAAATTGCCCGACAGCGCAATCCCCATAGCGGCGTGAATTGCCACCGCATAAAAGAACATGAAGCGGGTCTGGTTTTTCTCGCCCGCGCCGCGCAAATAGCCGATTGTGTAAAGCGTTGCAATCGGCCACAGACATCCGGCGACCAGCGCAAAAAGCAGGCCAAGCGGCTCCAGCGTGAAACTCAGGCTCAGACCCGGCACGAAAGTCAGCAAAGTGATGTCCGTGCCGACCGGCATGGCAGCAAACAGGGCAATGGCGCAAAGCGCCGTATAAAGCCCGATAAGCACGCCCTGTCCGTCGCGTATATTGGCCTGTTGAGCGCCGGTCACAACTTTACCGGCGACCAGCACGCCGGCAGCGGCCAGCAAGGGCAGGCCAAGCAGCAGCAATATCAGCGTTTCCGGCGTCATGGCGAACGG
>JAYPAN010000005.1:50375-64376 GCA_038123715.1 Rhodobiaceae bacterium | reverse complement strand
CCATTGCGGCTTCGACAAGCGGGGCGGCGAAAATACCAAAACCGAGCGTGGCCAGCACCAGCAGCCAAGCGGGTAACCATGTGCCAATGGACTCGGTCAAGACCGGCGCGCCTTCCGGTCGCTCCGACAGCCATGCCGCCTCGACAATTTTCCAAATATAGGCCAGTGCTAAGGCCGAGCTGATAAACACCAAAGCGGCAATCAGCCAGAAATCAACCTCAATCAGTGCGCGTATGAGATAAAGTTTGGAGATGAAACCGGCGGTCAATGGCACACCGATAAGTGCCAGCCCGCCAAACAGCACCGCCGTCATGGTCATCGGGATTTGCCGCCCCGCCCCCTGAATGGTTCCCATTGTGGCGCGTCCGGCCTGTGCGGCAATCACGCCAATGGCGAGGAAAAGCGCGCCCTTCATCAGCGCATGATTAAACAGGTGAATAATCGCCGCTGTCAGACCGGAAGCGGTGACAAGGCCAATACCAATCGCCATATAACCAAGCTGGGCAATGGAAGATTGGGCGAACAGCTTTTTCAAATCGGTTTCGACAATCGCCGCCAGCGTGCCGACAAAAGCGCCCACCAGCCCCAGCGTAATCACCAACATGCCGAAACCATCGGCAAGGCTTGGGAAATCAGCGCCAAAGACGCCGAAAATCAACCGTATCAGCACATAAACCGAGACTTTGGTGGCGGTTGCCGCCATCAGGGCGGACACGGCGGAAGGCGCATAGCCATAGGCCGGAACCAACCAGAAATGCAAGGGGAACAGCGCCATTTTCAAAAACAGGCCAAGCGCGATAAACGCCAGCGCCGTGTAGGCGGGCAATGTGGCGCCCAATTGCGGCACACGATTGGCCAAATCGGCAAGGTTCAGCGTGCCGGTTTGCATATATAAAAGGCCAATGCCAATCACATAAAATGTCGCCCCGACCGTGCCGAGAATGAGATAATTAAAGGCAGCCGGTAAAGCGCGTCGGTCGCGGCCAGCGCCCATAGCGACCAGCGCGTAGGCCGATAGCGAGGAAATTTCAAGAAACACGAAAATATTGAAGGCATCGCCGGTTGTCACCTGTCCGAGCATACCGGCCAGCGTCAGCAGCCAAGCGGAATAAAACAGCGCATGGTCGCGCCGGTCTATCTCGCGCGCCACCAAATGCCGCGCCGCCAAAGTGGCAATAAAACCGATAAAGCTGATAACCGGCAACACCACCGCATTGGCCGCATCAATGACATAGACAATGCCAATCGGGGCAGGCCAGCCGCCCAAATCATAGACAATTGTGCCATTGGCTGAAACTTGCACAAACAGCGCCAGCGAAATGACAAAAGCCGCACCGGTGGCGAGCATTGCCAACCCCCATGCCATATCGCGCCAGCGCAGCAGCGCGGCGAAGGGTGCAGCCATAAGCGGTGCAAGAACCTGCAAGACGGGTAAATGCTGCATCATGACACGCCATCCTCCGTCGCATCATCAAGCATCTCAATCAGCTCGTCATCTTCAATTGAGCCGAAACTCTCTTGAATACGGATAATCAGCGCATAGCCGACCGCCGTGGTGGCAACGCCAACAACAATTGCTGTCAGGATAAGCACATGCGGCAGCGGGTTGGAGTAAACCGTGCCAGCCTCGCCGGTCAGAATGGGCGCTGTGCCTTCACCGACTTTGCCCATTGAAATATAAAGCATGAAAACCGAGGTCTGGAAAATGTTCAGCCCGACCATTTTCTTGACCATATTGCCACGTGCAATCACCGCATAAAAGCCGAGCATCATCAGCACAATGACCAAAAAATAATTCCAATGGGTCAGTAAAATACTCATCCGCCTTCACCCATTGGCCTCATCTTTGGCATTGGCGGCCAGAAATCGCTCATGCGCCTCGGTTTTGGAAACCAACCTTTTATGCGACAAGCGTCCGGCAAAGGCGAAAAACAGCATCACCATCACCGCAGCAACTGTCAGCCCGACCCCAAACTCGACCAGCAAAATGCCGATATGCTGACCGTGATAGTCTTTTTCAGCCAGTACATCATAATCAAGGAAATTGGCGCCATAAAAGAATGAGACCAGACCCGTGCCGCCATAAATCAGCACACCAAGGCTTATCGCTGTCAGATTCCATTGTGCCGGCCAAACATGGCGGCCACGATTAAGGCCGAAAATAACCGCGTTCAGCACAAAGGCGGCGGCGAAAATCACCCCGGCCTGAAACCCGCCACCGGGGCCGTAATCGCCATGAAACTGGACATAAAGCGCGTAAAGCATAATCGCGGGAATCAGCACTTTGGCAATCACGCGAATGACCGGATCATCCTGCATGCTCGTCCTCCTCATTGTCTTTTTCCGGCCTTGTCCATCCGGCAATGATGAGCAGAACAGCGATGGCGGCGGTGAAAATCACCACTGTCTCGCCAAATGTGTCATAGCCGCGATAGCTGGCCAGCACAGAGGTAACGATATTCGGCACTTGAATATCATTTGCGCTGCCTTCGATATAGTCGGGCGCGACATGTGTATGTATCGGCGCGTCAGCTGCACCAAAGGCGGGCAGCTCGGCCACTGCCACCGCCAGCATCAGGCCGGTGGCCAGTGCCAAAATGGCGGGCAGAACGGCAATTTTATGGGGCTTTTCTTCCGGTGCAACCAAGCTCAATGTTGCCAGTGCCAGCACGGTGGAAATGCCTGCCCCGACCGCCGCTTCGGTAAAGGCGACATCCACCGCATCCAGCACAACAAACAAAACCGCGGCGGTCAGCGAAAACGCGCCCGACAGCATGATAACGGCAAACAGCCTGTGCAGGCGCAGCGCCAGAAAGGCAATCAACGCCAGAAAGGCAATCAGTGTCGCATTGACCAGAAACCCTGCCATCAGCCCTTCTCCTCATCCGGCTGTGCCAGTTCCGGCTCCACCCCTTCAAAGCGCGCGGCGCGGGCAATGGCATGGGTGGCGGTTGGGCTGGTCATGACCAGCAAAGCACCGATAAGCACAAGACGCACACTCACCGTCCAATCGGGTGACAATAGCAGCAGGCCGAACAAAATAAGCCCCGCACCGCCCGTATCGATAATGCCGGCACCATGCATGCGCTGGTAAATATCGCGCAGCCGCAACAGGCCAAGCGCGCCGAATATCACGCCTATCGCTCCGACCAGCAGCGCCGCGCAGCCAACCCAAAGGCGCATCATGTCAATCATGCCCGCCTCAGCCATTATGGCCTCCATCGTTGATGTCACCGGCGCTGTCTTGGTCAGCCGGTGTATGGTCACCCAATGTGCCATGGCGGAAATATTTCAGCACGGCAATCGTGCCAATGAAATTAATCAGCGCATAAAGCAGCGCAATATCGAGAAATTCAGGTCGCCCGTCAAAAAAGCCGAACACTGCAATCGCCAGCACCATAATCGTGCCAATCGAATTGACCGCCAGCACGCGGTCAAAAGCGGTTGGCCCCAGCGCGCCGCGCCAGACAGCCAGCAACACACCCGCACCCAAGGCCAGCAGGGTCAGCCCCAACCAGAAATGCGCCGCGCCCAGAATACTCATGCCCCGCGCCCCTCAAGTCCGGATACGCGGGCATCCATTTCAGGTTCCAGCACAGCGGCGGAAAAATCTTTTGTCAGCCCATGAACAAGTATTTCATTGGAACTTTCATCGACTTGCACTGAGACCGTGCCGGGCGTCAGCGTGATGAAATTGGCATGTGTCACCAGACCGGCCACGCTTTTCTGGCTGGCTTTCACCGCCACCATTTGCGGGCTGGCGCTGTCGGGTTTCAAAATCACACGAATGACACCGATATTGGATTTCAGAATCTCCCATATCAGCCACAGCGTCACTTTCGGCAGGCGCAGAAAAATCCGCATTGGCAAACCCTCATCATCAAGGATTTGCATACGCGCCGCAATCAGCGAAACACCCAGCGCGCTGATAAAGCCAAGCGTCAGCAACAGGCCGGTATAATGGCCGGACAGCGCCAGCCAGAGCGCATACATCAGGGCGGTTGAGGTGAGAACGGCTTTCATCAGACAAGCAGGATACAGGATTACGGGGTCAGAAAAAAGAGGCGGCACCGGTCGGCCCGCCTCTTTTCAGTTTTACGAATTGGCTGCTTGAATCAACTCGAAGAAACGCCGGGTCTGGTCGCCGCCTTGGAACAGGGCTTCGGCTTCATCGTCGAGTTTCGAGATTTGCTCCCAATTATCAGCAACCTGCTCGGCGGTCGGCTCAGAGCCGAGATACATGCCACGGGTTTCAACAATTTGGGCAGCAGCAAAAGCACCAGCACCGGCGCAAATGATTTTGCCGGTCGGTGCATTTTCCGAACACATAAAGACGACGGCAGGTGTTACCAGTTCCGGCTTCAGCGCGTCTTCCATTTCAGCCGGCATCAGATTTGCCGTCATCCGCGTCCACGCTACCGGCGCCAGCGCGTTGACATGGATATTGTCTTTTTGGCCTTCCAGCTTCAGAGTATTGATAAAGCCGACAACACCCAGCTTGGCCGCGCCATAATTGGCTTGACCGAAATTGCCATACAGGCCGGAAGAAGATGAGGTGACCATGATACGGCCATAGCCCTGTTCTTTCATGATTGGCCAAACCGCTTTGGTCGGCTTCATTGTGCCGAACAAATGCACATCGACAACAAAGGTGAAATCGCCAATTTCCATTTTGGCGAAGCTTTTATCGCGCAGCACACCGGCATTATTGACCAGCACATCAATGCGGCCATAAGCGTCCATGGCTTGTTTTACCATATTGTCAACACCGGCATCATCAGTGACTGAGGAGCCATTTGAAATGGCCTCGCCGCCTGCCGCCTTGATTTCCGCAACAACCGCTTCTGCTGCTTCCGACGAACCGCCAGAGCCATCAACCGAGCCGCCCAAATCATTGACCACAACTTTCGCCCCGCGACGGGCAAAATCCAGCGCATGACAACGACCCAAACCGCCACCAGCACCGGTGACAATGACAACCTTATCGGAAAAGTCCAAACTCATAGTTTATCTCCCATGTTAAATATGTGCCTGTTGTGCATGAAGCGGGCTTTGCGGTCAAGCGGTCTTGCCGGCAAAGGCTGGGGATTCCTCTATGTATCAGCCCATTCGGGTCGCTTTTATGCAGCTTTGGCCGGCGCCAGACCTGCGGCTTGCGCCAGCAAACGGTAAGATGTCATGCGCGCCGCCAAATCCGGTATCAGCGTCAGCGCAATCACTTCGTCAAAGCCATAATCGCGCACCAGCCCATCGAGCCGCGTCATCACCTGTTCCGGCGTGCCGGTGGCGCTGCGGCCGCTGACCACCTCAAACAGCCCGCTTTCCGCTGCTGCCGGTTGCCAGTCTTGCGCTTCCTGCAAGCTTGGAAAGCGCCCGGCCTTGTTTTGCATGAGTTGTGTCGCCCACATATTGCGCGGGCGGGCGAGATAGGCGGCTTCTTCTTCGCTGTCGGCGACCAGCACGGAGGTCGCCAATATCAGCTTCGGCGCGGCCAAATGGCGCGACGGGCGGAACAAGTCTTTGTAAAGTTTTGTAGCCTCGCCGACATTTTCCGGATTGATGAAATGGGCATAAACATAAGGCAGCCCCATTTGCGCCGCATGCACCGCGCCATCACCGCCTGACCCCAAAATAAACACCGGCACTTGCTCTTGACCCATGGGTTGGGCATGAATCCCCTGATAGGGATGGTCGTCGGGAAAGCCACCACTGTCTCCCGACAGGCCATTGGCATCTTCCAGAAACTGCACCAGCATTTCCACTTGCTGCGGAAACACTTCCACCGGCCAGGCTTGCGGCCCGGCCTGCAAGGCGGCTGCCGTGCGGGCATCGCCGCCCGGCGCACGGCCAAGCCCCAAATCAATGCGGCCAGCATGCAGGCTGGCCAGCATACGAAATTGCTCGGCCACTTTCATCGGGCTGTAATGCGGCAGCATAATGCCGCCGGAGCCGACCCGAATATGCTGCGTTTGCGCGGCAATATGACCAATCAGGATTTCCGGCGCAGCACCGGCAAAGGCGGATGTATTGTGATGTTCGGCCAGCCAAAAGCGGTGATAGCCAAGTTCATCAAGGGTTTGGGCAACACATACGGTTTCCTCAACCGCCTGTTTGGCCGTGCCGTTTGTGGTAATGGCCGATTGATCCAGCCCGTTCAAAACAAAACCTGTCATGGCTTCAGCCTAGCCGAGACGGGCAGGGAAGGCCAGAAGCAATACCTTATGAGAAGCGTTAAGAGGGGCGTTTTGTGCGGCGCGCCAATTTTGCACTTGCCGCCAATCGCCATCTGATTAAACTCCCCGCCTTGACAGTTCATTATTGGAAATTGAGGGAGAGTTTTCATGTATCAAGAATTAAAAGATGTGCGCGCCGAGTTGACGGGGCCGGATGGTATGTTCGCCATTACCGAAACGGAAATTCGCGGGCAAATGCTGAAAACTTATGCGCTTGCACCGCCCTCCTTGCGGGAAATATGGCAATTATCCGCCGCTCATGGCGACCGCGACTATCTTGTCTATGAAGATGAGACATGGACATATAGCCAAGCCCATGCCGAAGCTGCCGCCATCGCCAATTGGACGCAGGCGCAAGGCATCAAACAGGGCGACCGTGTGGCGCTTGCCATGCGTAATTATCCTGAATGGATGTTGTGCTATTGGGCGCTCACCTCCATTGGTGTCGCTGTCGTCGGCTTCAATGCTTGGTGGGTGACAGATGAGCTTGATTATGGCCTGTCCGATTCCAAGCCGAAAGCCTTTATATGCGATATTGAACGGCTGAAAAACCTGCTGCCGATTCGCGATAAATACGCCGATATGGCGGTTGTAGGTGTGCGTTTGCCGGAACCGGTTGAAGGGGTGATTGATTATGCCGAATTGAAAAATTTCGGCGGCAGCCTGCCGGATGCCACAATTGATGGTGATGAGGATGCGTGTATCTTTTACACATCCGGCACTACCGGACGACCCAAGGGCGCGCAATTGACCCATCGCGGCTGTGTTACCAATATCATCAATGTCGCATGCATGAATACAATTTCGGCAATGGCGCTGGCGCGCGCCAATGGCACGGAAGACCAATTGCCCGCACCGGGTGAAGCGCCGCCCGCCGTGGCGCTGGTCACATCGCCGCTATTTCATGTCACTGCCAATAATTGCGGCATCCAACCGGCGACTATGGCAGGTGGCAAGCTGGTGCATATGTATAAATGGGATGCTGGCGAGGCTTTGCGGCTGATTGAAAAAGAGAAAATCAACAGTGTGGGCGGCGTGCCGGTTATGGCTCGCGAATTGATTGCCCATCCTGATTTTGAAAAATATGACACATCCTCGCTGGTCAATTTGGCTGGCGGTGGCGCACAATTGCAGCCCGATCTGGTTGACAAAATTGACCGCAAACTGCCAACCGGCAAGCCAGCCACAGGCTATGGCATGACCGAAACCTGCGGCGTTATTACCTCGATTTCCAGTGATTTCTTTATCGACCGACCGGAAAGCTGCGGCATGCTTGTGCCGAGCATGGAAGCGCGCGTGGTCGATGCTTCCGGCAATGTGCTGGGCGTTGGCGAGGTTGGTGAATTATGCGTTCGCGGCTCCAATGTGATTAAAGGCTATCTCAACCGACCCGATGCGACGGCAGAAACCATTATAGATGGCTGGCTGCATACCGGCGATATTGCCCGCATGGATGAAGAAGGGTTTTTCTATATTGTGGATCGCGCCAAGGATATGGTGTTGCGCGGTGGTGAGAATATCTATTGCGCCGAAGTCGAAACCGCCATTTTCAAACATGACAGCGTTGTTGAATGTGTCGTATTTGGCGTTGCCGATGAGCGTTTGGGTGAAGAAGTCGGGGCGGTGGTGGTCATTGCGCCGGATGCGGAACTTGACATAGAGGAATTGCGCGCCCATTGCAGCAATTTATTGGCAAAATTCAAAATTCCGCGTTATATCTGGCTGCGCAACGACCTGTTGCCGCGCAATGCCAATGGAAAATTCCTGAAGCGCGAATTGCGTGACACGCTGGATCCGGCAGACGCCAAATAGGGCGCGCCTAATGACAACTGCCTGCGGGCAAGAATATGAGGGGCATTTTGGCTCTTAAAAACAGACTTGTCTGCTCAAGCGCGCTCACCCTTATGCTCGCTGCCGGCCTTGTTTTATCCGGCACAATGCGCGCCGAAGCGTTTAATATCACCACTGCCACCACCGACCCGGTCACCTCGGGCGATACGGGCAGCACGCTGAGCAGCGACAACAGGCACACAATCACATCAGCCGGCGGCATCGCCGCATTGGGTTTGAGCAATACCAATGCGGTGGTTCTGCTCAATCATACAGATGCGATAGATGTCTTTATTAACGGGCTGATTGGTGTGCGTGACGAAAATGATGACCGCTCAACCAAATATGACACCTCCAACAAGACCGGCCTTTTGGTGACCGGCGGCGACTACGACATTTTGCTGGGGGCGTCGGCGCGGATTTATCTGACCGATGCAGGCGGGCGCACCGATAATGATGGCGACGGCGTGGCCGACGGTTTGCTTGATGATAATGGCGATTTTGTTGCCGGCGCGTTTGCCCGCGACACGGCGCGCACCGGCTTGGCGGTAACCAATGCTCTGACTGGCAATGTGACCGCCACGCTTGGCAGTCTGATGGAAGTGCATGGCAATGACAGTTTCGCTGTTCGTCTGACCGGTGCGCTGACCGGTTATGTTAATCTGGAAGGCAGCCTGTTCATGCTTGGCAGCGCGACCAATCCGGGCGATGCGGCGGCGCTGTCAATTGAGGCAGATGTCAGTGAATTTGTCCGGCTTGGGGCGGTGACGGCTTGGGGCGAGAATATACGCGGCTTGTCGGTTAATGCCGATATTGCCAAGAGCCTGCAATTGGAAGGGCGTATCCAGACTTATGGCTTTGGCTCGCTGACCGTCAATAATCGCGGTTTGGGCGCGAATGATACCAATGTGCTTGATGCCAATGAGCTGAAAATCGGCGGTTCGGCTGCCTATATTGGCAGCAATGGCGGCGTGACAATCGGTGAAGGGTTTTTGATTAACGGGCCGGTCAATGGCACGATGACGCGCCCGGAAAATGAAGCCATTATCGCCATGCGGACGGCGCGCAATAATGGCGATGATGTTACCGCGACCAAAAACCAGCCCTATTTCTATGATGAAAACCGTGGCACGGGGTCGCTGGAAGTTTATGGCTCGGCACCGGCGCTTGATATTGACGGCGCGACATTGGCGCCGGTGACGGAAAGATTTTTTGACCGCTTTGACGATGATGATGATGACAATGCCAATGAAGTTCTGGCCCGCACATTCACCTATTCGCACGGGCTGATAAATCGCGGCGCGATTTCCGCCAGCGGTCTGAATGACGGCATTTCTGCCACCGGCATCAGGCTGGGCGCAAATAACACCACCACGCTGCAAGGCGGTTTTTTGAATATGGGGTCGCTCACAGTCTCGGCCTATAATAATGATGCAACCGCCCTTGATATTGGCGCCAATGCCAGCCTGACCAGCGGCGTGCGCACAGATAACAGCATTATTTTGAACACTGGCACCATTGTTTCAAGCATCACAACAAATACCAATTCCCAAGCCAATGTGACGGCTGACACTTATGCGGCGCGCGCGCTTCACATTGCCGATGGCACAATTCCGGCGGGCAGCTTGCTGGTCAATCAGGGCCGGATTTCGGCCGTTTCTGGCCATATTGACGGGACAGTTTCTTCTGCCGGCAGTCAAGCCTATGCGGTGGATGCGCGAGGCTTTGCCGGTGCGCTGAACCTCACCCAGCAATTCAAACAAGCAGACAGCGTCAATAATGCCGGTATTTATCTCGGCACCGGCGATTTGGATGTTGACCGAGCCGGTGCCACCGACAGTGACGGCAATGTCATTGGCGATGGGCGGGTCAATTCGCTTGATGTCATTGCCCCGACCATAACCGGCAATATCAGGTTTAATTCTGGCGATTTTGATAACCGGCTGGACATCTCCGCCGGTTCGCTGACCGGCGATATTATTTTCGGTGGCGGCGCGGATGAACTGGTTTTGAGCAGTGTGGCGGGCGAAGAAAACGCCACCACCTTTACCGGCAAAATCAGAAAACCGTCCGGCGATTTGACGCTGACACTGACCGGCAAGTCGAGCCTGGTTTTTGCCGGGCAGGAGGCGACCGATTACCGCGGTCTTTCCATTGCGTCTTTGAGCCTTGCCGGTGACGCCAATTTGGGCTTTCAGATTGATGCCGACGCCGAGGGGCTGACCGCGACCACACCGATTGTCAATGTCGCTGCATTGACGCTGACCGGCGACGATATCCGCATTTCCCCGACCATTGCCGGCGTGTTTCCCGAAACGCAAACATTCCGGCTCCTGCAAACCACCAGCGATTTATCGGCCTATCAGGCGACTATCAATGATTATCTGGGCGGCACAAGGCCGTTTATTTATAATGTGACGCTGGATGTTGCCGACACGAATAATGCCATTGATGCGACATTCGCCATTAAATCAGCCGCAGAAATGGGGCTGAACCGCACGCAAGCCGCCGCGCGTGATGTCGTGTTGGCGCATATGCGTGGTCAATCCGATTTGGGGCGCGCCATTGCCGGTTTTGCCACGGCGGAAGATTTCAAAACCGGCTTTGACCAATTACTGCCGCAATATGGTGACGGCACATTCCGCCAGCTTGCGGCGTTGGCCGACAGCGCGGGCGGTGCGGTCAGCCAGCATATGCGTATTGCCAAGGCTGCAGGCGGTCGCAAGTCAGATGGCTGGGTGCAGCAATTTGGTGATTATCTCAACCTTGAGGCAACCGCCGACCGGCCACGGGTCAATGGCAGCTCTTTCGGCGTGTCCTTTGGCTATGACAGCGCGCTTTTCGGTCTTGATGCGCTTGGGCTGTTCGGCCAGCTTGGCTGGACAGGTGTTGAAGAAAAAAACGGGCCATTCAATGAGTTGCGCGGTGAGCATTTCTCGGCTGGCCTTTATCTTGCCGATAGTTTTGGGCCGGTTGAGCTTGAAGCGACCGGGCAAATGACATTGAGCCAGCTTGAATCGCGCCGATTTGTGACTTTTGGTGATTTGCGCGACACGCTGATCGCCGATTGGGACGGGCAGACCCGTGCCGCCACAGTGAAACTCGCCCTGCCAGTTTTGTCGGGTCGCCATTTTCTGAGTGCCGAAATGGGCGCCAATTACGCCGCCATGACGCATGATGATTTTCAGGAAAGCGGCAGTCTCAATTCCAGTCTGGCCATGTTTGTGCGCGATGGCGAATCCAGCCGCAGCGGCAGTTGGCTGGGCATGCGCGGTGGTATGCGCTTTACCGGCTCCGGCTATTCCCCGATAGACTGGCGTCCCAATTATTTCATCGGCCAACGCCTTGCCGGTGACAATGAACCCTTTACCGCGCAGGCAGGCTTTACCGGCACGCCCGCCAGCTCATTCGCCTTTAACAGCTATGCGCCCAATGAGGACAGCGTTTTATTTGGGATAGGCCTGTCGGCGCAGAATGATTATTTCGCGCTGGAATTCACCTATCGCGCCGAGATTGCCGACAGCTATGAAGTGCATGGCGGCGGTTTGGGCGTTCGCCTGCGCTTTTGAGGCTTTTCGGCGCAATTACAGCGCGTCAAACAGGCCGGGCTTCAGCTTTTTGGCGGCGGCGGCGAATTCGGCATAGTCGTCAATAATCGCATCCGCCCCCAATTCTTCCAGCGACACACGGCGATAGCCGAAACTGACGCAAATACTGGCTACGCTGGCGGCGCGCGCGCTGCCCGTATCGGCCTCGCTGTCGCCGACCATAATGGCGTCACTGGCGGCGACGCCAAGCCGTCGCAGCGCTTCTTCAATCGGTTCGGGGTCGGGCTTGCGCGTCGGTAATGTATCGCCGCCGACCAGCGTGTCAAAAAACCCGTGCAGGCCGAGCCGGAACAGCAGCTTGGCGGACAGACCTTCGCGTTTATTGGTGACCACCGCCATCGGGATGCCAGCCTTTTTTGCGCTTTGCAGAACCGGCAGCAAATTGTCGAAAACCCGCGTGCCGTCATCAATATGTGCATCATACCAAAGCACGAATTCCTCGGTCGCCGCATCCAGCATATCATCGGGCAGGGTGATGCCATTTTCGGCAAAACCGCGTTGCAAAATCATCCGCGCCCCGCCGCCAATCATATTGTGAATGGCGCTATTCGGGACTGGGGCGCAATCATGGCGAGCCAAAACATAATTCATGGCGGCATGCAAATCCGGATTTGTATCGGCCAGCGTGCCGTCAAGGTCGAATAAAAGGGCGGGCATAAAGTCTCCTTACATCACCCGCATAGCGAATGACAAGCGCGGCTGAGCCATGCTACACGGGATTCATGGCGCCGCGACATTTTTTTCTGATGGTCTTTATCTGCTTCGTTTGGGGGCTGACTTTTGTTGCCGGTAAGGCCGGTGTCACCGAATTGCCGCCCATTTTGTTCACCGCTTTGCGCTATTTGCTATTGTCGCTGATTTTATGGCCTTTTCTGAAACCTGTGACCGGCCAAATGCCGCAAGTCATTATTATTTCGATTTGCATGGGGTCGGCGCATTTCGCGCTGTTTTATGGTGGCATGTCGCTGGCGGAAAATGTGTCCTCAGTGGCGGTGGCTACACAGCTTGGCGTGCCGATAAGCACGATTATGTCGATAATTTTTCTCAATGAGCAGGTCGGCTGGCGACGCTGGGCCGGTATTTTGGCCGCTTTTTTCGGCGTCATGGTGATTAGCTTTGACCCCGCCGTGGTCAATGAGCGCCTTGGGCTGTTGCTGGTGGTCGGAGCCGCCTTTATCGGTTCGCTTGGCACGATTGTGATGAAGCAACTCACCCATACCGGCGTCTATCAAATGCAGGCTTGGATTGCGATTATGAGCTGGCCGCCGCTTGTCGCCGTATCGCTGGTTTTTGAACAAAACCATGTCGCCCTATTGGCAAATGCCGGCCTGTATGGCTGGGGCGGGGTGATTTACACCGCGCTTGGTGCCAGCCTTATTGGTCATGCCGGCATGTATTATTTATTGCAACGCTATGATGTCTCGGTCACAGCGCCGCTGACGCTGATGGCACCGGTTTTCGGCATTATATTTGGTGTTTTGTTTTGGGGCGACAGCCTCGGTCTGCGCTTCTGGATTGGCGGGTCACTGACTTTGCTCGGCGTGCTTATAATCGGCTTGCGGAAACGGGAAGTGGCACCGGCGGGGGCGGTATTGTGAGTTTGGATTTTATCGACCGGCCTTCGCCCAATCACAATGAACGCAAGTGTCCGGTCTCGCTTCTGGTGCTGCATTACACGGATATGGCTGAACTTGACCATGCCCTGTCGCGCCTGTGCGATCCGGCTTGCGAAGTATCGGCGCATTATCTGATAGACAAGCAGGGGCGCATTTACCGGCTGGTTGATGAAAGCCGCCGTGCCTGGCATGCCGGCGTTAGCTGCTGGCAGGGCGAGCGCGATGTCAACAGCGCCTCAATTGGCATTGAGCTTGACCATGCCGGTTATGACGCCAATGGCACAATGGCCGCATTTCCGGCGGCGCAAATGGCGGCTTTGACCGCCTTGGCGCGTGATATTATTGCCCGTCACGACATTTTACCGGCCAATGTGCTGGGTCACAGCGATGTCGCGCCGGGACGCAAAATTGACCCCGGCGAAGCGTTTGACTGGCGCGCCTTGGCGGCTGCCGGTATCGGTCTGTGGCCGGAAAATGTGCCGATTGAAAATGTCGGGGCGTTACGCCTTGGCGATGACAATCCGGCTGTCAATGCGTTGCGGCAAACATTGGCGGCCTATGGCTATGATATCCCTGTCACCGGCGCGTTTGATGCACCGATGCAGGCAGTGATTTGTGCCTTTCAACGCCATTTCAGGCCGCAAAAAATTGACGGTATCGCTGACGCCCAAACCCGAACCTTGATTTATGCGGCCTGTCGCGCGCGCGGTTGAA
>JAYPAN010000005.1:13473-50275 GCA_038123715.1 Rhodobiaceae bacterium | reverse complement strand
GTTACGTTAACGGGCGTGCGGGCGCAACCGCTATCTGAAATCACCCTGCTAAAACACCCGCATTTGCTTGACCTTTTCGCGCTTCCGGCGTAAGCCGGATTTCGGTCAGAGGGTCGGGTGGCCGCGCCTGCCGGTTTTACCGGTCGGTGAGGAAAGTCCGGGCTCCACGGAAACACGACGCCGGATAACGTCCGGCGGAGGCGACTCCAGGGAAAGTGCCGCAGAAAGTAAACCGCCCGCAAGGGTAAGGGTGAAAGGGTGCGGTAAGAGCGCACCGCGCTGCCGGTAACTGCAGTGGCAGGGTAAACCCCGTCGGGAGCAAAACCAAATAGGGGCGGCATATGACCGGTTTTCGGGTCGTCGCCCGGGTAGGTTGCTGGAGGTGTCTGGTAACAGGCATCCAAGATGAATGGTCACCGCCGCCGCAAGGCGGATACAGAACCCGGCTTACAGACCCTCTGACCGCTATTTCACATAGAGCCAAACAAAACTCAATTTTCACGCCTTTTGTCCCTCGAACAATGTTTTTCAGAGCGGCAATCATGGGAGAAGATACCGTTATTACCCCTATATTCCCATTGACAACCCGCAAAATCCCGTGTTATCCCATAAGAACCCATATCAAACCGGATATGGCCCCCGTATATCCCATACGGGGCAAGGAGCAGGAGAGCAGACATGGCCGTGTTCATGTCCACAATTGCAGGTAAAATAGACGCCAAGGGGCGCGTCTCAGTGCCGTCTGCCTTTCGCTCGGTGATTTCCGCGCAAAACAATGACCCGTCCGGTCAGCCCAGCATCTTTATTTATCCCTCTTTCACCGAAGCGGCGATTGAGGGCGGCGGCCAGATATTGATGGATAAATACAGCGCCATGCTTGACCCGCTGGCGCCGTTTACAAAAGAAAATGACGCGCTGGCCAATTCGCTGTTTGCTGATGCTCATTCTTTGAAATGCGATGCCGATGGGCGCGTTTCCCTGCCGGAAGATTTATTGGCGCATGCGGGCATTGAGCAGGAATTATGCTTTGTCGGCCAACGCAGCAAGTTTCAGATTTGGAATCCGCAAAAATATGCTGAATTCCGCGCCCGCGCGCGCGAACAGGCGCTTCAAAACCGCGCGCTTTTGGGCTCTTTGTCGAGTTCCGAGCCGCCGGGAGGGCGTGGCTGATGGGTGCGCGGGGAAACGCTCATGGGCAGGCCCGGGGCGAGGCCCCGATTTCGCAGCCGCATGTGCCGGTTTTACTGGCCGAAGTTCTCGACGCCATGTCGCCGCGCGACAATGCTGTTTATGTCGATGGCACATTTGGCGCGGGCGGCTATAGTCGCGCTTTGCTTGAAGCGGCGCAATGCCGGGTTATCGCTTTTGACCGCGACCCGACGGCACAAGCCGCAGCCAATACCCTCACTGCCGAGTTTGGCGACAGATTCAGCTTTATAGCTGGCTGTTTCGGCGATATGCGCGCGCTGTTGGCGGCGGCTAATGTGGCGCAAGTCGATGGCGTGGTTTTCGACCTTGGCGTGTCCTCCATGCAGCTTGATGAGGCTGAGCGCGGGTTTTCCTTCATGCGTGACGGGCCGCTTGACATGCGGATGGGCAATGACGGCATGAGTGCGACCGAGCTGGTCAATCAGGCCGCGCCGGATTTGCTGGCTGATATTTTGCATATTTACGGCGAGGAACGCCGCGCCCGTGCCATTGCCAAAGCTCTGGTGCGCGCGCGTGACATTGCGCCCATCACCCGCACCGGCGAATTGGTTGATGTGATTGTCAGCGTGCTGGGTCAGCCCAGAGGAAAAGGCGCGCATCCGGCGACCCGCACATTTCAGGCTTTACGGATTTATCTCAATGATGAATTAGGTGAGTTGGTCAAGGGTCTGGCGGCGGCTGAAGAAATGCTGGCGCCGGGCGGTTGCCTTGTGGTGGTGACATTTCATTCGCTGGAAGACCGGATTGCCAAGAAGTTTCTGGCGCGGCGCAATGGCCGCGAGGGACGCCCGTCGCGCCATTTGCCCGAAACCGCCATGCCTGATTACAGCTTTGCCGCTGCCGCCAAAAATTCAATCAAGGCAAAGGATGACGAAATTAAAGTCAATCCAAGGGCGCGCTCGGCGCGTTTGCGCACCGCCATCCGCACCGAGGCCAAGGCTTTTCCGCTGGATGATGCCTTGCTGCCGCCGCGTGCGCCCAGATTGGCAGGTCATGAGCGAGAGGTGACGCCATGATTAGGCTGCTCAATACATTATGTGTGATTTGCTTTATCGCCCTGACTTTGGCGGTCTATCACATTCGCTACAGCGCCGAGGCGGAAGCGCGCGAATTGCGCCGTCTCGAACACCGGATAGGCGCGCAATTGGAGCAGCGCCGCGTGTTGGAGGCCGAATGGAGCAGTCTGAACGACCCACAACGCTTGCAATATCTGGCCGGAAAATATCTCGACCTGCAAGTGGCGCGGGCGTCGCAATATGTTGAGGAAAACGAAGAGGCGATAACCAGCGTGCCGGTTCTGTTGCGGGCGGAAGGGGGCGTGCGTGGCGCGCGCTAGGCTACCTGTTGTGCGCGCCGGTGGCGATTGGGCGGCGCATTTGGCAGGGCGTGACGGCATTGTTGGTGCCGATTTGTCCGGCCATGCGGTTGAAATCACGCGGCGACGCTTGCGAATTGCGATTGTCTGTTTCGGTCTGGTATTCACCTTGTTGGGCGTGCGGCTGGTTCATTTGACGGCGATTGGAACCAATCCGGCCATAGCGCAGCGCGGAGCCGGTGGCATGAGCGCGCAATTGCGCCCAATGATTGTTGACCGCATGGGCGCGGTGCTGGCGACGCAAATGGACACGACAACGCTGGCCGCCAATCCGCGCGAAATTACCGATACTGAAACTCTAAGCAAACAATTGGCCGCCACTTTGCCGGATTTGAGTGCGTCGCGGCTTGTTCGGCAATTGGCGACGCAGTCAAACTATGTCACGCTCAAGCGCGGCTTGACACCGACGGAAAAGCGCGCGGTTTTGAATCTGGGCAATCCGGCGCTGAAACTGACGGCAACGCCACGGCGTGTCTATCCTTCGGGGGCGGCAGCGGCGCATCTTGTGGGCTTTGCCAGCAGTGATATGAACGGGCTGGCCGGTCTGGAACGGCGTATTGACGGTTTGCTGGATGCTGCGCGTGACGGCGAATTGTCGGAAAATATATTTGTGCCGGATGAAAACGGCCAGCCGGTTTTCGAAACCAGTATTGATATTCGGGTGCAACATGGCGTGCGCGACATTCTCGGTCAGGCCATGCAGCGTTACAAAGCGAAATCAGCCGGTGCCATTATGGTCGATGTTCACAATGGCGAGATTGTCGCGCTGGTATCGCTGCCTGATTTTGACCCCAATCAGCCAACCCGTGACGGGATGGAATTGCATTTCAACCAAATGACGCTTGGCGTCTATGAGCTGGGATCAATTTTCAAAGTCTTTACCGCCGCTATGGCGCTGGAAAGCGACCAAATCGGTTTTGAGCAGACATTTGATACGGCAGAGCCATTGCAGATTGGCAGCCATGAGATAAATGATGTGCATGGTCAGGCCCGCCCGCTGACCATTTCGGAAATTGTCACCCATTCTTCCAATATCGGTGCTGCCAAGCTGGCTTTGCAGGTTAGCGGCGAAGAACATTTGGGCTTTTTGCAACGCCTCGGACTGACTGACCGAATTGATTTTGATTTGCCGGAAACCGGCCAGCCAATCATTCCCGACCAATGGGGCGATATTGAGCGCGCGACTGTATCTTTCGGGCATGGTCTGGCGGTCACGCCCCTGCATGCGCTGATGGCCGGTGCGGCTATGGTCAATGGCGGGGTGTTATATGCGCCAAGCTTGCAGCGGGTTGATTTGCCGGTCGGGCAGCGCGTGATATCAGCGCAAAGCTCGGCGCATATCCGCGCCATGATGCGCGCCGTGGTGGCTGAAGGCACGGGTCGCAAAGCCAATGTGGACGGCTATGAGGTGATTGGCAAAACCGGCTCCGCCGAAAAGCCGGTCAATGGCCGCTATAATGAAAACGCGCTGCTGACTTCTTTCATCGGGGCGTTTCCTGCTTCCGCGCCGCGCTATGCTTTGCTGGTCATGTTCAATGAGCCGAAGGGGATAGCGGCAACATTCGGTCATGCGCTGGCCGGTTGGAATGCCGCGCCAACCGCCGGAGAGATTATCCGCCGCACCGCACCTTTGCTCAATATCATGCCGCGCCGCGCTGAAGCCGACCGGCAGGCGCGCGGTCATGGCCCGCCCAATAAATTGCCGAGCCTTGCGCTCATGCAGGGGGTGTCCGATGCACCTTGACGCGCTCATCAGCCATTTAGACCTTGTTCCGGCAGATAAAAGCTTGCCGGAAATTGATATTTGTGGGCTGACCGCCGACAGTCGTGCCGTTGCGCCGGGTTATTTATTTGCTGCTTTGCCGGGTGTGCAGCATGACGGGCTGGCCTATGCCGAACAGGCGCAGGCCAATGGTGCGCGGGCGATTTTGTCCCATGCGCCATGTCAAGCTGACGTGCCGGTCTTTGTCAGTGCCAATGCGCGGCGCGATTTGGCGCTGATGGCAGCGCGGTTTTTTGAAGTGCAGCCGGAGGTGATTGTCGCTGTCACCGGCACAAATGGCAAAAGCTCGACGGCCGGTTTCATGCGCGGCCTGTGGCGGGCTTGCGGCCATGATGCCGCCTCGCTCGGCACTTTGGGGGTTGAGGCCATGCGCGCCAATGGCGCGGTGATTGGCGGTATAGCAGCGCCCGGCCATACCACGCCGGAGCCGGTCGCGCTGCACGCGACTTTGCGCGATTTTGTGGCGGCCAATGTCAGTCATTTGGCAGTCGAGGCGTCCAGTCACGGGCTGGCGCAATATCGCCTGGATGGCGTCAAATTAAAGGCGGCGGGCTTCACCAATTTGTCGCGCGACCATCTTGATTACCATGCCAGCGATGCTGATTATCTGGCCGCCAAAACGCGGCTGTTCACCGAAGTGCTGGCGCAGGACGGCACGGCAGTGATTGATGTTTCATCACAAGCGGGACAGGCGGTGGCCGATGCGGTGCGTCGGACAGGTCGCGGGATATTGACGACCGGCACATCAGAAGCGGATATTTTCCTTGCCCTTGAGGCGCGCTTGCCCAATGCCATGCAGGTCAGCGTAACCCTTGCCGGGGCGGCGGCACAAGATAGTGCCGATGCGGCGCAGCGCCAAAGTTTGCATTTGCCTTTGATTGGCGATTTTCAATTGCAGAATATCGCGGTCGCCCTTGGTCTTGCGCTGGCGTCGGGCGACGGGGCGGAAAAACTGCTGGCGGCGCTGCCGCATTTGACGGCTGAAAAGGGGCGTATGCAGCAGGCCGGTCAAACAATGGCCGGTGCTATTGCCTATGTTGATTATGCTCACACGCCCGATGCGTTGCAAAATGCGTTATCTGCCTTGCGCGCCCATATGGCCGATACGGCGCGGTTGCATTTGGTGTTTGGCTGCGGTGGCGACCGCGATAGCGGCAAACGCCCGCTTATGGGGGCGGTGGCGGCAAGCATTGCCGATAGGGTGATTGTGACGGATGATAATCCGCGCGGCGAAGACCCTTCTTTGATACGGCAGGCAATTTTGACCGCCTGTCCGGATGCGATTGATATTGGCGACCGCGCTATGGCGATTGAGGCCGCGCTCACTGCGGCTGACAAAAATGATGTGGTGCTGGTGGCCGGTAAGGGGCATGAGCAGGGTCAGCAAATCGGCGACATGGTTTTGCCATTTGATGATGCCAATGTGATTGCCGACATTATCGCGCAACAGTCAGGAGGGCGGCATGTCTGATTTGCAAAATCTGTCAGCCCCGCTTTGGACGGGCGAAGAGGCTCTGGCGGCGCTGTCCGGTCTTGGCGGGCAGGGCGATAGGGAGTGGCAGGCTAATGGCGTGTCAATCGACACGCGCAATCTGAAATCCGGCGATTTGTTTGTCGCGCTGCCCGGCGAAAAAGCGGATGGTCATGATTATGTCGAGTCGGCTTTTGCCGCTGGCGCATCTGCGGCGCTGGTGCGGCAGGGCTATACGCCGCCCCAAGGCCTGCCCGATGCGGCGGCCTTTATTTATGTTGATGATGTCGCTGCCGGGCTGGAAGCGTTGGGGCAGGCGGCGCGGGCGCGCAGTCAGGCGCATATATTGGCAGTGACCGGCAGTGTTGGCAAAACCAGTGTCAAAGAGGCCTTGCGCCTTGCTCTGTCGAAATCCGGATCGACCCATGCGTCGGAGAAATCTTATAATAATCATATTGGCGTGCCGCTTTCGCTGGCGCGCTTGCCGCGCGAGGCTGCTTACGGTGTGTTTGAAATTGGCATGAACCATGCCGGTGAAATCGCCACGCTGGTAGAGATGGTGCGTCCGCATACGGCTATCATCACCCATATTGGCTCGGCGCATATTGAGCATTTGGGCAGCGAAGAAGCGATTGCCCGTGCCAAGGCGGAAATTTTCACCGCTGGCATCGCGCCGCAAACCGCGATTATTCCGCAGGACACGCCTTATTTCGATATTTTGCGCGACGCTGCCAAAGCTGCAAATGTGGCTGACATTCTGCCCTTTGCCGCTTCAGAGGCCAAGACTGGCCCTGCTGTTGCATGGGCTGAAAAAGTGCATTTGCACGATACATGCAGTTGCGTAAGCGCAACGATTGACGACACGCCGATGACATTCAAAGTCGGCACGCCGGGACGCCATCAAGTCAGCAATGCGCTGGCCGTATTGACGGCGGTGAAGGCGGCGGGTGCTGATTTGGCCTTGGCCGCCTTGTCATTGGCTGAGAGCGAAGGTTTGCCGGGGCGTGGGCAGCGCCATGTGCTGCAATGCGCGACCGGCGATTATTTGCTGATAGATGAAAGCTATAATGCCAATCCAAGCTCCATGCAGGCGGCGCTCATGTCGCTGGGTCTGGTGCCGCGCTTCGGGCAGGGACGCCGCATTGCCGCTTTGGGCGATATGGCGGAGCTGGGCGAACATGCGTCAGATATGCATCAGGCTTTGGCAGAAAATGTCGAGCAGGCTGACATTGACCTTGTCGTGACATGCGGTGTCATGATGCAACATTTACACAATCATTTGCCGCCGGGTCGGATGGGGCCGCATGTGAGCAGTCCCGAAGAATTACTGGAAATCCTGCTGCGCGATATTCACGCCGGCGATGTGATTATGGTCAAGGGAGCCAATGCCACCGGCATGATGCGCCTGGTTAACGGTTTGATTGACGCACATGGGCAAGACGCTGCCGAAACAATGACGGAGGGCGATTATGCTGTATGAATTGATGATGCATTTCGGCGATTTGCCCGGTGCCAATCTGTTCAATTATATCACTTTCCGAGCCGGTGGCGCGGTGATGACAGCTTTGCTGGTCAGCTTTTTGCTGGGGCCGTGGATGATTGATACGCTGCGCGAAAGGCAGGGCAAAGGTCAGCCCATTCGCGCCGATGGGCCGCAATCGCATTTAACAACCAAAGTCGGCACGCCGACAATGGGCGGTTTGCTGATTTTGCTGGCGGTGATTATTTCCACCCTGCTTTGGGGTGATTTGGGCAATGGCTATCTCTGGGTGGTGTTGTTGACCACTTTGGGTTTCGGGCTTGTCGGCTTTGTCGATGACTATCTGAAATTGCGCGGACGCAGTTCCGATGGTGTGCCGGGTCGGATAAAAATCATTATTGAGGCGACAATTGCCATTCTGGCGACATTGGCGATATCCACCCTGTTGCCGAGCGAGCTGGCAACCAGCTATGCGCTGCCTTTTTTGAAAAACCTGCTCTTGCCGTTCGGATTACCGCTTTTTGTGGTGGCCAGCCTGATTGTGATTGTCGGCTCCTCCAATGCGGTCAATCTGACCGACGGGCTGGACGGTCTGGCGATTGTGCCGACCATGATTGCCGCCACTAGTTTTGGCCTGATTGCCTATCTGGTCGGCAATGCGATTTTCGCCAATTATCTGCAAATCCATTATGTGCCGGGAACCGGTGAGCTGGCGGTGATTTGCGCCGCGCTGATTGGCGCCGGGCTGGGCTTTTTATGGTTTAACGCACCACCGGCGGCGGTGTTTATGGGCGATACCGGCTCATTGGCATTGGGCGCGGCTTTGGGGTCAATCGCTGTTGCCACCAAGCATGAAATTGTCCTTGCCATTATTGGCGGGCTGTTTGTGTTGGAAGCGGTATCGGTGATTGTGCAAGTCGCCTCTTTCAAGCTCACTGGCAAGCGGGTCTTTGCCATGGCGCCGCTGCATCATCATTTCGAGCAGCGCGGTTGGGCTGAGGCGACGATTGTCATTCGTTTCTGGATTATCTCGGTCGTGCTGGCGCTGATTGGCCTGGCCACGTTGAAGCTGCGATAGGAGCGACAGGCGGTAATGATTGAACTTCCCCACATACAAGGCGAGACGGCGGTGTTTGGATTGGGTCGCTCCGGTCTGGCCTGTGTGCGGGCGCTTGTGGCGGCAGGGCAAACCCCGATTGCTTGGGATGATGATGCGGACAGGCGTGACACGGCGCGCGCTGCCGGTGCCGATTTACGCAATCTGGAAACCGATTTCGGCACACCGGCGCGCCTGCTGGTCAGTCCCGGCATTGCTTTAACCCATCCGCAGCCGCATAAGATTATCCGTCTGGCACAAGAGGCTGGCGCTGAGATTATTGGCGATATGGATTTATTTGCCATGGCGCGCACCACTATGCCGGATAATGTGCGGGTGATTGCCATTACTGGCACGAATGGCAAATCCACCACCACGGCGCTGGTGGCGCATATGCTGGCCGAGGCTGGATGGCAGGTTCACATGGGCGGCAATATCGGTATTCCGGTTTTGGATTTGCCCATGCCAAGCGGCGCGCCCGATAGCAAAATTGCCTATGTGCTGGAACTGTCCTCCTACCAGCTTGATTTGAATCGGCATTTTATCGCCGATATTGCCGTGTTGACCAATCTGACGCCCGACCATCTTGACCGGCATGGTGATATGGAAGGTTACGCTGCCGCCAAAGCCCGCCTGTTCGCCAATATGGCAAAAACCAGCCCGGCGATTATCGGTTGCGACAGCGCGGCCTCATGCGCCATCGCTGATGGTTTTGCGGCAAACGCTCATGCAATCATCCGTTTGGCCGAAGCCGAGCAAGGTGATGACACGGATATCAGCTATGCGGCGGGCGCGATTTTTGACAATGGCCGGCAGGCTGTTGATTTGACCCGTGCTGACGCGCTGCGCGGGGCGCATAATGCCCAAAATGCCGCTGCCGCCTATGCGGTCGGGCGCGCCCTGACATTGGATGCGGCGGCCATGCAAGCGGCCTTTGCCTCATTTGGCGGGTTGGCTCACCGCTTGCAACCGGTCGCGCATTATCGCAATCTGACTTTTGTCAATGACAGCAAGGCGACCAATCCCGACGCCGCCATGCACGCGCTGGCCGCCTATCCGAACATTTACTGGATAGCGGGCGGGCGCAGCAAAACCGACACGCTTGCCGTGCCTGATGATTGCCTTGCCAATATCCGCCATGCCTATCTGATTGGCGAGGCGGCAACATCTTTCAGCGAAACCCTGTCCGGCCACGTGCCGGTCAGCGCATCCGGCACGCTTGACAAGGCGGTTTCTGACGCGGCTTCGCAGGCCATGGCCGACCGGATTGACCCGGCGACGATTTTGCTCTCACCGGCCTGTGCTTCCTTCGACCAGTTCGCTGATTTCGAAGCGCGCGGCGAGGCCTTTTGCGCCGCCGTGCAAGATTGGTGTGCTGCGGCGCGCGACAAGGCGGGGGTGGCGTGATGCAGCTCTTTGCCCGCACTAATCGAGGATTTTTGTCACGCTGGTGGTGGACGGTTGACCGCAATTTTGTCACTTGCGTGATTGCGCTTTTCGCTTGCGGTTTTGTCATGGCCTTTGCCGCCAGCCCGGCGGTCGCCCAGCATATTGGTAAGCCGATTTATTATTTCGCCAATAAGCAATTGCTGTTTCTGGTTTTTGCGCTGCTGGTGTTTCTGGCCATCTCAATGATTGACACGCGCTTCATCTTGCCCTTGGCGGTGTTGATTTTTGTCGGGGCATTTTTGGCGACTTTGGCGACGCTGTTTTTCGGAGTCACGGCCAAAGGGGCGAGCCGTTGGCTTTTGTTCGGTTCATTATCCTTGCAGCCCTCAGAAATCCTCAAACCGGCCTTTATCGTGGTCAGCGCTTGGCTGTTTGCCCGCGACCGCGCGAAATTTGACAGCAGGGGCGTGTTTTACGCGCTCTCCCTGCTGGTCGCTGTCTGTGTGATATTGGCCATGCAGCCGGATATCGGGCAGATGACATTGCTGGCACTGGTTTGGATGTGCATGTATTTTCTGGCTGGCGGGTCAATGCGGTTATTGGCCATGCTGACGATGGCGGCTGTTCTCGTTGGCCTGTATCTGTATGAGACCAAACCGCATGTCGCCAGCCGCATTGACCGGTTTATTGACCCGTCCAGCGGTGACACTTATCAGGTTGACCGCGCGATGGATGCGATTAAATCGGGCGGCATTGTCGGCGTAGGGGTTGGTGACGGGCGCATCAAATCCTTTCTGCCTGACGCCCATTCTGATTATGTTTTCGCCGTTGCCGCCGAAGAAGGCGGGCTTATCATTGGCGGGCTTATCATTTTCTGCTTTGGCTTTCTGGTCTGGCGCGCCTTATGGGCATTGCGCGAGGAGCGCGACCATTGGGTGCAATTATCAGCCGCCGGGCTGACCTGCCTGTTCGGCCTGCAAGCGGTGATAAATCTGGCCGTTAATCTCAATCTCATGCCGTCCAAAGGCATGACATTACCTTTTGTGTCTTATGGCGGCTCATCGCTGCTTGGCTCTGCCCTGACGATGGGCATGTTGGCTGCCCTGTTGCGCCGACGCATCAATGGCCCCGCGCCTTTGCAAAGCCCGCGCGCGCAACCTATGGCGGCCGTATCCGGTGGAGGCGCGCTATGAGCCGGCACAATGTCATATTGCTGGCCGCAGGCGGCACGGCGGGGCATATGTTCCCGGCCAGTGCCTTGGCGCGTGAACTGAAAAATGACGGCTATCAGGTGCATTTGGCAACCGACCGACGGGGCTTGCGCTTTATCGATCAGATGGAAAAAATGACCGTGCATAAAATCCCGGCTGCCACGGTGTTTGGCGGCGGCGTGCTGGCTTTGCCGGTGCGGGCGCTCACCCTACTTTACGGGTTTTTGTATGCGCTGGTTATTCTGCTGCGTATTCGGCCTGATGTGATTGTCGGGTTTGGCGGCTATCCGTCCTTTCCGCCGGTTTTTGCGGGAATGATTTTGCGGAAACCGGTTTTGATACATGAACAAAACGCCGTGCTGGGGCGCGCCAACAGGCTGGCGGCTCTGCTGGGCGCGTCTCTGGCGACAAGTTTTAACAAAACCGCCAAAGTGCCGTGGGGTGCGGGTCTGCGCTTACGCAAGACTGGCAATCCGCTGCGTCCGGAAGTGATTGAGGCGGCGCGCGGCGGCTATCGCTATTTGGCTAAATCGCGACCTTTCGACTTGCTTATATTCGGTGGCTCGCAAGGCGCGAAAATCTTTTCCAAAGTAGTGCCGGCAGCGATTGCCCGTCTGTCGGCTGAAAACCGCAAACGCTTGCGGATTGTCCATCAGGTGCAAAAGCCGGATATGGCCGATGTGCTGAAACAATATGGCGAGATTGGCGTTTATGCCGAAATCCGTGATTATTTCGATGATTTGCCAAGCCGGATGCGACGCGCGCATTTGGTGATTTCGCGCGGCGGCGCGGCCACAATCAGCGAGCTGACCCTATTGGGCGCACCGGCCATTATTGTACCGTTGCCCGGCTCGCTGGATCAGGATCAGGCGCATAACATTCACGAATTGAGTGAAGCCGGCGGCGTCCATCATATGCCGCAAGCTGAGTTTAACGCCGATAGTCTGGGGCAATTGCTTGACCGCTTAATGCTTGATGATGAGCGTTTGCGCCGTATGTCGGCCATAGCCTTGCAATTTGCCGAGCCGGAGGCGGCAAACCGTCTGGCGAGCTATACAATTTGTCTGGCCGAAAGAAAGCCTGTGCAAATTGACGGCTATCGCAAGCGCAGGGGGGCCAGCAATGGCTGACCTGTCGCAAAACATGGCTTCACCAGCCAATCTGCGCCCCTTTGGCCGTGTCCATATTGTCGGCATTGGCGGTATTGGCATGAGTGGCATTGCCGAAATTATGCACAATATGGGCTATCAAGTGCAGGGCAGCGATATGACCGACAATGCCAATGTCGGGCGGCTGCGCGCTATGGGCATTGAGGTGATGATTGGTCATCGCGGCGAAAATGTCGCCAATGCCGGTGTGGTGACGGTTTCTTCTGCCGTGGCTGCTGACAATCCGGAAGTGCAGGCGGCGCGCGCCGCACATATACCGGTTGTGCCGCGCGCTGAAATGCTGGCCGAGCTGATGCGCCTGAAACCCTGTATCACCATTGCCGGCACGCATGGCAAAACAACGACAACCTCGCTGACGGCTGCAGTTCTGGATGCCGGTCATATTGACCCGACTGTGATAAATGGCGGCATTATCAACGCTTATGGCACAAATGCCCGGCTTGGTCAGGGCGGCTGGATGGTGGTTGAGGCCGATGAGAGCGACGGCACATTCGTCCGCCTGCCCGCGACGATGGCGATTGTCACCAATATCGACCCGGAACATCTCGAACATTATGGCGATTTTGATGGCTTGCGGCAGGCCTTTGAACGCTATGTGCAGAATATCCCGTTTTATGGGCTGGCCATTTTGTGCCTGGACCATCCCGAAGTGCAGGCGCTGGTCGGGCGCATACATGACCGGCGGATTGTTACTTATGGGCTGAATGACCAAGCTGATTTGCGCGCCGTCAATATTGTTGAAAACGGGCTGACGCAGAATTTCGATGTCATTATGCGCGACCGCCGCAATGGCGAAGAAACCCGCATCACCGATATCAGCCTGCCAATGGCGGGACGACACAATCTGCAAAATGCGTTGGCCGCCATTGCCGCCGGTTTGGAAGTCAATGTTGAGACGGCGCAAATTCGCGCGGCGCTGGCCGGTTTTGCCGGTGTCAAACGCCGCTTCAGCCTTGTTGGCGAGACGGGCGGGATGAAGATTTTCGACGATTATGCCCATCATCCGGTTGAAATCGCCGCCGTGCTGGAAAGCGCTCGCGCGGTCGCCAAGGGTCGGGTGATAGCGGTTATGCAGCCGCATCGCTATACACGGCTGCGCGATTTATTCGCCGATTTCTGCACCTGTTTCAATCAAGCCGATATTGTTTTTGTCCTGCCGGTCTATGAAGCCGGCGAAAGCCCGATTGACGGCATTGACAGCGACGCGCTGGTCGCCGGTGTGCAGGCGCATGGTCACCGCAATGTGCGTCCGCTTGACACAATGGAAGCCTTGGCTGGCTGGTTGCAAACCGAAGCGGTCGCAGGCGATGTGGTGATTTGCATGGGCGCGGGCAGTATTTCCGCTATGGCGCATGAGCTTGCCGAGCGTGTTCAGGCAGCCGCGATGGATAGGGAGGGGGCAGCATGACGCGGACGCTTGACCAGACCCAATCACCGGCAGACCTCTCGCCAATGGCAGCTGATATGCTGGCGCGTCTGCCGCAAGTGCGCGGGCGCTATATGCCCGATATGCCGCTTGCTGAGGCGACATGGTTCCGCGTTGGCGGCACGGCCGATATTATGTTCACCCCGGCTGACAGCGATGATTTGGCAGTGTTTCTGGCCGCTTTACCGGCGGATATTCCAGTGCATATTCTCGGTGGCGGCTCAAACATACTGGTGCGCGATGGCGGTGTGCGCGGCGTGGTGATAAGGCTGGGGCGCGGCTTTGGCGATATTGAGCCTATGGGCGATACGGGTTTGCGCGCCGGTGCGGCTGTGCCGGATGTGAAACTGGCGCGCGCGGCGGCTGACCGGGCGTTGTCCGGTCTTGAATTTTATCGCGGTATTCCCGGTTGGATTGGCGGCGCGGTGGCGATGAATGCCGGCGCCTATGGTGGTGAAACGGCTGATGTTCTGACCCATGTTGACGCGCTTGACCGGCGCGGCGCGCATCACCGCCTGAGCGTGGATGAGCTGCATCTCAGCTATCGTCATAATGGCTATAATGACTTTCTTGTTTACACCCATGCCTGTTTTGCCGCCGTGCCGGGCGATGCGGCGAAAATCAGCGCCCAGATGGAAGATATTTCTGACCGCCGCCAGACCAGCCAGCCGGTCAAATCGCGCACGGGCGGCAGCACTTTCAAAAATCCCGGCGGCGCAGACCCGGATGGCGTCAAGGCATGGAAGCTGATTGACGCAGCCGGATGTCGCGGCCTGCAAATCGGCGATGCCCAAATATCGGAGCTGCATTGCAATTTTCTGATAAATCACGGCGCGGCGACAGCCGAAGAGCTGGAAAGTCTGGGCGAGACGGCGCGCCGCCAAGTGCTTGAGCAATCGGGCATTGATTTGGCATGGGAAATCCGCCGTATCGGGGAGGCTGCCAATGCGTGAACCGAAAAAAGTGGCAGTGTTGATGGGCGGCTGGTCGCCGGAACGCGATATCAGCCTGATATCGGGAAGCCATTGCGCCAAAGCCTTGCGCGATGCGGGTCATGATGTGCATGAAATCGACACTGGTGCTGACATTGCCGCGCGGCTGACCGCGCTGGCTCCGGATGTTTGCTTCAATGCCTTGCATGGTGTTGGCGGCGAGGACGGGCTTGTGCAAGGTGTTCTTGAAGTCCTGCAAATACCCTATACCCATTCCGGCTTGCGCGCCTCGGCAATGGCGATGGACAAGCATATCTCAAAACAGCTTTTTGCCGCCGCCGGCTTGCCGGTCGCTGCATCTTGTCTTGTTGCGCGCGGTGAGGTGCAGCAGCATCCGTTATCACCGCCTTATGTTGTCAAGCCGGTTAATCAAGGCTCAAGCGTCGGTGTTGAAATTGTCACTGAAGGCAGCAACGCCCCGCCCGACTCGCTGTCGGAAAGCGGTTGGGCGTTTTCCGGCTCGGCGATGGTTGAAGCCTATATTGCGGGGCGCGAATTGACCTGCGCCGTTATGGGCGACACCGCTCTTGATGTGATGGAAATCGTCCCGTCCAACGGATTTTATGATTATCGCGCCAAATATGATGCGGGCGGCTCGGCGCATATTGTCCCGGCTGATTTACCGGCGGAGATTGCAACGCGGACACAGCAAATTGCGCTGGACGCCCATAATTTGCTGGGTTGTCGCGGCGTGACCCGCGCCGATTTGCGCTTCGACGAGGACGGCGACGGCCTGATTTTACTCGAAATTAACACCCAGCCGGGCATGACGCCTGTATCGCTGGTGCCGGAAATCGCTGCCGCGCGCGGCATTGACTATGCCGGTCTTGTTGACTGGATTTTGGAGGATGCATCATGCCAAAGATAAATGCCAAAAAAACCGCTGACAAAAAGCCTGTTGCCAAAAAACCCGCAAGCAGGTCGGGCATGACGCAAAAACTGGCACAGGGTCTGCGCCATGTGGTTTTGTCCATTCTGGCAACGCCGTTTAATTTGCTGGTGATTGTGATGCGACTGGCATGGTCGGGGCGGCGCGTACGCCTTGCCAGTCTTGCGCTCTTGATGGCAGGCAGCCTGTGGGCGGTGTTTACCCTGCCATATTTGCACAGCTATGCCGAAACCGCGCATGGTCAATTTCTGCAAGTCACGGCGCGCGCCGGTTTCAAAGTGGCCGATATTACGGTTGAAGGCCGGATGCGGACATCGCGCGACGATTTGCGCGCCGCCGTGGCGGTTGACCCGCATACGCCGATTTTTGCGCTTGATTTACAAGCCCTGCACGGGCGCGTTGCCGGTCTGCCTTGGGTGCGCCAAGCGACGATTATCCGCCGACTGCCCAATATCGTTCATATCCGGCTTGATGAATATGAACCCTTTGCCCTGCACCGCGACAGTGACGGGCTGAGCCTTGTTGACCGCGCTGGCGCGCATATCACCCGCAATCATTTGGGCAAGTTTTCCCATTTGCCGGTTTTTTCCGGCACTGGTGTTCTGCCGCAAGCGGCGCAGCTTATGGATATGTTGCGCGGCTTTCCGGTGGTGCGTAACCGCCTTGTTGCGGCTCATTGGACGGGTGAGCGCCGCTGGACATTGCGGCTCGACCATGGCGGCGAGGTGCATTTGCCGGAAACCGAGACCCGCGCCGCCTTGAATCGCTTGATGAAACTTGAGCGCGAAAGGCGGGTGTTGGCGGTTGAAAATCAGGCCATTGATTTGCGCTTGCCCGACCGCGTTTTGCTGCGCCCCTATTCGCGCCAGTCAAAATTACAGACGGCGCCGCGCTTGACCGCCAAATCGCAGGAGGCGCAGTCATGACGCAGCCGGTCAATCATAGACAGTTTGCCCGTCGTCGCCCGGTTTCGCTGCGCCGTTCAACCATTGCTGCGCTTGATATCGGCACGAATAAAATCGCCTGCATGATTGCCGAACCATCCGAAGAGGCGGTGACCGGTGAAAAGGAGGTTTCCCCCGGCCGCATTATCGGTTTCGGTCAGCATGTCTCGGATGGCATCAATGCCGGTCAGGTCACGCATATGCACGCTGCCGAAGACAGTATTCGTGCCGCCGTTGAAGCGGCGGAACGCATGGCCGGTGTGGAAGTTCGCAATGTGATTATCGGCCTGTCCATGCCGCAAATTGAAAGCCATAGTTTTGAAACCAGTGTGGCGCTGCACGGCGAGCCGGTCAGCGAAGAACATATGGAATATGCCATGCGTTCGGTTTTTGACCGCTTCCGCAGCGATGACAGCGAAATCCTGCACGCTATTCCGGTGACTTATGCGATTGACCAAAGCGTCGGCATTTCTGACCCGCGCGGCATGTATGGCCATGGACTTTATGTCAATCAGCATATGATGCGCGTGCCTGCCGGGCCGGTGCGTAATTTGCTGGCCTGTGTCGAGCAATGCCATCTTGAATGTGACAAGCTGGTCGCCACACCCTATGCCGGTGCGCTGGCCGTATTGATGCGCGATGAAATTGACCTTGGCGCCTGGCATATTGACCTTGGCGGCGGCACGTCCAGCATTGGCGTTTATCATCAGGGTGTGCCGGTCTTTATTGCCGGTATTCCGGTTGGCGGCGAGCATATCACCCGCGACATTGCCCGTGGCCTCAATGTGTCCATGGTGGTGGCCGAGCGCCTCAAAACCCTTTATGGCAGCGCGCTTGCCAGCCCGAAAGGCGAGCGCGACCAGTTCGAATTGCCGGTGCTTGGCGGCGACCACCAGACTTTGCCGCGCAGCGAATTGACCAAAATCATCCGTCCACGGCTTGAGGAAATCTATGAATTACTGCTGTCGCGCGTTGATGCGTCCAGTGCCGGGCAAGTCACGGGCGGACGCATTGTTTTGTCCGGCGGTGGCGTGCAATTATCGGGTGCGCCGGAACTGGCACAGACAATTTTTGAAAAACAGGTGCGGGTCGGCCAGCCGATACGCATGAGTGGCCTGCCGGAATCAGCGGGCGGCCCAGCCTTTGCGGCTTGCGCCGGCTTGCTGACTTATGCCGCGCGCAGCCAGCACGACATTATTTCAGGAGATGACGCCGATGGCGGGGCGTTAAACCGCTTACGCAACTGGTTAAGGAGGAATTTCTGATGCACCAGTCATTGAAAATGCCTGTCCGTTCGGACATTGCGGGGGGAGGAAGCCCGCACAGGCAAAGGCCGAACCCGGAATATGGACACGGGTTTGGCGCTTTAACATTGTGTTTAACCGCGTCCATTTCAGTTAGATTGAAAAGGAGATAAGTCATGAGTATTCAACTTACAGTCCCCCCGAAACGGGAGCTTAAACCCCGCATTGTGGTTGTCGGCGTTGGCGGAGCCGGTGGCAATGCGGTCAATAACATGATTACCGCCGGGCTTGAGGGTGTTGACTTTGTTGTGGCCAATACCGACGCGCAAGCGCTGGCGGCCAGCAAATGCGATCGCCGCATCCAGATGGGCAGCAAGCTGACCGAAGGTCTCGGCGCCGGTTCCAATCCGGAAGTCGGGCAGGGCGCGGCGGAGGAGTCCATGGCGGAAATTGTCGATGTGCTGCAAGGCTCGCATATGGCTTTCATCACGGCTGGCATGGGCGGCGGCACCGGAACCGGTGCGGCACCAATGATTGCCCGCGCCGCCCGCGATGCCGGTATTTTGACTGTCGGCGTTGTCACCAAGCCGTTTGACTTTGAAGGCAATCGGCGGGCGCGTTCGGCGGTTGACGGTATTGAACGGCTGGCGCAGGAAGTGGATACGCTGATAATTATCCCCAATCAAAACCTGTTCCGCATTGCCAATGCCCAGACCACTTTTGCCGAAGCCTTTGCGCTGGCCGATGAGGTGCTTCATTCAGGCGTCGCCGGTATCACTGATTTGATGATACATCCCGGCCTTATCAATCTCGACTTTGCCGATGTGCGAACCGTGATGAATGAAATGGGCAAGGCCATGATGGGTACTGGCGAAGCCAATGGCGACAATCGGGCGATTGAGGCCGCCGAAGCGGCGATTGCTAATCCATTGCTGGATGATGTCTCCATGCGCGGCGCGCGCGGCGTGCTGATAAACATTTCAGGCGGCGATGACATGACGCTTTACGAAGTGGATGAGGCCGCCAATCGCATCAGGGAGGAGGTTGACCCGGAAGCCAATATCATTATCGGCTCGACATTTGACGAGGCGTTGCAAGGCGCCATGCGCGTGTCGGTTGTCGCGACCGGCATTGAGGGTGCGGCAATATCTGCCGAAGCGCCCAATGTGATTGCCATGAACCCGGCCGCAAATGCCGGCCCGATGCCTGTGGAGCCGGCTGATTTAACCGGTCAAATGGCACAAGCCGGCAGCGAGGCTCCCGTGCCTGCCCCAATGGCCGCAACGCCCGAATTCAATGAGTCGGCGGCGCCGGAAACACCGGTTGAGCCGGTCTCGCCAAGCGAAGGCGAATTGCCCGGATTTTTGCGCGAAAAGCCGGTTCAGCCGCCCAAGCGCGAGGCGCAGAAACGCTCCGGCGGCTTCCTGGGACGCCTGTTGGGCAGGCGCGATGACGCGCCGGTTCAAAATACCGGCAATAACCGGGGAACCGATAATAATGGTTCCGGTTCCTCCGGCGACCCGACGGCGCAAATAGCCATTGCCACCAATGGTGCATTGGCCATTCAACAAGTGCAGGGCGCGCTTGATGTTGCCATTGCCGAGCCGCAACCGGAAGCTGTGATTGAACCTCAGTCAGAAGAAATGCCAAAAGAAGTTGCAAGAGAAGTAGCAAGGGAAGTGGTGCCAGAAGCCCCCAAAATGCCGTCAAGCTCCGCCGTGCAGGCTGGTGCAATTGATGACAGCGCCCTTGCCATGCCACGCATCAATGCCGAGCCGATGGCAGGTGAGGATGATTTGCTGCGCGAAGATGAGAATGTGACCAATGAACCGGCTGTGCCGACCGAGCCGCCAAGTGCCGGGCTTGATTTGGGCATTTCCGATGACGCTCCGATGGCACCAGCCGCGCAAGCACCGGTGGAAAAACCGGCACGCCCGCAACGGCGCAGTGTCGCCAATGCTGTGTCGGCAAAGGCTGAGACGCGCAGCGTCGCCAAGGCCGAGCCGGTGCAAAGCGGCAATAATGAGCCGATTTTGCAAACCAGCATGCAAACACAAATCAATGTAGGCGGGTCTTATTCAGGCCCGTCTTATGACAGCGACCAGCTGGACATTCCGGCGTTTCTGCGCCGCTAGGCAAGCCAATCCGGGTCTCGTGGGCAGGCGCGCCATGCGAGACCCGGTCATTGCCCCTTTCTGATTTACCTTTCTTTATTACATTTTTGTAAAAAACAGCAACAAACTGTTATTTGTCATGACAGGTGGGGCGTGAGAGAACACGGTCAGAGATAAGGCATTGAACAGCCTTCATGGCTTGAAAGGATGACATGGCTCCGCCACCCGCCACGGTAAACCAGATTTACGAACGCTTTCCGGCGTCTATGGTGGCGTGTGCTTTTGCGGCTGAAAGCGCGGCTTCCATGCCGGTGCGGCAAACCACTCTGGCGCGCGCCGCCCGCTGCAAGGGTATTGGCCTGCATACCGGTCGCAATATCACCATGACACTGCGCCCGGCAGCGGCTGATAATGGCATTGTGTTTGTCCGTAAAGACATGAAAAAAGCCTATGACAGCGCCATTCCGGCGATTTGCGGTCGTGTGGTTGACGGTCGCCTGTCATCGAAAATCGGCAATCAGCATGGTTGCGAGGTTGGCACGATTGAGCATGTTATGGCGGCGCTTGCCCTGCTCGGCATTGACAATGCCTTTATCGAAGTGAACGGGCCGGAAGTGCCGATTATGGATGGCAGTGCGGCACCTTTTGTTACCATGCTGCGCCGCGCGGGAAAAGTTGAACTGGCCGCAGCACGCCGTGTGCTGCGTATCAAAAAGCCGGTGCGGGTTGAAAATGGCGACGCTTATTGCGAATTGCTGCCGGACAGTGAAACCGTATTTGAGGCTGAGATTGACTTTGAAAGTCGTGCCATTGGCCGTCAATCACATGTCATGAAATTGTCGCCGACCGGCTATGATGAAAATGTCGCCAATGCCCGCACATTCTGTATGCAAGCGCAGGTTGACGCCATGCATGAGGCTGGATTGGCGCTGGGCGGCTCAATGGACAATGCGGTTGTTGTTGATGAGACAAGCGTGCTGAATGAGGAAGGCTTGCGCTCTCCGCAAGAATTCGTCGAGCATAAATTATTGGACGCGATTGGTGATTTATATTTGCTCGGCCTCAATTTGGTTGGCCGTTATCGCGGTTATAAATCCGGTCATGCGCTGCACCACAAATTGCTGGCGGCGCTTTATGCCAATCCGGACGCTTTTGAAATTGTCTCTCTTGCCGATGATTTCGATGCGGGTGATGCCGCTTTGACAGGCGTTATGGCGGCTGAATAGGCCGAAAAACCTGCCGGCAAGGCCAGATTGCCGAGCCTTTTGCTTCATTTCAATGTTCACAACTCGTTTCTGATTATTGTGTCGCGGCGCAACTCTATGTAAACTCGCCCCTTCTTCATAAAGCGGGCGGGTGTGCCTGTTTTACAATCGCTGATATGGCACACTGGACATCAAACAGGGCATCAAACAGGATAAGGCAGATGACATTCACTTCACCTCTTCGGGCAATTATCCTGTCTGCCATGGCGGCGATAACCCTGTCGGCCTGTGGCCCTTCGGCGACGCTGGACGCGCAATATATCGAGCGTCCGGTAGAAGTGATTTACAATAATGCGGTTGAGGAATTGGAAGCCGGTAATCTGATTTTCGCCGCCGCCGAATTTGATGAAGTCGAACGCCAACACCCCTATTCGCTATGGGCCAGACGCGCAATGGTGATGGCCGCCTATACCTATTATCTGCAAAATAAATATGATGAGGCGATTGCCACGGCGCAGCGTTTCCTGTCGCTTTATCCGGGCAATCGGCAGGCATCTTATGCCTATTATCTGATTGCCATGTCCTATTATGAGCGCATATCGGATGTGAAACGCGACCAAAGCACGACGGAAATCGCCAAACAGGCGCTGATTGAGCTTATCCGCCGCTATCCCGAAACAGATTATGCGCGCGATGCCATTATGAAGCTGGATTTGACCAATGATAATCTGGCGGGCAAGGAAATGGATATTGGCCGTTTTTACCTGAGAAAGGGTCATTTTGCCGCCGCCGCCAAGCGCTTTTCCAATGTGGTGGCAACTTACCCCACCACGGCGCATGTGCCGGAAGCGCTGCACCGCCTGACCGAGGTTTATCTGTCGCTGGGCATCACGCAGGAAGCGCAAAATGTCGCCGCTGTGCTGGGCTATAATTTCCCCGACAGCGACTGGTATGCGGACAGCTACCGGATTTTGGTGGCGCGTGATTTGCGCCCGGTCGGCGATGAAAGTTCGTGGATTTCGCGGGCGCTGGAGAAGGTGTTTTAGGAGCCTTCCATGCTGGTATCCCTGTCGATACGCGACATTGTTCTGATTGAAGCGCTCGATTTGGATTGGCACAATGGGCTATGCACGCTGACCGGTGAAACCGGCGCGGGCAAGTCGATTTTGCTGGATGCGCTGGGGCTGGCTGTTGGCGCACGCGGCGATGCGGCATTGGTGCGCCAAGGCGCGGCGCAGGGCAGTGTTACGGCAGAGTTTCAGGTTTCACCAACCCATACAGCCCATGAATTGATGCAGGAAAACGGCTTACCGCCCGACCCGTCCGGCGCGCTTATTTTACGCCGTCAGCAAATGGCTGATGGCCGCAGCCGCGCTTTTTGCAATGATCAGGCAATAGGTGTGGGTCTGTTGCGCCAAATTGGCATGGCGCTGGTGGAAGTGCATGGACAGAATGAAAGCCAATCCTTGACCGATGCCGCCACCCAATGTCGTCTGCTTGATGATTTTGCCGGTCTCGGTCAAATGGTCGGTAATGTGGCGGCGCTTCATGCGGCGCGCGAAGCGGCCAGTGCCGCGCTGAGCGCCCATCTTGAAGCCGACAGCCGGGCGCGCGAGGAACAGGAGTTCTTGACCCATGCAGTTGGCGAGCTGGATGAATTGGCACCGCAAGCGGGCGAAGAAACCAAATTGGCGGATGAACGCTTGCTTTTGATGAATGCTGAAAAAATTTCCGATGATTTGACGGCGGCAGCCGACAGTTTGGGTGGCGACAATGGCGTGGATAATGCGTTAAACGCCGCTTTGCGACGGCTGGAGCGCGCCGCCGGTGAAGCGGGCGGGGCATTGGATAATGCGGTATCGGCCATTGACCGGGCGTTGATTGAAGCGGCTGAGGCGCGTGCGGCGGTGGAGGAAGCGGCGGCCAAAATCATCCATGACCCGACGCGCTTGCAACAAGTGGAAGACCGGCTGTTTGCGCTGCGCGGGCTGGCGCGCAAGCATGGTTGCACATGCGATGAATTGCCGGCGCTTGGTGAAACATTGCGCGCCAATCTGACCGCGCTTGATGACAGTGCCGGTGCAGAAGCGCGTCTGCGCCAATCCCTCACCGAGGCCGAAGCGGACTATAGCGCCGCGGCGGTTCAATTATCCGAGGCGCGTCATGCGGCGGCGCAGCAATTGGATGGTCGGGTTAATCAGGAATTGCCGACGCTTAAATTGGATGGCGGCAGTTTCATCACCCGCATTGAAACGCGCGATGTGATGCAGGGAGGCGCGTCGGGGCTTGACCGCATATCATTTGAAGCGTCAACCAATCCCGGCATGACACCCGGTCCGATTGCCAAAATCGCGTCAGGCGGTGAATTGGCGCGCTTCATGCTCGTCCTGAAAGTCTGTCTGGCGGCTGAAAATGACGAATGCACGCTTGTATTTGATGAAGTGGATGCAGGTGTTGGCGGCGCGGTGGCCGAAGCCGTCGGCATGCGCCTTCATGCTTTGGCGCAAAACGGGCAGGTTCTGGTTGTCACCCATTCGCCGCAAGTGGCTGCGCGCGGCGATTATCAATGGCAGGTCAGCAAGGCGATTGCCGAAAACGGTGTCGAGACGCGGGTGGTGGCCTTGACGAAGGATGCGCGCTTGGAAGAGATTGCCCGCATGTTGGCCGGTGCCGATATTACCGATGAAGCGCGTGCCGCCGCCGGGCGTTTGTTGCAGGCCGGTTAATCATGACCCGCGACATTGCCATTGACGATTTATCGGAAGCGCAAGCGGCGCAGGAGCTGGCGCGTTTGGCGGAAGAAATCGCCGCGCATGATGCAGCCTATTATAATGAAGATGCGCCGCAAATTACCGATGCCGAATATGATGCGCTGCGTTTGCGTAATGATGCGATTGAGGCACGGTTTCCAGACCTGAAGCGCGCTGACAGCCCGTCCGACCGCGTTGGTGTGGCACCAAGCGGGCCGTTCGGTAAAGTCGAACACAGCGTGCCAATGCTGTCATTGGGCAATGCTTTTGATGCGGGTGATGTTGATGATTTTGTCGCCCGTATACGCCGGTTCCTCAATTGGCCGGAGGATGAGACACTGGCTTTTACCTCGGAGCCAAAAATTGACGGCCTGTCGGCCAGCCTGCGCTATGAAAAGGGTGTTTTTGTGCGCGGGGCGACGCGCGGCGATGGTCGGGTCGGCGAGGATATCACCGCCAATTTACGCACGCTGGACGATGTGCCGGAACATTTGCCGGATGGCGCGCCGGAGGTATTGGAAGTGCGTGGCGAAGTCTATATGGGGCATCAAGAGTTTGCCGCGCTGAATAAACGGCAAGCGGCCGCGGGTGGCAAGATATTCGCCAATCCGCGCAATGCGGCGGCTGGCAGCCTGCGCCAGATTGACAGCACAATCACCGCCAAACGGCCTTTGCGGTTTTTTGCCTATGCTTGGGGCGAACTGTCCAATCTACCGGCTGACACGCAATCGGGAATGATTGAGTTTTTCGCCAAAATGGGCTTTTCCACCAATCCCGAATTCACCTGCCTGCTCGATGCGGCGGGGCTGATGGCGCATTGGGCGGAAATTGAAAGCCGCCGTGCCGCACTGGGTTATGATATTGACGGCATGGTTTATAAGGTTGACCGGCTGGATTTGCAAAGCCGTCTGGGCTTTGTGTCGCGCGCGCCGCGCTGGGCGATTGCCCATAAGTTCCCCGCCGAAAAAGCCACTACGCGCCTGCATGACATAGACATTCAGGTGGGGCGCACAGGGGCGATGACGCCAGTCGCCAAGCTTGATCCGGTAACAGTTGGCGGGGTGGTGGTGTCCAATGCTACTTTGCACAATGCCGATGAAATTGCCCGCAAGGATATCCGCATTGGCGATGTGGTGGTCATACAACGCGCCGGTGATGTGATACCGCAAATTGTCTCGGTGATTGCCGATGCCCGTCCGGCCGACAGCGCGGCTTATGTGTTCCCGCAAAACTGTCCGGCCTGCGGGGCGGAAGCTGTGCGCGAGACGCGCGAAGACGGCGCGCAGGATGTGGTGACGCGCTGCACGGGTGGTCTGACCTGTCCGGCACAAGCGCGCGAGCGTTTGCGTCATTTTGTGTCGCGCAATGCGTTTGATATTGAAGGGCTGGGCAGCAAACAAGTCGATGATTTTTGTGATTTGGGGCTGATAGAAAGCCCGCCAGATATTTTTCTCTTGGAAAGCCGCCATGCCGCGTCGCCGCCCGATATTTGGAAATATACATCCGGCAAAAATAAAGGGCTTTTGAAAGACAGCGCCAAAAAACTGTTCGCCGCTATTGCGGCGCGCCGGTCAATTGAGTTGGAGCGTTTTATTTTTGCGCTGGGTATCCGCCATGTCGGTGAAACCACGGCGCTCATGTTGGCGCGCCATTTCGGCTCGATTGACGCTTTGCAGGCAGCCGGTCAGGCCTTGGCGGCGGGGGATGAGAAAGTGCGCGAAGAATTGTCCAATCTTGACGGGGCGGGTGACACGCTGGTCGCGGCACTCAGCGATTTTTTCCATGAGCCGCATAATCGGGACACGATTGACGCGCTTCTTGCTGCCGGTGTTGCACCGATTGCGCCGGAAGCGGTGGCGCTGGATAGCGAGATTGCCGGCAAAAGCATTGTCTTTACCGGCACGCTGGAAACCATGACCCGCGCCGAAGCCAAAGCACGGGCGGAAGTTTTGGGCGCCAAAGTGGTCGGCTCAGTGTCGGCAAAAACCGATATTGTTGTTGCCGGCCCGGGAGCAGGTTCGAAGCTCACAAAGGCCGAAGAATTGGGCTTGCAAGTGTTTACCGAGGAAGATTGGGTCGCCTTGCTTGACCGAAGCGGCGACTGATTGCTAAAGCGGCGCGCAGGCGCGTTTCAACCATTGCTGCGCCGGTCTGTTCAGTTTCGGGCCGATGTCCTTCAACACGCGGGCATGATAGGCATTGAGCCAGACTGTCTCATCCTTGCTCAGCATTTTCTTGTCAATCAGCCGCCGGTCAATCGGCGCGCGGGTCAGCGCGTCAAAGCCAAGCATGGCGCGTTCTCCCGCCTTGGTGCGGTTTGCGGCGGTCACATATTGCAGATTTTCAATCCGTATGCCGAAGCGACCGGCATGGTAAAAGCCCGGCTCATTGGAAACAATCATGCCCGGCTGCAAAGCCACTGTGCCACCCTTTGAGATGCGCTGCGGGCCTTCATGCACTGATAAATAGCTGCCAACGCCATGACCAGTGCCGTGGTCGAAGTCCTGCCCTGCCGCCCAAAGCGGCGCGCGCGCCAGCGTGTCGAGCTGCATACCATTGGTGCTTTCGGGAAAACGCGCCATGGCAAGCGCGATATGGCCGCGCAAAACCCGCGTGAATGACGCGATTGCGCCTGCCGGTGGGGCTTTGCCACCGATAAGCACAGTGCGGGTGACATCGGTTGTGCCGTCATCATATTGGCCGCCACTATCTATCAGATATAAATCGCCGGGACGCAGGCGACGATTGGTTTTTTCCGTCACGCGGTAATGCACAATCGCGCCATTCGGGCCGGCACCGGAAATTGTGTCAAAGCTCAAATCTTTCAGGCGACCGGTCGCGGCGCGAAATGCTTCTGCCTTTTGCGCGGCGCTGATTTCGTCAATGCCACCCTTGGGGGCTGCTGTTTCCAGCCAATGCAGAAACCGGCACAGCGCCACGCCGTCGCGCTTATGGGCGGCAATCGCACCGCCAATTTCCGCCTTGTTTTTGCAGGCTTTGGGCAGGGCGCATAAATCAGGCGCATAAACAATATGGCTACCGGCCAGGGCATCAACAAACCATGCCGAGGTGGCATCCGGGTCAAGCCGCACTGTTTTACCGGACAGTTTGGCAAGGGCTTCTTGCAAATTGTCGGGCGGCGCAAGGCGCACGCCCTTGCCGATATGGGCGCGACAGGCTGCCGACACGCGCTTGGCATCAATAAACCAGTCAAAGCGGGCAGATTTATGCAATATGCCGAAAGACAGCGCAAACGGTGTATGCGGCACATCATCAGCGCGGATATTTAACAGCCAGGCAATGTTTTCCGGCTGGGCGACAATCATCGAATCCTGCCCGGCCTGTTTCAATTTTGCGGCAAGGGCGGCGCGTTTTTCTGCTGCGCTCTGACCGGCCAGCTTTTCGCTATGCGTCTGCACTGCTGTTTGCGGCAGGGCAGGCCGGTCGCGCCAAATCGCATCAACCGGATTGGCAGAGAGATAAACCAATTCTGCACCCTTTTCGGTCAACGCATCGCGCAGTCTTTTAACCGCGCTTTGGACATGCAGGCGCGGGTCAATGCCGATACGCCAGCCCTTTTTCACTTGCGCCGCCAGCCATTGCGATGGCGGCACGCGCATAAGCGGCTCAACTGAAAACAGCGCGGTGTCGGTCTGCTGCGGCGCTTGCAATTCATAGCGGCCATCGACAAACAGGGCGGCTTTTTTAGCCAGCACAACGGCCATGCCTGCTGAGCCACCAAAGCCGGTTATATATTTCAGACGCTCATTGGCCGCAGGCACATATTCGCCTTGAAACGCATCTTCGCGTGGCACCAGAAACCCGTCCAGCTTTTGCTGTTTCAACTGGCGGCGCAATTGTGCGAGGCGCGCGGCCAGAACGCTTTTATCGGTCGTGTCATCGGTAAAGTCTTGAAACATGTCTCCATCCTAGCGCTGCAGGGCTAGCGTCGCAAGGTAAGGCTCGTCCATTCGCCAATATCGCACCGCGCTTCCGGCCATAATCCCAATTGCCGATAGCGCGCCAGCACCATACGCGCTTGTTCGCGCAACAGGCCGGAAATAATCAACCGCCCTCCGTCGTCCAAATGTTCAACCAAGACAGGCGCGAGATGGACAAGCGGGCGCGCCAGTATATTGGCGAAAATCAAATCGAAACGCTGCGTGCGATAATTGGGATGGGTCATGCCGGCACAACAAAAGGCGTGGATTTGCGGCGAGAGACGGTTCAGCTTTGCATTGGCGCGGGTGACGGCAATCGCGTCCGGGTCAATATCGCTGGCATAGATTAAGGACGCGCCCAAGCGTGCCGCCGCCATAGCCAATACGCCGGAGCCACAGCCAATATCGGCAAGGTGCATTTCGGATATTTTGCGCCGTTTTGCCAATCGGGTCAGCAGGGCAAGGCAGCCTTTAGTCGTGCCATGATGACCGGAGCCGAAAGCCAGCCCTGCCTCAACCTCTAGGCATTGACGCCCGCCGCGCATGGTAGGCCGGTCATGCGCGCCATGCAGCATAAAAGGCGGCACATGGACAGGCGGCAGATTTTTCTGGCTTTCGTTCACCCAGTCAATTTCTGGCAATGGCTCAAGCGACAAATCGCCATATGCGGGCAGGTCAGCATTGCGCGTGAATAAGCTGATATCGGGTTGGATGTCAAAATAAGCGTCAAAGCGCACAATGGCATTTTGTGCGACACTGCGTGACACCGCCCCCGCGCCAAGCGTTTCCAAAAAGGCTTCCAATGCATCCGCATTATCGTTGTCAGTGCTTGTGACAGATAATTTCCAACCGGCATGGTCGCCCATCAGGGGCGCTCAACATAGCTGTCGAGAACCTTTTTCGTGCCGGCCTTTTCAAAGGCGACGGTCAGCTTATTGCCGTCAATCGTCTCGATACGGCCATAGCCGAATTTTTGATGGAATATCCGTTCGCCGCGTTCGAAGCGGCTGGCATTCATGCTTGAGGCGACCGGCTCGGCCTTGGCATTTATCACTGGCGGGGTGGCGGGCTGGTATTTTTGGCGATTGGCCTGTGCGCGTTGCCAGCCGGGGCTTGAATAGCTGGAGGCGGAAAAATCATTGGCAAAGCGGCTTTGATTGGAAAAGCCTCCTGCATCATGAGTCTCTTCGGCGACTTCCACATGCTCGCGCGGCAATTCGTCAATAAAGCGCGAGGGCAGGGCTGATAACCATTGGCCATGCGTGCGCCGATTGCCGGCAAAGGAAATGGTCGCCGCCTTGCGGGCGCGGGTAATGCCGACATAGGCGAGGCGGCGTTCTTCCTCCAACCCTTTTGTGCCGCTTTCATCAAGGCTGCGTTGATGGGGAAACAGGCCTTCTTCCCAGCCCGGCAAAAACACAGTGTCAAATTCAAGCCCTTTGGCGGCGTGAAGGGTCATGATAGAGACTTTGTCATCATTGTCCTCGCCCTGCGCTTCCATAACCAAGGAAATATGCTCCAAATAGCCGGTCAGCGTGTCGAAATCATCCATTGAGCGCACCAGCTCTTTCAGATTCTCCAGCTTGCCCGGCGCTTCGGGTGACTTATCCGCCTGCCACATGGCGGTATAGCCGCTTTCATCCAATATCAGCTCGGCCAGTTCAGTATGGCTCATCGTATCGACCAGACCTTGCCAGCGCGTGACGGCCAGCACAAAACCCGACAAAGCACGCCGCGCCGCCGGTTTCAATTCTTCTGTATCAATCAAGTCTTTTGCCGCGCGAAATAATGAAATACCGCGCCCGCGCGCCACGCCATGCAGCGTGTTCAATGCCACAGCACCCAATCCGCGCCGTGGGCGGTTGCAAATACGCTCAAACGCCAAATCATCATCCGGTTGGGCAATCAGCCGTAAATAGGCATTGGCGTCCCGAATTTCGGCGCGCTCGTAAAATCTTGGGCCACCAATCACCCGATATGGCACGCCAAGCGAAATGAACCGGTCTTCAAATTCGCGCATTTGAAAACTGGCGCGCACGAGAACCGCCATTTCATTCAGCTTTTCACCGGCGCGCTGATGCGCTTCAATATCATCGGCGGTGAGGCGGGCTTCCTCCTCCCCGTCCCAAACGCCGCGCACACGGACTTTGTCGCCATGCTGCGTGTCCGTCCACAGCGTCTTGCCCAAACGGCTTTCATTGCCGGCAATCAAGCCGGATGCCGCGCCGAGAATATGTTTTGTCGAGCGATAATTCTGCTCCAGCTTGACGATACGCGCGCCGGGGAAATCTTTTTCAAAACGCAGGATATTGTCCACTTCAGCCCCGCGCCAGCCATAAATTGACTGGTCGTCATCGCCAACGCAGCAGATATTACTATGGGTTTGCGCCAACAGGCGCAGCCATAAATACTGCACCGCATTGGTGTCCTGATACTCATCGACCAGAATATGCCGGAACTTGTTTTGATATTCGGCCAATATGGCGTCATTTTCGCGGAACAGGCGCAGCGATTCGAGCAGTAAATCGCCAAAATCTGCGGCATTCAGCACTTTCAACCTTTGCTGGTAAGCGGCATAGAGCCTGCCGCCCAGCCCATTGCCAAAAAATTCCGCCTCGCCCGCTGGCACATCATCGGGCAGCCATCCGCGATTTTTCCAGCGATCAATCAGCATCGCCATTTGCCGCCCCGGCCAGCGTTTCTCGTCTATATTTTCCGCCTGAATCAATTGTTTCAGCAGGCGGATTTGGTCATCCGTATCAAGAATGGTGAAATCGGGGCGCAAATCCACTAATTCGGCATGGCGTCGCAAAATGCGCGCCGACAGCGAGTGAAATGTGCCAAGCCAAGGCATGCCCTCAACCGTTTCACCGACCAGCGTTTCAATGCGCTGTTTCATTTCGCGCGCCGCCTTATTAGTGAATGTCACCGCCAGCACTTGACTGGGCCAAGCCTGTGCCGTGGCAATTTTATAGGCAATGCGCGTGGTCAGCGCGCGGGTTTTGCCCGTGCCGGCACCGGCCAGCAGCAAAAGCGGGCCATCCTCGGCCAGCACGGCTTCGCGTTGTGCCTCATTCAGGCCATCAAGCAATTGACCGTCAAGCAGCGCCGCATTGCGCCTTTGCTGGCTGGCCTGCTGGGCACGCGCCGAAATGCTGCCCGTGCTTTCGGCCGAGTCCGAAACAGGAGCCGGTTGAGGCCGCATTGGCGGGTCATCTGTCAGGTCAAACGGGTCGCTTTCCATAGTCTCACGCTGTGCCATGATTCTGAATTACCCTAGCACAAATCCCAATCCTTGGGGCAGTCTTCGACAAGGGTGGTAGCTTTGGCCGCATCAACTTGCTAATATGCAAGCGGATAGGGCGCACAGCCCTGTTCGAGAGAAACAAGGAAAACCCCATGCGGCGCGTACCGATTGGCGCAACGGCACTGACCCTCATTTTTGTGCTTTCAACGCTGCTTATCACCCCCTATCTCGCGCCGATTGCGCCGCAACGCGCGCAATTTGAAACATTGCTGGCGCAACAATTCGGCCTGCATGTCGAGATACTCGGCGAAATTGACTATCGCTTTTTGCCAAATGCCGAAATTCAGCTCGAAAATGTCCAGCTACGCAGCCATGCCGCGTCGGATAGCGGGCTGAAAGTGGCAGCCAGTATTCGCAGCCTGCGGGTCGGCAGCACAATTTGGGATATTTTGCAGCGGCGTCCGCGTGTCACCGGTCTGGCGGTGGATGGAATGCGCTTACGGCTGGCCGCGCCGCCCGGTCAAACCGAGGAATTGCAGCAATTTTTGACGCGCCTGCCCGCGCCGCTTATGCAATTGAGCAATAGTGATATTGCCCTGTCCGGCCTGCCGCTCATATCGCCGGAAGGGGTTTTGACGCTGACCAATTTGTCGGCAGTGGCAAGACAGCCCAATCCGGATGAATTATTGACCTCATTTGATGTGCAGCTTGCCGGTTTGCTGGCACTGCCACAAGCTGACCAGCCCAATCGTTCCGACCGGTTTTCATTGTCTCTTAATTTGGGGCAGAACGCGGTGCAAAAGCGGATGGATGTTCTCGCTTTGCGTTTGCAATTGGCTTTGGGCAATACAAACCGGATTGATTTCAACGGCAATATCCGCAGCACCCCGAAAGCCGAAATTGAAGGCGAGGTGCAGGCGCAGCTTGGGGCGGTGTTCACACATGCGCTGGCGCAGGCCGGATATCGCGCCGAACCGGCTCTGGGCGCCATAAATCAGATTTCCGGTCTGGTGAAATTGGACAGTAATGAATTGCGGTCGGAAAATCTGCAAATCCAGACATTGCGCCACCGGTTTCAGTCGCAAATCCGGATTCCCGTTGCCAATCCGGGGGAGGGGCGCATGGCGCTGCGTCTGACGGTGCAGGATTTGAATCTCAACCAGATTTATGACGGCCTGCAACCGGTTGACAAGCTGCCGGAAATTGGCCCTACCGGTCGGCTTTTCGCCAATCTGATGCCAATGGCGGCTGATGTCGCCTTTATCGCCCAGCGGTTTCGGTTGGCTGGCGAAAATGGCCGTCGCCTGCGCGGCATAGCGCGCATTGGCGCGCAAGGCATTGTTTTTGAAAGGTTTAGCGCCGATTTGCCATTCAGCACGGAATTGCTGGCATCGGGCGCGCTGACACGGGCTGACGGGCAGGCCGCGTTTCGCGGTGAAATGTCGGCCAGCAGTTCCGACAGTCTGGCAATGATGATTTGGTTGGGGCAAATGGCCGGTTTTGACCCGACTGCGCTGGTGGAGGCTTTTGACCGCGAAGGCTGGCAGCGCACCGGTCTGGCCGGAGATATTGTCTGGCAAAACAATAATCTGGAATTTTCCAATTTCGAAGCGCGTTTGGGACGCAATCAGCTAAGTGGCGAGATAAGTGTGGAAACCGCCAATATGCTTCGGAGCCGCCTTGCGCTGAAAGCCGACACATTGAATCTCGAAGATTGGGGTCTGGTCAGCGAAAAGGGCAATACGCAATCGCCCGACTGGTTTCGCAGCCTCGATATTGACCGTTCGCTGGCCTTTTTATTGGCTGGGCCGGAACCGGCGCGCGACATTGCCTTTGATTTGAGTATTGGCACGGTCAAAGTGGCAAACCGGCCTGTCGGCCCGGCTGGTTTGACGGGCAGATTATTGGGCAGCCAGCTGGTGCTTGAACGGCTGGTTTTCAGCCCGTCCCCCGATAGTGCTGTGTCGGTTGCGGCGCGGCTTGAGCATGATGGCAAACAGGCTTTCGGCGATGTGACGCTCGATCTGGCCGGCAATGATTTCGACCTTTTGCTCGGTTCGTCACTGGCGGGTTGGCAACCATTCGACATTGATTTGCCCTCACAGGCGGCCTTGCAAGCGCGGCTTGTTCTCAGCGCGCCGGATGATGCGGATTGGCCGAATGTGCGAATGAATGTTGAAGGCCGAATTGGCAATATCGACACCGGTTTTTCGCTGGAAACACCGTCACGCCAGTTTGATTTTATGGTCAGCGGCAGCGAAGCGCAACTGACGCTGGACGGGCGCGCCAATGACATGGCAGCACTGCTCGGCCTGCCGACACAATATCGGGCGGTGCATGAGGGGCGCATGGAATTGACCCATAATGTGCTGGCCGCGCCGACCGGACAATTGAAACTCGGTCTGGTGCTGGACAAGGATGTGCTTGATATATCCGGCACAATGCGACCGGAAGGGGAAAGCCGCCGATTGGATGGGCAAATGGCCTTCCAGCTGGCTAATTTCAGGCCGTTTTTCTCGACCGAAAAACCGATTGGTGAAAAAATGCCTTTATCCGGTGCAGCGCAAATTGTCGTGTCCGATACGCTGTTCAGTTTTTCCAATTTCGAGGCGCAAAGCGGCAGTGGTCAATTTGCCGGCGAGGGCGTGTTGCAGCGTGCCGATGCCAAACAGGCTGGCCCGCGCCCACAATTAAACGCCAAGCTGACCGTCAATGCGTTTGACGCGAAAGACTTGTTTCCTGATTTTGATAAAAATACGGGCTGGCCGGACACGCCGGTTAATTGGGGTTTGCTGGGGCGGCTCGATGCCGATATCGACATTGCCGTTACCGATTTATCGCTGCCCTATTTTTCTCTGGATGAAGCCTCCGGACGGCTTCGCTTGATTGACAGTGTGATGGAAATGTCGGATTTGGCATGGTTGCAGGATGGCGGGGTCGGCACGTTAAATATGCAGGCCGAAGGGGGTGAGTTGACGCCGTCTTTCCAAATATCAGCCAGCTTTGACCGGGTTGATGCGGCACAGCTCCTCGTGCCGCATTACGGGCAAGCGCCGGTTGTTGCGCCATTGACCGGGCGGGTTGACTTGCGCGGGCGCGGACGCAGCGTCGCAAGCATGGTGCAATCGCTGACCGGTGAAGCGACACTGGAAGCCGCAGAGGGTCGGCTGTCCTTTATTGACCTGGATGCAATGGCGGAGGCTCTGCTTGTTTCGGATGGGGCGGCTGGTTCAGATGGGGCTGCCAGTCCCGATTTTGACGGTGGTGTCGAAAAAGGTTTTTTCGAGGGTAATCAAACCCGCTTCCAACGCGGTTTGGCGCAAATACGGGTAAGCAAGGGGCGCGCCGAAGCGCAATCGGTTGAATTCGTGTTTCCGCCGCCGCGTCGCGCCGGTCGGCTCAATGGCAGTCTTGATATGATGACGGGCAATTTGCAAGTGGCGCTGCAATTATTTCCGCGCCAGACCAATCAGCCGCTTGTCTATCGCTTGGGCGGGCGCGTCGCAAACCCGAAGATAATCAGAGATGCCTCGGCTTTGACCAAAAGCGCGCAAGCCGCACCATTGCCGGCGGGCAATGTTCAGGCTCTGCCCTGATAGGGCGGTTTACCCGTGATTTTGCAAAAACAGTGCGGCGTGCTGGCGCAGCGCGCTGGACAGGCTGGCCGGTCGCGGCTCGGCATCAATCGCGGCGATGAGTTCCGGCAGGCTGCACGCTTGCGTCTCGGCCATATTTTTCAATATCTCCCAAAATACTGGCTCCAGCGCAATGCTAGTTGCATGACCGGCAATTACCAGCGATTTCTTGACCGGCTTTTCAAGCCCCATATCGCGCGCTGTGCTGCCCATATAATGGCCTATTTGGGGCCAATCATGTCTTCAGGCCGGACAATCGCGTCAAACTCTGCCTCGGTCACAAAACCGCCGCCCACTGCTTCTTCGCGCAATGTCGTGCCGTTTTTATGGGCGGTTTTGGCGACAATCGTTGCATTGTCATAGCCGATTTTCGGCGCCAGCGCCGTCACCAGCATCAGCGAGCGCTCCATTAAATTACGGATATTATCCTCATTGGGAACAATGCCGACCACGCAATTATCGGTGAAGCTGACCGCCGCATCGCCCAGCAGGCGCATAGATTGGATAAGATTATAGGCCATAACCGGTTTGAACACATTCAGCTCCATATGGCCTTGTGTGCCGGCCACGCTGATGGCGGTGTGATTGCCCATAACCTGCGCGCAAACCATCGTCATCGCCTCGCATTGTGTGGGGTTGACCTTGCCCGGCATAATGGATGAGCCGGGTTCATTTTCCGGCAGGCTCAATTCGCCAAGGCCGGAACGCGGGCCGGAGCCGAGCAGGCGGATATCATTGGCGATTTTATTGAGCGAGGCCGCAATCGTGTTCAACATGCCCGACATTTCAACAAACGCATCATGCGCCGCCAGCGCCTCAAACTTGTTTTCCGCCGTAACAAAGTCAAGACCGGTAAAGGCGGCCACTTCAGCGGCAAAGGCTTCGGCAAAGCCGGGCTTGGCGTTCAGCCCCGTGCCAACAGCAGTGCCGCCTTGCGCCAGCGCCAAAAGGCGCGGCAAAGCGGTTTCCACACGCTCAATCGCATAACGCATTTGTGTGGCATAGCCGGAAAACTCCTGCCCCAATGTCAGCGGCGTGGCATCTTGCAAATGGGTGCGGCCAATTTTGACAATATCCTTCCAAGCATCGGCCTTGTCGGCCAAAGCGGCCTGCAAATGGCGCAATTTCGGTATCAGCCGGTTGACCGCTTCTTCTGCCGCGCCAATATGCATGGCGGTCGGGAAAGTATCATTGGAGGATTGGCTGCGATTGCAATGGTCATTCGGGTGAACGGGCTCTTTCGACCCCATTGTGCCGCCCAGCAATTCAATCGCGCGGTTGGAAATCACTTCATTGGCATTCATATTGGATTGCGTGCCGGAGCCGGTCTGCCAAACAACAAGCGGGAAATGGTCATTCAACTTGCCTTCGGCCACTTCTGTTGCGGCGTTGACAATGGCATTGCCTATCTCGGTATCAAGATTGCCCAATTGCATATTGGCCTTTGCGGCAGCCATTTTGACAATGCCCAGCCCCCGCACCAACGGTTCCGGCATGGTTTCCGAGCCGATTTTGAAATTGCCCAGCGACCGCTGTGTCTGCGCGCCCCAATAGCGGTCGGCGGCGACTTCAAGCGGGCCAAAACTGTCGGTTTCCGTGCGGGTGGTGGTCATGGTCTCTCTCCCGTGCATTGAACTGATGGGATGGTCTAGCACGGGTCTTGGCAATGACCAAGCGGCAGGCGGTCAATGCGGCTTATTTGTCCCGAAAACTGTCAAGGCTGACCACTTCGCCGCCCTTATTTTCGGATGGGCTTTCAGCATTATTGTCGGGCGTTTGGGCGTCAATATCATCCGCCATATTGGTCGCGGTCAAATCGGTTGCAAGCGAATCGGCTTGTTCGGCGTCATCAGACGCCTCATCAAAAGTCTCATCAAACGCGAGGCCAAAGCCGACCGATGGGTCGAAAAACTTGCGAAGGGCGGTAAAAGGCACGCGCAGCGTTTCGGCCACGCCGTCAAAATACAGTGTCACGGAAAAACCGGTCTCGGAGACCTGCAAATCCTCAAACTGGTTTTGCAGCACAATGGTCATTTCGCGCTCATGCTGAGCCAAAAGCGTGTCTGACAATTGCACACCTTCCGCGCGCGTGGCAAATGTGATGTAGAAATGATGCGCGCCGGGCAGGCCTTTTTCGGCGGTTTCCGCCATCACGCCGCGCACCATGTCGAGCAGGGCTGTTTGTGCGCGTGTGGCATAGTCAATGCCGCTTTCAAAACCGCCATCAAAGCC
>JAYPAN010000005.1:0-13373 GCA_038123715.1 Rhodobiaceae bacterium | reverse complement strand
CCGCCATCAAAGCCATCATCAAAGCCAGAACCTGTCATTGCATCGCCCTTCCAATGCTTGCGAAAAGATACGGCCTGCCCTGCAATGGCAAGCCAAAAAAAGTGGAAGGCTTCTGTTGCCAGGTGCCTTCCGAACCCCGCCAGAACCCTGCGACGGGTCTGGGCTTAAATTGAAGCGCGGGCGCTGCTAGGCAGCGACGGCTACTTCCGCGTAGTTGTCATTTGCAACTATCAAAACGGCCCGATACGATGGTGCCATGTCGAGCGACGGATACACCTTTTACGCCCTCGTCGATCCTGGTTCGCCCCCAAAAACAGGTAAATGGTGGAGGCGCCGGGTACTGCCCCCGGGTCCGATGGGTTTATTACGATGCCCGTTTATCGCCATAGTCAGCGAGCTGACAGCATGGATATAACACTTTTCACAGCAAAATAACAGGGGCGCGGCAAAACCAATTGCGTCGTGTGGATGGAATCGGCAATCATCACTTTATGCAGCAATATCTGAACCTTTTATCGCGCGTGCTGACTGATGGCGAGGAGCGTGGCGACCGCACCGGAACCGGCACCAAATCGGTTTTCGGTCATCAAATGCGGTTTGACTTGCAAGCAGGTTTTCCCTTGCTGACCACCAAAAAACTGCATTTGAAATCAATCATTCATGAATTGCTCTGGTTTATCGCCGGTGACACGAATATCGGCTATCTGAAACAAAATGGCGTGAAAATCTGGGATGATTGGGCTGATGAAAAGGGTGATTTGGGGCCGGTTTACGGCTATCAATGGCGCAGTTGGCAAACGCCGGATGGCCGCCAGATTGACCAGATTGCCCAGCTTGTCGCCCAGCTTCGCAACAATCCCGACTCGCGGCGGCATATTGTTACCGCTTGGAATCCCGCCGATGTTGACAATATGGCCTTGCCGCCCTGCCATTGCCTGTTTCAATTCTATGTGGCGCGAGGGCGCCTGTCCTGCCAGCTTTACCAGCGCTCGGCCGATATTTTCCTCGGTGTGCCGTTTAATATCGCCTCCTATGCGCTGTTCACCATGATGATGGCGCAAGTGTGCGATTTGCAGCCCGGCGATTTCGTGCATACGCTGGGCGACGCGCATCTCTACCTCAATCATATTGAGCAGGCGCAAGAACAACTCACCCGCCAACCGGGGGCGCCACCGCAAATGCATATCAATCCCGATGTGCAGAGCATTTTTGATTTCGTTTATGATGATTTCGAACTGGTCAATTACGAGGCGCAACCGCATATTGCCGCGCCGATTGCTGTCTGATGGCGCGTATTGAGCTTGTCGTTGCCGTGGCTGAAAACGGCGTGATTGGTCATAAGGGCGACATGCCTTGGCGGTTGCCCTCGGATTTGAAACATTTCAAGCAAGTGACAATGGGTCTGCCGGTGATTATGGGGCGGCGCACTTGGGAGTCGATTGGGCGGGTTTTGCCTGGACGCAAAAATATCGTGATAAGCCGGTCATTGACAGATTTGCCGGACGGCGCGGTGCAGGTCGCCACGCCGGATGCGGCACTTGAAGCGGCTGACAATGAGCGCGTGATGATTATTGGCGGCGGCGAGATTTACCGGATTTTTGAACCGCAGGCAGAAGTTGTGCATTTGACGCAAGTTCACCTTGCGCCGGAAGGTGATACATTTTTCAGGCTGGCCGCGCCGGATGCGTGGCGCGAAACCGCACGCACCCGCCATCCGGCAGGCGAAAAAGACAGCGCCGATTTCAGCTTTGTGACACTGGAACGAGCCTAACCCTTTTCACCGCCCGGCAGATATTCCGGCAAAACAACAGCCTGGCCGCAATGGCGCTTGCCTTGGCTGTCAATCTGCATAATCGGCGCGCCGTAAAGCACATAACCCTCCGCCAAGGCGTCAGATATGCGTTGGCAGAAAGCGGCATCATCCGAGCCGGTGAGGAAACGATAGGCTTTGCGCTTGGGCGTTTCTGTTTCGGTCATTTTTTCTTCCTTTGCTGGTCAAGGCGGGATTTTACCGCTTTGGCAAGGGCATGGAAGGGCGCAATCGCGGCACTGTCTTGGCTGTCTTGCACCAGCACCGGTATCCCGCTTTCATTGCCTGCGCCCAGCCCCGCATCAAGCGGCAGGCTGGCGAGAACGGGCAGGCCAGTCTCTTTGGTCAGCGTATCCGTGCCGCTTTGCCCGAAAGGATAGGCTTTGCCGCCATCGGGCAGGGGCATATAGGCCATGTTTTCCACCATGCCGAAAACCGGAATATCGGTTTTTTCAAACATGGCCACGGCGCGGCGCACATCGGCCAGCGCCAGATTTGACGGTGTGGTGACAATCAGCGCGCCGGTCACCGGTATCCGTTGCGCCATTGTTAGTTGAATATCGCCCGTGCCGGGCGGCATGTCGATAACAAGCACATCCAGCGACGGCCAAGCCACATCATTGAGCATTTGCAGCAAAGCACTTTGCACCATTGGGCCACGCCAAATCATTGCCTGTTCCGGCGGCACCATAAAGCCGATAGACATGGTCTCCAGCCCGCAAGCCTGCATGGGCAGCAATTGTTTGTTTTCATTCATGTCGGGTCGGTCGGCAATGTTGAGCAATTGCGGCAGGGACGGGCCGTAAATATCGGCGTCCAGCAGACCGGTTGTCAGCCCCGCTTGGTGCAGGGCAATAGCCAGATTAACCGCCACGGTTGATTTGCCGACGCCGCCCTTGCCGCTGGCAATGGCGATAACCGCGCCAATGCGTTCAAAAACGGCAGGTTTTTCGCGGTTGGCTGCCGGTTTTTGCGAATCCGGTGCGGTTGAAGCGGCCTGTTTATGGGCGGTCAGCACGCAAGTCACCGATACCACGCCGGCCACATTGGCGGCGGCCTGCTCGGCCTGCTGTTTCAGCGGCTCAATCGCTTCAGCCGATAAACCGCCTACATCCAGCGAAAAACCGACATTGCGGTCGCGCACAACAAGCCCCTGCACCCGTCCGCTGCCGACAATATTGTCATCTGCGCCGGGAACGCCAATGCGCGCCAATGCGGTGCGAATATCGGTTTCATCCACCTGTTGCATATCAACCCCTTGAAAGCGCGCTTGTGACGCACCATTTGTGTGCTATAGGCGGTTATATAAAGACTGATGTGATTTCCGCAAGCATGTGGGTCACGCGCGCGCGGCAGGGCGCGATGGGTAAATGAGGCAAAGGAGAGCAATATGCCTTGGGACAATAATTCCGGAAATGGTCAAAACCCCTGGGGCAGCGGCGGTGGCGGCGGCAATCGTGGCGGCAATCGCGGCTCTGGCGGCGGCGGCGGCCAAGACCCCAATGTCGATGAACTGATACGGCAGGCACAGGAAAAATTGCGTAGCGTGCTGCCAAGCGGACGCGGCGGTGCTTCGGGGATTGTGTTTATTTTCGCCATTTTGCTCGTTTTTTGGGGGCTGAGTGGGTTTTACCGCGTGCAGGCCGACGAGCAGGGCGTTGTGCTGCGCTTTGGCAAGTTCCAAAGCCAGACCAGCCCGGGGCTGAATTACCATTTGCCTTGGCCGATTGAAACGGCAATTACCCCGAAAGTGACCACGGTAAACCGCGTTGATATCGGTATGCGCGCTGCCGCCGATGACCGGCGCAGTGCCGCTGTTAATCGGGACGTGCCGGAAGAAAGCCTAATGCTGACCGGTGATGAAAACATTGTCGATGTCGATTTTTCGGTGTTTTGGATTATCAATAATGCGCCGGATTTCCTGTTCAACATTCAAAACCCGACCGGCACGGTAAAGGCGGTGGCCGAAAGCACCATGCGCGAAATTATCGGCCAGAACGATATTCAGCCAATTTTGACCGAGCAACGCCAGACCAATGAAGAACAGGTCAAGGCGCTGATGCAAAAAACCCTCGACAGCTATGGCGCCGGTATTGCCATTACGCAGGTGAAAATGCAGAAAGTTGACCCGCCGGCAGCGGTGATTGACGCTTTCCGCGATGTGCAGGCGGCGCGCGCCGACCAAGAAAGGGCGCGCAATGAGGCCAATGCCTATGCCAATCGCGTCGTGCCGGAAGCGCAAGGTGAAGCGGTGCGTATCCGGCGTGAATCAGAAGCCTATCGGGCGCAAACCGTTGCCGAAGCCGATGGTGAAGCGACCCGTTTTGCCTCGATTTACGAAGAATACAGAAAGGCGCGCGGCGTGACCCGCCAGCGTATCTTCATGGAAACAATGGAAAAAGTGCTTGGCCGCACCAATAAGGTGATTATCGAAAAAGAGGGCGGCGTAGTGCCATATTTGCCGCTTGACCAATTGCAGCGTAAAGGGGGAGCCAGCCAATGACCCGTTCACTTTCACTGATTAGCGTTATTTTTCTGGCTCTGCTGGCCGGTTTGGGCATTGCGTCGCTGTTTACCGTGCATCAGACAAAACAGGCGCTGGTGCTGCAATTTGGCGACCCGCGCCGCGTTGTGACCGAGGCTGGGCTGCATTTCAAAATGCCGTTTGTGCAGAATGTGATTTATATCGACAAGCGTATCCTTGACCTCGACAGCCCGGCAGAGGAGCTTATTGCTGCCGACCAGAAGCGGCTTGTCGTCGATGCCTTCACCCGCTACCGCATTACCGACCCGTTGCAATTCTACAAAGCCCTGCGCGATGAGCGCCGCGCCCGTTCGCGGCTGGCCGCAATTGTGTCTTCATCCATGCGTTCGGTGCTGGGTGAGGAAGAGTTTCAGGCCGTGGTGCGCGACAAGCGTGATGATTTGATGCGCCGTATCCGCGATTTGGTGAATGAGCAGGCGGCTGATTTCGGCATTGAAATTGTTGATGTGCGTATCCGCCGTGCTGATTTGCCTGCCGCCAACAGTCAGGCGATTTATCGCCGGATGCAGACCGAGCGTGAGCAGGAAGCGGCTGAGTTCCGAGCCCGTGGGCAGGAAGTCTCGCGTGCCATTCGCGCCCAAGCCGACAAGCAGGTAACTGTTTTGCTGGCTGAAGCGACCCGCGACAGCGAAATCATTCGCGGTCAGGGCGATGGGTGTCGTAACCGCGTCTTTGCCAATGTTTTCGGTCAGGATCCGGACTTTTTCGCTTTCTACCGTTCCATGCAGGCCTATGAAAAAGCATTGGAAGAAGATGGCACAACAATGGTGCTGTCCCCCGACAGTGCGTTTTTCCAATTCCTCAATGACCCGAACAGTGCATTGAAAAATGCCAAGCGCGGTGCGGTTGAGCGCGGCAAGCGGGTGGATTTGAATAAGCTGACCGCCAATGGTCAAAGCCTCAGCGATGCGCTGTGTCCTGAGATTGAGTTACGCGAAGCCGCTGACAGGCAGGCTTCGGGCGGTGAGGGTGCAGTCGGTTCCAATTAGGCCTGATTTGCCATCCGTCCCTATTGGCTGGTGTGGAGAGGGTAAGCCCATGTTGACCAAGCTGCTCCTCGGTATCGGTCTCGTTCTTGTGATTGAGGGCAGCCTCTATGCCCTTTTTCCGTCATTTTTGCGGCGTATGTTGCAACAGCTTGAAACAATATCCGATGCCCAATTGCGGTTTGGCGGGTTGCTGGCTCTGGTGGCGGGTGTCGGATTGGTCTGGATAATTATGTGAGGACAGGCAGATGACAATGAGCGTGGCACAGGTTTCAAAGAAAATGCAAAAAGCCGAGACAGAACAGCGGGCGGGGTTGAAGCTGCGCGGCGCAGTCTTGTCGTTTATGGTGGCGCTGATGCTGGTGTCGCTTGCACCAAGCATGGCCGAGGCGCGTCAGGCCGGTCGCGGTTTTGCCGATTTGGCCGAAAAGCTGATGCCCGCCGTTGTCAATATCTCCACCAGCCAGACGGTTGAGCGTCGCTCAACCGGCCCAAGCGGGCCATTCAATGATTTTTTCGAGGAGTTTTTCCGCAACCGCCCCGGCCAGCCTTCGCCACCTACGCCGCAGCCGCAGCCGCGCCAGCGCAAAGTATCGTCATTGGGGTCGGGCTTTGTGATTGATCCGGATGGCATTATCATCACCAATAATCATGTCATTGAGGAGGCCGATAAAATCACGGTCAATTTTTCTGATGGCAGCAAATATGACGCCGAGATTCTGGGTCGCGATCCGAAAACAGATTTGGCCGTGCTGAAAATAGACGCGCCACGCGCGCTGCCTTACGTGCGGCTGGGTGATTCCGAAAAAGCGCGGGTCGGTGATTGGGTGATTGCCATTGGCAATCCGTTCGGGCTTGGTGGCTCACTGTCGGCGGGCATTATTTCCGCTATTAACCGCGACATCAATGCCGGCCCTTATGACAGTTTTATCCAGACCGATGCGGCGATTAACCGAGGCAATTCCGGCGGCCCGCTGTTTAACATGCAAGGCGAGGTGATTGGCGTGAATTCGGCCATTATTTCCCCGTCCGGCGGGTCGGTCGGTATCGGTTTTTCCATTCCCTCCAATCTCACCAAAACCGTGGTCAGCCAATTGCGCCAATATGGCGAAACGCGGCGCGGCTGGTTAGGTGTGCGGATACAATCAGTCACTGATGAGCTGGCGGAAAGCCTTGGTCTTGACGATGCTGGCGGGGCGCTGGTCTCCGAAGTCTCGCCCGGCGGTCCGGCCGAACGAGGCGGCATATTGCGCGGTGATGTGATTACCCGCTTTGACGGCAAGCCCGTGCCGAATATGCGCGACTTACCGCGAATTGTTGCCGAAACCGATATTGACAAACCGGTTCTGGTCGAAGTGTTGCGGCGCGGCAGTCGCAAAACGCTGAAAATCGTCACCGGCAGGCTGGATGAGCCGCAATTGGCCAGCAGCAAGCCGGTGGACTCCCAGCCTGAAGTCAAAGGCGATGAGACCGAGATTATGGGGCTTGTCTTGCGTAATCTGACGCCCGACAGCCGCGCCGAGTTTGGCATTTTGAAAGACGCCCAAGGGGCGCTTGTTGTGTCGGTTGATGGTGACGCCCCGGCGGTGGACAGCGGCATAAGGCGCGGTGATTTGATTTCCGAGATTGACCAGCAGCAAGTTACCAATGTCGCTGAAGCGGTCGCCGCGCTGAAAAAGGCCAAGGCAGAAGGGCGCAAATCATCGCTGATTTTGTTGAATTCGCGCGACACAATCCGCTTTGTCGCGTTGCGCTTGAAGTAAGCGCGAATTAAGCCTGTTAAACGGCAATGCCCTGCAAATGCAAAAGGGCGGTCAAATCACCATGGTCAATGCGATAGCGCGCCGCTTCGGCGACCAGCGGCTTGGCGCGAAAGGCGACGCCCATTCCGGCGGCCTGCAACATGGCCAAATCATTTGACCCGTCACCCACAGCCAGCACATTTTCAACCTGAAGACCAAGCTCGGCGCACCATTCGGCCATGATTTCCGCTTTTGCCGCCCGCCCCAATATCGGCTCGGCCACTTTGCCCGTCACCGCACCCTTTTCGAGCAGTAGGTGATTGGCGCGAAACCGGTCGAAATTCAGTCGTTCGGCAATGCGACCGGCAAAAAAGGTAAAGCCGCCGGAAACCAGCCCGCAGGTCAGTCCGGCCTTTTTAAGACTGGCCAACAGCGTCTCAGCGCCGGGCATCAGCGTAATCACCTCATCATAAAGGCGCTGTAAATCAGCCTCCGGTAGACCGGTGAGCATGGCAACACGTTCGCGCAAAGCCGGTTCAAAATCCAGTTCGCCACGCATGGCGCGCGCCGTAATATCTTCCATTTCCGCTTGTCGCCCGATATTGACGGCCAGTTCATCAAGACATTCCTGTTCGATAATGGTCGATTCCAAATCGGCCACCAGCAGGGCTTTGCGTCGGTTTTCAGCCGGAACAAGATTGACATCAACCGGCAGACCGGCAAGCGCGGCGGCGGTTTTTTCGGCGATATCAGCAGGTTCGGCAAGGGCGAATTCAACCGCTTCATGCGCCACCAAAGCCTGCGCGGTGGGCAGGGCCGGCACAGTATCGGCCAGTTTCGCCAGCACGGCATCGCAAAGCGTTGCATGGCCGGGCGGCGAGGTCAGCACGAGAAAGGCTTTTGTCATGGCATGATACCCTATAGAAAGATGGGTTATGAAGCACGCAGCCTCCCCATCGCCGCCTGTCTATATAGCGGGGCCGACCGCCAGCGGCAAGTCAGCACTGGCGCTGGCCTTGGCGCAAAGGCTGAACGGCCACATCATCAATGCCGATTCCATGCAAGTTTATGAGGGCTTGCGGGTTTTGACAGCGCGCCCGCCGGCCGAAGATGAAGCGCTTTGCCCGCATCATTTATACGGCCATATCGCCCCCGACCTTGCCTATAGTGTCGGCCAATGGCAACAACAGGCATTGCAGGCAATGGCGCAAGCGCAGGCCGAACAGGCTTTGCCAATTCTGGTCGGCGGCACGGGTCTTTATTTTCACAGCCTGACGCATGGGCTGGCTGATATTCCCGATATTCCTGATATGGTGCGGGATGATTTGCGCGCCCGGTTGGAAAGCGCGGGTCATGCCGCCCTGCATAAGGAATTGGCGCAGGCTGACCCGATTCTGGCCGCGCGCATCCACGAAAATGACACGCAGCGCATTTTGCGCGGGCTGGAAGTGGTTGTATTTACCGGTCGCCCCTTAAGCGATTGGCAAAATGAGCCAGCCATCGCGCCTGCTCCGGCGGCTGTTAAAATCCTGCTCATGCCCGCGCGTGACTGGCTTTATGCGCGCTGCGACCGGCGCTTTGAGACCATGCTGGAAGCCGGTGCGGGGGCGGAAGTCGCCGCCTTTATGGCGCGCGCCATAGCGCCGGATATGCCAGCCATGAAAGCATTGGGGCTGGCCGAAATCGCCGCCTGGCAGGCCGGTGAACTTTCCCTTGAAACCGCCTTGGCGCAAGCCCAGCGGCAAACCCGCCGCTATGCCAAGCGGCAAATGACTTGGTTTCGGCATCGCATGGCTGACTGGCATGTGTTAAGTGAGAAAGATTTTGAACATAATTTCGATAAAATCTTTTCATTTATTTCAAAAATTGGGTTGACAGAGTAATATACTGTGCTATTTATCTGCCGTGGCCGGGCTTTGCACCGGCTATTTCTATGCAATAACGGTCGTTTAGCGATAAACGACACGATAGGATGAGGAAAATGTGATGAGCGAGAGGCTGACAGGCGCGCAAATTGTCTTGCAAGCGCTGAAGGATCAGGGTGTTGAGCATATATTCGGCTATCCCGGCGGCGCCGTATTGCCGATTTATGACGAGATTTTCCAGCAAGATGCGGTTGAGCATATTCTTGTGCGCCATGAGCAGGGCGCGACCCATGCCGCTGAGGGCTATGCCCGTTCAACCGGCAAATGCGGTGTTGTGCTGGTCACTTCCGGCCCCGGCGCGACCAATGCGGTGACCGGTCTGACCGATGCGTTGATGGACTCTATCCCTATGGTCTGCATTACCGGCCAGGTCGCCACCCATCTGATTGGCAATGATGCGTTTCAGGAAGCTGATACAGTTGGCATTACCCGCCCCTGCACCAAGCATAATTATCTTGTGCAATCGACCGATGATTTGGCGCGCATACTGCATGAAGCGTTTCATGTTGCCACAACCGGGCGACCCGGCCCGGTGGTTGTTGATATTCCCAAGGATTTGCAATTTGCCGAAGGTAAATATGTCAAGCCGACGGAAATGCGCCATAAAACCTATCAGCCGCAGGTCAAGGGCGATATGGATGCGATTAACACCGCCATTGAGCTGATTGCCAATGCCAAGCGCCCGGTGTTTTACACAGGTGGCGGGGTGATTAATTCCGGCCCGCAAGCCAGCCAGCTTTTGCGCGAATTTGTGCAGTTGACCGGCTATCCGATAACTTCCACGCTGATGGGGCTGGGCAGCTATCCTTCCGCCGACCGGCAATGGCTCGGCATGCTCGGCATGCATGGCACTTATGAGGCCAATCTTGCCATGCATGGTTGCGATGTGATGATAAATATCGGCGCGCGTTTTGACGACCGCATCACCGGCAATCTGGACGGGTTTTCGCCCAACTCGACAAAAATTCACGTTGATATTGACCCGTCATCGATAAACAAAAACGTCATTGTTGATGTGCCGATTATCGGCGATTGCGCGCATGTGCTGGAAGATATGCTGCGCGTCTGGAAATCGCGCGCCTTGACGCCTGACAAAAAGGCGCTGGATGATTGGTGGGATCAGATTGAGGAATGGCGCGGGCGTGATTGTCTGGCCTATCAGCCCGACACCAAGGCGATTAAACCGCAATATGCAGTTGAACGGCTTTATGAGCTGACCAAAGGCGCAAACACATACATCACCACGGAAGTCGGCCAGCATCAAATGTGGGCGGCGCAATATTATCGCTTTGAAGACCCTAATCGCTGGATGACATCGGGCGGGCTCGGCACAATGGGCTATGGCATACCGGCGGCTGTTGGTGTGCAGGTCGCGCATCCGGACGCGCTGGTCATAGATATTGCCGGCGAGGCGTCGGTGCTGATGACCATGCAGGAAATCTCCACGGCTGTGCAATATCGCCTGCCGGTGAAGATTTTTATCCTCAATAATGAATATATGGGCATGGTGCGCCAATGGCAGGAATTACTGCATGGCGGGCGTTATTCCAGCTCCTATTCCGAGGCGCTGCCCGATTTCGTCAAACTGGCCGAAGCCTATGGCGCAACCGGCATCCGCGCGCAAACGCCCGGCGAGTTGGATGATGCGATTAAACGCATGGTCGCCACGGATGGGCCGGTTATTTTCGACTGCGTTGTCACCAAGGAAGAAAACTGCTTCCCGATGATACCGTCCGGCGCGGCGCATAATGACATGTTGCTGGCCGATGATACCGGTCTTGATGTGGAAGTCTCCGACGCTGGCAAGGCGCTGGTCTAGCCGATTGAATGACAGGGCTTTCCTCCGCGCCGTGAGTGCGCTATAGACGCGACAGCCTGAATGGGCGGCAGCAGGAAAGCTGGAAAGGTGTGACATATGACCGGGTCAACGGAAATTGAAACCCACACAATATCCGTCCTCGTAGATAATGAGGCGGGTGTTCTGGCGCGCGTGATTGGCCTGTTTTCCGGTCGCGGCTATAACATTGACAGCCTGACCGTCGCCGAAGTGGATGAAGGCGCGCGTACCTCGCGCATCACCATTGTCACCACCGGCACGCCTATGGTGATTGAACAAATCAAGGCGCAGCTTGGCCGGCTTGTGCCGGTGCATCGCGTTACTGATTTGACGGTTGATACGCAAAGCGTTGAGCGCGAGCTGGCGCTAGTGAAAGTGGCAGGCAAGGGTGAGGCGCGGGTCGAGGCTTTGCGTATGTCGGAAGCCTTTCGTGCCCGTGTGGTGGATGCAACGCCGGAAAGTTTCGTGTTTGAACTGACCGGACGGCCTGACAAAATTGATGCTTTTATCGGCCTGATGACCCCATTGGGACTGAAGGAAGTGTCGCGCACCGGCGTGGCGGCGATTGCCCGCGGGCCGGAAGCTATGTAGCCAATTGGCATTGATGCTGGATTAAACAAAGCAAGGAGCTTGAAGATGGAAATGCTTTATGACCGCGATGCGGACAGCGAACTGATTAAGAGCAAGAAAGTGGCCGTGATTGGCTATGGTAGCCAGGGTCACGCCCATGTGCTGAACCTGCGTGACAGCGGCGTGAGCGAGATTTGCGTCGGTCTGCGGCCGGACTCATCCTCTGTCGCCAAGGCGCAGGGCGAGGGGCTGGAGGTCAAGTCGATTGCCGATGCGGCGGCTTGGGCCGATGTGGTGATGATTTTGACGCCCGATGAATTGCAAAAAGACATTTATAATGAGCAAATTGCGGGCAATTTGCGCGACGGCGCGACATTGCTGTTCGCGCATGGGCTGGCCGTGCATTTCGGCCTTATCCAGCCGCGCGCTGATATGGATGTTGCCATGGTTGCCCCGAAAGGCCCCGGCCATACGGTGCGCGGGGAATATCTGAAAGGCGGCGGTGTGCCATGTCTGGTGGCAGTGGCACAAGACGCTTCCGGCAATGCGCGCGATTTGGCGCTGTCTTATGCTTGCGGGCTGGGCGGTGGTCGTTCCGGCATTATCGAAACCACTTTCCGCGATGAGTGCGAAACCGACCTTTTCGGCGAGCAGGCAGTTTTGTGCGGCGGTCTGGTTGAGCTTATCAAGGCTGGCTACGAGACGCTGACCGAGGCCGGTTATCCGCCGGAAATGGCCTATTTTGAGTGCCTGCACGAGGTCAAGCTGATTGTTGACCTGATTTATGAAGGCGGCATTGCCAATATGAATTACTCGATTTCCAACACGGCGGAGTTTGGGGAATATGTCTCCGGCCCGCGCGTTGTGACTTCCGAGACCAAGGCGGAAATGAAGCGGATTCTTGAGGACATTCAAAGCGGCAAATTCACCGATCGCTGGATGCAGGGCGGGCAGGAAGAAATCAAGCAAATGCGCGCCGCCTCAGACGCTCATCCGATTGAAAAAGTCGGCGCGGAGCTGCGCGGTAAAATGCCTTGGATTGCCTCCAATAAGCTGGTTGACCAGGCGAAAAACTAGCCGCCGCCAAACCGCACCAATCATGCCCCGCTGGTCTCTAGCCGGCGGGGTTTTTTTCGCCAAGATTTTTGGGGTGTCGGGCAGCGGCGTTTATTGTTGGATGACATTGTCGAACCATAAGCAGGAGGGGAAAATGCTTCTATCATCCAATGTATTCTCGGCCACGCCGGGACATGCCGACGAATTTACCAAACATATGGCCGATGTCGCCGCCTGCATGGCGGAAACCGGCATTGCCGTGGGGGTTAAAGTCTCGCAAGCCGGTGCGGCGAGCGCCGAGGTTTTCATCAATGCGCTGTATCAGGACATGGCCGATTACGGGGCGTCCATGAGGCGCCTGCGGGCCACGCCGCGCTGGGCGGAAGTCTATATGGGGCTGGGCAATAGCGCGGCGGTCACGTCGGTTGACAGTTTCCTTGCACAAGTATTGGACGGCTATGATGATGCGCCGCAATTGTCGGAAGGCACAATTTTCACCAGCATGTGGCGGGCCCATCCCGGTCGGCTGTCCGATTTAATGGCTGGCATGTCGATTGCCCGCGATATGCACATGAAGCATGGCGCTTCGGCGGTGCGGGTCATGCAAATCATTGGCGGGCGCTATACTGGCTGCTATGGCTATAATCTGTCCTATCCGGATATGGCGGCCATGGGCGAAGCGCTTGAAGCGGGTCGCGCCGAGCAGGAGGCTTTTTTTGAAAAAGCAGCGGAAAATCCGTCAGCTGATTTGATTGCCCAAATCATCATGGACAGCCCGATTATCATCGGCGCGTAATCAATAGGAAGGGAGGCGTTTTGCGCCTTCCTTCCGCTTTTGGCGTGCGCTATTCAGCGCTGCTTTCGCCAAAAAAAATAGAAGCGCAAGCTGGCAAGCCCTTATA
>JAYPAN010000004.1:83071-106467 GCA_038123715.1 Rhodobiaceae bacterium | reverse complement strand
CGCGGGCAACCCATCCAGTCGCGCGGCCGAAATACTCACCACATTGAGGGACAATAACTAAACAAAAAGGGCGGGTGAGACCCGCCCTTTCCGTGTTCTGACAAATTATTTTCCGGCGCATCTGCCCGCCTTGCAGCCGGACAGACGCGCGCGTCTCAATGGGTCGGTCAGTCTTCCGCGCCGGCCTCGGCGGCTTGCGCCTCAAGGTCTTGGCCGGTTTCCTGGTCAACCACCTTCATCGACAAGCGCACTTTGCCGCGATCGTCAAAGCCCATCAGCTTGACTTTCACCGCATCGCCCTCTTTGACAATATCCGTGGTGTTTTCAACCCGCCGGTCGGCCAATTGCGAAATATGCACCAGCCCGTCGCGCTTGCCGAAGAAATTGACAAACGCCCCGAAATCCATGGTCTTGACCACAGTGCCGTCATAAATCACGCCGACTTCCGGCTCGGCCACGATAGACTTAATCCAGTCAACCGCCGCCTTAATCGCATCGCCATCGCTTGAGGCCACTTTGATAAGCCCGTCATCGCCAATATCGATTTTCGCGCCCGTGGTCTCAACAATCTCGCGCACCACTTTGCCGCCCGTGCCAATCACTTCGCGGATTTTGTCTTGCGGCACCTGAATCGTCTCGATTTTCGGCGCATATTCGCCCATTTCGGTGCGCGCTTCGGTCAGCGCCTTGGCCATTTCGCCAAGAATATGCGTGCGGCCACCCTTGGCTTGGTCAAGCGCGACTTGCATGATTTCCTCGGTGATGCCGGTGATTTTAATGTCCATTTGCAGCGAGGTAATGCCCTCATCCGTGCCGGCCACTTTGAAATCCATATCGCCGAGATGGTCTTCATCGCCGAGAATGTCGGACAAGACGGCAAAACGGTCGCCCTCTTTAATCAGCCCCATGGCAATACCGGCCACCGGCTTTTTCAGCGGCACACCGGCATCCATCATGGCCAGCGACGAGCCGCAGACAGTTGCCATGGATGACGAGCCATTGGACTCGGTAATTTCCGATACCAGCCGCAGCGTGTAAGGGAACTCATCCTTGCTTGGCAACATCGCTTTCAGCGCCCGCCAAGCCAGCTTGCCATGACCGATTTCACGCCGACCGGTAAAGCCGACCCGCCCGGTTTCACCGACCGAATAGGGTGGGAAATTATAATGCAGCATGAAGTTTTCACGATAAGTGCCTTCCAGCGCATCGACAAATTGCTCATCATCGCCCGTGCCAAGCGTGGCCACCACCAGCGCTTGCGTCTCACCACGGGTGAACAGCGCCGAGCCATGCGTGCGCGGCAAAATGCCGACTTCGGAAACAATTTGGCGCACATCGGCCAGACCGCGCCCGTCAATGCGTTTTTCCGTGTCCAGAATACCGCCGCGCACAATGTCGCTTTCCAGCGATTTGAACGCACCGGAGACAGCGATTTTCTCATCCGGCGTGGCGTCTTCGGCCACCAGCGACCCGTTTACCGTGTCGCGCAATTCGGCAATCGCCGATTGACGCTCTTGCTTGTCGGCTTTCTGATAGGCCGCTTCCAGCCCGGCTTTGGCCATATCAGCGACTTGCGCTTTCAGCGCGCTATCGTCATTTTCAGGCACATCACGCGGCTCTTTGGCGGCTTTTTCGGCCATGCGAATGCAGGCGTCAATCACCGGTTGAAAAGATTTGTGACCAAACATCACCGCGCCGAGCATGACATCCTCGGTCAATTCATCGGCTTCCGATTCCACCATCAAAACGGCATCAGATGTGCCGGCAACCACAAGGTCAAGCGCGCTGTCTTCCATTTGGTCAATGGTCGGGTTCAGCACATATTCGCCGTCAATATAGCCGACGCGGGCGCCGCCAATCGGCCCCTGAAACGGCACGCCGGAAATGGTCAGCGCCGCCGACACCGCTACCATGGCAACAATATCGGGGTCATTTTCAAGATCATGGCTCATCACTGTGGCAATGACCTGGGTTTCATTTTTGAAGCCTTTCACAAAAAGCGGGCGAATAGGCCGGTCAATCAGCCGCGAGACCAAAGTCTCTTTTTCGCTCGGACGCCCTTCGCGCTTGAAATAACCGCCCGGCACTTTACCGGCGGCATAGGCTTTTTCCTGATAATTCACAGTCAGCGGGAAAAAATCCAATCCCGGCTTGGGTGCGCGGTCGGCCACAATCGTTGCCAGCACGCTAGTTTCGCCATAAGTCGCCAGCACGGCTCCGTCGGCTTGGCGCGCAATGCGCCCGGTTTCAAGAATCAGCGGCCTTCCGCCCCAATCAAATTCTTCACGAGTAATATCAAACATTCATTTTCCTATCATCGGCCGACTGCCCCTGCAGCGCGGCCTCGTGCCGGTCTCACCCGGCCATGCAAGAGAACCCTTAATCATGTTCATAAGAGCCGGTTCTCTATTCCAAATCGCCGCAACCCCATGTTACGGCACTGTGCCATTTGGCTCGAAATGGCAATGCGTAAAGGCGCAAAAGGACGGGAGCCGGTATTGAACCGACCCCCTGTCCGGTTTCCTAACGGCGCAATCCGAGCCGCTTAATCAGGCTCTGATAGCGTTGCTCATCGCGTGACTTGACATAATCAAGCAGGCGACGCCGCTGGCTGACCAGCTTCAACAGGCCGCGCCGCGAATGATTATCCTTGGCGTGGGTTTTGAAATGCTCGGTCAGATTGGAAATGCGTTCACTGAGAATGGCAACCTGCACTTCGGGTGACCCTGTGTCCCCCTCACCGGTTGCATATTCCTTGATAAGCGCGTCTTTGCGCTCGGCTGTTATCGACATCGAACTCTCCTTTTTCAGAGGTTGAAAACCCGCAAAACCCTTAGCCGGTCTTGCCCTGTTTCACAAATGGCAACCGGCTGGTTGTCCAATGTGGCAAGGCATGGCCCGCTTTGCTCATATACAAAGTCGAGGCTGTGCAGGGAAATGGCCTGCCCCTGCTTTATGCGGGAAGCCTGCTCTGCCGTAACGGCCAATGCCGGGATGTCGTCCAGCGCGGTCGAAAGCGGCAGCAGACATGCGTCCAAGGCAGCCAAATCGTCGGCAATATGACCCAAAGCGGAAAGTTTTTCCAGCCCTATTGCATTTTTTTCGTGAAATGGCCCAACCGCGACGCGGCGCAAGCCGCCAATATGGGCGCGCCCGCCCAAATGCCGCCCCAAATCGCGCGCCAGCGCCCGCATATAAACGCCTTTGCCGCAAGTGACGCGCAGGTCAAACGCGCCATTTTCGTCCTGCCCCAGCAGCTCAATCGCATCAATACGCACCTGCCGCGGCGCCAAATCGACTGTTTCTCCGGCGCGCGCCAGCGCATAGGCGCGCGCACCATCTTGTTTTATCGCTGAAAATTGCGGCGGCACTTGTGTCACCAGACCGGTGAAATGCGGCAAGGCTTGGCTTAGCGCGGCGGCATCAGGGCGCAAATCAGAGCTTTCGGTAATGCGCCCTTCAAGGTCATCGGTCGTTGTTTCATGGCCGAACACGGTTTTTATGTCGTAAATCTTTTGCGCGTCCTGCATGAAATGAATGATTTTTGTGGCCTCCCCCAGTGCAATCGGCAAGATGCCGCTGGCCAAAGGGTCAAGCGTGCCGGCATGACCGGCCTTTTGCGCCTGAAACAATCGGCGCACACCCGACACGGCAGGGGTTGAGCCAAGATTGAGGGGCTTGTCGAGATTGACCCAGCCGGAAACTGCCCGGCCGGTTTTGCGCCGTCCCATCAGTGCGTGCCACTATCCGTATCGCGGCGCACCGCATCACTGGCTAAGAGCGCATCCATTGCCGCGCCCTCGTCAAAACTTGTATCGGGCTTGAACGCAATGTCGGGCGTGTATTTCAAATGCAAATCGGACAAAGCCAGCTTTTTCAGCCGCGCCACATCCTCATTCAGCAAATCCGCGATTTTACCCATATCCGTGCCCCCCAATGGCAATATATAGGCGGTTGCATGGCGCAAATCCGGGCTGATACGCACTTCGGTTACGGTAATGGTGGCGCGATTGAGTATTTTCGCCTCAAAACCGCCGCGCCGTATCACTTCCGACAGCCGGTGGCGCAGCAATTCACCAACACGCAATTGGCGCTGGCTTGGCGGTTTGCCGGCAGCGTTTTTACCGGCATTATGCTTACCGGCGGGGCGCAAAGTCAGCCCTCCAGCGACCGGCGGATTTCTTCCACCTCATAACATTCAATCACATCGCCGGCTTTCAAATCGTTGAAATTTTCAAACGCCATGCCACATTCCTGTCCGGCATTGACCTCATTCACTTCATCCTTGAAGCGGCGCAGCGAGGACAATTCGCCTTCATGTATCACAATATCATCGCGGATGACGCGCACTTGCGCGCCGCGCCGGACAATGCCGTTCTGCACCGAGCAGCCCGCCGCGCGGTCGCCCTTGCCGACCGAAAAGACTTCCAGAACATTGGTTGAGCCAAGCGCCTGTTCGCGTAATTCCGGCGCCAACATGCCACTCATCACCGCTTTCACATCATCAACAAGGTCGTAAATCACATTGTAATAGCGAATTTCCGTGCCGGTGGCGGTCGCCGCATCGCGGGCTTGACCATTGGCGCGGACATTAAAGCCGACAACCACCGCATTGGACGCGCCAGCCAGCGAAATATCACTTTCGGTAATGCCGCCAACGCCGGCATGAACCACCCGCGCAGCCACTTCATCATTGCCAAGCTGCTCGACCGCTTGGGCAATCGCTTCCACCGAGCCTTGCACATCGCCCTTGACCACCAGCGCCATTTCGCTGATTTCATTCTGCTGCAATTGCGACATCATCTGGTCAAGCGAGGCGGCGCGCGGCGCAATCGTGCTGGATTTCTCGCGCGCTTTGCGGGCGCGATATTCAGCCACTTCACGCGCGCGCGCTTCATTTTCAACCACTGTGAAAACTTCCCCGGCACCCGGCGCGCCACTGGCACCGAGTATTTCAACCGGCACAGCCGGCCCGGCCTCATCAACTTGTTCGCCACGGTCATTTATCAGGGCGCGCACACGACCACTTTCCTGACCAACGACAAATATGTCACCGACTTTCAGCGTGCCGCGCTGCACCAGAACCGTGGCCACAGGCCCGCGTCCCTTATCCAGCTTGGCCTCAATCACCACGCCTTCGCCTTCGCGCGCTGCATTGGCTTTCAACTCCATCAATTCCGCTTGCAGGCCAATCGCCTCCAGCAGATTATCCAGCCCCGCACCGGTATGCGCTGACACTTCCACAATCTGCGTATCGCCGCCCATATCTTCAGAAACAATTTCATGCTGCAACAGGCCGTTTTTCACCCGTGTCGGGTCGGCCTCCGGCTTGTCAATTTTATTGACCGCCACAATAATCGGCGCTTCTGCCGCCTTGGCATGGTTAATCGCCTCAATGGTTTGCGGCATGACGCCATCATCGGCAGCCACGACCAGAACAACAATATCGGTCACTTTGGCGCCGCGCGCGCGCATGGCGGTAAAGGCGGCATGACCCGGCGTGTCAATGAAAGTCACCGGCGCGCCATCCGGCGTTGTGGTCTGATAAGCACCAATATGCTGGGTGATGCCACCGGCCTCGCCATCGGCCACTTTGGCCTGACGCAACGCATCAAGCAGCGAGGTTTTGCCGTGGTCAACATGACCCATCACCGTGACAACCGGCGGGCGCTGGCTTTTATCTTCATCGGCATCATCTTCGCGCAAAATTGCCGTTTCGACATCGCTGTCCGATACCCGTTTGACGGCATGTCCCAAATCTTCGGCAACAATCTGGGCGGTATCGGCATCAATCACATCGGTGATTTTGGCCATCATGCCCTGTTGCATCAGGATTTTAATCACATCGACGGCGCGCTCGGCCATCCGATTGGCCAATTCCTGAATGCTGATTGTGTCGGGCAATTGGATGGTGCGCGAGACTTTCTCATTCTGCTCCATGCCGACCGATTGACGCCGTTCGCGCTCGCGGCGGCGGCGCATGGAGGCCAGTGAGCGCACCCTTTCCTCATCATTAAGCGCGTCATTTATGGTCAGCTTACCGGCACGACGCCGCCTTTCAGTCTGGCGGCGGTCACCTGCCGGGCGCTTGGCATCAGCGCGCGCCTTTTCCTCATCTTCCTTGCGACGCGATGCCGGACGCGGGGCAGTTGATTTGGCCGGTGCTGGTTTGGCGCTGGTCTTTTGTTCGGCTTCCTGCTGTTCGCGCGCCAGCCTTTCCGCTTCAGCCGCTTCGGCCTCGCGGCGCTTTTTCTCTTCCTCGCGCTGTGCCGCTTCTTCGGCGCGGCGGGCAGCGTCTATTTCAGCCTGCTTGGCTTCCTCGACCGCGCGCACTTTGGCGCCAGCGACGGCGGCGCGGCGTTTTTCCTGCTCGGCAGCAGACAGATTGGATGCGTCGGCGGGCGCCGCAGCGGGGCTTGGCGCGCTGTCAGCTTTAGCCGGTGCGCTGGTTGCGGCTTCGGCCGCTTCAGGCTTGCCGCCCGGCGCATCTGCGGCACCCGGCTTGACAATGCGCCGACGCCGCGTTTCCACCTGCACTGACTTGCTGCGGCCATGCGAGAAGCTCTGGCGCACCTGCCCACCATCGACCGTGCGCTTCAGGCTCAGCGTTTTGCCGCGCGGGGCTTTCGATTTAGCCTCATCGCCTTCTTTTGTATCGCTCATCAGCCTTCACTCCTGTCTTCGGCCTGTGTCTGCTCGGGGTCTTCTGTCCGATAGACAACAAGCCGACGCACCTCACTCTCGACACGATGCGCCCAACCCTGATGGGTGAGTGCAGCATGTATCACATTTGACCGCCCTATGGCCACGCCCAATTGCGCTGCCGTGAACGGCTCCAGCACCGGCAAACCTGTTGCCTGCGCCAGTCGGGCGAGCTTTGCCCGCCCATCCTCAGCGCCATCATTGGCACTGAGCAAAATCTCTGCCCGCCCGTTTTGCAAAACCGCACGGGTTTTGGCAAAACCGCTGACAATCGCGCCAGCCTTGCGCGCCAGCCCGATATAAGACAAAGCGCGCGCCTCCAGCAAACCGTCAACCTGCGCCGCCAGCGAGTCACTTTCGCCAGCAGCAGTGAAGCTTTCGGCAAAAGCCTGCACAACCGCGCGGCGATTATGCAACCAAACCGCGTCGCCGGGCAATTTGCCGGCCAAATCGGGCGTCAGCACGCCGTCCGGCGACGGCACAAATCGCAGCATATCCGCCGCATCGGCCATCATTCCCGTCTGCCGGCATTGCTGCTGCACCGGACACGCTCCGGCACTTTACAGTGCCGACACTCCCGCATCGCTATCGGCGGCAGGCGCGGCCAGCGCGTCCTCGCCAAGCGTTTCACCTTCAGCTTCAGCCAAAGCAGCAGCTTCGGCCTCCGCCTCAGCTTGGGCTTGCGCGGCGCGTTGGGCTTCCAGCTCCTCCTGGGTAATCCACCCCGCCGCCACACGAGCATTCATAATCATATCCTCAACCTCTTCCGGCGAGACATCAAAGCCGTCAAAAATCCCTTCCTGACGCACACGCTTGCGGTCAATCGTTTCAAACCAGCCGGTCAAATCATCGGTCACACAACCGGCAAAATCTTCCAGCGTCTTAATGTCATTTTCACCGAGACGGACGAGCATGGCCGGGCTGATACCGGCTGTGGCGGCCAAATCATCTTCTACGCCCATTTCCTTGCGTTTTTCATCCAGTGCCGCATTTTCGCGGTCAATATGGTCGCGCGCGCGGTTTTGGATTTCTTCCGCCGTTTCCTCGTCAAAGCCCTCAATATAGGTAATTTCCTCAACCGGCACATACGCCACTTCCTCAACCGTGGCAAAGCCTTCCGAAGCCAGTAATTGGGCAATCATTTCATCGACATCCAGCGCTTCCATAAACAGTTCCGTGCGCTCGGCAAACTCCGCCTGCCGACGCTCGCTTTCCTGCGCTTCTGTCATAATGTCAATGTCCCAGCCGGTCAGCTGCGAGGCCAGCCGCACATTCTGGCCGCGACGGCCAATTGCGAGGCTCAATTGCTCATCCGGCACAACAACTTCAATGCGCTCGACATCTTCATCCAGCACAACTTTGGTCACTTCGGCCGGCGCCAGCCCGTTAACGATAAAGGCAGCCGCATCGGGCGACCACGGAATAATATCAACTTTCTCGCCCTGCAATTCATTGACCACTGCCTGCACGCGGCTGCCGCGCATGCCGACACAAGCACCGACCGGGTCAATGCCGGGGTCGTTGGAAATAACGGCGATTTTGGCACGGCTGCCCGGGTCGCGCGCAACAGCGCGGATTTCAATCACACCCTCATAAACTTCCGGCACTTCTTGGGCAAACAAGGCGGCCATGAATTTCGGGTCGGTGCGCGACAGAATAATTTGCGGGCCGCGCTGCTCGCGTTTGACATTCTCGATAAACGCACGGATGCGGTCGCCGGGGCGGAACACTTCACGCGGGATGAGATTATCGCGCCGCACAACCGCTTCGCCGCGCCCCAAATCAAGCACGACATTGCCATATTCCACCCGCTTGACAACGCCGCTGATGATTTCGCCAACACGGTCTTTGAATTCCTCATATTGGCGCTCGCGCTCGGCTTCGCGCACACGCTGGACAATCACCTGCTTGGCCGATTGGGTGGCAATGCGGCCAAACTCAACCGGTGGCAATTCGTCAATGATTTCGTCACCAATCTGGGCGTCGGGCTTTTCGCGTTGCGCCAGCGCCAGCGAGATTTGCGTGTCGTCATTTTCGACGACATCCACCACTTCCACCACCCGCAACAGCCGTGTATTGCCGGTTTTCGGGTCAATTTCGACGCGAATGTCATTTTCCATGCCATAGCGCGCCTTGGCCGCCTTCTCGATAGCGTCGGACATAGCGGCCAGCACAATGTCGAGTTCAATGCCTTTTTCACGCGCCACAGCGTCTGCAATCTGAAGAAGTTCCAGCTTATTGGCGCTAATTCCTGATGCCATTGGTATCTCCTGTTACCTTATCCTGTCGGGTTTCCCTGATAATTCATGAGGCGTTTCGCGGCGTCGCAGCGCGTCCCTTGCTGCTTTTGCCACGATTGCTTTTGCTGCGGCCTTTTCCGGCACGCAGGCTGGCGGTTAAATCGGCGTTATCCGGCACCAGCCGCGCCTCACTGATTTGGGCAAGCGCGAAACCGAGTATTTGCGGACTGTCATAGCCATCCGGCAGAGTCTCAAGCCGCGCCTCATCATCCTGATAGCCGTCCAGCGTGCCGCGAAACCGCCTTTGCCCGTCAACCGCTTGCGTCACTTCCAGCTTGGCCTCATATCCGGCCCAGCGCTCAAAATCGACCGGACGGGTAAGCGGGCGCGCCAGACCGGGTGAGGACACTTCAAGCGCATAAGCGCCGGAAATCGGATTTTCCACATCCAGCACCGCCGACAGCGCATGGCTAATCGTCTCGCAATCTTCAATCCGCAGCGCGCCGGTTTCATCTTCGGCCATGATTTGCAAAGTCATTTTGCCTGCCTCGCCGGTCATACGGATACGCACCGGATAAAAGCCCACATCCAGCAAAACCGGCGTGACAATCGGCAATAGCGGACGGGCAGGGCCCGGTGCCACCAAATGCCCGCATAATGACCAGTCTGTGCGTGCCGCTTCATCCATTCGCGTCGGTTCTCCTGCAACCGGAAGCTGTGCCTGCCTGCCCTGTGGTTTGATTTTCCCACTAAAAAAAGCGGGGCCGTTTCCAGCATCCCACTTTCAAAAAGCAGATTGATTTGTTTGCAATATAGCTATTTTCCGACAATGCACAAGCAAAGATTACAATGTGCCGGGTTGCGCCTGCGCGCGGCGGGTAAAGCGCAAATAGGCTGGCACGCGCCTGGCAGCCAGCGCCTTGGCTTCATAGCGCGTGCCGGGCCAGCCGCTAAATGGCGCGGCCCAGTCGGTCGCGGCCTCAACCTGCCAGTCAAACCCGCCATGGCGGCGCAGATGCATTAACGACCAGCTCACATAATCGGGAATATCGCTGGCAATATGCAAGGTCGCGCCGGGCTGCATCACGCGGAACAGGGCGCGCAGATTCTCATCATTAACAAAACGGCGCTTGTGATGGCGCAATTTCGGCCACGGGTCGGGATAGAGAAGATAAACACAAGCCAGCGTCGCATCAGGCAGGGAAGCGAGAATATCGCGCGCATCATCACCATGCACGCGCACATTATCCAACCCCGCCGCTTCAATGGCTATCAACAATTTGGCAACGCCATTGATAAATGGCTCACAACCGATAAAGCCGGTTTTGCGGTTTTCTTGCGCGCGCGCGGCCAAATGCTCACCGCCGCCAAAGCCGATTTCCAGCGCATAAGCATCAAAATGAGCGCCGCCAAACCATCCCGCCATAGATTGTGCGGTCATGTCGGGGCGCAAAGCGGGCAGCATATCGCGCACCAGCCTTGCCTGACGCGGATGCAGTTTATGGCCTTGCCGGCGCCCGTATATCAACCGGCGATTGCGGACATCTGCCATAGGTCTGCCCTAAAGCGCCGCCTTAATGGCCTCGGCCAAATCGGTGCGCTCCCATGAAAAGCCGCCATCGGCTTCCGGCGCGCGGCCAAAATGCCCATAGGCTGCAGTGCGCGCATAAATCGGCTTATTCAGGCCAAGATGCTCACGAATACCGCGCGGCGACAAATCCATCACTTCCGCCAGCGCTTTTTCCAACGCTGCCGCATCGACTGTGCCTGTGTCATGCATATCGACATAAATTGACAAAGGCTGCGAAACGCCAATCGCGTAAGACAGCTGAATCGTGCAGCGCTCGGCCAGACTGGCGGCGACCACATTTTTCGCCAGATAGCGCGAGGCATAAGCCGCCGACCGGTCAACCTTGGTCGGGTCTTTGCCGGAAAATGCCCCGCCGCCATGCGGGGCAGCACCGCCATAAGTATCTACAATGATTTTGCGACCGGTCAGACCGGCATCGCCATCGGGCCCGCCAATGACGAATTTGCCGGTCGGATTGACATAAAACGCTTCTTCGGGACACATCCAGCCCGAAGGCAACACATTTTCCACAAATGGGCGCACCAATTCGCGCACATCCGATTGCGACAGCGCCTCATCATGCTGGGTTGAGACAACCACTGAAGTCGCGCGCACCGGCTTGCCGTTTTCATAGGCCAGTGTGACTTGGCTCTTACTGTCCGGCCCAAAACCCTGCACCGCGCCGGATTTGCGCGCCGCCGCCATATCTGCCAAAATCTGATGCGAATAGGCAATGGGCGCCGGCATCAACGCGTCAGTCTCGCGGCAGGCATAGCCAAACATAATGCCTTGGTCGCCTGCGCCTTCATCCTTATTGCCGCCATCAGCATCAACGCCTTGGGCAATATGCGCCGACTGGCCATGCACCCGCACCTGCACTTCGGCATGTTGCCAGTGAAAGCCGTCTTGCTCATAACCGATATCGCGAACGGCGGCGCGGGCAATCTCTTCCATTTCATCCGGCGTGACCAAATCAGCGGGGCGCACCTCACCGGCCATCACAATCAGATTCGTGCTGGTCAGGGTTTCAACCGCCACGCGCGCATCGCTCTGGCGCGCCAGAAAAGCATCAAGAACACTGTCGGAAATGCGGTCGCATACTTTGTCGGGATGCCCCTCGGATACGGACTCACTGGTGAAAACATAAGATTGACGAGCCATAAAACTGCCTTTCTGAAAATCATAAGGTCAACGCTACCCGTCTTATGTCGCAAGGCAGGCCATCAGGTCAAGGGGTCATATAGAGATTTCTTTATGTCTCTATATCCTTTCTGAGGAGTGCCAAATCATTTATCACCCCGACAATATGACGGCGCGCTTTCTCATCGGCTATTTTCAAAAAAGCACTGTTCAATTCATAGCCCGGCGCGCTGCTGATGAAATCGAAATAAGCGTCCATTTGATTGCGGTCTTCTTGCAGGCCGCGCCTGTCACTTTTACCTTCGGGCCTGTCCATGCCGTCGAAAAAATACTGCACCGGCACATCCAAGGCATGCGCCAAGTCAAACAGCCGACCGGCGGAAATGCTGTTCGTGCCGTTTTCATATTTCTGCACTTGCTGAAATGTCAGCCCCAATTTGGTCGCCAATATCTCTTGGCTCATGCCAAGCATCAACCGCCGCAATCTGAGGCGGGCGCCAATATAGGCATCAAGCGCGCGTTTCCGCTGACCTGGCATAAACATCCCCGTTCTTCTTGTTCTTTCGGCCTGCCAAGATTAAGCCACGCGCATGGGGCGTGCAATCAGTTTTTTGGCGGCGCGGGCGGCTGACGGCTGACCACAAATGACGCGGCCAGCAAAGCGAAAAACAACGCCCAAAACAGCGTATCCCCCAGCCTTGCATAGAGCGTGGGCGGCAAAGCCGAAGGCAGGCGCGCCGATAAAATACCCGCTTCGCCCAATGGCACGGCATCAACCAGCCTGCCGCGCGCATCAAAAATCGCCGAAATGCCGGTATTGGCGCTACGCACCAAGGGCAGCCCCTGTTCAATGGCGCGCAAGCGGGCTTGCGCCAAATGCTGATGCGGCCCCCAAGAGTGACCAAACCAAGCATCATTGGTCAGATTTGCCAACCAAAGCGGGCGCGGCGCACCGGCCGACAAATAGGGGAAAATCGCCTCATAGCAGATAAGCGGCGCGACTTGCGGCACGCCATCGGCTTGCAGACGGGCGTGGGGCGCACCATTGGCATAGCCGCCGCGCTGTTGGGTCAGTTGCCGCAAACCAATCGCCGCCAGCACCGGGCGCAGGGGCAGATATTCGCCAAATGGCACAAGATGATGCTTGTCCATCCGCCCGAACAACCGCCCTTGCGTGTCAAACAGCATGGCGCTGTTATAACGCTCAAAAGCTTGGCTTTGCGGGTCGGGCAGGCTGCGGCGAATGGCACCGGTCAATAAATAAATATCGGGCGGAAAAGATGCCCGCAGCCGGTCGCCAAAACCCGACCCCTCATCTATCAGCGCCGGCAGGGCGGTTTCCGGCCAAACAATAATATCCGTGTCAGGCGCAGCTTGCAGGCCAGCGCGGGTGACGGCGAAAACTTTTTCGATATTGGCCAGCCGGTTTTCCGGTTTCCATTTTTCAATCTGGTCGATATTGGGCTGCACGACCAGTATTTTCGGGCCGGTTTCCGGCTCCCCTGTCACTTGCGACAGCACAACCCAACCATAGCCCCATGCAGCAAGCGGCAAAGCAAGCCCCAAACCGGCCATGCGCCATGCAATGCTTAGTGCCATAGGAGAGGCTATGCGAGAGGCCAAGCCCGACCGGTCGGTCATAAATGGGGCGGCGACCAGCGCGGCACTGAGCAAAGCAAGCAGCCCCATGCCATGCAGACCAATCAGCGCCAGCATTTGCGCCATCGGCAAATGCACAGCCAGCGCCATCGCCGACAGATTCCAAGGAAAGCCGGTCAAAATGGAGCTGCGCGACCATTCAGCCGCAACCAGACACACAGCCAGCAAAACAAGCGCGGTAATGGGCGCGTCATTTTCGGACGCCTCAACCATGCGGCCATACAGCCAGCCCCAACCCCCAAAGGCCAGCAGCACAAACAACGCCAGTCCGGCGGGCAAAAGGGTGACAGCGAAAGGCAAGGCCCAGAGAAATGTCGCCGCCTCGACCAGAAATGCATGGCCAATCCAATAAAGACCGGTGAAAAACTGACCAAAACCGAACAGCCAGCCCAAACCCGCCAACTGCCGGAGGTGCTGTCGGCGCTGCCAAGCCAGACGGAACATAATGGCATGGGAGAGGTAAAATACCGGCAGCCAACCGACCGGCGCAAAGGCCAATGGCAAGGCCAGCCCGACCAGCAAGGCAGTTATTTTGGGATAATGGTCAAGCAAAGCCACCACCGACCCGACACCATGACGCAGCCTATTGGTGAAAGACAAGGCCAATCGGTTCACGCGCCAATGGGCATTTTAATGTCGAGTGTTTTGATGCGGCGCGGGTCGCTGTCGCGGATGACAAACTCAATTTCGCGGCCGTTTTTGGCATCATAGCCAATCATTTCGCCGCGCTCCGGCACACGACCGGCAATGGCGAAAACCAGCCCGCCCAGCGTATCCACTTCGGCGAAACTTTCATCATCGGAAAACGGCAGACCCAGCTTGGCTTCCAATTCGTCAAGCGGCAGTCGCGCCTGCGCGCGCCACAGGCCATCACCAAGGCGGCGCAATTGCGCGCCATCATCCTCATCATGCTCGTCTTCAATTTCGCCGACAATTTCCTCAATCAAATCCTCAATCGTCACCAGCCCATCCGTGCCGCCATATTCATCTATGACCAGCGCCATATGTTGTCGCGTCGCCTGCATTTTCAACAAAAGGTCAAGCGCTGGCATGGAAGGCGGCACGAATAAAAGTGGGCGCAATAATTCGGCAATCATAATGGCCGGTTTTTCTTCTTCCGGCGCGGCCATATCGGCCTGCAAGCCGGTCAGCGCATCTTTGACATGCACCATGCCAACCGGCTGGTCGAGTGTCTCGCGGAAGACCGGCATGCGCGAATGGCCGCAATCGGCAAATAAGGGCAGCAAATCGCGGTGATTGGTGTTTTCGTCAACCGCCTTGATATCGGCACGCGGAACCATCACATCATCGACGCGAACATCTCTGAAGCCGAGCAGATTACGCAGCATGTGGCGCTCTTCGGAGGAAAATCCGGCATCATTGCTTTCGCTTTCATCCAGCACGCCTTCAATGCTTTCGCGCAAATTGGCCTCGCCATTGCCGAACAGACGCCGCCACAGCCGCGCATAAAGCGGCGCTTGTGTGCCATTGGCCTGCGGCGCGCTCATTGTGCCGCCTCGCGCAAATAGGGATTGGCAATGCCAACAGCGGCCAATAAATCAATCTCAAGCGCTTCCATCACACCGGCATCAGCCGCGCCCTCATGTGTGTGACCAAGCAAATGCAACAATCCGTGGGTCAGCAAATGCAGCGCATGGGCATCGACACCAATCGCCGCCGCCTGCGCTTCGCGCGTCACGGTTTCAAACGCCATCACCACATCGCCCAGGCTGAAAGCCGTGGCGGGCATTTCACCCGGCGTCAAATCCTGAGCCGGAAAAGACAGCACATTGGTCGGCTGCGCCTTATTGCGATAGGTCGCATTCAGCGTCGCCATATCAGCATCATTGGTCAGCACCAGCCCCATATCACCGCTTGGAAGCTTGAGCGCCTGCCACAGATATTCGGCATGGTGGCGCAAGGCAGGAACAAAAGGCTGCCACGCCGCAGCGCGCACAAAGACATCAATTTCACCCGCCGGATCAGGCTCATCGGCAGGTTCAGACGCAGGTTCAGATAAGGCGTCGGTCATTTCATCCATCGTCTTATTTGGCTTCATCATCGCCTTCATCACCGGCCTCATTATTGCCAGCCTCATTATTACTTGGCAAAGTTTTGACCGCCGTCGCCTTTTTCGCGGCGGCGCGTTTCTCGGTCAGCTTGGCATCGCGGTGATTATAGGCTTTCACAATCCGCGTCACAAGGTCATGGCGCACCACGTCCTCCTCGCCAAAGCGAACAATATCGACGCCTTTGATTTTTGGCAAAATCTCCAGCGCGTCGCGCAAGCCCGATTTCGCCCCGAAAGGCAGGTCGATTTGCGACGGGTCGCCGGTTATCACCATGCGCGAATTCTCGCCCATACGGGTCAGAAACATTTTCATCTGCATGGGTGTCGCATTTTGCGCCTCGTCAAGTATCACAAAAGCATTGCTCAATGTGCGCCCGCGCATAAAGGCCAATGGCGCGATTTCGATTTCACCACTTTCAATCGACCGCGTCACTTGCGGGCCGGGCAGCATGTCATAGAGCGCGTCATAAAGCGGGCGCAGATAGGGATCCACCTTGTCGCGCATATCACCGGGCAGAAAGCCAAGGCTTTCACCGGCTTCAACGGCAGGGCGCGACAATATAATACGGTCAACCTTGCCTTCGACCAGCGCGACGGCGGCGGCGGCGACGGCGAGATAGGTTTTGCCGGTACCGGCAGGGCCAGTGCCAACAGTCAGCTCATTATTGAGCAGCGCGCGGATATAATGCGCCTGTGTGGTCGAACGCGGCACTATCTCGCGCCGTTGGGTGCGTAAAGCGACCATCGGGCCGGCGGGGCGGGCTTTGCCGGGGCGGATATCTGCCTGTTCGGCGCTGCCAGAGGCGCTCAACCGCAATTGCCCGTCAACATCACCGGCGCCAACCTCACCGCCGCGCTCAAGCTGCTGATAGAGTTGTTCCAAAACCAGCTCGGCACGCCTACAGGCATCTTCGGGGCCGGTCAGATAAACTTGATTGCCGCGATTGGCAATTGAGATATCCAAAGTCTGCTCTATCCGAACCAGATTGCGGCCATGTTCTCCGTATAATTCCGGCAGCAAGCGATTGTCTTCAAATTCAACCATCAACGGCTCGACAAGCGTGCCGGACGCTGATGCGGCTTGCGTTACCGCGCGCCGGTTTCCAGATTTAGCCAAAAAGACCTCTTATAAAGTGCCACCGCAAACGGCTTGTCCGCTAATGCGGTCGGCTTGGAAGTGAAGCTCTTATCCATATTCATCACCTTCACTATCACCGGTTTCGCCCTGTCGCGCAAGTCACGGCGGAAGAAAGGTGGCAATTTCACGCAAATTTCATAAAGCCCTGCACTCGCGCCAATCACTGCTCGGCCAGCCGCCCGCCAAGGCTGTTATCATGGGCGGCGCTGATTTCCACCGGCAGAATACGCCCGCGCGCCGCCGCCATCGCCGCTTGCGTCATCGGCACATGAACCGGCTGCAAATAGGGGCTGCGTCCCATAATTTGCCCTTCTTGTTTGGACGGCTTTTCAAACAAAACCGGCAAAGTTTTGCCAATCTGGCTTTCATTGAAAGCGCGCTGTTGGCTGTTCAAAAGGGCTTGCAGGCGCGCCAGCCTTTGCGCCTTGACGGCCTCATCAACTTGCGCGGTCGCATCCGCCGCCGGTGTGCCGGGGCGCGGCGAGTATTTGAAGGAAAAGGCTTGCGCGTAAGTGACGGTTTCAACCAAGGCCATTGTCGCATCAAAATCATCATCGCTTTCGCCGGGAAAGCCGACAATAAAATCGGAAGACAGCGCCAAATCAGGCCGCGCCGCCCGAAAACGCGCCACCAGCGCAATATAATCGGCGGCTGTATGTTTGCGGTTCATCGCCTTCAAAATCCGGTCGGAACCGGCCTGCACCGGCAAATGCAGATAGGGCATCAGCTTGGAGTTTTCACCATGGGCGGCAATCAGCGCCGCGTCCATATCGCGCGGATGGCTGGTCGTGAAGCGCAAGCGCTCCAGCCCCGGCACTTGCCCCAGCGCGTCAAGCAGCACATCAAGCCGCGCGCCGCTGGCACGATCCTGCCAAGCATTGACATTTTGCCCCAGCAGGGTGATTTCGCACACGCCCTCATTGGCCAGCGCTTCGGCCTCGGCAATGATTTCCGGCATGGCGCGCGAAACTTCCTCGCCGCGCGTATAAGGCACGACACAAAAACTGCAAAACTTGTCGCAGCCTTCCTGCACCGTCACAAAAGCGGTCGGCGCGCGCGAAATCGGCTTGCGGGGCGCCTGGTGCAACGCGGCAAATTTTTCCGCCGCGGGAAACTCTGTGCGAACCAGACGCGGTTTTTGACCGGCGGCACGGCTGTCAGCAATTTCTGTCAGCATATCGGGCAATTGCTGAAAGGTTTGCGGCCCGAACACCATATCGACCACCGGCGCGCGGGCGATAATTTCCGCCCCTTCGGCTTGCGCCACACAACCGGCGACGCCGATAATCATATCGCTGTTTTGGGTTTTCAAAGGCTTCAGGCGACCCAATTCCGAATAGACTTTTTCCGCCGCTTTTTCGCGGATATGGCAAGTGTTCAATATCACCATATCGGCCTGTTCCGGCGTGTCCACGGCGCGATAGCCCGCCGCCGTCAGCGCTTCGGCCATGCGCTCGCTGTCATAGACATTCATCTGGCAGCCATAGGTTTTGATGTAGCAGGCCTTGGTGTTGCTGGCGGCGGTATTTAACGCCTGATTTTGTCCGATACTTTCTTTCATGGCACTGGCTTACCCATTTTCCGCCTGTCCGGCAAGTTTTCCCGACATCAGCGCATCAAGGCCATCGCGCACCGCCTGATGACTTTGACGCGCCATTGCCTTGCGGTCAGCCAATAGGGCGGGCGGCAAGGGTGGCTGAAACATAATATCGACCGTCAAAGGCGGGGTTGCAAAAACGGCCAGAAAATGCGGCATCAGTGTCGCGTCTCCCACCCACGCATAGCTGATGCGCCGTTTGCGCCCCATAGCAATATTATGCACCGCTGTATAGCGCAACGCCGCCGGTTGGACAGTGAAGCTGCGGCTATCTTCACCGTCAGTCGGTTTTTCCACCGCCGAAAACAGCGCCGATTTGAAAGGCAGCACATGTATCCCGTCAGAACTTGTGCCTTCGGCGAACAAGACCAGCCGGTCACCCCGCGCCAAGCGTCCAGTCAGGGTCTGGCTTTCGCGCACAGTGTGTCGGCCGCGTTTGCGGGTAACAAAAACACTGCCTTGCAGCCGCGCCAGCCAGCCGAAAACCGGCCAGCCCTTCACCTCGCTTTTGGCGACAAAAGACACGGGCAGCACCGCGCCGAGCAGCACAACATCAAACCAAGATATGTGATTGCAGACAATCAGCGTGCCGGCCTGTGGCAAATCCCCATGCACACGAACATGCACGCCAAGCAGGCGGCACATCAGCCGGTGATAGAATAATGGCAACCCATTGCGTAAAGGCGGAATGAGCAAGGCAGGCAATTGCAGCAAGGCGAGGGTAGGGGTGACGACAGCAAATACCAGCAAACGGAAAAAGGTCAGCATGGGCAGGCCGGTGCGGCGCTAGTCATCCTCAAGCGGCACGCCGTAAAGCTCCAGCCTGTGATCGACCAGCCGATAGCCAAGTTTACGCGCCACTTCGGTTTGCAGCCGTTCAATCTCATCATTGGTGAACTCAATCACCCGACCGGTTTGAATATCTATCAAATGGTCGTGATGTTCTTCGGCAATCGGCTCATAGCGCGACCGTCCGTCACCGAAATCATGCCGCGTCAATATATTGGCCTCTTCAAACAGGCGCACTGTGCGATAGACGGTGGCAATGGATATGCCCGCATCAATTTCGGCGGCACGGCGGTGCACTTCCTCGACATCCGGATGGTCTTCGGCGCGCGACAGCACACCGGCAATAACCCGCCTTTGCTCGGTCATCCGCATGCCCGCGGCCACTGCCATGGCTTCAATGTCGCGTTTGTCCTGCATATCCGCTCCTGTTACATTAGCGGCAGTAAATCACTTACCCTCGCGCATTTCAACCATCATATCGGCGCTGGCCGAACCGGTTCAAAAGCGTCTGGTCAGCGACAGGCGGGCATTGAACGGGTCACCAACCGAGGCTTGGTGGGTGCTGTGGGCATGCGGGAAATAAAGCGTGTCCGACAGATTTTCCAAATTGAGCCGCAAGACCATTTCCTCCGACAGCGTATAATTCATCGCCACATCAATCCGCGTATAATCGGGCAGCATTGGCGAAGCGGCATTATCGGTGATTTTCGTTTCATCCTGATAGGTCACGCCGACACCAATCTCAAGCTGCGGCGTTAACAAATAGGCCGCCCAAAGCGACAGCATGGTTTCGGGTAATTCGCGCGGCGTCTGACCGTTTGCTGTTTCGCCTTCCATCGCGCTATAGCCCGCCGCGAATTGCAGCTTTTCATCTATCCGGCCTTTCAATTCAATTTCAAAACCGTCAATCTGCAAGCCTCTTATTTCCGCGCTTTCGCCGGTCGTGTTATCGCGCGCGGCGCGTGTCTGCCGGCTTTGGAAATAGGCGCTTGTGACACTCAAATCCGGCGCGATATCCCATTTCAGCCCGATTTCAGTGTTCTCAAACACATCCGGGTCGAGGCGCGCCGCATCGGCATTGAGTTTTTTATATTGCTCACCGGAACGCGGCAGGAAGCTTTCGCTGTGACCGGCATAAAGCGAGATATTGTCCTGCGGCTTGTAAATCAATCCGGCGCGCGGTGAGAACACATCGTCTGTCCGCGATTGCGCGGTGGTGTTTTTAATGTCATCAACCGTAATGTCGAAACTGTCAAGGCGCCCACCAAGCAGCAGTTTTACCCTTTCGGATAGGTCAATCTGGTCTTGGAAATAGAGAGAAGCGACGGCTATGTCAGTCTCGGTGCGGTTGTTCAAATCGCTGGTGAAGTCAACGCTTGTTGCTTGTTCGGCAGCATTGACCGACAGATTAAGCGGGCGGCGAATGACAAAGCTTTCCTTGTCTGTGCCGCTTGTTGTCCAATGCGTATTGTAACGATAATTCTGAGAATCCGTGGCAACATATTCACCGCCCAGTAGTAAAGTATGGCCTATCGTGCCAGTGGTGAGCGCGGCGACCAAATTGGCGTTCAGCACCAAATGGCTGCGCTGTGTCGGGTCGAGATAGCCATCCAGCGTTACTGTTTGTGCATCATGGTCATAGCCGGAAGCATAAAGATTGCGATAGCTTTTGTCGTAATCGCCATAATGCAGCGTCACATTGCCCTTCAGCGTGGCGGAAAACTCATGTTTGAGCAGACCGCGAATGATATGCGCTTCCAGCGTAGTCAGGTTAATGTCCTTATCGCCAAATGTGATATCGGGCAGCGCGGCGACCGGTCGGCCATCAGCAGAGGGTATGCCGCGGTCAATAAAACGCTGATGATTGGCATATTCATAAGACAGGTCGAACATGGTGGCGTCGCTTAACCGGATTTTCAGGGCAGGGTTAAAGCCATAGCGGTCGCCTTCATAGAAATCGCGGTCATTTTTCAATGAGTCATAATGGGCGGTGACGCGCAGCGCCGAATTCGTGCCGGTTTCGCGATTGATATCAGCGGTAAATTCAATTGCGCCAAATCTGTCAGCGGCAGCGTCAAGATTGGTAAACACTTCATCCAGCACCGCCTTTTTGGTGACGCGATTCACCGTGCCGCCCGTGCCGCCACGCCCGAACACCAGCGCATTCGGCCCGCGCAGCACTTCAACCTGCTCCAGATTGTACAGCCCGCGATAATACTGCACATCGTCGCGCACCCCATCTATGTAGAAATCGGCCGTTGAGCGATTGCCGCGAAACACAATCGCGTCGCGATGGCCTTCGCCTTGGCTGCTATTCACGCCCGGCGTGTAGCGCACAATATCGCCCAGCGCCCGATAGCCGCGCCCCTTAATGTCCAAATCCGTGACAATGGACAGGCTTTGCGGCACATCCAGCGCCGGTATCGGCATTTTCAGTGCATTGACCTCATTGGCGTAAAGGACACGGCCTTTCACGACAATCTCGTCAAAAATGGCACTGTTATCAATTAGGTCATCAGTCAGGTCATTTGCCAGCACTGTGTTTTGCACGACGGCAAAGAAAAGTGCCACCTGCAAAAGGGTCTGCATTGATTTATTCATATCGTGCTCCTTCGGCACCTTGCAGTGCCAGTAATTGTTGCGAATGATTATCATGTTCATATAGTAATTGCGAATGATTATCACCCGCAAAATTAAAAAATACTGCGCCAGCCTGTCGCACCCGTCTATTGAGGAGGCTCCGAACAAGGGTGAGTTGTTGAAATTAAACAGAAAATTGCATGAGCAGGGCAGTTTCACCCTGATAGTAATTGGCGCGACGGCCGGTTTCGACAAAGCCGAAATGGCGATAAAGCGCAATCGCCGCAGCATTGCTTTCGCGCACTTCCAAATGCAAAACCGCCTTTTCCTGCGCCGCCAAACCATGCCGCGCCTGCGCGCCAGCATGTGCCAAAAGTGCTGCGGCAAGGCCTTTTCGACGCTGTTCCGGCGCAATCGCCAAAGTCAGAATTTCCGTTTCATCCAGCACGCGGCGCAACAGAATGAACCCGTCATCATGCCCCCAAGCCGCAATGCCGCGCCCGTCCAGCAAATCGGCAAAACTGTCCACCGACCAGGGCTGGTCAAAGGCGCGCCCATGCAGCGCGGCCAATTGTTCCGCATCTGTCAGGCGTTCAATCAATTTTCGCGTCATGGCGCGCGCAACAGGGCTTTGCTTTTATCGGGCAATGTGGCATCGGGCGGGCGCAAATAAAGCGGCGCGGGCGGGTCACCCTGCCAGTCTTCCGACGGCAATTGGGCAGCCAGCGCGGCAACATGGCGGGCTTGCGGGAAATCCGGCGCGGCATCGGGCAGAAACCTTGCATCCAGCGCAGCCAAAGCCAATTTGCCCGTGCCAATCACCGCGACTTGTTCTTCCCCGCCAATCAGCGCGGCGGCATCCGACAGGCCGAGCGCTTGGGGTGGCGACAAGACAGCGCCATCTGCCGAAAAAGCCTGACAATAAAAACTGTCGCGCCGCGCATCAATGGCAACCAGTCGCGGGCGCGCTGCCTGACCGGCCAAGGCCATCGCCTGCAAACTGCCAATGCCAACCAAAGGCAGGTTCAGCGCCAAGGCCAAGCCGCGCATAGCCGACAACCCCACCCTTGTGCCAGTAAATGTGCCAGGGCCGACCGTCACCGCCAAATGGGTGACATCGCCCATTGCCACGCCTTCTGCCGCCATAAAATCCCGCATAAGCGGCATCAGCGTCTCGGCATGGCCGCGCGACATTTCCAGCACAGTTTGCCTCGCCTCTGCCGCACCGATTTTCACCGCCACCGAGCAGGCGCTTTGCGTTGTATCGCAAGCCAGCAGAATGGGGGTTTGGTCAGCCATGAAAATTGCGCCCGAAAGACAAAAGCCGGTCAGACAATCCGGCACGCCTCGTCAAAAGACAGGCGCGGGCTGCGGTCGAATAGACCCGAAGCGTCGCCATAGCCGATATTGCACAGAAAGTTTGATTTGAAACGGCCATCGGGGAAAAATGCGGCATCGACCGCAGCATTGTCAAAGCCCGACATTGGCCCGACATCCAGCCCCAAAGCGCGCGCCGCCAACATAAAATAGCCGCCCTGCAATGTGCCATTGCGAAAGGCCGTCGCTTCAGCCACCGCCGCATCGCCGGAAAACCAGTCACGCGCGCCGGGATTATGCGGAAACAATTGCGGTATCAAATCGTAAAACTGCAAATCATGGGCGATAATCGCACAGACTGGCGCGGTTTCTGTTTTTTCCTGATTGGTCGGCAACAGGCAGGGCAGCAATTTTGCCTTGGCCTCAGCCGAGCGCACAAACACCACGCGCGCCGGTGAACAATTGGCGCTGGTCGGCGGCATCCGCGTTAAATCATACAGCGCATAAAGCAGCGCATCGGCCACCGGCTTGTCCTGCCAGCTATTATATGACCGGCCTTCATAAAACAGCCGGTCAAGCCCTGTCCGATCAAG
>JAYPAN010000004.1:70859-82971 GCA_038123715.1 Rhodobiaceae bacterium | reverse complement strand
TCAAGCCCTGTCCGATCAAGAGTGTCTGTCATGGCCTTGCCCCCCGCGTTAAATCACGGCGCGCACTTCCGTGACGGAAGGCACATAATGTTTCAGCAGATTCTCAATGCCATGTTTCAGTGTCGCGGTCGCGCTGGGGCAACCGGCACAAGCGCCGCGCATATGCAAGGACACAACGCCGTCATCATAGCCGTGAAACACAATGTCACCGCCATCTTGCGCGACGGCAGGGCGCACCCGCGTGTCAATGATTTGCTTGATGACCGAAATAATTTCCGCATCCGGCCCGTCCGCCCCTGCCACATCCTGCACGTCCGCGCCGGCGGCATTTTCCAGCAGCACCGGGCGTTCCTCGACAAAATGCGACATGATGGTTTGCAAAAGCGCCGGTTTGATAAGCTGCCATTCGCCTGCGCCCTTGGTGACGGCGATAAAATCACTGCCGAGAAATACGCTCTCAACCCCGTCAACCGTGAACAGCGCCTCGGCCAATGGCGAGGCTTCGGCAGCCGCCTTATTGGGAAAATCCGCCGGTGGCCGGTCGCCGGTCACAGCCCGACCGGGCAGGAATTTCAGCGTCGCCGGATTGGGCGTATCCTCGGTTTGAATAAACATGGCAAACTCCTGTTTCTGCTTCCGATATAGGCAGCGCGCGCGCTAAAGGCAATAGATTGCCGGTTTTGCGTTATGTCAGCGCGTCGATTTCATCATCCGACAGCGACCCCGGAACAATTGTCACCGGAATATGGAAGTCGGTTTTGCCAGTGGCCAAGGCCGACACCAGCGGCCCCGGCCCAGCCGGGCCGTAGCCCGATGCCAGAACCAGGGTCGAAATGGTCGGGTCTTCATCGATCAAGCGCTGGATTTCCTCACTGCCATGGCCTTCCCGGATATGGGTTTTCGGCTTTTCGCCGCCCAATTCCTCGACAATCGCCACACATTCCCCCAGCACGCGCTCGGCCTCGCCCAACGCATCTTCTTTCATCAGACTGCCAACGCCAAGCCAATGTTCAAAGCCGCCCGGCTCAATCACCAATAACAGCGCCACCTTGCCGCCCGTGCCATGGGCGCGGCGCGCGGCAAAGCGCAAAGCGGCATGCACTTCCGGCGTGCCATCGACCACGACCAGAAATTTGCGCTGCAAATGTTGGTTTATATCCATGCGCGACATGCTGCCATGTTTGGCGGTGCGGGAACAAGCTGTTTCTAGCTTCCGAGAAACCCGACAAGGCGGCGCACATCGCCCATAACGCTTTCGGCAATCTCGGCGGCGCGCGCTGCACCTTTATCCAAAGCCTGCTCCACCGCGCCCGGATCATTGGTCAGACGTCGCATTTCATCGCCAATCGGCGCAATTTTTTCAATCGCCAGCGCCGCCAGCTCCTCTTTTAATTGCGAAAATTGCGCGCCGGCAAATTGGGTTATCACCGCGTTGTGTTCAGCATTGGCTAAGGCGGCATAAATGCCCAGCAAATTGGCCGCTTCGGGTCGCCCGTCCAGCCCGTCGGCTGTTTCCGGCAATGGGTCAGGGTCGGTTTTCGCCTTGCGGATTTTGCGGGCAATTTCATCGGCATCATCCAGCAATGTGATGCGCGATAAATCCGACGGGTCGGATTTCGACATTTTTTTGCTGCCATCGCGCAGGCTCATCACCCGCGTTGCCGGCCCCTGTATCAGCGGCTCCGGCAGGGGAAAGAAATCAGCCGCGCCGAAATCATTGTTGAATTTCTGCGCGATATCGCGCGCCAGTTCCAAATGCTGCTTCTGGTCTTCGCCGACCGGCACATGGGTGGCCTTGTAAAGCAGAATATCGGCAGCCATGAGATTGGGATAGACATACAGGCCGACCGAGGCTTTTTCCCTGTCCTTGCCGGCTTTTTCCTTGAACTGCGTCATCCGGTTCAGCCAGCCCATGCGCGAGACGCAATTCAGCACCCAAGCCAGCTCGCTATGCTGGCGCACGCGGCTTTGATTGAACACAATATGTTTGTCGGCATCGACACCGGCGGCCAAAAAGGCGGCGGCAACCTCGCGCGTATTGGCGGCCAGTTCGGCAGGATCTTGAAACACGGTAATGGCGTGCAAATCGACCACGCAATACAGGCATTGATGGGTTTTCTGCAAGGCCACGAAATTGCGAATAGCACCGAGATAATTGCCCAAATGCAAATTGCCGGTCGGCTGCACGCCGGACAGCACACGCGGCTCATATTGGCTCATCACGCTCTCCCTGCCTCAAAGTTTCATTGTTTCAGTCCGGCCTAGCTTATGACCAATTACGCGCCCTTACGCAAGCTCTCGACGTCAGAGAGTTGCACGCCGCCAAGCAGCCGCGCCAGCGCAAAGAAAATCGCCGCACCGGCCAGCACCAGTGCCGCGACATAAAATATCTGCCCGGTGACATTATTTATGACCAGCCCGTGCCGGCCGGCCAATGCCATCAGCCCGTTAAGCGCCAGCCCCATGACCAGCGCCGCCACAAGCTGCGCCGCCAATTGCCGTGCCAGCCGCCAATTGACCTGCCAAATCCCGCGCCGCGCCAGCCGCGCCAGCATCAGACCCAATGTCACCCATCCGGCAAGGCTGGTCGCCAGCGCAATGGCAACATGACCATAGAACGGAAACAGGCTCAGCGAAAAACCGATATTGACCGCCACGCCAATCGCCCCGTCAATCAATGGCGCGCGCGTATCGCGGCGGGCAAAAAAGGAGGGCTGCAATGCCTTTATCAGCACAAAGGCAGGCAGGCCGAAACAAAACGCCTTAATCGCCAAAGCGGTGGCTTGCGTGTCGGCAGCACTGAACGCGCCGCGCTCAAATAAGAGCGCAATCACCGGTTGTGCCAGCACATAAAGACCGACAGAAGCAGGCAGGGTCAGCGCCATCGCCGCCAGCACGGCAAGCGTCTGGCTGGCGCGCGCACCGGTCGTATCGCCCGCCGCCAGCAAGCGCGACAAATTGGGCAGTAAAGCCACGGACAGCGCCACGCCGACAACACCCATTGGCAATTGATAGAGCCGGTCGGCATAATACAGCCAAGCGGCAGCGCCCTGCTGACCGGTGGCAATTGATGTGCCGACCAGCAAATTGATTTGACCGATACCGGCGGCCAGAACCCCCGGCACGGCCAGCACAAACATTTGCCGCACATCCGGACTGAGGCGCGGCCAAGTGAAAGGCAGGCGCAAGCCAGCGCGCCATGCCGCCACCGCAACAACAATAAGTTGCACCGGCCCGGCGACAGCCACGCCCCAAATCAGCCAGTCAAGCGCGGCGCGCGCCTGATAGCCCGCAAACCACAGCGCCATGCCCAAAGCCGCCAGCAAAACCAGATTGAGCAGAACCGGTGCCATTGCGGCGGCCAGAAATCGCCCCTTGGCGTTCAGCATGGCGGCAAATAAAGAAACCAAAGACATGCAGGCCAGATAGGGGAAACTTATCCGCGCATAATAGATCGCAAGGTCGAATTTTTCCGGCGTGTCGGCAAAGCCCTGCGCCAGCAAATAGACCAATTGCGGCATAAAGATTTCCGCCAGCACGGTGAAAATAATCAGTGCCGCGACCAGCACCGCGCCAATGCGTCCGGCAAAGCCCAATGCCGCCTCGCGCCCGTCTTGCTCCATGCGGGCTGAAAATAATGGCACAAAGGCGGCGTTAAACGCGCCCTCGGCAAATAGCCGCCGGAACAGATTGGGCAGGCGGAAAGCGATAACAAAAATCTCGGCAAATGGGCCGGCCCCCAAAAAAGCGGCAATGCCAATATCGCGGATGAAGCCGGTCAAGCGGCTGAGCAGGGTTGCGCTGCCAACCAACGCAGCAGCCGATAGCAGGCGGGAGCCGGAAGGGGGAGCCGTATCACTCATCGCCGATCAGGCCACCCGACTGCTTTGAATGCGGGTGGCAGCGACCGGATTGTCAATCGCGGCAGCCAGCGTATTGACAATGCGCGCGCGCTTTCCGGCATGGGTGATTTGCCCGCCTATCAAATCCTGCACATAAAACGCATCAACCGCGCGCTCGCCAAAAGTCGCCACACGGGCGGCAGAAATCGTCACATTCATGGCAAATAAATTACGCACTAGCGCAAACAGCAGACCCGGTCTGTCCAACCCGCTTACTTCAATCACGCTGGCTGTATCTGACAATTCATTGGAAATCCGCACTTGCGAGTCGAGGTCAAAGGCGCGCATTTTCTTGCCCATTTCGGTTTTGCCGACATGTTCAGGCGGAATAATGCTGCCATCCAGCACGCCTTTCAGCACTTGCTTGAACTTTTTTGTCTGGGTTGCATCAAGCGGGCCGGGGCGGTCATGGTGGCGCACATGCAGCGCATCCACCGCCAGCCCGTCATGGCTGGTGGTGATGCGCGCATCCAGAATATCAAGCCCCGCGACAAGGCAGGCGCCGGTCAATCGCGCAAACAGGCCAGCATGGTCTTGGCATATTAAAGTGACTTCCGAACAGTCGCGCAATTTATCGCGACGCACTTCAATTTGCATATTTTGTGTATCGAGCTTGTCAATCAGCCGGGCATGGCGCAAATGCGCCTCGGTCGGGAAGGACAGCCAGTAAGTCTCACCATGCCGGTCGAAATAGCGGGTCAGCTTTTTGTCCGACCAGTCTTCTTCCAACTCAAAAGCGAAAGATTGCTGTGCCGCCAGCACGCGCTCTTGCCGGTTGATAAAGCCCCCCGCGCCGGTCAGGCTGGCCTCGGCCTCATAATAAAGTTCGCGCAGCAACTGGGCTTTCCAGCCATTCCACACGCCGGGGCCGACGGCGCGAATATCCACTTCGGTCAGCACCAGCAAATGTTTCAGCCTTTCGGTTGTCTGCACAGTGGCCGCGAAATCCTCAATGGTTTTCGGGTCGGACAAATCGCGCCTTTGCGCCACATCGCTCATCACCAAATGCTCGCGCACCAGCCATTCGGTCAGGGCAGTTTCGGCGGCGGAAAAGCCAAGCCGCGGGCCAAGGCGGCGGGCAATGCGCGCACCGGCAACGGAATGGTCTTCGGGGCGCCCCTTGGCAATGTCATGCAACAGCGTCGCCAGATATAAAACCCGCCGATTGACCTGGCCGGACGATAACAGCTCATGCGCCAGGCGGTGTTCATCGGCCAGCACGCCGCTTTCGATTTCGCGCAGCAGGCCAATCGCGCGCAATAAATGTTCATCGGCTGTGTAATGGTGATACATGTTGAACTGCATCAGCGCGACAATCTTGCCGAAATCCGGCACAAATTTACCCAACACACCGGCCTCATTCATGCGCCGCAAAGTGCGCTCCGGCTCGCGCGTTGAGGTCAGAATATCCAGAAACAACTGATTGGCTTCGTCATTGGCGCGCAAATCAGCATTGAGCAGGCCGGTATTGCGGGCAATTTCGCGCAGCGTATAAGGGTGAATGTCAAGCCGGTGGCGGTCGGCCAGCTGGAAGGCGCGGATGAGATTGACCGGCTTGTTGCGGAAGCAATCGGCGCGCGCATGGGTCAGACGGCCAGACTGAATGGTAAAACCATGCACATGTTTTTGCCGCTGAAACAGCGCTGGCAAGCGTTCCCGCTTGCGCTTTTTCTTTTGCTGCTCTTCCAATGCGGCGCAGAATATGGCGGTCAAATCGCCGATATTTTTGGCAACAAGAAAATATTGCCGCATGAATTTCTCAACCGATTTCATGCCCGCGCTGGCAGAAGTGGCAAAGCACTCGGCCAAAGGCTTTTGCACATCAAAACTCAGCCTCTCCTCGGCGCGACCGGTCAGGAAATGCAAATGGCAGCGCACCGCCCATAAAAACGCATCGCATTTGCGAAACAGCCGCATTTCCTCGCGCGTCAGCACGCCAAAATCAACCAGCGCGTCAATATCTTCAATCCGGTAGCAATAGCGGGCAATCCAGAACAGCGTGTTCAAATCGCGCAAACCGCCCTTGCCTTCCTTGACATTGGGTTCCACCAGATAGCGCGAGCGTCCCATGCGCTCATGGCGCTGGTCGCGCTCGGCCAGCTTGGCGGCAACAAATTCGCGCGCCGTTTTGGCGACAATTTTTTTGTCAAACTCGCTTTTGAATTGGTCGTAAAAACTCTGCGACCCCCAAAGGCGACGGCTTTCCAACATGGCCGTGCGAATGGTGATATCGGCGCGCGCCTGCGCCAGACAATCAGCCAGACTGCGCGTGGCATGACCAACTTTCAACCCCATATCCCACAGCATATAGAGCATATATTCGACAAAACTCTCGCTCGCGGCATTGCGTTTATGCGGCAGCAAAAACAGCAAATCAATATCCGAGGCCGGTGCTAATCGTCCGCGCCCATAGCCGCCCACCGCCAGCACGGTGACTTTCTCCGCCTCGGTCGGATTGGCCAGCCGCAACACATAATCTTCGGTGAAGCGCGCCAAAGCCCGCAAAATATCATCTTGCAGAGCCGACAGCGCCTCGGCACAAGCCGCCCCTTTCAGCTTATTGCTTTCCAGCCTGGCACGGATTGTCGCGCGTTCTTCGTTATGGGTCTGTTTCAGCGAGGCCAGAACAGCGCCGCGCAAGGCCGTTTCATCGTTGCCATGCGTGTCAGCCAAGGCCGCCATGCCAGCGTAAATCAGCTCCTCGCGCGTTTGTTTGCCTTTGGCCATGCCATGCTCTCCTGTAACTCTCTATAACATATGGGTCGGACATGCGCGCGGCAATATGGCCTTCAATGACCGGCAAATCAACCCGAAGCCCCGTCATCGGCCAAGGCTTTCAAGCGGTACAGCCAGTCCAGCGCCTCGCGCGGGGCAAGCTGGTCGGGGTCAAGCGTCGCCAGCGCATCGCGCAGCGCATCGGCCTGTTGAGGGGTTATCATCTGCCGGTCGAATAAGGGCAGCATATCAAGCGCTGCGCCGGACTGACCTGCCGCGCTGTTTTCTTCCAGCACCGCCAGCACCGTGCGGGCGCGCGCCAGCACGCTGTCGGGCAGGCCGGCCAGTTCGGCAACATGAATGCCGTAAGAACGGTCAGCCGCACCGGCCACCACCTCATGCAAAAACACCGGCTTGCCGCCATGTTCACGCACCGCCATTGAGGCATTGCTCAAGCCCGGCAAGCGGTCGGCCAAAGCCGTCAGCTCATGATAATGGGTGGCAAAAAGCGTTCGGCAGCCGACTGTGTCATGCAGATATTCAATCACCGCCCAAGCCAGCGACAGCCCGTCAAAAGTCGCTGTGCCGCGCCCGATTTCATCAAGAATGACCAGCGCACGCGGGCCTGCCTGATTGAGAATGGCTGCGGTTTCAACCATTTCCACCATGAAAGTCGAACGCCCGCTGGCCAAATCATCGGCCGCGCCGACACGGCTGAACACGCGGTCAACCAGCCCGATATGGGCTGCCTGCGCCGGCACAAAACTGCCCATTTGCGCCAGAATGGCAATCAGCGCATTTTGCCGCAACCATGTTGATTTGCCGGCCATATTCGGCCCGGTGAGCAATGTCAGCCGCGCCGCGCCTGCGCCGCCTTCCGCCCCGGCGCTGTCCGCCTCAAGCAGGCAATCATTGGCGATAAACGGGCTATCCTGCGCCCTGCCCAAAGCCTGCTCAACCACCGGATGACGCCCGCCCTTAATATCAAAGCGCATGTCGGTGGACAGGGCGGGGCAAACCCAATGGCGTTGCGCGGCCAGTTCGGCCAAAGCGCCATGCACATCCAATTCGGCCAGCGCGGCAAGGCGCGCCTCAATGGCAGGCGCACAGGTCAGAATAGCGGCGCGCAAAGCCTCGTAAATCTCCAGCTCAAAAGCCAAGGCGCGCTCACCGGCGCGGCTGATGCGTCCGGCCAGTTCGGATAATTCGGCAGTCGAAAAGCGCACCGAACCGGCCAATGTCTGCCGGTGGATAAACATCTCCTGATGCGGTGCCGACATCAGCGTGTCACCATGCGCCGCCGGCACTTCCACATGATAGCCCAACACGCCATTATGCTTGATTTTCAGCGCCTTGATTTGCGTGTCCTCGGCATATTTTTGCTGCAAACCGGCAATAAAGCGGCGGCTTTCATCGCGCAATTCGCGCGCTTGGTCGAGGCCTTCATGATAACCCGCCGCAACAAAACCGCCATCGCGCGCCAGCAAAGGCAATGTTTCATCCAGCGCGTCAGCCAATTGCGCCTGCAATGCGTGAACGGCTTCGGCCTCAACGGACAATGCCGCACCCAAATCGGCAAGCGGTGGCGGCATATCGCTCGGCGTCAATTGCCCGCTGCCGGTCGCCTGCATGTGGGCATGGCGCGCCAGCAAGGCGGCAATATCCACACTGCCGGCAAGCCCCTGCGCCAAAGCCTGCATGTCGCGCGGGCCACCGCGCGCCAAAGCCAGCCGCGACAAAGCGCGCGCCATATCGGCAAAGCGGCGCAAAACCGCCCGCATATCGTCGCGCAAATCAGGATTGTCGAAAAAATAGCCGACCGCTTGCTGGCGCTTTGTCAGCGCCGCAATATCACTCAGCGGCGCTGCTAGCCGCGCCGCCAATTCGCGCGCTCCGGCGGCGGTGACGGTCAAGTCAATTGTGTCGAGCAGGCTGCCACGCATCTCGCCGGACAATGTGCGGGTCAGCTCCAGATTGGCGCGTGTGGCCGCGTCCAGCCCCATCAAACCTTCCGCCTGCTCAATGCGCGGCGGCGGCAGGCGCGGCATGGCCTGTTTTTGCGTGAGCTGCAAATAGGCGACGATTTGCCCGCAGGCAATCAGCGCGGCACGGCTGAACTGGCCAAAACCGGCCAGCGTGTCAAGCTGCAAGGCATCGCATAATATCTTTTCCGCCGAGGGCGAGGTCAGCGGGGCGGTTTCGGTGACGGACAGACCGGCCATTTGTGCATGCGCCGCCAGCGCTTTGCTGTCAACGCCTTGGGCGGCTAGAATCTCGCTTGGCGACAGGCGCAAAAGCAGACCGCCCAAAGCCTGCTCATGCACATCGCTGACAAAGAAAGTGGCCGTGGACATATCCAGCCAGGCCAAAGCGGTTGCGCCCGACGCTTCGCCCAAAGCGGCCAGAAAATTATGGGCATGAGAGGGCAGCAGCGCCTCTTCGGTCAATGTCCCCGGCGTGACCAGCCGCACCACTTCGCGGCGCACCACCGCTTTCGACCCGCGCTTGCGTGCCTCGGCGGGGTTTTCCGCCTGTTCGCACACGGCAACGCGAAAGCCCTTGCGTATCAGTTTTTCCAAATAGCTTTCGGCGGCATGAAACGGCACACCGCACATTGGCACGCTTTCGCCATGATGCTTGCCGCGATGGGTCAGGGTGATATCAAGCGCCTGCGCCGCCGTCACCGCATCATCAAAAAACAGCTCGTAAAAGTCACCCATCCGGTAAAATAAAAGCGCGTCTTCATATTGCGCTTTAATTTCCAGATATTGCGCCATCATTGGTGTCACCTTGGATTCCATTTGAGATTCCATTTGGGACAGTGCCTCGGATTGTGTTTGGTTGGTATTTGTGTCGCGTGCCGGCATGGGCGCACTCTAGCAGAGGTCGCACGGCGCGTGCAGCCCCCGCGCGTCCGGCAGGGGCAAAAAAACGGGTAAAACATTCCGCCCCAAAGGCCGGTTTTCCCGTGACGCGGCTTGTATTTGTCGGCGAGAGGCACTACAAGGGCGACAGTTATAACGGGCACATCCCAATGAGTGACAACGACAAGACTTTTACCGACCAAGAGGCGCTGCGCTTTCACACGCGCGGCAAGCCGGGCAAGCTGGAAATCAACCCGACAAAGCCAATGGCGACACAGCGCGATTTGTCGCTGGCCTATTCGCCGGGTGTGGCCGTGCCGGTGCAGGCCATTGCCGACAATCCCGACACTTCCTATGACTACACATCGCGCGGCAATATGGTGGCGGTGATTTCCAATGGCACGGCGATTTTGGGACTGGGTAATCTTGGCGCGCTGGCCTCCAAGCCGGTGATGGAAGGCAAGGCGGTTTTGTTCAAGCGCTTTGCCGATGTTGACAGTATCGACCTTGAAGTGGACACCGAAGATACGGGTGCTTTTATTGACGCGGTCAAGCATTTGGGGCCAAGTTTTGGCGGCATAAATCTGGAAGATATCAAAGCGCCTGACTGTTTCATCATTGAACAGCAATTGCGCGAATTGATGGATATTCCGGTTTTTCATGACGACCAGCACGGCACGGCAATTATTTGCGCCGCCGGGCTTATCAATGCGCTGCATCTGACCGGACGCGACATCAAAACCACGAAGATTTGCGTCAATGGCGCGGGCGCGGCGGGCATTGCCTGTCTTGAGCTTATCAAGGCGATGGGTCTGCCCTCGGATAATGCGATTTTATGCGACACAAAGGGCGTGATTTACAAAGGCCGCAAGGAAGGCATGAATCAGTGGAAATCGGCGCATGCGGTTGAGACGGCGGCGCGCACGCTGGAAGATGCCATGCGCGGGGCGGATGTGTTTCTCGGCCTGTCTGTCAAAGGCGCTGTCACTGCCGATATGGTGCGCGACATGGCCGACAAACCGATTATTTTCGCAATGGCCAATCCCGACCCGGAAATCACACCGGAAGAAGTCGCCGAGATTCGCGATGATGCAATCATGGCAACCGGTCGGTCGGATTATCCCAATCAGGTTAATAATGTATTGGGCTTTCCCTATATTTTCCGGGGCGCGCTGGATGTGCGCGCAACGACCATAAATGACGCCATGAAAATCGCCTGCGCCCAAGCGCTGGCCGATTTGGCGCGCGAAGATGTGCCGGATGAAGTGGCCGCCGCCTATCAGGGCGAGCGCCCGCGTTTCGGCCCGCGCTATATTATTCCGGTGCCGTTCGACCCACGCCTGATACGCGATATTCCGCCCGCCGTCGCCAAGGCGGCGATGGATAGCGGTGTGGCGCGCGCGCCGCTTGTTGACATGGATGCCTATCGTGACCGGCTGTCGGCGCGGCTCGACCCGGCGGCCAGCAGCCTGCAAATCATCATGAACCGGTCGCGGCAAAACGGCAAACGCATGGTGTTTGCCGAGGGCGAACAAGAGCAGGTTATCCGCGCCGCCATTGCCTATAAGGATTTGGGGCTGGGCGAACCGGTGCTGATTGGCACAGAGCATATTGTCCGCGAGCGCATGGATGAATTGGGGCTGGAAGGGCGCTCGGATATTGAGATTTGCGACACGCGCCAATCAGCCGCGCGCGACGGCTATGCCGAGTTTTTGTTTCAACGCTTGCAACGGCGCGGGCTGTTGAAAAGTGACTGCACAAGGCTGGTCAATAATGACCGCAATATCTATGGCGCGTGCATGCTGGCGCAGGGCGATGCTGATGCTATGGTGACCGGCGTCACACGCAGCTATTCGATTACACTGGAAGAAGTTTCGCAAGTGATTGACCCGCGGCCGGGGCATCGGGTGATGGGCATTTCCATGCTGATTGCGCGCGGGCGCACTGTGCTGGTCGCCGACACCAATGTGATTGACATGCCGACGGCAGAAGAGCTGGCCGATATCGCCATTCAAAGCTCGGCAACCGCGCGCGCTTTGGGGCATGAGCCGCGCGTCGCCATGCTGGCCTATTCAACATTCGGCCATCCCGAAGGCGACCGGTCGGTCTATGTGCGTGAGGCGGTGCGGCTGCTGGATGAGCGCAATGTCGATTTTGAATATGAAGGCGAAATGGCCGCCGATGTCGCGCTCAATCGCGAGGCCATGCGGCGTTATCCGTTCTGCCGCCTGTCAGAGCCGGCCAATATATTGGTCATGCCGGCCATTCACTCGGCCTCGATTTCTACCAAAATGCTGGAAGAATTGGGCAATGCCACGCTTATCGGGCCGATATTGGTCGGGCTGGAATATTCGGTGCAAATCGCCCGTATTGGCGCCACCGCCACCGAAGTGCTGAATATGGCGGCGATTGCCGCTTACGGGCTGGAAAAAATCTAGCTCGCTTTTCCGCGCCCCCCGCTTTGCCGTGCCCATGGGAACCGGCCTTTTGCCATTTGCCATATTACTGCCATTTGCCGAAGCCGCCGCGCCATGCCATTGTCGAGGCAATTTCCGCTTCGCCCGGACGCTCATGTCCCATTAAATCTGCCAATGTGCGCGCCACCCGCAAAATCCGGTTAAAGCCGCGCGC
>JAYPAN010000004.1:2492-70759 GCA_038123715.1 Rhodobiaceae bacterium | reverse complement strand
CCATTAAATCTGCCAATGTGCGCGCCACCCGCAAAATCCGGTTAAAGCCGCGCGCACACGCTCGCGGCTTTCGGCAATGGATTTATCCGGCAGGCCGACAATGGTGAACGCATTCTGCCCCGGTGCCAAATGCACCTGCACATCCACCGGCACTGCCTCAACCCCGCTAAAAGCAATTGTTTTGATATGGGCAACCATTGTCTGCACCTGTTTTATTGACTGTTTCGGATACGCAGAACTGTTGCAAGGCTAGGCGAAATTGTGCCGCACGGCAAGCGCCGCTTGTGCGGGTGCAGGGCGTTTTACGGGGCTTGCATTTTGCGAACAGAAAAACCTATACTCTTGGCGTTGTTAGTAGGTTGTATCCATGTTTGGTCGTCGCGCCGTCTCCGTCAATGTTGGTGATATGTTTATTGAGCCGCTTTTGGGCAAAAAGCGCATTTTCAAGGCGCTTGGCATTGCCGACCGCAGCGCGCCGGAAGCCTTTGAAACATTTTGGGAAGTGACCGAACTGGTTGATTTTAACGGCATGCCGCATGCCCGCCTGCACAATGCCGATAGCGACATTACCCGCATCATTGCCGTGGAAGCCTTGGCGCGGCAGGATAATTACCGGAAAAAATAGCCCCAGAGGCTGCGTTGTTTGCCGCAAGGCCAAATGCGTTTACCGCGAAACGAAGCGCGTTTACCGCAAAACGAGGCGCGCCTCAATCGCATCCCAAATCAGCGCGGCAATATCCGGCCCACCAAAATGATGGATTTCCCGCACGCAAGTCGGCGAGGTGACATTTATTTCCGTCAGATAATCACCGATTATATCAATGCCGGCAAAGACAATCCCGCGACGGCGCAATTCCGGCCCGATTTGCGCGGCAATCTCGAAATCGCGCTCGGTCAGCGCGGCCGCTTCCGGCGTGCCGCCAACATGCACATTGGCGCGCGCATCGCCATCGGCGGGTATTCGGTTCAGCGCGCCAACCGCCTCGCCTTCGACCAAAATCACCCGCTTGTCGCCAGCCCGCACTTGCGGCAGATATTGTTGGGCAATCACCGGCTCGCGGCTGGTGGTCAAAAACATTTCCGTCACCGAGCCGAAATTTTCATCGCCCGCCGCCAGCCGAAAAATGCCAGCGCCGCCATTGCCGAAAAGCGGTTTTAAAATAATGTCGCCAAACTCGGCACGAAAATCCGCCAGCGCCGCCGCATCGCGGGTAATCAAGGTGGGCGGCAGCAGCCCGTCAAACAGGGTTGGGAAAATCTTTTCCGGCGCATTACGCACCGCCGCCGGGTCATTGACCACCAATGTCTCAGGGTGAACACGCTCCAGCAAATGCGTGGCGGAAATATAATGCATGTCAAAGGGCGGGTCTTGGCGCATCAGCACCACATCCATTGCTGACAACGGCACATGCCCCTTGGCGTCTGCGATATCGCTGACCGGCGCGAGCGCGTAATGCGCACCCTTTACATCGGCTACCTCAAGCGCCTGCATATGGGCGCTGACCAACCCATCGCGCAAGGCCAGCGCATCCGGCTCGTAATAGTAAAGCTTATGGCCGCGCGCCTGCGCTTCCAGCGCCAGAGCGAAGCTCGTATCACCGGCAATATCAATTGCCGCAATCGGATCCATTTGCAAAGCCACTTTCAGCACGCGCCGTCTCCTTTATTGCACCTGACCCACTTACCGCGAATTGACACCAAGGCTCAAGCCCGTATTCGCAAAAAGCCGCCGCCGCACCCGCCTGCTTATCCATCTGCTTATTCTGGGCGCCACAAATCGCGAGCATGGCGCGGCCACCGCCACGGCGTCAGCAACACCGCATCAAACCGCCAGACACAGGCTTGCAGGGCAGGCGTGCGGCCAACCATATAGGCGGCGGCACGGGCAATGCGCTGCCATTGCCGGTTGGCAATCACTTCCGGCCCGAAAACCTCATTGCGATATTTCACCTCGACAAAGACCAGCAAATGGCCGCGTCGCGCGACAATATCAATTTCGCCGACCGGTGTTTGCAGATTACGGGCGATAATCCGATAGCCCTTGGCGCGCAAATAAAGCGCGGCGACCATCTCGGCAACCCGTCCGGCTTTGACGGCGGCGGTCTTGGCGGCGGCGGTCTTGGCGGTCTTTTTGCGGCGCGTTGGCGGTATTTTTTTTCTTGGTCATTTTCCGCGTCGGGCTCCTTTTCTGTTTAGACTTCCTTTTCTTGTTTGGACAAAGCCAGCGCACGCGCATAAACCTGCTTTTTTGGCAAGCCATAAGCGGCCATCACCATTTGCACCGCATCGCGCAAACTGTTGGAAGCCAGCGCCGCGACCAGCGCATTGTCAAGTGCCGCCGCATCCATATTTTCGGGAGGCGGGGCGGCCAGCAACACCACACATTCGCCCTTAACCGACATATCTTTCAGCCGCGCGGCCAAATCTTCCGCCGTGCCGCTTATCACCTCTTCAAACTTTTTGGTCAATTCGCGCGCAATCACCGCCTCGCGCTGTGGCGTCATAGCAGCCACATCAGCCATCAGCACGGCAAGCCGGTTGGCACTTTCAAACAGAACCAGCGTGCCGGGTGCGCCCGACAATTCTTGCAAGGCGGTTTGCCGCGCCTGTTTTTTCGGCGGTAAAAAACCGGCAAAACTGAATCTGTCGGTCGCCAGACCGGCAACAGACAAAGCCGCAATCGGTGCCGAAGCGCCCGGCACGGCAAAAACATTATGACCCGCCGCCCTTGCGGCGCGCACCAAAGGCAGGCCGGGGTCGGAGACAAGCGGCGTGCCAGCATCGCTGATAAGCGCCAATGCCGCGCCTTCTGCCAGTCTTTGCAGGATTTTCGGGCGCATGCGCTGGGCGTTATGCTCATGATAGGCAAGGCGCTGCGTGGCAATGCCATAGCGCGCCATCAATTTGCCGCTGACCCGCGTATCCTCACAATATATGGCATTGGCGGCGGCCAGCACATCCAGCGCCCGCAAGGTAATGTCGCGCGCATGACCCAACGGCGTGGCGACAATATACAGGCCGGGCGCAAGTGGCGCATTTATCACTGACCAATCGGACATGCCCAAGGCAACGCTTTTTTGCCGCGAAAGGCAAGCCCGGAACGCAATCTCGCCATAATTTAGCGCCAGATTGTGAAATTAGCCGGTTGAAATGCCGCGCTTTGTCGCTAAGCCGTTTACTTGGCGGCGCGGCGCGGATAGGCTGGCGCATCATGACAGCGCACGCCGGATGGCAGAATGACGGGACAAGTGGCAAGACCCATGACAGCATATAAAATAACCGGCAAATCTTTTATTGCAGCGGTGATTGCAAGCCTGCTGCTGGCCGCTTGTGCCAGTGCGCCAACCGCGCCGCAAACCGGCGGCACGGCGCAAAACGCGGCGCAAGCCGCACCGGTTATTCCCATCATGCCGCTTGATTTGTCAGGCTACCCGCCACCGCCGCCGCGCCCCGACAATGCGGTGGTGATTGCGCTGGTGCTGCCCTTTGGCGACAGCCGCAGCTCCATTCGCGATTTGTCTCGCGCCTTGCAAAACGCCGCCCAGCTGGCGCTTTTCGACCTTGATCGCCGTGACATTGTGTTGAGCCTGCATGACACAAAAGGCACGCCAGACGGCGCAAAAGAAGCCGTTAAACAGGCGCTGGCAGCAAAAGCCGATTTGATTGTCGGGCCTTTATTCTCAACCTCGGTAGCCGCCATTGCCCCCATGCTGGCCGGGCGCGATGTGCCGGCGCTGGCGCTGTCCAATGACCGGTCGGTCAAGGGCGACAATATCTGGCTGCTCGGCTTTTTGCCGGAAGACAATATCGACCGCATTGTCACAGAATCCATTTCGCAAGGGCTGACCCGTTTCGGCGCCTTGCTGCCGGAAGGCGCATTTGGCGAGCGTGTGCATGACAGCCTGCAAACGCAAATCGCGCTTTATGGCGGCGATTTGGTGCAGACCGAATTTTATCCGGCCGACCCGCGCGGCATGTTTGCGCCGGTGCAGGCTTTGGCGCAATTTGAGCGCCGCAAAAAAGCCCATGAGGCGGAAATGGCGCGGCTGACAAATGAAGCGCGCGCGCTGGCGCCGCCCGATACGCCGGATGAAGATTTATTCACCGTTTTGCGCGATATTGCACCGGAGCTGACCTCGGCGCATGAGGCGCTGAAACGCTCGGAAACGCTGGGCGACATTCCCTATGATGTTGTCTTTATGCCGGAAGGCGGGCTGGCCTTGCGAAGCCTTGCGCCATTACTTCCCTATTTCGACATTGACCCGCGACTGGTGAAATTTGTCGGCACTGGCCTGTGGGATGACCCGTCCCTGACCAAAGAGCCGCCTTTGCATGGCGGCTGGTATCCGGCTCCCGAACATGGTGTCTGGCAACGCTTTGTGCGCCGCTTCAAACGCGCCTATGGGCAGGAGCCGCCGCGCCTTGCCTCCATCGCCTATGACGCGATCGGGCTGGCGGCGGAATTGTCGCGCATTGCGCCGGGCAAGCCGTTTACCCGCAATTTGCTGACCGACCCGAATGGCTTTGCCGGTATTGACGGGATTTTGCGTCTGACCCCGGACGGGCTGGGCGAGCGCGGGCTGGCCGTGCATGAAATCACCGCCCGTGGCAGCCGCGTGATAAATGCTGCGCCAGCCAGTTTCGTTGAACATGACCGGCGGCGGCAAGCAGCGCGGATGCTGGCCTCACGCTTGCGCGAAGCCGCCCCGCCCATAGATGATGCTGTTTTGGCGGGTGATGCGCCCGAAACCGGCATTGAGGACACGCCCGCCTCACAGCAATAATTCGGCAACCAGCCGGTCAAGCACCAGACAGCCTTCCGGCGTGGCGGCCAAGCGCGTCGCGTCGCGGACAATCAGCCCCGCCGCCTGCATATCGGCAAGGCGCGCGCCATCGAGCACCAGCCCCGCCGCAGAAAGCCTTTCATAGGCAACGCCCTGTGTCAGACGCAGCCCCAGCAACAAGGTCTCAGCATGGCGCGCCGCATCATCAAGCGGCTCAAAACTTTGCCAGCCATGACCCTTTGCGGCGACCGATTGCAGCCAGTCATTCGGCGTCGGCAGGGCATAGCTGGCATGGCGCGCACCATCAACACTCAAGCGGCCATGCGCGCCCGGGCCAATGCCCGCATAATCGCCGCCCTGCCAATTGCTGACATTATGCCGACATTCCCCGTCAGGGCGCGCGTGATTGGAGATTTCATAAGCAGGCAGACCGGCGGCGGCGCAAGCGGCGCGGCTATGCTCGAACAAATTGACAGCCAATTCTTCTTCCGGCGGCTGCAGCCGCCCTTGCCGCAATTGCAAGCCAAAAGCCGTCTCCGGCTCAAAAGTCAACTGATAGAGCGACATATGCTGCGGGGTCAGCGACAAGGCGCGCGCCAATTCCTGTTCCCATGCCGCCAGCGTCTGTCCGGGTCTTGCATATATCAAATCAAGCGAACTGGCCGGAAAGCTATTTTGCGCCAGCGCAAAAACCGACATGGCTTGGGCGGCGCTGTGATGGCGACCGAGAAAGGCCAGCGCCGCATCATCCAGCGATTGCACGCCGAGTGACAGCCGCGTAATCCCGCAAGCGGCAAAATCTTGCAGGGTCGGCGCATCCAACCCTTCCGGATTGGCTTCCAAACTTATCTCGGCCTTGGCCGCAAAACCCCATAATCGGTCAATCTCGTCAATAATTGCCGCGACCAGCGCAACTGGCATTAAAGACGGTGTGCCGCCGCCGAAAAACAATGTCTCGACCGGCCCTTGCGGGCGCAGTCTGGCGGCATGGCGCAATTCAGCACAATAGGCATCAGCCCACGCATCTGCATCCAAATCACGCATTTTATAAACATTGAAATCGCAATAAGGGCATATGGCGGCGCAAAACGGAAAATGCACATAAACGCCAAGCGGCGGGCTAGCCATTAAAACACGCCTCGACCAGCTGGGTGAACGCATCGGCGCGGTGCGAGATGGCGTGCTTGTCATCCGGCTGCATTTCGCCAAAAGTCAAATCACCGCCCAGCGGCAGAAACATCGGGTCATAGCCAAAGCCCTTTTTACCCCGCAACGGCCAGACCAGCGTGCCGTCAACACGCCCCTCAAAACTTTCGACATGGCCGTCCGGCCAAGCCAAAGTCAGCGCGCAAATAAAACTGGCTGTGCGCGCCATGTCGCGCTTTTTGGACAGCGCCATTTCCACCTTATGCATGGCAAAGTCAAAATCACGCTCACCCGAGGCGGTTTGCGCCCAGCGCGCCGAATAAATGCCGGGCGCGCCATCCAGCGCATCCACCGCCAACCCGCTATCATCAGCCAGGGCAGGCAGACCGGTCGCTGTGGCGGCAGCCAGCGCCTTTAATTCGGCATTGGCGATAAATGTTGAGCCGGTCTCCTCCGGCTCCGGCAAGCCCAAAGCATCGGCCCCGGCGGTTTCAATGCCGAACGGGCCCAACAAATCGTCAATTTCGCGGATTTTGCCCTGATTATGGCTGGCAACAACCAGCTTGGGCGCATCAAATTGGCGGTGTGACCGGCTCATTGCGCGCCCTATCCGGCTTTGCCAATGGCCGCATTTTGCAAGGCAACAAGCTCGCCAATGCCGTTTTTGGCCAGCCGCATCAATTCGGCAAACTCTGTTTCGTCAAAAGCCGCGCCCTCGGCCGTTGCTTGAATCTCGACAATCGCGCCACTGCCGGTCATAACAAAATTGCCATCCGTATCGGCAATGCTGTCCTCGGCATAATCCAAATCAGCCACTGGCAGGCCATTGTAAATGCCGCAAGACAGCGCCGCCACATTGTCTGCTATCACGCCCTCACCGACCAGACCGCGCGCCTGCATGCCGGCCACGCATTGATGAAGCGCCACCCAAGCGCCGGTAATTGACGCGGTGCGCGTGCCGCCATCGGCCTGTATGACATCGCAATCAAGGCTGATTTGGTGTTCGCCGAGTTTTTTCATGTCCACCACGGCGCGCAAGGAACGCCCTATCAAGCGCTGGATTTCCTGCGTGCGCCCCGATTGCTTGCCGGCGCTGGCCTCGCGGCGCATCCGGTCGCCCGTGGCACGCGGCAGCATGCCATATTCCGCCGTCACCCAGCCCTGCCCTTTGCCGCGCAACCAAGGCGGCACGCGCTCTTCCAGACTGGCCGTGCATAAAACATGCGTGTCCCCGAATTTGATGAAGCATGAGCCTTCGGCATGTTTGGAAATGCCGGTTTCAAATGACACATGGCGCAATTGCGCGGCGGCGCGACCGGAAGGGCGTTGAACATCGGATGAGGTCATGAGGGCGGTTCCTTTGCTTGGCGCGCGGCGGCGCATTTATCATGCATTGTGTTTAGCCTGCCCTGCCGCGTCTCACAAGAGGGCGCGGGGGGGCGGGGGCGGCTTAAACCCCTATGGTAATCTGCGATTTAATGCCTAAATTAAGGCCATGAGCAATCTGGCTGATTTAACCGACCGCGCAAGGCTGATATTCCAGCAAATTGTCGAGAGCTATCTCGAAACCGGCAATCCGGTTGGCTCGCGCAGTCTGTCTGATGTGCTGGAGCCGCAATTATCGCCCGCCTCGATACGTTCGACCATGGCCGAGCTGGAACGGGCCGGTCTGCTTTATGCACCGCATGTCTCAGCCGGTCGCCTGCCGACGCAAACCGGTCTGCGGCTGTTTATAGACGGGCTGTTGCAGCTAGGTGAATTATCCGATGTCGAGCGCGAGGCGATTGCCCCGCAGCTCAATGGCACTGGCATGGATGACATGCTAACGCAAGCGATTGACAATTTGTCCGGCCTCAGCCTGTGCGCTGGTCTGGTGCTGGCGCCGCAAGCGGCGCGCGGCATTAAGCATATTGAGTTCACGCAAGTTTCGGCGACGCAGATTTTGGTAATTTTGGTCGATGAAACCAATCATGTCGAAAATCGGGTGATTGACATGCCCGCCGGTATTGGCCCTGCCGCCCTGACCGAAGCGGGCAATTATCTCAATGCGCGACTGAAAGGCAGCTCGCTGGGCGAATTGCGCCGCGATTTGCAGCAGGAAATGGCGCGCTTTGAAGCCGAGCTGGGCAGCCTGACCGCGCAATTGGTCGAAACCGGTCTGGCGCAATGGGCCGGCGACATCGGCAATAATGGCGGCAATGCCGATTTATTTGCCAAATCGCTGCTGGTGCGCGGCCAGTCGCATTTGCTTGATAATGTGGCCGCGATGGAAGATTTGGAACGGGTGCGGCTTTTATTTGAAGATATTGACCGCAAGCAGGAACTGGTCGCGCTATTGTCGCAAGCCGAAGAAAGCGACGGGGTGAAGATATTTATCGGCGCGGAAACGCCTTTGTTTTCACTGTCCGGCTCATCGCTTATCATCAGCCCTTATCAAGACAGCGAAAAACATATTGTCGGCGTATTGGGAGTGATTGCCCCGACGCGCGCCAATTATGCACGGCTTATTCCACTGGTTGACCATACAGCGCGGGTGGTAACGAAAATGCTTGGTTGACGCCATGACCCAATGGCGATTAGGAAACACGCAACAGATTGACTGAAACTTGGCAAACAGACGAATGAAAGAAATGGAAGATATGGCAAGCGAGACAGATATGGCAGGCGAAACAGACAAAGAAATGGCGCAGCAAGAGGCTGACGCGCCGGAAACAAAAACCGCCGAGACACAGGACGCAACGACCGAGGCTGAAGCCCAAGCCGAAGGCGGCACGGCAGAAGAAGCAGCATCCGAGGCTGTGGACGCGCCAACCGAGCCGTCACCGGAAGAAAAACTGGCCGAGGCCAATGACCAAATCATGCGCTTGCTGGCAGAGCTGGAAAACACGCGGCGGCGCGCCGAGCGCGATCGCGGCGATGCGCTGAAATATGGCGCGGCCAGTTTTGCCCGCGACATGCTCGGCGTCGCTGATAATCTGCAACGCGCCCTGAAAGCCTTTGAGGAAATGGGCGAAGAACTGCCCGAACAGGCGCGCGCTTTGCTGGAAGGTGTGGCAGCCACGGAGCGCGATTTGCAAGCCGCCTTGACCCGCAATAAAGTCTCGCCAATCAGCCCGATGGGTGAGAAATTCGACCCCAATCTGCATGAGGCGCTGTTTGAAGCGCCCGGCACCGGCCAGCCCGCCGGCACGATTATCGAAGTGGTGGAAACCGGCTATATTATGGAAGAGCGCCTGCTGCGTCCGGCCAAAGTCGGCATTGCTAAAGATTAAGGGCGAAGGATTAAGCGCGAAGGATTAAACCGGCGCGACCCGCCGCAAAGTCAGGTTCAGCCGTCCGCCACCAGCAAAAGCCGGCTGCTCGGCCAACAGGGCGCTGCTGCCCGCGAGAACGCGGTCAAGGCCATGAAAATTGAGCCGCGCCGCGCCGCCAAAGACCAGCACATCGCCGCTATGCAGCCGCATGGAGCGCGTTTTGCCGCGCCGTTGCGCCCCGCCCATGCGAAACACCGCGCTGTCACCCAGCGACAAGGACACGACCGGCACATCGAGCGCTGCCTCATCCCTGTCCTGATGCAGCCCCATTTTTGAAACCGGCTTGTCATAATAATTTACCAGGCAACATTCCGGCACTGCCGGGCAGTCTGTCACATCATGCCATAAATCCAGCAAAGCTGGTGGCAGGGCAGGCCAGGCGCGGCCGGTTTCGGGGTGAAGCGGCTGGTAGCGATAGCCGTTTTTATCGGACACCCAACCCAGCGCGCCGCAATTGGTCATGCGGATAGACCAAGGCACATTGGTGCTCGGCATGCGCGGCACAAAAAAGGGCGCTTCGGCAATAATTTCCGCCAGCGCCGCCAGCAAACCGGTTTGCGCCGACCTATCGCAATATTCGGGGTGATAGGCTGTGCCTTCCCCCAATATATTGTGGCTTACCATAAACCTCTCCAAAACCACGGACAAATACCACCCGCCCCTTGCAGCGACCGGTCTGGCTACTTATATAAGGCGCAGGACAGCGCCGTCCAAAACGGCGCTTTGTAATGATTTTGATTGGATAATAAAGCGAGGCTGAAATGGGTAAGGTTATCGGCATTGATTTGGGAACCACCAATAGCTGTGTTGCGGTGATGGATGGCAGCACACCCAAAGTGATTGAAAATAGCGAAGGCGCGCGCACCACCCCCTCAATGGTCGCCTTTACGGAAGAAAATGAAAAGCTGGTCGGGCAGCCGGCCAAGCGTCAGGCCGTCACCAATCCGCGCAATACGCTGTTTGCCATTAAGCGCCTGATTGGCCGCCGCTTTGATGACCCGGCCACCGCCAAAGATATTGACATGGTGCCATATGATATTGTCGCCGCCGATAATGGCGATGCTTGGGTTGAGGCGCGCGAGGAAAAATACTCTCCCTCGCAAATCTCCGCTTTTATTTTGCAAAAAATGAAAGAAACCGCCGAGGGCTATCTTGGCGAAACGGTTGAGCAGGCGGTGATTACCGTGCCGGCCTATTTTAATGACGCCCAGCGCCAAGCAACCAAGGATGCCGGTAAAATTGCCGGACTTGATGTGTTGCGTATCATCAATGAGCCGACTGCCGCTTCGCTTGCCTATGGGTTGGATAAAAAAGACGGTCAGACCATTGCTGTTTATGATTTGGGCGGCGGCACATTTGATGTCTCCATTCTTGAAATCGGCGATGGCGTTTTTGAGGTGAAATCCACCAATGGCGATACTTTTCTTGGCGGTGAAGATTTCGACGGCGCACTGGTCGAGCATCTTGCCGAAACCTTCAAAAAGGAAAATGGCATTGACCTGCGCGAAGACAAGCTGGCGCTGCAAAGGCTGAAAGAGGCGGCGGAAAAGGCGAAAATTGAGCTGTCCTCGGCAGCGCAAACTGAGGTTAATCTGCCCTTTATCACCGCCGATGCCTCCGGCCCCAAACACCTTAATCTGAAACTCACCCGCGCCGCTTTTGAACAATTGGTGGAAGAGCTGGTGCAGCGTACCCGCAAGCCTTGTGAGGAAGCGGTCAAAGATGCCGGTGTCTCACTGGCTGATATTGACGAGGTGGTGCTGGTCGGCGGCCAGACGCGCATGCCGCGCATCCGCGATTTCGTGAAAGAAGTCTTTGGCAAAGAGCCGAATATGAGCGTTAACCCCGATGAGGTGGTGGCTATGGGTGCGGCCATTCAGGCCGGTGTGCTGCAAGGCGATGTGAAAGATGTGTTGCTGCTTGATGTGACGCCCTTATCGCTGGGCATTGAGACGCTGGGCGGTGTGTTTACCCGCCTGATTGACCGCAACACGACCATCCCGACCAAAAAATCGCAAGTTTTCTCAACCGCCGATGACAACCAGTCTGCCGTCACCATTTCCGTGTTTCAGGGTGAGCGCGAAATGGCAGAAGACAATAAACATCTCGGCCAATTCAATCTTGAGGGCATTCCCCCGGCACCACGCGGCGTGCCGCAAATTGAAGTCACATTCGATATTGATGCCAATGGTATTGTTAATGTCTCGGCTGCCGACAAGGCGACCGGCAAAGAGCAGACCATCCGGATTGAGGCGTCAGGCGGGCTATCGGATGATGATATTGAACAAATGGTCAAGGATGCCGAAGCCAATGCCGCCGCCGATAAGGAAAGGCGGGAGTCGGTTGAGGTGCGTAACAATGCCGAAGCGCTGATTCATGGCACGGAGAAGTCGATTTCCGAAAATGAGGAAATTATTGATGCTGCCGATAAGGAAGCTGCCGAGGCGGCCATTGCTGAGCTGAAAACCGCGCTCGAAGCCGATGACAAGGCCGATATTGAAGCCAAGGCGCAAGCCCTGTCGCAAGCGGCGATGAAAATCGGCGAGACGGTCTATAAGGCACAGCAGGCGGAGGGCGAAGCGGCGGCGGCTGCCGATGCCACGGATGACGCCGCCGATAATGATGACGGCAATGTTGTCGATGCCGACTTTGAAGAAGTCAGCGATGATGACGCCCAAAACGACCAGAAGGCGTCTTAGGCCGATTGACCGCCTGCCCGCTGTAACCAAAGGAACCGCCCATGGCGCAAGCCGACCTTTATGATGTTCTCGGCGTGGATCGCTCGGTCGGCGCGGCGGAGCTGAAATCCGCCTATCGCAAGCTGGCGAAAAAATACCATCCGGACGTCAATCCCGGCGATGAGGAGGCCGAGCGCCGCTTCAAGGAAGTCAGCCATGCCTATGACATTTTGAAAGATGACCAGAGCCGGGCTGCCTATGACCAATTTGGCCATGCCGCGTTTGAAAATGGCGGGGCAGGTGCTGGTGGCGGTGGCGGCGGCTTCGGCAATTTCGGCGATTTCGGCTCTATGGGCGATATTTTCGAGGAGTTTTTTGGCGGTGGCCGTCGTGGGCGCGGCGCGCAACGCCAGCAGCGCGGCAATGACTTGCGCGCCGATATTGAAATATCGCTGGAAGAAGCCTTTACCGGCGTTGACCGGCAAATCAACCTCACCCGCGCCGCCGCTTGCAACACATGCAGCGGGTCAGGCGCCAAGCCCGGAACCCAGCCGACCACATGTTCTGTCTGTCAGGGGCATGGCAAAGTGCGCGCGCAGCAGGGCTTTTTCATGGTTGAGCGTCCCTGTCATCAATGTCAGGGCAGCGGCCAAATCATTGCCGACCCATGCAGCGATTGTGGCGGGCGCGGCCATATTCAGCAGCCGCGCAATCTGTCGGTCACTGTGCCGGCCGGGGTTGAGGATGGCACGCGGATACGCCTGTCGGGCGAAGGCGATGCCGGGCCGCGCGGCGCCAATTCGGGCGATTTATATGTTTTTGTCAATGTCCGTCCGCATGGCTTTATGCAGCGCGACGGTGCTGATTTATTCTGCATTATGCCCGTGCCATTTGATGTGGCTATTGCCGGGGGCGGCGTGCAAGTGCCGCTTCTTGGCGGCAAAAAAGTCAAGCTGACCCTTCCGGAAGGCGCGCAAACCGGCCAGCAATTCCGCCTGCGCGGCAAGGGCATGCCGGTTTTACGCAGCCGCAATCAGGGCGACCTTTATGTGCAGATAAATGTCGAAACCCCAAGCAATATGAGCCGCGAGCAGAAAAAATTACTCGATGCGTTCAGCAAAAGCCTGAATGACGATAATTACCCGCAGGTAAAATCTTTTGGCCACAATATAGGCGGCAAATCCGGCAAATAGGCACTCGCCTCAAGGCGCGCAGGCTGGTATAAGCGCGCCATGAGACTTGTTATCAATGGATGCGGTGGCCGCATGGGTCGCACGCTTTTGCGACTGGCGATTGAGGCCGAGGACATGACCCTTGCGGGCGGGCTTGAACAGGCCGGCAGCGCTGTATTGGGGCATGACCTTGGCACACTGGCCGGTGTCGGTGAGCTTGGGCTTGTGGCAAGCGATGACGCGCTGGCCGCCTTGGCCGGTGCGGATGCGCTGGTTGATTTTTCCTCGCCCGCCGCTTCTGTGGAATTGGCCGGTTTGGCCGCGCAGGCGCGCATTGCCCATATTATCGGCACAACCGGCTTTAACGCCGATGACGAGGCCGCCATTGCCGCCGCCGCGCGCCATGCGACGATTGTCAAATCCGGCAATATGAGCCTTGGCGTTAATTTGCTGGCCGGTCTGGTGCGCCAAGCGGCGCGCGCCCTGCCCGATAATTGGGATATTGAAATCCTTGATATGCATCACCGCCACAAGGTCGATGCGCCTTCCGGCACGGCGCTGCTGCTTGGTGAGGCCGCCGCCTCGGGGCGCGGGGCGGCGCTGGACACGCTGCGCGAAAGCGGGCGCGACGGCATTGGCGAAGCCCGCGCTGAGGGCGCGATTGGCTTTGCCGCTTTGCGCGGCGGCAGTGTGGTTGGCGACCATGAGGTTATTTTCGCCACGCTGGGTGAGCAGATACGCCTGTCGCACCGCGCCGAGTCGCGGGATATTTTCGCGCTTGGCGCCTTGCAGGCCGCGCGATGGGCGACTGGCCGTCAAGCCGGTCTATACAATATGCAACATGTTCTCGGCCTGGCCGAGCCATCCTGATTTCGGAGGCAATGATAATGGGTGTTCTGGTTCTTGTGCGGCACGGGCAAAGCCAATGGAATGAGCAAAATCTGTTCACTGGCTGGCGCGACCCGGATTTGACCGAGCAGGGCATTAGCGAGGCACGCGCCGCCGGACACGCGCTCAAGGCAGAGCTTGAGGCGCAGGGCATATTATTTGACCACGGCTTTACCTCGGAATTGCAAAGGGCACAAAAAACCTGCGCGCTGCTGCTGGAGACGCAAGGCCAGACCGATTTGCCGGTAACTCGCAATATCGCCCTCAATGAACGCGATTATGGCGATTTATCTGGCCTCAACAAAGATGATGCGCGCGCCAAATGGGGCGAAGAACAAGTACATATTTGGCGGCGCAGCTATGACACACCGCCGCCCGGCGGCGAAAGCTTGAAAGATACGGCAGAGCGTGTGCTGCCCTATTTCCAAACCGAGATTTTGCCGCGCGTCACGGCTGGTGAAAACATTCTTGTCGCCGCGCATGGCAATTCGCTGCGGGCGCTGGTCATGGTGCTGGACGGGCTGGGCGAGGATGAGATTATTGATGTCAATATCGCCACTGGCGTGCCTTATATTTACCGGCTGGCTGCCGATGGCACGGTTGAGAACAAAGAGATTCTCTCCCTTTAAGGTTTTGTCAGGCCGCGCCTTCGGCCTGTAATAATTGGCGTTTCACACCCAAGCCCCAGCGATAGCCGTTCAGCCCGCCTTTGCCATCCAGAACGCGATGGCATGGAACCAGACAGGAAACCGGATTGGCACCAACCGCCCCACCCAAAGCGCGCGGCGCAGTGTTGAGTTTTTCGGCCAAAGCGCCATAGCTGGTCGTGGTGCCGGGCTTGATACGCAGCAAAGCGCGCCAGACTTTATGCTGAAACGGCGTGCCTATCAGCAAAAGCGGGGGCGGTGTAGCGGAAAAAGCCGCCTTTGCGAGCTTTGCCAATTTATTCGGCTGTTCCTCTATCGCAGCCAGCGACCAGTTTTTTCGCAGCGCGCTGATTTCCCGTTTCGCGCGGGCTTGCCCGCAAAAACCTAGAAAAGCGATTTCACCTTCTGCTGTGGCGAGTAAGAGCGCCGAGCCGAAAGGGGTCGGTGCGGCGCGGTGACATAAAAGCGTCAGGCCGCGCGCCTTTGATTTATCCAAAAATCTGTTTTTGGGCATGATTGTTTCCCTTATTGCCACGAAACAGTAGCACAATTGCCCGATGATGCAAACTCACGCCGGTTGCGGCGGACGATTGCGCCAATTGGCCAGCGTGATTTGCAGCACGGCGGCGAGGCTGGCGCGCTCCTCCGGCGCCAGAAACGCACCCACGGATACATATTGACCATGTGAGGATAAAATCAGCGCTGTGGCCTCATCATCCACGCCTTGCCGACCGGTCAGCTTGACGCGCACCCAATAGGGGTCAAACACCCATTGGCGCGTCTCGCCGGAGCTTGCGGCGCGGGCAAAAACCAGCTTGCCGTCCTGCATAAACAGCATTTCACTGCGCTTGCCGTCGCGGTAATTGAGTTTGAAAAACGCATAAAGCAATACCACATCAAGGCCGAAAAAGCCGAATACCGGCCAAGCGCCCTGCGCCCAGAAAAACCCGCCCGCGGTAAAGCTGATGGCAGCAAAAACCACCATCAGCAAGCGGAACCCTTGCCGCGACAGCGACACATTGGGGCGCAAAGTCAGGTAAAAATCATCCGCCAATGGGCGGGCGGCCTGTGACATTGCATAGGGAGGCGTTGCATTTGACATATATATGTTTTAGGGCGTAATGCGCGCACAGCAAGGGCGGCAATGTCGCACATGGACGCAAAACGGCACGGGAAAGGCAAATGATGAAAAAAGCGGATATCGCCACTTTCTTTCAACGCCTGTCCGAGGCCGACCCGTCGCCGGAAACCGAGCTGGCCTTCACCAATGAGTTCACCCTGCTGGTCGCTGTTGTGCTGTCGGCGCAGGCGACCGATAAAGGCGTCAACAAAGCCACAAAAGCGCTGTTTGCCAAGGCCGATACACCAGCCAAAATGGTCGCGCTCGGCGAAGATGTGATACGCGCGCATATCAAGACGATTGGCCTTTACCGCAATAAGGCGAAAAACGTGTTTGCCCTGTCACAAAAACTGCTCGACGCCCATGACGGGCAAGTGCCGCGCGATCGCGACACGCTGACCAGCCTGCCCGGTGTTGGCCGCAAAACCGCCAATGTGGTGATGAATGTCGCTTTTGGCGAAGCCACTTTCGCGGTTGATACGCATGTTTTCCGCCTGTCCAACCGCACCGGCCTCGCGCCGGGCAAAACCGTGTTGGAGGTTGAAAAAAAGCTGGACAAACGTGTGCCGGAACCGTATCGCCAACACGCGCATCATTGGCTTATTTTGCATGGCCGCTATATATGCGTCGCGCGCAAGCCGAAATGTCCGGACTGCCGCGTCCATGATATTTGTCGCTTCAAAGCCAAAACCCGCCTGACGTGATTTGACCCAAAGCCTGATTTTTGACAAAGGAGACACCGCATGTCCCAAACAGCCCCGAAATTGATTACCGGCATGGGTGCCGCGCTGGTTGATTTATTCGCCGATATTGACGATGCCGGGTTGCAGGCGCTTGGCAGCCCGAAAGCCTCCATGTCGCTAATTGATGCCGAACGCTCGGTAGCCATGCGCGAAAATCTGCATGTCCACACACAGCGCGCCGGTGGCTCTGCTGCCAATACGATTGCCGGTCTGGCCGCTTTGGGGCAGGAAACCGGCTTTATCGGCAAAATCGGAGATGATGCGCTGGGCGCTTTATTCTCCGACAGCATGACCGATTTGGGCGTGCGCTTTCCGGTCACGCCGCTTGACGCCGAAGCCCACCCCACCGGACATTGCCTTGTTTTGGTCACGCCCGATGCCGAGCGCACCATGCACACGGTTCTCGGCGCGTCAGTGACAACAGCACCGGAAGATTTGAATAATGACTTGCTGGCGCAAACCGGCCTGATTTTTGCCGAAGGCTATATTTGGGATGCCGAGCCGGGTCGTGCCGCTTTCACGCAGGCCGCCCGCCAAGTGCGCGCGCAAGGCGGGCAAGCCGCCTTTTCGCTTGCCGATGCCTATTGCGTTGACCGCCACCGCGCCGCCTTTCACAGGCTTTTGACAGAAGATATTGACATTGTGCTGGCCAATCTGGCCGAAGCCCATGCGCTGTTTGAGACTGACAATTTTGACGAAGTGATTGCCGGTATGCGCGGGTTTGGCCTGCTTGGCGTTGTCACCATGAGCGCCGAAGGGGCGATGGTGATTGACCATGACACGGTTGAGCGCGTGCCTGCCGTGGCGGTTGATGATGTGCAGGATTTGACCGGTGCGGGCGACCAATTTGCCGCCGGATTTTTCGCCGGTCTGGCCAATGGTCAGACACCGGCGCAAGCGGCAGGGATTGGTGTGGTCATGGCCAGCGAGGTTATTCGCCATTTCGGGCCGCGCCCGCAAAGTGATTTGGCGGCGCTGATGCAGCGCCACGGCCTGTCTCTATAGCGGCAGATTTGGGTCAGATTTTGCGGAGCATCACGCGGTCAATCGCATGATCTGTGCTTTTGTGCAAAATAAGGTCGGCGCGCCCGCGTGTCGGCAGAATGTTTTCCGACAAATTGGCCAGATTGATGCGCGTCCAAATATCAATGGCGGTTTGTTCCGCTTGCTCATCGCTTAAATCGGCATAGCGCTTGAAATAAGCGCCGGGCTGGCGGAAGGCGGTTTCGCGCAAGGACATAAAACGCTCAACATACCAGCGTTGGATGATGTCCGCCTCGGCATCAATATAAATTGAGAAATCGAAATAATCAGAGACAAAGGGTATCTCATTATCGGCCTCGGCCATAATAGCCGGTTGCAGCACATTCAGCCCCTCAACAATTAAAATATCGGGCTGGGCGACACTGACCTGCTCATCGGGCAGAATATCATAGGCGATATGCGAATAGACCGGTGCGGTGGCAACCGGCGCGCCGGATTTGACCTTGGACAGAAAGCCGAGCAATTTGCGTAAATCAAAGCTTTCGGGAAACCCCTTGCGTTGCATAAGGTCGCGCTCCTCCAGCACCGCATTGGGATAGAGAAAACCATCTGTTGTCAGCAATTGCACCTGCGGATGCGACGGCCAGCGCGCCAGCAATTCGCGCAAAATACGCGATGTCGTGCTTTTGCCCACCGCTACCGAGCCGGCCACGCCAATAATAAAGGGGACTTTTGTTTCGCTGCCCAAAAACTGATTGGTGACACCATGCAGATTTTGCGTGCCTTCAACATACAGGTTCAAAAGGCGCGACAATGGCAGGTAAATCTCTTCCACTTCCTTCAGCGATACGGTCTCGCCAAGTCCGCGCAGTTTTTCCAATTCCTGCTCGGTCAGGGTCATTTCCGTGTCTTGGCGCAAGCGCGACCATTCCTCGGCGGTGAAGGAGCGATAGGGCGACAGGGTTTTTGAATTCTGTTCAGTCATTATCGCCCTGCTGTTGGCGCGCCGCCTTTTCGGCCAAGCCGGAAACACCCTCGCGCGCGGCCAAGACCTGCATGACATCGCCCAGCGGGATATTGCGCGCGGCCAGCACGACCAGCAAATGATAAAGCAAATCAGCCGCTTCGGCGGTCAATGCCGCGTCATCCTGTTGCAAGGCGGCGATAATGGTTTCCACCGCCTCCTCACCCAGCTTGCGGGTGGCGCGGGGCAAATCGGCCAATAATTGTGCGGAATAGCTGCTATCGGGCGCAGCGCTGCGGCGCTTTTCAATCTCAGCAAACAGCTTGTCTAATTGTTCAGATGTCACTGTGACCTCTCCCCCAAGGTGCTGTCATCCTAACCTGCCCCTGCTCTATCAGAAAGCACATGCCAATCCAAGCCCGTTTATGCGCCGCCTGTTTTCCCGCACCAAGCCCATCAAGGCGCGCCCAAGCGGATTGCCAGGCCGGCCTCGGCCATGGCCTGTTTGGCCTCAGCGATGGAATAAGTGCCGAAATGGAAAATTGAGGCAGCCAGCACAGCGCTGGCATGACCTTCGCGCACGCCGTCAATCAAATGCGCCAAATTGCCGACCCCGCCTGACGCAATCACCGGCACCGGCACGGCATCGGCAATAGCCCGCGTCAAGGCCAAATCATAACCGGCCTTGGTGCCGTCGCGATCCATAGAGGTCAGCAAAATCTCACCGGCGCCATATTCAGCCATTTGCCGCGCAAAACCAACGGCCTCAATGCCGGTGGCCTCGCGCCCGCCATGGGTAAAAATCTCCCAGCGGTCAGTGTCGACCTGCTTGGCATCCATCGCCACCACAATGCATTGCGCGCCAAACTTGTGCGAGGCTTGCGCGACCACATCGGGATTATTAACCGCCGCCGTGTTAAACGAGACTTTATCAGCACCGGCCAGCAGCAAATTACGCACATCATCCGGTGTTCGCACACCGCCGCCCACGGTCAACGGCATGAAACATTGCTCAGCCGTGGCGCGCACCACATCAATCAGCGTGGCGCGGTTTTCATGCGAGGCGGAAATATCAAGAAAGCATAGTTCATCCGCACCGGCCGCATCATAGGCTTGGGCGGCGGCGACCGGGTCACCGGCATCGACCAAATCAACAAAATTGACGCCCTTCACAACGCGCCCTTCATGCACATCGAGACAGGGTATCACGCGCACTTTTAGCATTATGCCACCCCGTCCAGTGCCAACACTTCGGCGGCGTCAAGACGGCCATCATAGAGGGCGCGACCCGAAATCGCGCCAATCACGCCATCGCCTTCATGCGGCAACAGGGCTTTGACATCTTCAATACCGGCCAAGCCGCCAGAGGCAATCACCGGTATCGTCACCGCCTGCGCCAATGCGGCGGTTGCTGCCACATTGACCCCCTGCAACATGCCGTCGCGGTCAATATCGGTATAAATCAAGCAGGCCACGCCGACATCTTCAAAGCGACGCGCCAAATCAACCGCCGTAATTTCGCCGGTCTCCGCCCACCCCTCAACCGCGACACGCCCGGCGCGCGCATCAATGCCGACAGCGACCTGTCCGGCAAAGGCGCGGCAAGCATCCATGACCAATTGCGGGTCGCGCACAGCAGCGGTTCCCAAAATCACCCGCCCGATACCAGCCTCCAGCCAGGCTGCAATAGTCGCCATATCCCTGATGCCGCCGCCAAGCTGGGTTTGCGCCGGGCTGGCCGCCAATATCGCCTCAACCGCCGCGCGATTGACCGGCGCTCCGGCAAAAGCACCATCCAAATCGACAATATGCAAATGCGAAAAGCCCTGCGCGGCGAATGCCGCCGCCTGCTCAGCCGGATTGTCATGGAACACAGTGGCGCGCCCCATGTCGCCCTGTTGCAGGCGCACGCATTGGCCGTCTTTCAAATCAATGGCGGGAAATAAAATCATGGTGTCCAATCCAGAAAATTGGCAATCAGCCGCAAGCCCGTTTGCTGGCTTTTTTCGGGGTGAAATTGCGTGCCGCATATATTATCGCGCGCCAATGCGGCGACAATATCGCCGCCATAATCAGTGGTCGCGGCAATATGCTGCCTGTCATCGGGGCGGGCGGCATAGCCATGCACAAAATAGGCATGCGCGCCATCCAGCCCGTCAAAAACCGGATGCGGCTGCGCCACGGCCAGCTCATTCCAGCCCATATGCGGCACTTTCAACCCATCCGGCACAGCCAATGCCTCGACCGTGCCGCCAATCCAGCCCAGCCCGTCATGCGTGCCGCGCTCAAGCCCGGTGGCGCAAGTCAATTGCATGCCAACACATATGCCGAGAAACGGATAACCCTGTTCACAGATGCGGGTTTGCAGGGCTTCCGTCATGCCGTCAATGGCGCGCAGGCCTGCCGCGCAATCGCCGAATGCACCAACGCCGGGCAAGACAATATGCGCGGCGCGCGCGACCATATCGGGGTCGGCAGTGACAGACACGGCGCGCGGCGATTTGGCCATGCCCGCCATTTTGGCAAAAGCCTTTTCCGCCGAGCGCAGATTGCCCGAGCCATAATCAATCAATGCAATGCTCAACTGCCCTATCCGTCAGCTTAACTGCCCAGCACGCCTTTTGTGGATGGCACGGCATCGGCCTTGCGCGGGTCAATTTCAATGGCTTGGCGCAACGCCCGCGCCAGCCCCTTATAACAGCTCTCGACAATATGGTGATTATTCTCGCCATAAAGATTTTCGACATGCAGTGTAATGCCCGCTGCCTGCGCGAAGGCCTGAAACCATTCCTTGAACAATTCCGTGTCCATGTCGCCCAGTTTCGGCTTAGACAGATTGACCCGCCAAATCAGATAGGGGCGTTGCGACACATCCAGCGAAACGCGCGTGCAGGTTTCATCCATTGGGATGGTGGCGCTGCCATAGCGGGTCAGCCCTTTGAAATCGCCCAAAGCCTCACGCACCGCCTCACCAATCACAATGCCGGTATCTTCGGTGGTGTGGTGGAAATCAATGTGCAAATCGCCCTTGGCCTCAACTTTCAGGTCAATCAGCGAGTGACGCGACAATTGCTCAAGCATATGGTCAAGAAAGCCAATTCCGGTGTTCACCTGATAATCGCCAGTGCCGTCGAGATTGACCGAGACGGAAACTTGCGTTTCCTTGGTGTCGCGCGATTTTTGCGCTGTGCGTCCGCTCATGAAACTAAAATCCTTCAGTCCGCCGGGGCGCATAGCCACCGAACTGCCAACAGTGCGCCTGTTTTAGCAAACCCGACCGGCTTTATCAAAGCGAATAATTGGCTCAACGCCCATTGCGTCAGGCGCGCCCATCGCTGCCCGCACGCTTGGCGCGCAAATGCACATAAAGCGCGCCGCTGCCGCCATGCACCACCGCCGCCGCGCCAAAGGCCACAATATAGGGTGCCAAGGGCGACATATTCAGCCATTCCGGCACCAATCGCCGCAAGACACCATTGCCGCCCGCGCCCTTGCCGGTGACCAACAAAACAAACTTATGCCCGGCGGCGCTTTCCTCCATGATAAATTGCGTCAGGCGCTTTTGTGCCTGGGCGGCGGTCATTCCGTGCAAATCGAGCCTTGCTTCTATTGGCTGGCGGTTTTTTTGCAGGCGGCGGCGCAGATTCGGATCAATACGCGCCTCCGGTGACAAAGCGCGCATTGGCGTGGCTGTTTTCACCTGCCTGTCCGGTGTCGGTGCGGCTGATTTGCCGCCACTGGCGCGCGCCGGTTTGGACGGCACAGCTCGGGTCGGTGCGGCAGCGACATGATAAGCGCGGCGGTTTTCCGGCAGAGGCGTTGCCGTGCCGGCCAGCCGGTTCCACAAAGCCAAATCCCCTTCCGACAAATTACCGGTTCTGGCCGATTTTTCAGATATAGGGGGTTTTGCCTTGTCGCGCATGATGACCGCAAGCCTATTCGGCGCTGGTGGCGACCAGTTTCCAGCTATTCTCCGGCGCATCAAACGGGCGCTCAAATGTCCATAAATCGCGGCTGATGCTGGGGTCAGGCGGCGTCTCATCCGCCCCTTTGGCCTTCACATAGGAAATGATTTCGGCCCGATAGCGCACTTCCAGACGCATAATGCCATTTTCAAAAATCGCATCTTCAATCATTGGCCGGTCGAGCCGCAATATCTCCGTATGCAATTCCAGCCCGTCTTTTTCGCGCGCGGCAATCGCCTCGGCAAAACCCTGATAGACCGCCTCATCAAGAAAAACTTCCGCCTTTTCCAAATTGCCCGCCGCAAACGCCTCCAGCACAATGCCATAGGCGGCGCGCGCACCATCAAGGAACACGCCCTCGTTGAAATCGGGCAGATAATCACGGAAATAGGCCAGCCCGCGCCCATCCGGCGGCGTCTCGCCTGCGACCATGCCTTCCTCGCTGGACACTTGTGCCGTTTCCGGTCTAGCCTGCTCAAGCGGCGTGACATTATCCGTCGCCGGTTTATCCTCCTTGGCCTGATTGGCATTATCGTCTTTGGGCGCGCCGGAAAACGCATCGCGGTTCAGCCGATAGGCATTTGACCGGTCATGGCGCGCGTCTTCATCATTCCGCATGCCCAAAACGCTGCGTAATTTGAAGCCGATAAACACGACAATCACCAGAAGTATAAGATTTAACGGGTCGATGGTTCTGCGCTCCATGCTTTTGCCGGAGGGAAAATGCCGTCCGGGTCTTTAAGGCAACGCCTCAATACCCCATATTTGGCCTATTGCGGGGCTTTTTCAACCCCTGATACATAATTACGCCCGCTTGCGTGCATAAAACCCTCGGCCATGAGGGCGCGATATGCCACATTGGGCGCGAAAGGAGCCGCCAATGCCCGGTTTATTGCTGTTTATTCTGATAGGCGTGCCACTCGTCGAGATTTTCCTGTTCATTGAAATAGGCGGCGCGATAGGGGCGGGTTGGACGGTATTGCTGATTTTCGCCACCGCCATGATTGGCCTGTCCATGATGCGCCGACAAGGGCTTGATGTGCTGCGCCGCGCGCAAACCGCGCAAGCGCGCGGCGGCGCACCCTTGGGGGAAATGGCGCATGGCGTCCTGATTTTACTGGCCGGGCTGTTGCTGCTGACACCGGGTTTTCTGACCGATGCTTTGGGCTTTTTTCTGCTCTGGCCTGCCGGTCGGCTGTTTTTAATGGCCAGCCTGTTGGAGGCTTTGCTGCCGAGCATTATCGGACGCTTCGGCGCCGGTTCCGTTTCCCCGCAAAAGCCGTCGCCGGAGCAAAATATCATAGAGGGCGATTATAAGGTTAATGACCCGCCTTCCGGTAAGGAATAAGGGTAAGAAATAGGGACAAGAAAAGGGGAAAGGGCGGCGTTTTTAGGTTTTTTGGGATTTTGCGCCTATGCTTGCGGGCAGGTTGAGCCAGCATGTTGAGATTGCACTCAATCGGCAAGTTTGCTATGCCTCTGCCAGACGGGCGTGACCTGTCCGGCTCAATCCAGATGAAGGAGAAAAACAATGAGCAAAAAATCCAAGGCCAAAGGCGAAAACGGCATATCGGAAAAGCCTGAAGAAATGGCTGAAGCACCGGCCACCGAAACACCCAATGAAGCCGCAGGAGCAGCAGAGGCCGCAGCAGCCGGTGAGCAAAATGTTGATGGCGGGCCGGGCATGGCCATTTTAACGCAATATGTCCGTGACTTATCGTTTGAAAATCCGGGCGCACCGCGTTTTCTGGCCGATGGCGAGCCGGAAATCGGCGTCAATGCCAATGTCGGCGCGCGCAAGCTGGCTGAAAATGATTATGAAGTCCTGCTGAAATTCCGCGTTGAAGCCAAATCCGGCGAAGATGCGAAGTTTATTGCTGAATTGGAATATTGCGGCATTTTCCGTCTGGCCAATGTGCCGGAAAATAATATCGGGCCGGTTTTGCTGATTGAAGGCCCGCGCCAATTGTTTCCTTTCGCCCGCCGTATAATTGCCGATGCAACGCGCGATGGCGGCTATCCGCCGATTTTGTTGGATCCTATTGATTTCGTCTCGCTATATCAGCAAGGCCAAGCAGCACGCGAAGCCGAAGCGGCCAAAGCCGATGAAGCAAGCCAGCAAGAGCCGGCTCCGGCCGACTAATCAGGCCTCGTCCTGCTGCCGTTTTAACCAAATCGCAGTTTGCGGAAATTCGGCAATGAAGGCGCGATGCGCCGCCGCTTCGCTGTCGCTCACTTGGGCGGCAAGCGGGGCGGGGCGGCGCTTGCGCGGCGCGTTTTGCTGGCGCATATCAGCAGCGCTGGCGACCCCGACATTATTGCCCCCGACATTATTTCCATTGGTAGCTGGCACGACCGCGCCTTTTGACACGCCTTCCTGAAATACGAGGTCGGGCTGGCGACCGCCGGATAATTCCAGATAGACACCGGCCAGTAATTCGGAATCAATCAGCGCGCCGTGCAAATCGCGATTTGAATTATCGACCCCGAAACGGCGGCACAGCGCGTCAAGGCTGGCGGGTGAGCCGGGAAAGCGCTTGCGTGCCATAGCCAGCGTATCCACCACCGGGTTGGGCAGTTTATTCTGGCCGAGCAGCGCCAGCTCGGCATTGAGAAACTTCATGTCAAAATCGGCATTGTGAATGACCAGCGCATCATTGCCGATAAATTGCAAAAACCCCGCCACAATGTCGGCGAAAAGCGGCTTGTCGCGCAAAAACGCCTCGGACAAGCCATGCACTTGCTCGGCTTGCGGCGGCATATCACGCTCCGGATTGATATAAACATGATAGGTCTCGCCGGTCGGTAAGCGATTGACCAGTTCGAGACACCCTATCTCGACAATCCGGTCGCCTGTGGTCGGGTCAAGACCGGTGGTTTCAGTATCAAGGACAATTTCACGCATGGTCGGCCTATCTTCGCTGGTCTGCCTTCGTTGGTCTACCTGTGGCTCTCTGTCACGCGCCACGCTCGGCTTCGCGTTGCTCATATCTCTGGCGGCGGGCGTCCAGCGCCGTGCCTTCGCGCCCTTCCAGAGCAGCAAGAATATCATGAATCTGGCGGCGCGCGTCTTCTACCGAAACCGAACTGTCCACAATAAAGTCGGCGCGGCGGCGCTTTTCGGCATCCGGCACTTGCTTGCCCAAAATATCGAGAAACTTTTCCTCGCTCATGCCGGGACGCGCCAGCACACGAGCGCGCTGCACTTCATAAGGCGCACTGACCACCACCACACAATCAACAAAACCATCGCCGCCGGTTTCATAAAGCAAGGGAATGTCGAGCAGCGCCATTGGCGCACCGGCTTCGGCATGACGCGACAGAAAAGCCATTTGCGACGCGCCGGCCAGCGGATGCACCAGCGCCTCCAATTGCTTCAACTTGTCGGCATCTTTCAGCACCAATTGACCAAGAATCCCCCTGTCCACCGCGCCATCAACAATCGCGTCGGGAAATAATTCAGCAATTGGCGCAACAGCATCACCGCCCGGCGCATACAGCGCGTGAATGGCGGCATCAGCGTCATAGCGCGGCACACCGGCCGCCTCAAACAGGCTGGCCGTCAATGTTTTGCCCATGCCGATTGACCCTGTCAGCCCTATCAGATACATGGCTATTCCTCCAAATCGGCCAGCACCAATTGGCGCAAGGCTTGTGTTACTTCCGGGCGCGTGCCGAACCAGACTTCAAACGCCAAAGCCGCTTGGTGCAAAAGCATGCCCAACCCGTCAACCGCGCGCAGCCCGTTTTGCCGCGCCGCCGCCAGCAAAGGCGTTTCCAATGGTGTGTAAACAATATCACTGACCAAGGCCGACGCGGCAAGCCCGTCAAGGTTAATGTCCAAAGCCGGTTGGCCTTTCATGCCAAGGCTGGTCGTGTTGACCAAAAGACCGGCACCGGCCAGCATGTCTTGGCGCGCCGCCCAATCATAGATTGTGACCCGCCCGCCTGTGCCGGCCAAAGCGACAAGGCTTTCGGCGCGCGCGCGATTGCGATTGCACAGCCTGATATCACGCGCGCCTTCATCGGCCAATGCCGCCACTATCGCCCGCGCCGCGCCGCCCGCACCGACCAAGGCCACTGGCCGGTGTCGCCAATCCGTGCCACCCGCGTCCAGCCCGGCAACAAAGCCGCCGCCATCTGTGTTGTGGCCGCTTAATCGACCCTTGGCGAAGCTTATCGTATTTACCGCACCGAGCCGCTGCGCTGTCTCCGACAGAGTGTCCATAGCAGCAAAAGCGTTTTCTTTATGCGGTATGGTGACATTCGCACCGGCAAAGCCATTTTGCGCCATGTCTTCAAGCGCGGCGCGAAAATCAAGCTGTGGGTCAATCGGCACGGTTTCATAGACCGCCTTGTCGCCCTGCGCGGCCAACCAGTGCTTGTGAATCAGCGGCGAGCGCGAATGGGCAACCGGCCAGCCAATAATGCCATAGCGCGGCGTCAGCTTCGGCTCAGACATGGTGCAGCCCGCCATGCGCGCGCAAAGCCGCCATAAGCGGCAAAAGCGGCAAACCAAGGATTGAGAAATAATCGCCCTCAATCGCTTCAAATAAATGCGCGCCCAGCCCCTCTAGCTGATAAGCGCCGACCGATTTCAAAACCTCATCGCCAGCCGCGTCCAAATAGGCATCAATAAACGCCTCCGATAGCGCGCGCATTTTCAATGTCACAGTTTCACAATGCTGCCACAGGGTTTGCCCGCTCTGAACCAGAACCACACCGCCAACAAGACAATGGCTGCGCCCTTGAAACAACATCAGATTATGCTTGGCCTCGTCGCGGTCGCGCGGCTTGTCGAAAACTTTGTCATCCAGCACAAGAAGCTGGTCAGCCCCTATCACCAGCGCCGCCGCATCAACATTTGCGACCACAGCTTGCGCCTTGGCCTCGGCCAGCGTCAGCGCCAAGCCGTCATAAGTGCCGCTATCGGGTTTGTGTTCTTGATAGGCTGCTTTAATCGCTGATTCATCAACGCCGGATACAGTAATCTCGAAAGCCAAACCGGCTCCACGCAGAAGCGAGGCGCGCACCGCGCTGCCCGACGCCAAAACCAGCTTTTGCGACATATCGGTTATTTGCCGTGCCATTCCCCGTCCTTTGCAGGCTGTTCGGTCATAATTCTATATGGCATCATTCGGCTTGTCCGGATCATGCGCCTGATAAAGGTTCAAAATCGCGCTGGCGGTTTCCTCAATCGACCGGCGCGTGACATCAATAATCGGCCATTTTTGTCGGGCGAACAGGCGGCGTGCTTCGGTTGTCTCGCTTTTTATCTGCTCCGGGTCAATATATTCCGTGTCATTATCTTCGTTCAGCGACAAAAGCCGATTTTTGCGGATTTGCAACAGGCGCTCCGGACTTGTCGTCAGGCCAACAATCAATGGCCTTGTTGCGGTCAGCAATTCCTCCGGCGGGTCAATACCCGGCACAAGCGGCACATTGGCCGCTTTAAGCCCGCGATTTGCCAGATACATGCAGGTCGGCGTTTTTGAGGTTCGGCTAACACCGGTAAGAATGACATCCGCCTCATTCAAATCATTCTGGCTCTGCCCGTCATCATGCTGAATCGTGTAATTAAGCGCCGCAATACGCTGGAAATAATCTGTGTCCAAAGTGTGCTGGCTGCCCGGCTTGCCGCTGACCTCAACATTCAGATAAGCACTCATCGTTGCCACAAACGGCTCCAGCACGGCCATGCAGGGTATGTTGATGAGCGCGCATTTGCGTTGCAATTCCTCGCGCAAATCAGCATCGAGGATTGAATACATAACCGGCCCCGGATTTTCTTCAATCGCTTCCAGCGCCCGCAAAAGAGCCTTGCGCCCGCGCACCAAACCATAGGCATGTTCAATGCTTTGAGTGCCGGTAAATTGCGCGCATACGGCGCGCGCCACGGCGGCAATGGTTTCGCCAGTGCTGTCCGATATCAGATGAAGGTGGAAATATCTTTTGCTCACGCGCCGATTGCATCCATTGGCTGGGGATTATGTGAATAGAGAGGATAAGTCAGCTTTTGCCGTGGCGGAAGAAAATTCATGCACAAGCATACAATTTTACTCTGCCGGTTTTGCGCGATTTATTAACCCTGAAACACCGGTCTGTGGAAATAGGGGATAAGACGGAACGATATGACGCGTGCGATTTATTCCCAATATTAACATTTTGCACAGGCGCAATGCTACCAACAAAAGATAGGGAAATAGTGCAACATGCGCCCGTTTTTCCACCATGTTGAAACTTTGGGCATAAGTTGGCGGCGCTGGCATTACCAAACTATTATTCTGTTTTGGGGATGATTTGGGGCAAAACAAATAATCCCCAGCCAAAGCGCGACACAATAACAACTACTATCTTTTTATATTATTAATAAATAGAACGATGTCAGTGAGGATAATCCTGCAAACCAAATGACCGGCATATGACAAAAGCAACAGACAAAAAACTTTTAACCCTGTTTGAATCGCGCCAAGCCCAGAGTGTGCCGCCGGTTTGGTTGATGCGGCAGGCCGGGCGCTATCTGCCGGAATATCGTAAAACCCGCGAACAGGCAGGCGGGTTTCTTGATTTATGTTATACGCCGGAATTGGCCGAGGAAGTGACGCTGCAACCCATTCGGCGCTATGGCTTTGATGCGGCGATTTTATTTGCTGATATTTTGCTCCTGCCGCAGGCAATGGGGCAAAAACTCTGGTTTGAAACCGGCGAAGGGCCCCGTCTGACACCGATTGTCAATGCGGACAGCCTAACACTGGACGGGCTGGCTAACCATTTGGCGCCGGTTTTCGAGACGCTGAAACGCTTGTCGGTTAGCCTGCCACCGGAAGTTACGCGAATAGGCTTTGCCGGCGCGCCTTGGACGGTCGCCAGCTATATGGTGGCCGGGCGCGGCACGCCCGACCAAGCGTCGGCGCGCGCTTTGGCTGAGCAAGACCGGCAAGCGTTTCAAGAGATTATCGACATGCTGGTTGTGGCAAGTATTGATTATCTGGCCGCGCAAATTGATGCCGGTGCGGAAGTGATACAGCTTTTTGAAAGCTGGGCGTCATCGCTGCATGGCGCGGATTTTGAGCGTTGGTGTGTCGCGCCAGTGGCGCGCATTATCGCCGGTCTGAAAGCCTATGCGCCCAATGTGCCAATTATCGCTTTCCCGCGCGCCACCAGCTATGATTTGACGGCATATGCCAATGAAACCGGTTGCGACGGGTTGAGCCTCGGCGCGGACTGCGACCGGCGCAAGCTGGCTGACACATTGCCACCGGAATTGGTGGTGCAGGGCAATCTTGACCCGCAAATACTGGTCGCTGGCGGGGCGGCAATGCTAAAGGAAATCGCTGCCATAAAGGCTGATTTTGCCGGTCGTCCGTTTATTTTCAATCTTGGGCATGGCATTGTGCCTCAAACCCCGCCCGCACATATTGGCGAATTGATTGCCGCTGTGCGCGCGGTTTAGGGCAAAAGGGCGCGTCATGAGTGATTTTCTGGTTCAGTTTTATCCGTGGATATTGGCGTTTCATCTGATTGCCGTCATGTTCTGGATGGCTGGCATGTATTATCTGCCGCGCTTGTTTGTTTATCATGCTGAGGCGATGGAAACCGGCCAGCCGCATGAAGTATTTGAGACAATGGAAGCGAAATTGCTGCGTATCATCATGAACCCGGCCATGATGGCGGCATGGCTTTTCGGCATTTTGCTGTTGGTGCGCGACGGCTTTTGGGCCAATGCCGGTATTTGGATGCATATCAAGCTGGGGGCTGTGATATTTATGTCAGCCTATCACGGCTTTTTGGCTGCCATGCGTAAGAAGTTTGTTTCCGGTGTGCCGCCGCGCAGCAGCCGGTTTTTCCGCCTTATCAATGAGATACCGCCGGTTTTGACGGTGATTATCGTCATCATGGTGATTGTCCGGCCGTTTTGACGCCGGTTTCTTAAGGTATGAAAGCGTGCTTGTGAAGCGCGACAAGTCGGGCTATAATGAAATCCTTCTCCACAAAGCCCGTGCCTTTGTCCGTTTGTATGTGTTGACAATACTCACGCACTGGCTGTTTTCATGTAGCAGGTCATTATGGATCAAATAAAACTTGAAGAATTAAAGTCGAAATCTCCGACCGAGCTTTTGGCCTTTGCCGAAGAGCATGAGATTGAAAACGCCTCGGCCATGCTGAAACAGGATATGTTGTTTTCAATTTTGAAAAAACTGGCCGAGGATAATGTCAATATTATCGGCGAGGGTGTTGTCGAAGTATTGCAGGACGGGTTCGGGTTTTTGCGCTCGCCGGATGCCAATTATCTGCCGGGGCCGGATGATATTTATGTCAGCCCGTCGCAAATTCGACGCTTTGCCTTGCGCTCCGGCGATACGGTGGAGGGCGAAATTCGCAGCCCGAAGGATGGCGAGCGTTATTTCGCCTTGCTGAAAGTCAATAAAATTAACTTTGAAGACCCTGACAAGGCACGCCAGAAAGTTCATTTTGACAATCTGACCCCGCTTTACCCTGACAGTTCATTGTCAATGGAGAATGCCGACCCGACGGTCAAGGATTTGTCGTCGCGGGTGATTGATATTGTGGCGCCCTTTGGTAAGGGTCAGCGCGCGCTGATTGTCGCGCCGCCCCGCACCGGTAAAACGGTTCTCTTGCAAAATATCGCCAAATCCATCGCCAATAATCACCCTGAATGTTATCTGATTGTGCTGCTGATTGATGAGCGCCCCGAAGAAGTGACCGATATGCAACGCTCGGTGCGCGGTGAAGTGGTCTCGTCAACCTTTGACGAACCGGCGACGCGCCATGTGCAAGTTGCTGAAATGGTTATCGAAAAAGCTAAAAGATTGGTTGAGCATGGCCGCGATGTGGTGATTTTGCTCGACAGTATCACAAGGCTGGGTCGTGCCTATAACACTGTTGTGCCAAGCTCCGGCAAAGTGCTGACCGGTGGTGTGGATGCCAATGCGCTGCAACGCCCGAAGCGGTTTTTCGGCGCGGCGCGTAACATTGAGGAAGGCGGCTCGCTGACCATTATTTCCACCGCGCTTATCGAGACCGGCTCGCGCATGGATGAAGTGATTTTTGAGGAATTCAAAGGCACCGGCAATTCCGAAGTGGTGCTTGACCGGAAAGTTGCTGACAAGCGCGTTTTCCCGGCCATTGACATTATGAAATCCGGCACGCGCAAGGAAGAATTGCTGACCGACAAGGAAACCCTGTCGAAAATCTATGTGTTGCGCCGGATTTTGAACCCGATGGGGTCGGTCGATGCGATTGAGTTCCTGCTCGACAAGCTCAAAGCGACGAAAAACAATGACGAGTTTTTCGACTCGATGAATACCTGACCCGCTTTAAAGCCATTAAGCTATTAAGCTTTAAGATAAAGCGGTCGCCAGCAAATCAAGGCTGCGCTGATGCGCCAGCGCTGTCGCCTCGGCGTTGTAATGCATGCCGCCCTCACGGGTGAAAGCATGGTCTTGGCCGGCATAGTCAAACAAAGTGACCTGCGGATTGTCATCAAGCCCGGCATGTAAGGCCGCTTGCGCCTCGGCTGGCACGAAATCATCTTCACAGGCAATATGCAGGATAAGCGGTTTGGTGATATTGGCCGCCTCGTCGAGAATATCTTGTATTCCGACGCCATAATAGCCAATGCTGGCATCTGCCGAGCTGCGCGTGGCTGCCAAATAAGCCATGCGCCCGCCCAGACAAAAGCCGAGCGTGCCGACTTTGCCATTGCCCCCGTCAAGCGTGCGGGCATGGTCAATCGCCGCTTGAATATCCTTGACGCCCTGATCGCCGTCAAAAGCGTTCATCAGCGCAAAGGCTTTTTGCCATTCTTCCTCAGACTGGTCGGTCAGCGCGACATTGGGTTCAATGCGCCAGAACAGGTCGGGCGCGACGGCCAGATAGCCCTGTCTGGCCAGCCAATTGGCGACTTGCTTGATATTTTCGTTCACGCCGAAAATTTCCTGTATCACAATGACCGCGCCGCCGCGCGGGGCTGACGGGCGCGCTAAATAAGCGTCAAAATGCCCCCCTTCGGCGGCAATGGAAATGGTTTCGGATTGTATCGCTTCTGATTGTGTCATCTCTCCCCCCCCAATCATCAAACTCGGCTAATTGTGACCGCCCGATATGAGGGCGTCAAGTGCCGCGCGCAAATCGGAAGGGTCGGTGATTGGTGGCTGGCAGCTTTGATTGGCGCAAATATAGGCGGTTGGCCTGCCGTCAATGGCGGTTTTGCCGAATGCCGGATGGGTTGGTGACAGCGCGGCCGTATCCGGTGTGACCAGCGTAACAAGACCGGCCAGACGGTGCGTGCCGGCAATATCCAACAAAGGCGCCATCGCCGTGTCGGACAGGGGCGGGGCAGCAGTGTCAGGCGCGACCAGAACCAGCAATACGCCATAATCATGCAACAGGGCGGCATTGAGAAAACCGGTCATGGACACATAATTGCTTGGCAAAAGGCCGCCCAGCGCCTCTCGCAGGGCCGTGGCGGCGGTGTGATAATCAGCGTCGCCTGTCAAGTGCCAGAGCCGCGCCAAGGCCTCCAGCGTCGCCGCATTGGCCGATATGGTCGCATTATCCGTGCTTGGCCGGTTTCGCACCAGAACATCTGCCTGCCCGGCGGCGCAAGCGCAATAGCCGCCGCGTTCCGGGTCGAGATAATCAGCGTTCAGCCGCGCCACCCAGTTTTTCGCATAGGCGAGATAGGCGCTGTCGCCAGTGGTCTGAAACAGGGCGCAGGCGGCCAGCGCCATATGTGCGTAATCATCAGCCAGCGATATGTCGAGGCAATTGCCATTGCGGGCGCTGTGCATCAGGCGGCCATCTTTTGTCGCCAAACTGTCCAGGCAGGCGGCAAAGGCGCGTTCGGCCAAAGCCAGCCATTCGAGATTGCGGAAACACAGCGCCGCTTCGCTCAGGGCGACAATCATCATGGCGTTCCAGTCAGCCAAACATTTATCGTCGCGGCCGGGGCGGGTGCGGTTGTCACGGGCGGCGCGCAAGACGGCCAGATTGGCTTTAAGCGCATTTTCATCTGGCTGGATTTCCGGTATTTTGAGGCGGTTGGGAATGTTGCGGCCTTCAAAATTGCCGGCTTCGGTAATGTCATAAGCGTCGCAGAAATTGGCTGCTTCCGCCCCCAGCAAGGCCTCGACTTCCGGTTTTTGCCAGACATAAAACAGACCTTCTTCGCCTTCTGTATCGGCGTCAAGGCTGGCGGCGAAACTGCCATTTTCAAGCCTCATATCGCGCGTCAGCCAGTCAATCGTGGCGGTTAAATGGTGGCTGAATAATGCCGCATCTGCGCTGTTTGCACCGCTTTCGGCGTGGGCGTCTTTCACCATATCAACCAGCAGGCCAATCAGCAGCGCATTGTCATAGAGCATTTTTTCAAAATGCGGCACCAGCCAATCGGCATCGACCGAATAGCGGGCAAAGCCGCCACCAACATGGTCATTCATGCCGCCGAGACAGATTTGTCGGGCGGTGAGGCGCACGGCTTCTTGCAGGGAAGTGTCATGGTCGCGTTGTGCCTGATGGCGCAAAAACCGGTAGAAAAACGGCTGTGGAAACTTTGGCGCGCCATTCATGCCGCCGCGCTGCCTGTCCATATGGGCGGCAATGGAGCGCGCCGCGCGGGGCGGTAAGTCACTGTGCAAGCTGCCTTTGGCGTCGGCACGGGCGCGGGCGGTCAGCGCCTCGGTCAGGGCGCGGGCATTATTGGCAATGCGGCTTCGGTCGTCGTGCCAGACCCGCGATAATTCCTGCAAAACCTGAATAAAGCCGGGTCGGCCATATTGCGGCATTTTGGGAAAATAAGTGCCGCCCCAAAACGGTTTGCCGTCCGGTGTCATGAAAATCGTCAACGGCCAACCGGTTTGCTCGCCCAGCATGGACAGGGCGGTCATATAAATCTCGTCAATATCGGGGCGTTCCTCGCGGTCAAGCTTGACGCAGACATAATGCGCGTTCATGACGGCGGCTACCTCGTCATCTTCGAAACTTTCATGCGCCATGACATGACACCAATGACAGGCCGCATAGCCGACCGACAGCAGGATTGGCACATCGCGGCGGCGCGCCTCGTCAAACACGGCCGCCTCCCAAGGCTGCCAATGCACCGGATTATCCTTATGTTGCAGCAGATAGGGGCTGGTGGCGGTGGCGAGGCGGTTTTGATTGAAATCAGTTGTCATAAAAGGCAGTTTAGCGGCTTATCGGCGCAAGGCCAGCAATGAATATGCGGCAGGCCAAGTGTCATGTGAAGTGTCATATGAAGTGTCATGTGATGCGTAATGTGAGGCGTGAAGTCATGAGCAGCACCTATAAGGAGCAGACGATTTTTGCCCTGTCCACCCCGCCGGGGCGGGCGGCGCTGGCGGTTGTGCGTCTCAGTGGCGCGGCTTGCGACAGCGTGTTGCGCGCTATGGGGCTTGAGACATTGCCGCCGCCGCGCATCGCGTCCTTGCGACGTTTGCGCGATGGGCAGGGGCGGCTAATGGATGAGGCGCTGATTTTGCGCTTTGTTGCGCCGCACAGTTTTACCGGTGAGGATATGGTTGAGGTGCATTTGCATGGCGGGGCGGCGACGGTGGAGGCGGTGCTGGCCGCCTTGGCCGATATGCCCGATTGTGCCGCCGCCGCCGGAGGTGATTTCACCCGTCGCGCGGTGATGAATGGCAAGCTGGATTTGACGGCGGCAGAGGCGATTGCCGATTTGGTTGATGCCGAGGGTCGGGCGCAGGCGCTGCAGGCATTGGGGCAGCTTGGTGGCGGTTTGCGCGATATGTTGGAAACTTGGCGCGACGGGCTGAAAACCGCATTGGCGCATCTTGAAGCGGATTTGGAATTCGCCGATGAGGAACTGCCCGGCGGCTTGGGTCGTGCCGCGCTGGCCAGCCTGCCTGACTTGCGCGACGCCATGCAGGCGCAATTGAATGAAAAGCGCGGGCTACGCTTGCGCGAGGGTCTGCGGATTGCGCTTTTGGGCGCGCCCAACGCTGGAAAGTCCAGCCTTCTCAATAACTTAGCGGGAAGGGAGGCGGCGATTGTATCGGCGCGCGCCGGCACGACGCGCGATGTGGTGGAAGTCGCGATGGTGATGGCCGGTGTGCCGGTGACGCTGGTGGACACGGCCGGATTGCGCGATGCGCGCGATGATATTGAACGGGAGGGCGTGCGCCGCGCGCTGCAACAGGCCGAGCTGGCCGATATTCAGGTCTGGTTGCACGCGCCTGATATCGAGAGCGGCGCGCCACCGGCAGATTCTCCACCCATTTCAGAAGGCAGGCGCTATTTGGTGATGAATAAAACTGACCTTACGGACGGGTCAGCGCAGGCGCTGGAAGCGGCGATGGGTGCGGCAGATTTTGCTATATCGGCGACCACGGGCGACGGTGTTGACGCTTTGCTGGCCGCATTGCAGAAAGATGTCGCCGCGCTTTATGGCGCGCAGGAAGCGCCGGTCTTGACCCGCCAGCGCCATTACAGTGCCTTAGCGGAGGCGCTGGCACAGATTGACCGTGCCTTGGCGGCGGCGGAGTCCGGTGTCGGGCTGGAGCTGGCCGCCGAGGATTTGCGGCTGGCCATGCGGAGCCTTGGTCGGATTACCGGCGCGGTGGATGTCGAGGCCTTGCTTGATATTGTGTTTGCCGATTTTTGTATCGGCAAATAGGGGGCAAATTACGCCAATGTTTCACGTGAAACATTTGGGCGCGATGTTTTTCTTGAGTTTTATGATGGGGCGGCTTAGATAGCCGAACAGGCTCGAAACTTATTCGACTGGCACGAGGCAGGTCGAAAATTGGAGCATTAATTTGGGCGGCACTATGCAAAACGCACGGCACTGGGATGTGATTGTTATTGGCGGTGGCCATGCCGGTTGCGAAGCGGCAGCGGCGGCGGCACGCTATGGCGCGCAAACCTTGTTGGCAACGCATCGCGCCGATACAATTGGCGAAATGTCTTGCAATCCCGCGATTGGCGGCGTCGGCAAGGGTCATTTGGTGCGCGAAATTGATGCGTTGGATGGGCTGATGGGGCGCGTGGCTGATGCGGCGGGGATTCAATTCCGCCTGCTCAATCGCCGCAAAGGGCCTGCCGTGCATGGGCCGCGCACCCAGGCCGACCGCAAGCTCTATCGCCAAGCCATGCAACAAGCGATTGGTGACACGGACAATCTGACTGTTCTGGCGGCGGCGGTCGACGATATTTGCGTTGAAAATGGCCGCGCCTGCGGTGTGATAACAGAAAATGGTGATATTTTCCGCGCTGCCGCTTTGGTGCTGACAACCGGCACATTTCTCGACGGCATTATCCATATTGGCGATGAACGGCGTCCGGCGGGGCGGCATGGCGAAAAGCCCGCCATCACGCTTTCCAAGCGACTTTATGCGCTGGCCGAAGAAACCGGCGCCATGACAATGGGGCGGTTGAAAACCGGCACGCCGGCGCGCTTGGATGGGCGCACGATTGATACTGACCGGCTTGAGGCGCAGCCTGCCGATGCCGAGCCTGTGCCATTTTCTTTTTTGACCGAAGAAATCAGCGTGCCGCAAACGGTTTGCCACATCACCCATACCAATCAGGCGACATTTGATATTATTCAGGCCAATATCAACCAATCAGCCGTTTATTCCGGCCAGATTCAAGGGGTTGGCCCGCGCTATTGCCCCTCTATTGAGGATAAGGTGGCGCGCTTTCCCGACCGCAAGCGGCATCAGATTTTCCTTGAGCCGGAAGGGCTGGACGATCCGACGGTTTATCCAAACGGCATTTCAACCTCATTGCCGGCGCATATTCAAGATGCGTTTATCCGCACCATTGAAGGGCTGGAAAATGTTACAATCATGCGCCCCGGCTATGCGATTGAATATGATTATGTTGACCCGCGCGCGCTGCTGCCCAGCCTTGAACTGAAAGCCTTGCCGGGGCTGTTTCTGGCCGGACAAATCAATGGCACAACCGGCTATGAGGAAGCGGCGGGGCAGGGTCTGGTGGCCGGTTTGAACGCGGCGCGTCAGGCGGGCGGGCAGGACAGCGTGCTGTTTGACCGCGCCGAGGCCTATATTGGCGTGATGATTGATGATTTGGTCACAAAGGGTGTGGCCGAACCCTATCGCATGTTCACTGCACGCGCCGAATATCGCCTGACTTTGCGCGCCGATAATGCTGACCAGCGGCTGACCGCCAAAGGGGTGGCCTGCGGGCTGGTCGGGGCGGCGCGCGCGGCGGCTTTTTCCGAGAAAATGGCGACGCTGGACGCGGCGCGCGTGATGGCGCGCGGCCTTGCGTTAACACCCAATGAGGCGCAGGCGCATGGGCTGGCGCTGCGGGCGGATGGCGTGCGCCGCAATGTGATTGATTTGCTGGCCTATCCCGATATTGGCTGGGAAAAACTGGCAGCGATTTGGCCGCAAATGGCCGATTGGGCGCCGATTGTGCGGGCGCAAATCGAGACCGAAGCGCTTTATGCTGGTTATCTTGACCGGCAAGAGGCCGATATTGCTGCTTTCCGCCGCGATGAGGCGTTGCGCCTGCCGGTTGATATGGATTATTTGGCATTGCCCGGCCTGTCCACGGAAGTGCGCCAGAAACTTGATGCGGCGCGGCCTGTCACGCTGGGGCAGGCGGCGCGGCTGGATGGCATGACACCGGCTGCGCTGACGCTTTTGCTGCATCATGTCCGCAAAGGGCGGCAGGCAGCAGCAGAATAGGACACAAAATGGGTCCGCAGCAATTTGAACAAAGGTTCAATGTTTCACGTGAAACAATCACCCGGCTTTTGAGCTACCAGGCGCTGCTTGGCAAATGGCAGCAGAAAATAAATCTTGTTGGCCCGGCGACGCTGGCGCAATTCTGGGAGCGTCATGTGCTGGATTCGGCGCAACTGCTGGCCTTGGCCGGGGCGCAACGGCGCATCTGGCTTGATTTGGGCAGTGGCGGCGGGTTTCCCGGGCTGGTTCTGGCGATTATGCTGGCTGATAACACAGAAAATGCGTCGCCTGACACATCGCATGTCCATTTGGTAGAGAGCGACCGCCGCAAATCAGCGTTTTTGCAGGCGGTTATCCGCGAAACCGGCGTGCCGGCCAGTGTGCATAATTGCCGGATTGAGGCGCTGGCGGCAGACACCCCCCCCTTTCTGGCCGATATTCAGGCGATTAGCGCCCGCGCTTTGGCCGATTTGTCGCATTTGCTCGACCTGCTCGCGCCGTTTTTCAATTCATCCACAATTGCGCTGCTTCACAAGGGGCGCGATTGGCAAGATGAATTGACGCGCGCCGAGAAAATATGGGATATAGAAGTCAGCACACATGTCAGCGAAACCGATGAGACGGCGCGCATTGTGCAGATTGACCGTTTGGCCAAGCGCGTGGCGGGCTAGGCGAAATACTCGAAACCCCTGAATTGCGGCTGTTTCGAGGCAAAGTGGGGGCGATTGCTAATGGAAAATATAAACACAGAGCGCGCGCCAAATCCCCGCAGCGCAACGCCCCGCATTATTTGTTTGGCCAATCAAAAAGGCGGCGTTGGCAAAACCACCACTGCGATAAATCTTGGCACTGCGCTGGCCGCCATTGGCGTGCCGGTTTTGTTGGTTGATATTGACCCGCAAGGCAATGCCAGCACCGGCTTGGGCATTGACCGCGCGGCGCGCGACAAAACCAGCTTTGATGTGTTGCTGGGTGAAGTGCCATTGGCCGAAGCAATTTGTGGCACTGCCGTGCCGGGCTTTGACCTGTTGCCAGCCAGCATGGATTTGTTGGGCATAGAGGTGGAGCTGGCCGAAAACCCGCGCCGCTTGCACCGTCTGGCCGATGAGATTGCCGCATTTCAGGCCAATAACAATTCCGGCAAATCCTATGAATATATTCTGATTGACTGCCCGCCTTCGCTGAACATGCTGACATTAAACGCGATGGTGGCTGCCCAATCCGTGCTGGTGCCGCTGCAATGCGAGTTTTTCGCGCTGGAAGGGTTGAGCCAGCTTTTGCAAACCATAGAGCAGGTGCGCGACAGTTTGAATCCGGCGCTGGATATTCAGGGCATTGTGCTGACCATGTTCGATTTGCGGAACAATCTGTCGGGGCAGGTGGAAAATGATGTGCGCGGCCATTTTGGCGAGCTGGTCTATCAAAGTGTGATCCCGCGCAATGTGCGCGTGTCGGAGGCGCCGAGTTTTGGCAAACCGGCGCTGCTTTATGACCATAAATGCGCGGGCAGTCAGGCCTATATGCGGCTGGCATCGGAGTTGATACAGCGCGAAGAAGCGCGCGGCCAAGCTGCATAAGGGCGCAAAGGGGCGGCAATACCCCGCCGGAAATGAAAGAGGCAAAGATGAGTGAGAAAAAAAGAGGTTTGGGGCGCGGCCTGTCGGCGCTGATTGGCGACAATCCGGTATCGCCGCAACCGACGCAAGCTGTTGACGCCCCAGTCGCTTCCGACCCGCCAAAAGGTGACACGCCAAACGGTGAAGCGCTTGCCGCCAATGGTCAGGCCGCACCGATGACGCTTGGGATTGATTGTTTGCAGCCGGGAAAGTTTCAGCCAAGGCGACATTTTGACCCTGATGACTTGTCCAGCCTTGCCGAATCTTTCAAGAAAAGCGGCATCTTACAGCCATTGCTGGTGCGCCCGATTGGCGACGGCCAATATGAAATCATCGCTGGCGAACGGCGCTGGCGGGCGGCGCAGCAGGCGCAATTACACAATGTGCCGGTGGTGATACGCGATTTATCGGACAGCGAGGCGCTGGAAATTGGCATTGTTGAGAATGTGCAGCGCGCCGATTTGAATCCGGTGGAAGAAGCCGAAGGATATCAACGACTTATTGATGAATTCACCTATACGCAAGCCGATTTGGCAGAGATAATTGGTAAAAGCCGCAGCCATATTGCCAATACGCTGCGGCTGGCCGGGGCGCCCGCCAAAATCCGCGACTATCTTATATCGGGCGCGCTGTCTGCCGGTCACGCGCGCGCCATTCTGGCTCATGAAGAGTCGGAGAAACTGGCAGAAATGATTGTAAAACAAGGGCTTAATGTTCGGCAGGCGGAAAAACTGGCGGCCGGTAAGGTTGCTGGTGAAGGGATGGGCGCGGGTGGCCAATCCCCCAAATCCCCCAAATCCGATGAAAAAGACGCTGATACGCGGGCATTGGAAAAAACGCTGGCCGATGCGCTTGGCCTGAAAGTGCAAATTGATGATAAGGGCGGCGAAAAGGGCGGTGCGGTGCGGATTGATTATCGTTCGCTGGAACAGCTTGACGGGCTGGTGGCGGTTTTGCTGGCGCGCGGCTAGGCGCGATTTGCGGGTTGAAGATGGGCGGCGCGGGCAATCCGCAACAGCACTTGGCCGGCTTGTGCGTCATCCAGTCCCGGCGCGCCGGATGTCGCCCCGCTGCGGCTGAAGCGTTCGGCATTTTGCAGCAAAGTCAGCGCGCGGGTGATTTTACCACTGCTCCAAAGCTCAAGCTGGCGGGTGACCAGCGGTTTGCGGCGAAAATGCAGAGGCGGGCGAAAGCCTGCAAAAATCTGCTGCTCGCGCACGCCTTTTTCTTTCATCGCGGCGGCCAGATGCAAAGTCTGAAAATGGCCGCGAATGGTACCAAGCAGGCTCGACACAGAACGCCCGCCCGTGACCAGCCGGTCAAGCGCCTGGTCGGCGGCGTCAATTTTGCCCAAAGCGATATTATCGACCAGCGCATCAACTGAACTTTGGGCAATATCGCCCATAGCGGCATCAATATCATCCATAGTGACAAGGGCGGCTTCCGACCCCATAAACAGCACCAGCCTTTCAAGCTCGCGCTGCAAAATGCCCCTGTCTGTAGCCAACATGCCAACCAATGCCTGCAAGGCCGCCGCTTCAATGTTCAGCCCGTGTTTTTCCAAATGGTCGCGCGCCAGCCGCGCCATATCGCGCGCCTCCAGCTCATAACAGGGCAGTGCCATAGCCTGTTTGCTGGCCTCCGCCGCCTTGCGGAGACCGCTTGAGGGTTTCAGCGCTCCGGCTTCGACCAGCACCAGCGCATCGGGGGAAGGGTTCTCCAAATAATGCGCCACCGCCGCGCTGACCGGCGCGCCCCCGCCGCGCACATGCACCAGCTTATTGCCGCCAAACATCGGAATGGCGGCGGCTTCTGTCGCCAGTGCGGCGCGGTCGCCCGACAAGTCGCGTTCGTCAATTTGCGCCAATTGCAGCGGGTCGGCTTCCGGCCCCAAATAGGTGCGACGCAGTTTCTGGATAATTTCACGCACCCCGCCACTGTCCGGGCCATAGACCAGAATAAGGCGCGGCGCATTTTCGGCTGTCATGCTTTGCAGGAAATTATCGACCTGATGGGCGGCCAGTTTCATCGCCAACCATCCTCTATCCCGCGCAAATACTGGATAATCGCATCAGACAGGCTAATCACATTCAGCTCTTCCAGATATTCGCGCGTCGCCAGATTGACCATATCATCATCCAGCCTTGTATATTCCTGTGCCACTGCCAGGGTTTTGGACGCGCTAGAAGTCGCCGCATCGCCGAGCAGCGTCAATTGCGCCTGCGAGGTTACGCGCAAACGCAGCGCCGTGCCTTCCCTGTCCAGCAACAGGCCGGTTTGGCCGGTTTCAAGCGCAATTTCCAGCGCATAATCCGCTTCCGCATTTTCCGACAGATAGGGCGCCAGCAATCGCTTTAGCTGGTCGCCTGCCGGTGTGGCGGGCAGGCTCAGCGCGCGCAGGGCAAAGCGTTCTTCACCGGCAACCCCCCTCTTATGCACCGGCTCAAAGCCACATCCGGCCAGCAGCACCGCCAATATCGGCAGCAGCAAAAGCCCGTGTCGCCAGCCGTTAAATGACCAAATTGACAATGCGTCCCGGCACAATAATGACTTTGCGTATTGTTTGCCCGTCAATAAATTTCTCCACTTGAGGCTCGGCCAAAGCAAGCTGTTCAATCATATCCTTGTCGGCGTCTTTGGGAACATTTATTTCGGCTCTTTTTTTGCCGTTGATTTGCACCGGCAGGGTCACGCTGTCCTCAACAAGCACGCTCTCATCGGCGCTCGGCCAAGGGGTTGAAGCCAACAGCCCGTCGCCGCCAAGCAGATTGTGACAGCTTTCGGCCAGATGCGGCATCATGGGCGCGAAAAGCTGCACCAGACAAGCCAGCCCGTCGCGCAAAATCGCCTGCTCGGCCGCATTGGTCGGCTTGAAGCCGGATAATATATTCGTCAGCTCATACAGTCGGGCGACGGCGCGGTTAAAGGCCAGTGCCTCAAGGTCTTGTGTCACATCGACAATGGCGCGCTGGGTGGCGCGGTAAACCGCTTCGCCGTCTTGGCCGACTTCGCCGCTTTGCGTGTCAGCCGCGTTTTCGGCAAATTCATTGACCAGCCGCCAGACGCGCTGGACAAAGCGCCAAGCGCCCTCAATGCCTTCTTGCGTCCATTGCACATCGCGTTCGGGCGGGCTGTCGGACAGCATGAACCAGCGCGCCGTATCGGCCCCATAGCGGGCGACAATATCATCCGGATCGACGGTATTTTTCTTTGATTTCGACATTTTCTCGACCGCGCCAATGGTCACTTTGCCCGCCGCATCGGCTTTTTCAAACGCCCCGTCAGCGCCAATCGTTACCTCATCGGGCGACAAAAACTGCCCTTCCGCATTGCGATAGGTTTCGTGACACACCATGCCTTGCGTGAACAGCCCGTCAAACGGCTCGCGCACGCTCAAATGGCCGGTTTTTTCCATGGCACGGGCATAAAAGCGCGAATAGAGCAGGTGCAAAATCGCATGTTCAATGCCGCCAATATATTGATCAACCGGCAGCCAATGGCCGGTTGCCGCCGGTTCGGTCGGTGTGGTTTCGGCCAATTCGGTAAAGCGGGCGAAATACCAGCTGCTGTCTATAAATGTGTCGAAAGTATCTGTCTCGCGCCGCGCATCCTTGCCGCAGACCGGACAGGCAACATGTTTCCATGTCGGGTGATGGTCAAGCGGATTGCCCGGCCTGTCAAAGCTGACATCATCGGGCAGGCGAACTGGCAATTCAGCGCGCGGAACCGGCACTGCTCCGCAATCATCGCAGTGAATAATCGGAATCGGGCAGCCCCAATAGCGTTGCCGCGAAACGCCCCAATCGCGCAACCGGAAATTGATTTGCGCCGTGCCGCGCCCGTCAGCGGCGAATTCGGCTATCAGTTTTTCTTGCGCTTCACCCGGCGTCAGCCCGTTCAGCTCGGCGGAATGAAACAACACGCCGTCACCCGTATAGGCTTCATCGCCAATATCGAAATCATCGCCAGTGTCGCGCGGGCGCACGACCGGACGCACGGGCAGGCCATATTTGCGGGCGAAATCCAAATCGCGCTGGTCATGGGCGGGACAGGCAAAAATCGCCCCCGTGCCATAGCCCATCAAGACAAAATTGGCGATATAGACCGGCAGCAGCCAGTCCTTGTCCAACGGGTGACACACAAGCAAGCCGGTATCCAGACCGAGTTTTTCACCGGCCTCAATATCGCTTTCGCTGGTGCCGCGCGCCGCACATTCGGCGCGGAAAGCCTGCACTTCGGCACTTGTCTCGGCCAGTGCAAGCGTCAGCGGATGGTCGGGCGAAATGGCGCAAAAACTGGCACCGTAAAAAGTATCGGGCCGCGTGGTGAACACGTCCAGCGCATCAATATCTCCAAAAGGCTGTTGCAATTCAAACCGGCATTGCAGCCCTTGGGAACGGCCAATCCAATTGCGCTGCATGAGCCGCACTTTTTCCGGCCAGCGTGTCAGCCCGTCCAGCGCATCCAGCAAATCGCCCGCATAATCGGTGATTTTCAAAAACCATTGCGTCAGCCGCTTTTGCTCAACCGTCGCGCCCGACCGCCAGCCCTTGCCGTCAATCACCTGCTCATTGGCCAGAACAGTCATATCGACCGGATCCCAATTGACAGTGCTTTCGCGCCGGTCAACCAAACCGGCGTCAAGAAAATCAAGGAACATGGCCTGTTCATGGCGGTAATAGTTAGGGTCGCAAGTGGCAAATTCGCGGCTCCAGTCAATCGACAGGCCGAGCCGCTTTAATTGCGCGCGCATAGTATCGATATTTTTATATGTCCAATCGGCGGGATGGGTGTTTTTCTCCATCGCAGCATTTTCGGCCGGCATACCAAACGCATCCCAGCCCATTGGGTGCAGCACATTAAAGCCTTGCGCTTTTTTGAACCGCGCCACCACATCGCCCATTGCGTAATTACGCACATGCCCCATATGAATCCGCCCCGACGGATAGGGAAACATTTCCAGCACATAATATTTCGGCTTGCCGCAATCTATCGGCAGGGCGGCAAAACAATCCTGTTCTTCCCACGCCGCTTGCCACCGGCGCTCGCTTTGTGCGGGGTCGTATCTTTCCATAACAGCCTCTTTCCGGCGGTTTGCGCGGGCGCTAGCGCCGTGCGGCACCGCGAATACGGAAGTCTCTGGCGCGGGTCAGAATAATGTTTTCAAGCTGGCGCGCGACCAGCTTATTGCCATCCACAGTTGACCAGCGCGCGCCGCGTTTTTTCTCGCGCATCAGCGTCACGCGCACCGCATCGGCGCGCAGCTCAACGCCGCTGACAATAATGTTTATCTTGAAACGCTCATCGGCAATTTTCGGGTCATTATACCATTCGGTAATCACCACACCGGCGATTGGGTCGGCCGAGGCCAGCGGCATGAAGGAAATTGTCTCCAGCGCGGCGCGCCACAAATCGGCATTGACCGCCAGCCCGCTTGGCTTTTTTGCCCCGCCCTGTGTCGGCGCAGCTTCACTTGTGGGCTTGCTGCTGCCTGAGAAAATATCGAAAATCGAACCGGTTTCGGCGGTTGCCGCATCCGTGTCTTCGGGATAGACCGCTTCGCGTCCGGCTTGACCACAGGCGGCCAGCACGGCCAAAGCCAGCGCGGCAGAAAATACACGAACGCCATGAAGGGAGATTGTTTGCCTTGATTTTTGCATTGAATTGAAGCTCCGCCGGAGTTTTTGAAAGATTGAAACCTGCACCACTATTATGGCGGGTGCGGGCAAATGTAAAGACCTGTGCCAGTTTACCGGCGGGGGCGTTGGTCAGCGGGCAAAAGCGTCAATCGCGGCAAAGCCGTGCAGCAAATCATGTGCCGCGCCAAGCCTTTGCCAATGGCGCTCATTCATGCCGCCCAGCGCATAACAAACCAGCCCATATTGTTTCGCTAGACCGGCCAGCCTGTGCAGGCGCACCGCGCCAAGCGGCCGTGCGTGCGCGTGGCTTTTGGTCGCAAAAACCGGCGACAGCAGCACGGCCTGATAATTATGTCGCGCTGCCCGGATGATTTCCGCCGCATTATGGGCAGCTGCGCTGGCCGCTATCGGAGCGGGTTTATGGGTCATATATGCCGGTGCGTGCAGGCGTGCGCCGAGCCGTCGCGCCAGTGCCGCATCACCACCGACAAAAAACACATGGCCGCGCGCCGCGCATTGCGCCGCCATTTCTTGCGCCAAAGCGGCGCGGTTTTTATGGTGATAATCGCGCAAAACAAGGCCGCTGCCGCGCGGCAAACGCGCCAGTGCCGCGCGCCAGTCAGGCAGGCGGTCGGCGTCGCTTATCATAATGCGCGACGGCCAGTGCGGTTGGGGGCTTGTCAGCAAGGGCATGAACGCCTAGCTTGGCGCGACATGGCGCGACAGGCAAGCCTTGAAGCGCGCCATGCTGCCGGTCTTGCCGGAATAAATGTTGAAAACCGCATATTGTCCAAGCGACCCTGTGAGCAAATGAGTTGATGAGTGAGCCGATAATTTCCCCCGCCAAGCGCCTTTCAGACATACAGGCGAAAATGGCGCGTGCCGCCGAACAGGCAGGGTGCGCGGCGGATGCGGTGACATTGGTGGCCGTATCAAAAACCAAGCCGGTCGCAGCAATTGAGCCGGTAATTGCCCTTGGCCATTGCGTGTTTGGTGAAAATCGTGTGCAGGAAGCGGCGGCCAAATGGCCGCAATTGCGCGCCTTTGCCGCCAAATATGCGCCCAAGGAGGCCAAAGACATTGAACTGCATTTGATTGGCCCGTTGCAGACCAATAAGGTTGAGGAGGCGGTGGCGCTGTTTGATGTGATTGAAACGCTCGACCGCCCGAAATTGGCCGCTGCGCTGGCGCGCGCCCGCGACCGCCAGCCTGATGCGCCTTTCCCGCGCCTTTATGTGCAGGTCAATACGGGCGAGGAGCCGCAAAAATCCGGCATCGCGCCGCATGAGCTGGCCGATTTTTTGCAGCTTTGCCGCGAAAGCTATGATTTGCAGCCGGAGGGGCTGATGTGCCTGCCGCCCGTGGATGATGCGCCTGCGCCGCATTTTGCGTTGCTCCGCAAACTGGCCGACACGCATGGGCTGGCGCATTGCTCTATGGGCATGAGTGGTGATTTTGAAACCGCGATACATCAGGGCGCCAGCCATATCAGGCTCGGCACGCAAATTTTCGGGCCGCGCGATTAGGCTTTTTCAATGCGGATAAAATGCGCCGCCGATAAATGCGGCAGCAAGGCCATCATGGTGTCGCGCGCAATCGCCACACAGCCCAATGTCGGCTGAAAATCATTCTTCTCAAGATGCATAAAAATCGCGCTGCCCAAGCCCGCTTGCGGCGCGGTGTCATTCCAGCCCAGCTCAATAAATAAATCATACAGCCCGTCATCGCGCCACAGTTTCTCATGGCCAAACCCATGCGGTAGGCCCACAAGGCGGTTATAATCCGGGTCGGCGCTGTCGTCCGACCAGCCGAGATTTTGGCGGATTTCGCTGACCGGCAGACCGGTTTGCGGACGCGCCGCGCGGTCGGGGCGATACCAAAGGCGGCGCAAAGCCAGCCGCCCTGCCGGTGTTGCTTTGTCGCCCTCTGTCTTTTGCTCGGTGATGCCTGCTGCGCCAAGCGCGCATTTGGCACTCAATTCCCCAAAACTGAGCGTGGCAAGATGCCCCTCACCCGTGCCGCGCACGATAATATCCTCACTAGTGTCGCCCTTGGTCATGGCCTATCCATATCGCTGCCCTTTTGCCGCGCCCGGCAATCTGGGGGTTCAACTCCGCCCATCGCCCCTATATGCTGGGCAACACGCAATATACGAGGTTGTCCATGCAGCATAAAATCCTTGTGGTTGAAGATGATACTGTGCTGGGCGAAGCGCTGGAAGAGCAATTCGCTTTGCATGAGGAGTTTGTGCTGGTCTTTGCCGATACGGCGGCGGACGGTTTGGCGCGCTGTCGGGAGGAGAGCTTCGACCTTATTCTGCTCGATGTCGGCCTGCCCGACCAGGATGGCCGCGAAACCTGCAAAATCATGCGTAAGCAGAAAATTGTTGCGCCAATCATCATGTTGACCGGCGCCAGCTCGGAGGCGGATACGATTCTTGGCCTTCATGCCGGTGCTAATGATTATGTCACCAAGCCGTTCAAATTCGGTGTATTGCTGGCGCGCATAAGGGCGCATTTGCGCCAATATGAAAACAGCGACTCGGCGGTGCTGAAAATCGGCCCCTATGAATTCAAACCGGCGCTGAAAATCCTCACCCAGAATAATGGCGAGCGGATTCGCTTGACCGAAAAGGAAAGCAATATATTGCGCTTTCTCTATCGCGCCGATGGCCCGCCCGTCTCGCGCGAAAATCTGCTGCATGAAGTCTGGGGCTATAATGCCGGCGTCACCACGCATACGCTGGAAACCCATATTTACCGCCTGCGCCAGAAAATTGAGATTGACCCGTCAGTGCCGCAATTGCTGTTAACGGAGGAAGGCGGTTATCGCCTCGCGCCATGAGCAAGGGTCAATGACATATCAATCAAGTGCGGCGGTAAACGCCGCCTCGGCCTTGGCGTCCACCGCATAGCCCTTGGCAAAAACATCCGGCATGCGGCAGGCACGGCCATTGGACAATTTCATGCAGGCAAAATCGGTCAGCCCGAAAGCCAGCGTTTCGCCTGTCTTATGCGCGACCATTTGAAACCGGCGGCGCAGGCGCAAGCGACCATCATTGCGGGCAATCCAGGTCGCCACCGCCACTGTATCGCCGGGCATGGCGGCGCGGCGATAGTCAATCTCATGGCGGGTGACAACAAAGCCGCAATCAAGGCTTTCATAACGCGCAAAGTCAAAGCCGACAGATTTTGACGCTGCCCAAGCGACCCGCGCCATCCAGCCAAGATAGACAACATTGTTCACATGGCCGAAATCATCAATATCGGCATCGCGCACTTCAATGTCCTGACAAAATTGCGGTGGCAGCAGCCAGCTCATATCGGAAGCCTGTGTCATAACAAAACTTTATCACGCGACTTGCCAGCCAGCCAGAGCCTGTTTATCGTTTGGCGTTGCGGCGCGCGGGCGTCGGATGCGTTTACTTGGGGAGGCAGGCGATGGCCGAGACGAATTCAGACAATATAATCGACACAATCGGCACAGCGCGCGACGGCTTCACCACCAATGTTGAAGACTGGCCGCCCAATGTGAAATCGGCGCACGCCAAACCATCACCGACATCGGCGCATTTGGGGTTGGAATTGCTGGCTGTGAACAAACAGGCTGGTATTGTTGAAATGGCGTTTAATGCCAGCGATGCGCTGTGCAATAAATGGGGCGGCATTCAGGGTGGCAATGTTGCCGCTTTTCTTGATGATGCCATGGCGTTCGCCATTGGCCTTAATCTTGATTGGGGGCAAATCAGCCCGACACTTGAGATTAAAGTCTCCATGTTGTCACCGGCGCGGCCGGGGCGGCTTTATTGTGTGGGTCGCGTCATCCGGCGTGGCAAATCGGTCGGCTTTGTCGAGGGTGAGCTTTATGACAGCGAAGGCCGCTTGCTGGCGACCGGCTCGTCAACCGCCAATTTCGTGACGCTGAAAAAGCGTGAAGAAAAGACCGACAAGAAATAAAGGAGACAGGACATGGCACATTTATCACCCGCACCGCCGGAAAATCTCGAAGAACTGGCCGAGGAGCTGAGCCTGTCTGCCGCCATTATGGGCTTTGAGGCCAATTCGCTGAAAATCATGGCGCACCGACCGGAAGTGTTGCGCGGTTTTCTGGCGCTGATGGCGCCGCTTATGGGACCGGGCGCATTATTGGCGCCGGGCTTGCGGCAAATGGTGGCGCATATTGCTTCGGCGACGGCGGGCTGCCGCTATTGTCAGGCGCATACCGCCCATGGCGCGCACAATCATGGCGTGACGGCGGAAAAAATCGAGAAGCTGTGGGCCTATGAAACCGACCCGGCCTTCACCGAAGCCGAGCGCGCCGCCTTGGCCTTGGCGCAAGCTGGCGCGAGTGTGCCAAATGCGGCTGAGGCGCGCCATTTCGAGGCTGCCCGCGCGCATTTCAGTGATGCCGAAATCGCCGAAATCATCGCCGTTGTCGCCGCTTTCGGTTTTCTCAATCGCTGGAATGACACGCTGGCCACAAGCCTTGAAGACAGCCCTCTGGCTTTTGCCGAAAGCCATTTGGCAGCCATGGGCTGGTCATCCGGCAAGCATGGGTAAACGGCATAATAAAGAGGCGTGGTCGCGCAAGCGTGCGCCGCGCCTCAATTCACGGTGATTTCACCGGTGACATATTCGGGTATTTTATAGGTTTCTTCTTTTGGCCGCTTAAAGCCTTGGTCGGCGCAGCTTGCGGCAAAAAGAGAAATAAAAACGACAGCGACGCATTTTTTCATCATATCACAGGCCTCAAATCCGATAATTGAACAAGCCAGCGCGCGGATGAGTTCTTAAAAACCCAAATCATTTGCGCCACCGGCCACCGGCTCCGCCGCCAGAAAAACTGAGCGATATCAATAAATAATAATAGACCCGGCCAGAGGGGCGGCTATTCTGGGTCTGGCTTAATGGTTTCGGGCCAACGGACTTTGGGGGGCGACATGGCGCTTTTGATTGCGGGCTGCATTTTATTTTTGGGCAGCCATCTTATTTCGGTATTGGGATATCGTGGAAAAATTGAAGCCCTTGGCGGCGCTCATGCCTATGAGGCAATTGTGACCATTTTGTCGGTCATAAGCCTGGTCATGATTGTTTTGGGCTATCAGCAGGCCAGCTATCAGCAATTATGGTTGCCGCTGCCAGCCGCGCATGAGCTGGCGCTTTATCTGATGCCTGTTGCGACCATATTGATTGTCGCGGGCAATATTCCCGGAAACATTGGCCGCTATGTTAAACATCCAATGCTTACCGGAATCATTGTTTGGGCGCTGCTCCACCTTTTGGCCAATGGCGATTTAACCTCGACCATTATATTCGTCACCTTTGGCGGCTATGCGATTTATCGGCGCTTCTCACTGGCGGCGAAACTTCCTAAAAAGCAACCGGCCTATCGAGATGGCGTTGCCATTATTGGCGGGCTTGGGCTTTACTGGCTGCTCTACCGGTTTCACGGCGTGCTTGGCGGGGTCGGGCTGACCTAGCGCAATTTGCGGGCGTGCCATCAGTACCGTGTCACGAGAAATAAGTGATTGACCTTCAGGCGTTATTGTTTGAGGAAATTGAAAATGGCTCAAACTGCAGGTCGGACTCTCTACGCGGCATGATCGGCCAGATACATCAAGCAGTTCGATTTTTCCAAAACGGTTTTAAGCGCGCACTTTGACTCTCCGGAAAGCTGAGCGTAGCGTTTTCGCAGCGCGGGCAAACAAGTTGCATGGCGAAGGTGGGAATTGCGCGTGAACTTAGTGCCATCGATATCAAAGGAAAATACACCCTCGCCATTGGCGAGAGCTGTTTCATTGGCAAGCAATAACGGCAAATGGTATTTCCCGCTTAGCTCCAGTATTTCTGCTACCGGTGACGCCAAAAGTTTTTCTCTATCGGTGCTTAGAGGTTCCCATTCTCCCTCCACGCCACTCAGGTCGTCAATCATGCTTACCCAGCGCGTCGTGAATCTATACTTCTCATACATAAATGAAGAAGCTGAGAGATCCTGTATTTCTTGAGAGAGTATCCCGTAAATCGCAATCTCAGCACGAGACGGGCGCGAACCAAAAAAAAATAGTCTGCTTGATACGGCATTTTCCATAATGCCCAAAAACGTTTGCAGACTGTCGTCGAGTAATGCGTCATAATCGGGACTGCCACAAAGCAATTTCAGGCCTTTCAATTGACGACTGGCCCAAAATTCACTCTGAGCCGCAAAATCATCATCGAGGACATGGCCCTGCAGCGCCTCATAGAGAATCCACTGGCTGTTGTATTTTTGGTCTGCCTCCAAGCGCCAACGATGCATAAAGAAGGGCCAGAGCAACCATTCGTCTGCGAAGTCTTCTATCAAGTAAGCGAGAAAGGCGTCTGCTTCATTCTCAGGTTCCGTGCGGCGCGCAGCAATATTCTCTTCAAACTTATCGATGATTGGCGTTGAATCATTCTCGAATGTGCCGTCGGGGTATTCAATCACCGGTACCATATAGGTGCTGACTTTCGTCATGGCGATTTCATGCGCGCGCGCATTATTGCACCACTGAAAGGGGATGCGGCGATACCGCAGGTAAGCTCGCAACTTCATCGAAAACGGCGACATAAGCATGCCGTGTAATTTATGTGTCGTGTCGGGCGCAGATTGCGTGATTGTCATAAAAAACCTCAACTAATAATAAGTGCCGCTAAACAGTGAGCGAAGCGCATGTAAATTGAGCTGATTTGAAAAAATCGCCTTTGGCCGGAAACCAATAACACATGGAAGTTGCGCCGCGCTTTTGCAATAAGGTGGCGCAAAAGGGCTGGACGCGCCTCATTACCTATTTTCCACTAAATCCTTGGCAACCGCATCAAGCCCGGTGGCATCAATAAGCTCAATTTTATCGGTGGCTGACAGATAGTCGATAAGCCTCTGCCCCAGCATTTTATTGCCGCCGCGCGTCAGGCCGGTTGAGAAAATGGTAATTTTTTGAATCGCGTCAGGCAGCGGCCCGACATAATCAATACCCGCAATCGGTAAGATTTCACTGATTTGCTGAAAGCCGATTTCAACATCGCCGCGCGCGACGACAGCGCCGACGCGCTCGCTGATGACCCGGGTGGATTTGCCACGAATCTCATCCCATATACCCAGCTTGGGAAACAGCTTTTTTGACAAATATGTGCCGCTAGCACTGGCCGAATAGCCAATAGACGCCGCGTCGCGCATGGCGGTAACAAACGCCTTGGTCGTGCTTATATCCGGTTGCGCCGCGCCCGCCAAGACGGCCATGCCAATGCCGGAGCGCGCCAAATCAACATGGCTGGCCGGGTCAACATGCCCCGCTTTGGTAATATTGCCCAAACCACGCTGTGATAAAATTACAACATCGGCATATTCACCACGCTTTAAACGTTCCGGTATTGAATCGGGCGCCCCACCGCCGGATGCGCCATAAGCGGTGACCAGGAGGATTCCGGTTTCCTTTTCAAACATTGGCCCCAGCACCTTATAAGCCGCGGTGAACCCTCCCGAACTCATCACATGAATGGTTGACGGTGGCTTGCCAGCGCAAGCTGAAAGCGCCATAGCCAATAAGACAGGAAAACAAAACCGAAAATTGGGCAGGCTGATTTTCATTGATGCGACTCCTATTTGGGCCACAAAAAATAGCGCAATCGCTATAACCTTCCAAGCCATGAAGGCCGCCAAATCGGCAAACCAAGACAAATGACTTATGACTGTTCGCCCCACACGCGCTAACGCTATCATCTTGGCACTCTTTGTTTTTCAATATAAGGTTCCTTTTGGGGGAAATATGACACTCTGCAGGCATATATTTCTGGTGTTATTTTTCATGGCCTTGCCCTTGCTGACAAATCCGGGGGCGATGGCCTCCGATAGTGCCAAAATGGCTAATCTCACAATTTACGTTCCCGGCAATCCGGAGGGCGGGTTTGACAAATCGGGTCAGGCGTTGCGGCGCGCGCTTGTCGCCTCCGGCCTTGCCGAAACCGTCAATATCGTTCGCTTGCCCGGCGCCGGTGGCCTGATAGCCTTGGCCAATTTTATCGAGTCGCGCCGCAATGATCCGTCTGCTGTTTTTATTGGCGGACGGACAGTGGTCGGAGCCGCTTTCTTCAATAATTCTGTGGTGTCATTGGATGATGTGACACCGATTGCCAGATTGACCCGTCCCCGCATTGTTCTGGCCGTTCGAGAAGACAGTTTCATCCGAGATTTTGGCGATTTGGTGGAAGCTATGAACATGCCCAACGCCGAGGCTTTGCCGTGGACAGGCGGCTCATCGGGCAGCATAGATGAAATGTTGATTTGGGCGATAGCTGACCAATTGGGCTATCCGCGTGACCAAATGCGCTATGTGCCGACGCCGGGCGGCGGCACTGCCGCTGTGAAACGATTTCTGGAAATCGACAATGCAATCAATGTGTCCTCCTATGAGGAAATTGCCGAATATGCGGAATTGGGTCGGGTGCGTATTATCGCCGTGGCCGGCGACACTTATCTCGATGGTATAGCTGCGCCACCCTTGGCAGATTTCGGGTTGCAATTCACAAATGGCGATTGGCGTGGCGTTTTCGCCTCATCTGCCATTACATTGGAGCAGCAAAATCATCTCGAAGCCGTGTTTCGCCAAATGACCAAAAGCGATATATGGAAAGCAGAAACCCGCAGATATGGATGGGAATCTGCTTGGCTGGCGCCGACAGCCTTCACCGCTTTTCTGCAAGATGAGAAAAACGCCGTCAGCCGTGACATGACCCGCGCTGCCGCACAGGCTGAGGACGCCAATGCGGCTGACCGCTTTGCCTCCGTCATGATGCGTCAATATCTTTGGGCGATTATTTCGGTTTTGCTGGCGCTCGGCCTATTAGCCTTGCTGATATGGCAACGCTATCGCAATAATTGGCGCGAACAAGGCATGGCACGCGAACTAAATGCCGCCCGCTCGGATGCGGATAGGGTGCGCGCGCAATTGGATCAGACCCATTCTGAAGCCGCGACGCACATCAATGAAAGTTTCACCGAATGGGGCTTGACCCCGGCTGAGGCGGAAATCGGGTGGATGCTGCTGAAAGGCTTATCCTTTAAAGAAATGGCGGATGCGCGCGAAAAAAGCGAACGAACCGTCCGCCAACAAGCCGGTGCCATATACGCCAAATCCGGACTCAACAACCGGTCAGACTTGGCGGCATTTTTCCTCGAAGATTTTTTCTCCGACCAGACCCCGGCTGATTAGTCGCCTTGCAGCGCACCCAGACCTGTCTTATTGCGCGATTTTCGCGCCAATGGCACAATCAAAGACAGGGCGGTCAGGGCAAATAAAGTCAAGGCAATCGGGCGGGTCGCAAAAATCATAATATCGCCACCCGAAATCGACATGGCGCGACGGAATTCCTGCTCAATAAGTGGCCCCAAAACAATACCGAGCAGCACAGGGGCGACAGGAAAACCAAACCGACGCATACAAAAAGCCATGACCCCCAAAACATAGACAATAAAAACATCGCCAATACTGCCTTTGAGCGAATAAGCGCCAAGGCTTGAAAAAACGAGAACGCAGCCATAAAGAAGCCCCTGCGGCAATGTCAATAAACGCGCCCAAAGACCAACAAGTGGCAGATTGAACAGAACCAGAAGCACATTGGCGATATACAGGCTGGCAATCAAACCCCAAACCAAATCGCCGCTATTTTCAAACAATAGCGGGCCGGGCTGCAAACCGTAAATCTGGAACGCCACCAGCATCACCGCAGTTGTCGCAGACCCCGGAATACCAAGCGCCAGAAGCGGAACCATGCTGCCGCCCGCCGCCGCATTATTGGCTGACTCGGGCGCGGCAACGCCTTCCACCAAGCCGCTGCCAAACTTGTCCGGCGTTTTGGAAAAGCGTTGCTCAACACCATAAGCCATGAACCCCGCCAAAGTGCCACCTGATCCCGGCAAAATACCCGCGAAGAAACCCAGAACCGTGCCTCGCAACCAAGCCATAGCCGATTTCTTTAATTCGCTGAGCGTCAAAAACAGACTGCCGCGCAGGCCGGCATTTTCATCCGGCTCCGCGCCACCGCCGGACATAACCCACAAAACCTCTCCGACCGCAAACAGGCCGATACCGGCCAGCACCACATTTATGCCGCTGTAAAGCTCCGGAATATCGAAAGTCATGCGCGACACACCGGTTTGCATATCAATGCCAATGAGCGAGATGGCAAAGCCGAGAAAAGTGGCAAAGACCGATTTTGACAGCGACGCGCCGCCAATGGTGGACACTAATACCAGCGCCAAAAGCATCAAGGCGAAATATTCAGGCGGCCCGAAAAGCAGCGACAATTCAACCAAACTTGGCGCCAGCAACATCAGCGCCAATGTGGCAAATGTCCCACCGACAAAAGAGCTGATAATGGCGGTGCTGAGCGCCGTTCCTGCCCGCCCCTGCTTGGCCAATGGATGCCCGTCAAAAGTGGTGACAGCAGAGGATGAACAGCCCGGCGTATTGACCAAAATCGCAGTCGTCGCGCCGCCAAACATCGCGCCGTAATAAATACCGCCAAACATGATAAAGGCGGCAATCGGATCAAGACCGAAAGTTAGGGGCAAAAGCAGGGAGATGGCAACCGCCGGGCCAAGACCGGGCAGCACACCGACTGCGGTTCCAAGAACCACACCAATAACGCCAAAAAGCAGGTTTTCCGGCGTCGCGGCGACTGAAAATCCATTGGCAAGATTTGTGAAAAGTGACTCTGACATAATTAAGGCCCTGCAAAATTAGGGAACATCTACATTTAAAAGATGTTCAAATATGACGACGATAAGCGCGGTAACCGACAAGCCGACAGCAATGTCGCGCCCATAGGCGCGTGAGCCGAGCAGATACGAAAGCGCTACGATAACCGGCGGTGTGACAAAGATGAAGCCGATAAACTTCAAACCCAAAATATAGGCGAAAATGATTGCCGCCGTTTGCACGAAAGCCTTTGTGTCGGGATGCTTTTCCTCTGACATGTCGGGCGCAGCACCGGCGGTTGCGTGCCGACGGCTTTCCCAGAAAATAAGTGCGGCCAAAATAATCAGACCCGCCATCGCGATATTGGGAAATAAATAAGGCCCGACCGCTGCCCAGCTTGTCCCCTTATCGCCCGATATCCCGACACGCTGCAATATGCGGGCGGTGCGTGCGCTGTCGGCGATAATGAAATTATCGAAATCCTCGCCGGTCAAAAAACTATCCGTCCAATTATTACGCTTCAGCGTTTCCTGCCATTCATCAGAGGCGCGTGCCTGGCGCAACAAGTCAACATACCATTCCTTCTGAGCGCGCGTGATGCCGGGGGCGGCGACAATGGTGCGCCAATTTGCAAACAGCAAATCAATGCCGAGTTCGCGGAAAGTCGGTGTGTCATCATCCGCCATGCGTTGGTCGGAGGACACAGCGAGCAATCGAATACGACCGGAATCGGCCAAGCCGCCCCACTCGCCAAAGCCTGAAATACCGGCATCCACCTGACCGCCCAAAAGCGCGGCGGAAGCCTCACCGCCGCCGGTAAAGGCGACATAATTGACTTTGGTTGCCTCAATATCCAAGGCCTCAGCCAGCAAATAAGCAAAAATATGGTCAGAACCGCCAGCTGAGCCGCCCCCCCAACTAAACGCTTTCGGATTGGCTTTGAAGGCGGTCAATAAGTCATCGAGAGAGTTGAACGGCGAATTGGCTGGCACCGCAATCGCCTGATATTCACTCGTCAGACGCGCAAGCGGCGTGGTTGACATGATATTATGCTTGCTGGAATGCATTAAAACCGAGCCGGTCATGCCAAAACCGCTTACCATCAATTTATAGGGGTCGGTGGCATGGCGTTCGACCAATTCGGTCAAGCCGATTGTTCCACCGGCGCCGCCGCGATTTATCACTTCCACCGATGTCGGTGACAGCTTATTTGCCTCAATTGCCCGTTGCATGAAGCGCGCTGTCTGATCCCAACCGCCGCCGGGATTGGAGGGAACAATCAGCGTTGTTGATTTTTGGGGACGCCACGCCTCATCCATCTGCGCGCGAGCCGGAGACATTGACGTTAAGGCCGCCAGCATCAAGCCCGCACAAACCGCAGCACGAATACCAAGTCCGGAAAAAATACTGAACATGTTTCCCCCCAAGCAATTGGGATTGAGTATATTTTTGCTGTTCAATTCCCGATATCCGACAATTGACCCATGCAACGCACCCGAAAGCCGCTTGTTTTCGCTCCGCCCATAGGCGGGATGTCGGATTTTGCCTATGGTCTCGCCAGCTTACCCTTTGCTTACGACGTTGGGGATTTCCTATCGTCATCGGGGGGTATTCCGGTTTTGCACAAGTGTCTGTCAAGGCGCCGAAGGCAGATTGAGGGATTGGTCGCCGGGAATCGCCAGCTCATAGGGCGCTTCGTCAATATGGGGTGGTTTTGTAATTGAAGGTAATTTTACTATTGGGAGGAAATATGCCTAAATCACATTTCACAGCATATGCTGCCGCCTTCGCCGTATTGGCTACAAGCATGACAACGCTTGGAGTCAATTCGGCCATGGCTCAGTCAAGTGCTGACGGGCCGGTGGACATGGTTGTCGTAACCGGTTCAAACCTGCGTCTTAAAAAGGACTATTCATCACCGTCGCCCGTTCAAACGGTCGGCAGCGAAGATTTGGCCAAAGCGGGCACGGTAAAAATGCAGGATCTATTCAAGGGCCTGACATCCAATTCCGGTTCGCAAACATCTAACCGTCAAAATGCTCTGCAAGGCGTCTCGCAATTCTCTTTGCGCGGTCTTGGCATTGGCTCAACCCTGACACTGCTCAATGGGCGGCGTGCAGGCCTGTCACCTGTAACCGATGACACGGGGCAATTGTTCACAGATGTCAACCAATTCCCGGTCAATATGATTGAGCGTATTGAAGTCCTGACCGACGGCGCTTCAGCCAATTATGGTTCTGAAGCTGTTGCCGGTGTGGTCAACATTATTACGCGCGATAATTTCGAAGGTTTTGAGCTGACCGCTGAAATGCGTGACTCAACCCATACAAGCAGCCAATTCGGCTTGGCCTTGGGCAGCAAGTTTGACAAGGGCGATTTCCAAATCTTTGTGAATCAATACGCGCAAGACGGCAATTTCCGTGGCGATATTGATTTCATCAAAGCGCGTGACGCCAATAACACCACAGATGCCGGATATAATTTCGGCGGCGTTTTTAACTCAGGCACAGGTGCGCCAGGTAAGTTTCAGCGCGCTGGCACCAATGCCGACGGCGATACAGTCCGCGTCGGCAACACTTTGGCTGACCCCGATTGTGCCGCTGCCGGTGGTATTTTGCGCGGGACGTCTTGCCGCTATAATTTCATTGACCAGCGTCGCATCATTGCCGAAGAAGAGCGTCTGCAAATCTTCTCGCAAATTGACTATGACGTGAATGACCGAATCAGCTTTTTCGGCGAGATGAGCTTCTCGCAGAATGAAATTCGTGACGGCATTGGTGGCGCGGTTCTGCGTCGCACAACGACCGATGGCGGTTTTCTGGTTCCTGCCGACCACCCGTTCAACTTCTTTGTTGCGGATGGGGCGGAGAATATCAGTTATGTCAATCCGGCAAATTGGGACACCAACACCCATAATGCTGTGCCGGTCATTTATCGCGGTCGCGTTTTTGGTAAAGCTTTTGATGGCGAAAAAGCTGATGACATTACAACTACTTTCCAAAATCTGCGCTTTATGGGCGGTTTGGATATTGACCTTAATGACAATTGGATTTTGTCAACCAGCTATCAAACGGCTGATAATTCCTACACACGTCAGCAGCCGCGCGATTTCGATACGGATAACTTCCAAGCTGCTCTTACCGATGGCTCATGGAACCCGTTCGGCACGGCGATTGTGAACCCGACTTTGGCCTCACCAAAGGATTCTTCGGAAACGGCGAGCAATACAAATGCCGATTTGTTGTCCTTCTCGACGACCATTAACGAAGTCGGCTCCGTGAAACAGGACGTTATCGAACTGATTTTGAGTGGTGAAACCGACATGCAGTTGGGTGGCGGCAATGTTGCCGTGGCGGTCGGTATGCAAAGGCGCGATGTCACAATTGACTACACGCCGGATGGCCGTCGCCAATCAGGCGATAATGGTCGCAACGAGACCGAAGGCATTATTACCCAAACAAAACAAGAGGCCGTGGCCTATTTTGCTGAGGCCTTGCTGCCGGTCAGCGAGCGTTTGGAAGCCCAAGTCGCGGCGCGTTTTGAAGATTATGGCGACAAAGGTGGCGACACTTTTGACCCGAAAGTTTCTTTGAAATATGAAGTGACCGATGCGTGGTCAGCACGCGCCTCATATGGCACTTCCTACCAAGCACCGTCAATCCGTCAGGTTTCCGGTGCGGTTGGCAGTGCTGGCGTCACCGACCCGAACAACCCGAATGATGGCACCTTCAATGTGACGGTTTTCACCTCAGGATCACCCGATTTGGAACCGCAATCAGCAACCAATTACAATCTTGGGCTGGTTGGCCGCTTGGACACGCTGGATATCTCATTTGACTATTTCAATTATGAGTATGAAGACCTCGTCCTGCCGGGTGGCAGTGCTCAGTCAATCGTTAATGCGACACCGAATGGCCCTGCCGTGCTGCGTGATGCCGCCGGCCAGCTCAATGCCGTGTTTACCGGCTTTGAGAATCGGGGCGATGCGTCGCTGTCAGGGATTGATATCAACGCCGTTTATGATGCGGACTGGTTCAATAATGGCGATTTGTCATTCAATGCCAATGTGACACTTATCACTGATTTCACATCAACCGAGTTTGCCGGTCTGGACGGCAATGGCCAGTTGAAAGGCAGCCGCAATAACGGCAATGCTTTCGGCTCCACGCCGGACACAAAAATCAATCTTGGCGCGACTTGGATTAAAGACAGCCATACCACCAATCTGACCGTGCGTCATATCGGTGCCTATGAAGATGACCAAGCTGCGACCACGTCCAGCTATCGTGATATCGATGCCCAGACGACGGTGGATTTGCGTTACACTTATGCAGTGGACATGCTGGATGGCGAGACGGAAATCTTTGTCGGTGCGGTTAATCTGCTCGACGAAGACACACCGGAGTTGGCATCACGTCCGTTGTTTGACACGGAAGTGCATGACCCGCGCGGTCGTCAATTCTATGCCGGTGTGAAACTGAATTTCTAATTCTGTCATCATCTGCTAAAAATTGCGGGTCGGAGCCTTTTGGTTCCGGCCCGTTTTTCGAAAGCCACCGAACAATATTGGCTCTTTGAACAAAAACTTTGTTATGCAGTTAAGGCACATTTTCAAACATGCAAACGGATATTGTTGTAATCGGTGGGGGCAATGCTGCATTAAGCGCAGCGATTACTGCGGCTGAAAAAGGCGCACAGGTAACCATTCTCGAATCCGCGCCCGAAGCGATGCGCGGCGGCAATTCCCGCCACACACGCAATCTGCGATGCCGCCATGACGGCCCGCTGTCGGTGCTGCAGGACAGCTATTCCGAAGAAGAATATATGCAAGATTTGCTGGCGGTCACCAAAGGCAATACGAACGAGCAATTGGCGCGTATCGCGATTGGGCGCTCGGCAGAATGTGTGCCTTGGCTGGAAGCGCATGGGGTTCGCTTTCAATCAGCCCTGTCCGGCACATTATCCTTGGAGCGCACAAATGCTTTTTTTCTCGGCGGCGGGAAGGCGCTGGTCAATGCCCTCTATCGAACGGCGCAGGCAAAGGGCGTGAAAATCATTTATCAGGCGAATGTTACGCATCTGGAAATTGATGAGGCATGTGTTACCCGTGTGGACTATACCGCCCAAGACGCGGGACACAGCCTGACACCCAAAGCCGTAATTGCCGCTTCGGGCGGGTTTCAGGCCAATATAGAATGGCTTGAACGCGCCTGGGGGCAGGCAGCGCGCAATTTCCGTATTCGCGGCACACCTTATAATCGCGGCGCCGTATTGGCCGATTTACAAGCTCAAAACGTCCAAACCGTCGGTGACGAAAAGCAATGCCACGCTGTTGCCATTGACGGGCGCGCACCGCATTTCGACGGCGGTATTGTCACGCGCCTTGACTGCGTCGTCTATTCCGTCGTGGTCAATCAAAATGCCGAACGCTTTTATGATGAAGGCGAGGATGTTTGGCCAAAACGCTATGCCATATGGGGGCGCTTGGTGGCCGAGCAACCCGAACAAGTCGCTTACGCCATTATTGACCGGCGCGCGCAGGGACTTTTCATGCCATCGGTTTTTCCCCCGGAGCAGGGCGATACGATTGAAGAACTGGCCGGGAAATTGGGGCTGGACGCCGGTGCTTTGACCCAAACGATTGACGCTTATAACGCCGCTTGCGGGCCGGAGGACGGTTTTGCGCCGGGGCAATTGGATGGTTTGACGACCGCCGGTCTCACACCGGCAAAGACCAATTGGGCGCGCCGCATTATTGAACCGCCCTTTTTTGCCTATGCGCTGAGACCCGGTATCACCTTCACCTATTTCGGGTTGCGCGTGAATGAGCGCGCGCAAGTCCTGTCCAAAGAGGGGGCTGTGCAAAATCTGTGGGCCGCCGGCGAAATTATGGCCGGCTCTATATTGGGTGAGGGGTATCTGGCCGGTTTTGGCATGACCATTGGCAATGTTTTCGGACGCATCGCCGGAGAGGAGGCCGCAAATTATGCATGCTGAAACACAATCCGAGGCGCAACGTCAATTGAGCGTTTGCAATGCGTGTCGCTATTGCGAAGGTTATTGTTCGGTGTTTCCCGAAATTACGCGCCACAAGGATTTCGGCTTGGCTGAAATCGCCCATTTGGCAAATCTCTGCCATAATTGCCGGGGCTGCTATTATGCCTGCCAATTTACTGCGCCGCATGAGTTTGACCTGAATTTGCCGCAAATTTTGGCAATTGCACGGCAGGAAAGCTGGACTGATTATGCTTTCCCAAACGGCTTTGCCCATCGCTTCCAAAGCTCGGGCACGGCGATATCGCTGGCCATGATTGCCGGCATTGCAACCATTTTTGCGCTGGCTCAAATATTTGGTCGCTTGGGCAATGGCATCGGTTTTTATGCCGTTATTTCCCATGCGCTCATGGTTGCGATTTTCATGCCGGCTTTCTTATTGCCGCTTGGTGTTATGGCCGTTGGAGTGCGTCGCTATTGGAAACAGGTCGGCGGCGGCTGGGTTCACCCTGGCGATATTTGGGCCGCCATTCTGGCTGCCGCAACCATGAAAAACCTGTCAGGCGGTCATGGCGACGGCTGCAATTATGAGGATAAAGACCGTTATTCCAATACGCGGCGCATTTTGCATCATTTCACCATGTATGGTTTTCTTTTGTGCTTTGCTTCAACGTCAACCGGCACGATTTATCACTATTTTCTCAACTATCCTGCCCCCTATCCGCTTTTTTCACTGCCTAAATTATTCGGTATTAGCGGCGGGGTATGCCTGTCCTTGGGGACATTGGGTCTTATGTGGCTAAAGACCAAATCCGACGACCATCTGGACGCGGCGCCTTACCGGAGTGGGGATTTCGCTTTCGTCTTGCTGCTTTTTTTGGTCAGCACCACCGGCTTGCTTTTATATGTTCAGGGTCTCGTTGACTTTCTTGTCGCGGAAATGTTGATACTTCATCTCGGCGCGGTTCTGACGCTTTTCCTTTTATTGCCCTATAGCAAAATGGCGCATGGCTTTTACCGCTTTGCCGCTTTGTTGCAAGATGCCGTCCGCAATCGTAGCGCGTAACTCAAACCTACCCGCTAAACTTGGCTGGCTGTGCGGGGAAAGTGGCATCGAGGAAGCCATTGGTTTATGCGGGCAATTTTAGAAAAATGATTGCCTCTGAATCGGGGTTCAGTTTACGCTGATGATTATCAAGGATTGTAAATGACTCGCATCCTAACCATTATCGCGCTTCTGTTTGCTGCGCCGGCGGCGGCTCAGGCGCAAATTATTGATACGGGCAATCTCAGCGGCGCGCTTGATAAGGGTGACATGGTTCTTGACCGGTTTGGCAATCCTGCGGTTGGGTTGCGTGCGCAAAGGGAACCGGAACTGCGCCGTCTGCGCGCCAGTCAGGGCCGGGCAATTCTTGAGGGGCGAATTCAAGTCTATGATTTGACGGCAGAAGAAACCGAGGCGTTTTTGAACGCCCAGGATGGTGCGCGGGTTCGTTCGCCGGTGAGCCCGCAAAACAAAGTGACAGCAGGGGCTGAGGCCAAGCCCGTGCGCCCCCCAATCACTTGCAAGGAAATCAATGAAGGCGAACTTGTTTGTAAGGCCGAACAATGACCCGCATCCCAACCATCATCGCGCATCGTGTATTGCCTCTGACTCGGGGTTCAGTTTGCGCCGATTGCACTAGAAATATCAAAAATCGTTTACAAGCATGGCGGTGAGCCACCGCCGCGCAATAGATCGCAGCGCAGTCCTTTTTTATGGCTCTTATAACGCCACACAACATCGCCTTCTTGCACCAATTCAAATTGATGATACTCGTGGTGGCAGGAATCATCGAGGCAAGTAGGATGAATCTCCAACTCCACATTTGCTGAGCCATTGTCGGCAACCGATTGGTCCCACTTAAAATAGTAATCTTTGCACTTGCCCTCATAATCCTCTTCCCGATTAACGTTTTGGTTACATGTTGCCACATGCCTTATGACGAAACCATTTTTTTCGGATTTGACACTTGGCGCTCGCTTGGGAAGGTCTTTCGTAATGTAAAATGACGTCTGAACGAAAAATGTAGGGTCGGCTAATAAACCCAAAATTCGTTCGCTATATTTGCCTGAACTTCTGTCGGCCCTCATGCTATCGAGTGTTTGGTTCATGGGGGCAATATTTTGAAGATCTAAATTCAGAGTTGCGCTTTGGTCTTGCGTAAAGGCTGGGAAGCCGAACATGATTAAAACAAATGCCATTGTTAAAAGCCGCATTTTAGAAAGCCTCCTCGCACACTGGGGTTCTCCATCTTAGCATTAAATATCCCTATTTACTGGGCATCGTGTATTGCCTCTGAATTGAGGTTCAGTTTACTCTGATTTGTATAGAGGAGACATAAATGACTCGCATACTGCCAATCATCGCTCTGTTGTGGGTGATGCCTGGAGCTGCTTTTAAAGCATCTGCGACTGAAGGCTCTCGAGGTAATCTTGCCGAATTTCCACCCATTCGAACTTCGCTAACCATAACCACAGACCACAATGGCGCACCTAAGTTAGAGCCGATGGAAATCCGCCTCTTGTCGGGACGCTATTATCGCTTGAAGATTGATTGTCCAGATGTGCAGGGCGACCTCTCTGGTTGGCGTGTTGAAATGTCGGAGCTTTTGAACAATGCCCATTTGCGGCTGGTTACAATAGGTGACATTGAAGTCCATTTGCAGGGGTTAAGTTTCAACGCTATCGAGTGCGACGAAATAGGTGCAGCGCATGTTAGCTTTGTTCCGATAAAGCCTGGCAAATACCCGCTGTATATTGGAAACGTGCCACTTGCTGTCGGGCGGCCCATCGGGGAGAGCGGTTTGCAAAAGGAAGGCAAATTTGTATTTGGTCAATTTATAGTGGAGTAGACAGAAAACTGCGTCAGGCGAGAACTTCGTCGGGCGTCACCCAACAACGAGATGCAATTTCTCGTTTCCTTCGACTTTCCTGAAAAGAGCAGTAATTAGTGAGCCTTCTTTAGCTTACCATTAGCGTTACCGCCATAGCCCTTTACAAAACGTCCTGCTTTATCGCGCGTCGTGTATTGCCTCTGAATTGAGGTTCAGTTTACTCTGATGTGCTTGAAGGAGACATAAATGACCCGAATCCTGACCATCATCGCGATCCTGTTTGCTATGCCAATGCTGGCGGCGTGCGAGGACGCCAATTCTGAGCGCAGCAATGACGAGCGAGACTGCGAGGAAACAGTTAAAGCCATTGTTGATTTGCTCGAACAAGCTGATGGGGAATGGAAAAAACTGGTGCTTATTCCCGAAACCGCTGCAGAAAGCGAGGAGGTCAAAGCAGAGATAAAATGGCTGACAGACGTCGCCGCCAACTATTCCGCTGTTTTCGAAACATTCTGTAAATAGGAAGCAAAATGACCCGCATCCCAACCATTATCGCGCTTCTGTTTGCTACGCCGGCTTTTGGGGAAAACAGGGCCTGCAATTTTTCGTTAGTTGAAGCGAAAGAGATTGAACGTATTAAGGGCCAGGTGAATGGTCGGGCATGTGACGTGATAGAGATAAATGTGCGGCCGACTACTAGCTGGACAAGTGTTGCTTCATCTTTATGCGATTTTGAAAAAGAAATTATCTTTAATGAAAGGGAAAGCTTTTATGAAGGCCAGCTAGAGCGCCATGTTGATTTTGCCTGTGTTCCAAATAAGAACCCGCAACCCGCATGGAAAGCATGGGGGAAGGAGGCGGTCAATTGGCTCAATTCGCTTGTTCAATAGCCTGCATTGCTCCGTCAAATTCTTCTCGCTTATCTGCCCCTAAATTTGGAGCCTATTCTTTGAACGTATTTTCTCGATGAAATCGAAGATAGGCACATTGAGCTTGAGAAAACGAGCCCACATTTGCAGAGGACGAAAACCCCAAAAGACGCAACAGATCTTCTGAAATTAATGAACTGACCATCAAGTTTCCATTATCTTCAAAGCCAATAAAGCCGTTATCAAAGAGCTTGTCTGGGTTTGGTGCAAAAAGAAAACCATTATGCCCATCCAGCCGTTCAGAATTGGTTTCACACTTCGACCAGGCTTTAATATGACTTGCGATCAGGAATCTTTTGTCGGTAAGGCCTGTAAGCCTGCAATGGTTTTCAACTTTCATTAAATTTGACTTAAATTTTCCTTGCCCTTTTCTCGACTTGATAAGGTTGTCCTTTTCCGTTTCATCTAAATTATGATCGCCCAAAATAGACTGTTCGATTTCTGCCTCTAGCGCCCTTACGACTGGCTGACCTTCTTGTCCAAGGTTTAAAAGACCATTGATCAACTCATCATTGGTTTCCGCAATTTGCAAAATTTGGTTGGCTAAATCGTGAGAAATTTCAAAAAGATAGGCCTGATTTCCTTCCCCATTTGCCCGAATAGGTGAATGCTTAGATGGAAGAAGCGGCCTTAACTGCTCAATATGCTGTTTGGGGGAAACCGCCTTGGGCAATGGTGCCCATGAAACAGGTACAAGCCACCCATCATTCGACCAAGCGACACCAGAATTTCCAAATTCTTCTGGCTTCGATGAACTGAGGGCATGTGCAGCGACGGCACCAATATACTGAACCTTGCCTTGGTAAAAAGCGAAGACGATATCGCCAACGCTAGCCCGTGTCATGTTAGTGTATGACAGAATGGCGTTGCCATTCTTTGCTCTCTTCGGTGACCACATGTAACCACCGCCAATCTCATGCCTAAAGGTTTGGTTTTGGCTGACCCACCAATATCTCATTCTGCTTTCTCCATTTTTGACGTCTAAAATTTAGCAGTAAGATACTTACACTGACACACCAGCCTCAAATCAAACTTCATAGATACTCCTGAACCAATTAAGAGGAGAGAAAATTTGAGGCTTCCAAGACGTGGTATGAATCTTTTTGCCGATAAGCGTTTTTGCATATTCAGTAATTTTACCCTCTGGGTCCGCCCACTTATCCATGGTGCGCACTGGAACTCTCTCTTCAAAGTGAAGGAATGTGCACTCGACAACCTCACCTCTATAGTTACGCCTTTCTCCCGTTTCCACTTTTGCAAGGGTACAGGGTGGCGCAATGGCAATATCCTCGCCCTTATATTGAGGCCTCTGTTTTTCTGTTTCGTTAATACGTCTTTTTAAGCCTGCGTTTTCGGCCAGGGCATCCCGAAGTTTACGGTCTCTTTCATTTTGCCGTTCCAGCTCCTCAGGCGTCGGCTCACTCTGACCAGTTGCTTGCGCCTGAATGCCAATTTCTACTAGCAAGCTAATGAGATCTGAGCCCGTTTTCACTTTTCCATCCCTATACGGACCATATAGGTTATCGATAATCCAATTGCTGTCTATTTTTCCGCTAATTCTCATGTCCCGAACAATTTCTCCGACGGCTCTATTCACCCGGCTTTCACCTGTGAAGACAGAAACAATTCGATCATTAGAGGCAAGAACAAAAGTAGCATTGCTTATAATCTGACCATCAGTGAATTCTAATTCCCCCTTATAGTGCCTGTTCCCGAGACCAATTTCCCTTGGTTTTTGGTTCTGGGTTCCTGCTTCATCGTAAGTTGCCCTCAAAACTCCGACATTTACTTCTGGAATGAACCCGAACCGTAGCGGAATGCAATCGAACTTTGCATGTTTGGTTATCTCTACATAATGAGTTTCCATCGCATATACTTCCTAAAAGTTTAGTTCACGTTTCATAGTTAGTCGAGATTGGCGGGGGAAATACGCCCCCGCCAATTGATATCCACTAGCTCCTCCAGTATCCGCTTACATAAGTTCCGTTGCTGCGATAATGAGGCTTCACATAATTCGTGCGAGGGCGGCCAGTTTCATTGCTTATGCAACCATAACAGGCAATTTGAACAATTGATTTATGGTCGCCCTCCGAAGCTTCTGGTTTATTAATTAGGATGTCATTACTGTTAAGAGCGTCCAGATTATTATTGGGGCTGAAGGCTTGTGAATAGGACAGTGTTGAAACGAGTACTGCCGCAAAAGTTAGTGCTTTCATAAAGTTAGTCATTTTAAATCTCCTTAAATAAGTTTTAAGCGAATGCGCTATAATAAGGAGACGTAAGAACGACCTATTTTATTCCATATTTTTTTATTTTTTTGGATAAAAGACGAACCCTAGCCCCTCATGACCAGCCCGAATTAATTCGCCAAACCTAGGTGA